>CAZVNZ010000004.1:0-134754 GCA_964628515.1 uncultured Christensenellaceae bacterium
CATATTGGATCCTATTTTCTTTTTATTTTGTCACCTATCTATTGTATTACAACAACCAATTCTAACCAAAATAATATATTTAATTGAAAATAAAGGTATAATTTGTTATTATTAATATAAATATATATTAGGAGGGATTATGCAAGACAACGCAAGCTGGCTAAAACTGGATACCGCCGCAAAGCTGTACCCCTCAATATCTAACACGCACAACAACGCAACCTTTAGGCTTGCGGTAATTTTGTTTGAGGAAGTAAACAAAGAAAACCTGCAAGAGGCGCTTGTAAGAATTATGCCTCGCTTTCCCTCCTTTTCCGTAACCTTAAAACGAGGTTTGTTTTGGTATTATTTTGAGCAAAACGATGCTCTGCCCATAGTAAAAGAGGACAACAGCTACCCCTGCAAACGTTTAAAAGATTTTATTAACAACGGCTTTTTATTTAATGTTACCTACCACAAAAAAAGCGTTATTATGGAGTGCTTTCACGGTTTGGCGGACGGCGTTGGGGCTATTGAGTTTTTCAAAACCATGCTGTACGAATACTTTAAACTGTGCGGAAACGATATGGACAGCGAAGGCTTGGTGCTAAACGCAGAGGGCAAAGTAAGTGCAGAAGAGCTTGAAAACAGCTACCTTCAATATTATGATGCAAAGGGAGAGTCCAACAAACTAATGCAGGAAAAAGCCTACCATATTTTAGGCACTCCCCTTGCGGAAAACGTTATTTTTGCCACCCATGCCCTCATAGACTTAAAAGAGTTTTTGGCTGTGGCAAAAAATAAAAACGTTACGGTAACCACCTATGTTTCCGCCCTTTTAATTAAGTGCATTTACGAAAATCAAAAGTATTATTACAACAAAAAAACACCTATAACCATATCCGTACCCATAGATTTACGCAGTATGTTTCCCTCCCATACCCTACGTAATTTTATGTCTTACGTAAATGTAAGTGTTAAGGTAGAGCCTCTTACCACCTTTGACGATATTTTGCAAAATGTTTCAAAGCAAATGACGGCAGGGTTGCAAAAGGAAGAGATTTCCGCACAAATCAACAAAAATGTTAAATTTGAAAAAAACCCCTTTATACGTATGACATTTTTATTTGTAAAAAACATTGCGGTTTCCACGGCATATAAAAATTACGGGGAAGGCTCGTACACCACCGTGCTTTCCAATTTGCGTATTGCAAGATTTCCAAAAGCAATGACAGACCGCATAGATAAAGTGTTCTACACCTTAGGTGTTAGCGCACTTAATCCCCTAAACTGCGTGCTTGTTTCTTATAAAGATAAAATTAGCATTACCTTTGCCCGTGGCATTAAAGAAACGGAAATAATTCGAGACTTTTTTATGCACTTTTCCAAAGAGCATAACTTAAAGGTGGAATTAACCGGAAATGAGTGGACTAATGAATTATTGTGAAAATTGCAACGTATTTGTGGACAAATGTTTAAGATACTGCCCTTTATGTACAAAGGAGCTGACACTTGAGCCATCTGCGGAAACGATGTATCCACAAATCACCGAAAAAAAATATTTGAACAGAAAGGACGTGGTAACCGAGCTTTTAATGATTGTTACCTGCATTGTAATTGCCATTTGCGTGTTTATAAATATTGTAACTTACAACGGTGTTGCTTGGTTTTTGGCGGTGGCGGCGCCTATTATTTACGCTTGGGTGCTGGTTAAAAACACCATAGTTTCGGATATGTATGTGGGGGCAAAGGTGCTTTTTCAAATACTTGCCCTAAGCGGACTTTTTATTGCTGTAGATTACGCCGGGGGCAGGCTTGGGTGGTCTTTTGAGTTTTTTGTACCCGTAATTATTATTATAGGCATCATTTATATGGATGTTTATGCTTACATCTACAAGTCTTATTGGCGGGAAAACTTAATTTATGCCATAATACTGGTTTTTTTGGGGAGCATCCCAATAGTGCTTTATTTTACAGGTATTACCCATTTGCTTATTCCCACTTTTTTGGCAATGGTTGCAGTTGCACTTACCGTGCTTGGTATTTTGCGGTTTACCCTAAGATACATAAAAACAGAAGTTAAAAAACGGTTTCATATGTAATATAGCAACTTAATATATATTGTTCGCTTTGCGAACAGAGTTTATGTAGCTATATGTTCATTTTATACCACAAGTTACCGCGTAACTTCTGACAAAATGCTACATCTCTTAAAATATAATTTATAGCATAAAAGCTTAATTTTGAAATTGACAATCATTTTTAAAGTGATATAATATAACGTGTAATATGCAAATATATTTAACCATTAAATTTTAAATAGTATTAAGGAGAAGTTTTTTATGAACAATAAACAATGTATTTCATCTATTTGCAACTGTGCGGATAAGCCTCTTGGGGAATTTATTGCCGGGTTTGACTATAAGACCTCTCATCATCGTTTGGAAAGCCAGCTTACCAAATGCGGTTACGGCTTGCAGGGTGTATGCTGTCGCTTATGCTCTAACGGCCCTTGCAGAATAACTCCGGACGCTCCAAACGGTGTGTGCGGTGCAAATGCGGACGTAATTGTGGCACGAAACTTTTTAAGAAGTGTGGCGGCAGGTAGTGGCTGTTATATTCATGTGGTGGAAAACACGGCTAAAAACTTAAAGGCAACCGCCCTTGCAAAAGGGGATTTGCCCGGTAAAAATGCTTTAAATCACCTATGCGAAGTAATGGACATAACAGGTGCGGACGACTATGAGAAAGCCCAAAAAGTAGCGGATACCGTGCTTAGCGATATTCATAAGCCCGAATATGTACCCATGGAATTAGTGGAAAAATTTGCTTACAAACCACGTTTTGAAAAGTGGAAGGCATTAGGACTCCTACCCGGCGGTTCTAAAAGCGAGGTATTTAACGCAGTTGTTAAAACCTCCACCAATTTAAGCTCCGACCCTGTGGATATGTATTTTCAATGCTTAAGACTGGGTATTTCCACAGGCATTTACGGGCTTGGGCTTACAAACCTGCTAAACGATGTAATGCTGGGAGAACCGCAAATCCGTCCTGCAAGCGTAGGGCTTAGGGTGGTAGATGCAGATTACATCAACATTATGATAACGGGGCATCAACATTCTATGTTTGTTAATTTACAACAGGCTATGCGCACAGACAAGGCAAAGGAACTTGCCAAAAAGGTGGGTGCAAAGGGCTTTAGGTTGGTGGGCTGTACTTGCGTGGGGCAGGATTTACAGTTGCGTGGCGCACATTTTGAGGATATTTTCCCAGGGCACGCAGGCAACAACTACACAAGCGAGGCGGTGCTTTCCACAGGCGGCATAGATATGGTACTATCCGAGTTTAACTGTACCTTACCGGGAATTGAGCCCATTTGCGACAAACTTAAAATCCCTCAAATTTGTTTGGACAGCGTTGCTAAAAAGGCAAACGCAAAACTAATGCCCTTCGAGTACGGCAACGAGGATATTAACAGTACAATCTTAGAGGAGGCGGCAACCTCCTTTGAAACACGCAGAAAAGAAATTAAAGTGGACTTCCCTAAAGATCACGGTAACGATACCACTTTAACAGGCGTTTCCGAAGGCTCTCTAAAGGCATTTTTAGGTGGAAGCTGGCAACCTCTTATAGATTTAATTGCAAACGGCACAATACCCGGAATTGCAGGCATTGTGGGTTGCTCCAACCTTACCGCTTTAGGCCACGACGTACACACGGTAGAGCTTACAAAAGAGCTTATAGCAAAGGATATATTGGTGCTTTCCGCCGGATGCTCCTCGGGCGGTCTTGAAAATGTGGGGCTGATGTCTCCCGAGGCGGCTAAACTTGCAGGGCCAAAACTCCGTGCGGTTTGCGAAAAATTAGGTATTCCCCCTGTGCTAAACTTTGGGCCGTGTCTTGCAATAGGCAGGCTGGAAATGGTAGCGGCAGAACTTGCGGAAGCTCTTAATATTGATATTCCACAACTACCCTTAGTGCTAAGCGCTCCCCAATGGTTAGAAGAGCAGGCTTTAGCAGACGGTGCGTGGGCACTTGCTTTAGGACTTCCCTTACATCTGGGATTGCCCCCCTTTGTTACGGGTAGCAGTCTTGCATTAGATGTGTTTTGCAAAACCATGTTAGAGCTTACAGGCGGACAGCTTATTGTGGAGACAAACCCCAAGACAGCCGGAGATATTTTTGCGGATATTATAGCGCAAAAACGTTCTGCATTAGGACTTTGAGGTGTTTGTTATGGCTAAAAAACGTGTTAAAATAGACCGCAGTAAATGTATGGCATGCAAAAGTTGCGAGATTGCCTGTATGGTTGCTCACGATGAAGATAAAAACGTTTATTCCATAGATTTGGAGGGTAGCGGTGCGGAGCCTCGTCTGTGTATTTCAAGGCCGGGCGGATTTTTATCCGAAACGCCAAACACCCCCATAATATGCAGACATTGCGACGACCCAGCTTGCGTAAACGCTTGTATGAGCGGTGCGCTTCAAAAAAATGCGGAAAACGGGTTGGTGCTATACAACGAAAACGCTTGCGCTCATTGCTATATGTGCATTATGAGTTGCCCTTTTGGAAATTTACGTGCGGACAGAAAAACAAAAACCAAGATTTTAAAGTGCGATTTTTGTGTTAATCAACCTTCGCCGGCGTGCGCAAAGGCATGCCCCAGCGGTTGTCTCAGTATAATTGAAAGGGGATAAATTTATGAAGTATGTAATAATAGGTAGCGGTCCTGCCGCAATCAGCGCCGCTAAAACCATACGAGGCGAGGATAGCGAGGGTAGTATTGTTATGATTTCCAAAGATTTGGATATTCACTCCCGTTGTATGCTTCATTTAAAGCTAAGCGAGGAGCGCAGTACGGATATGCTTAGGTTTATATCTTTAGATTTCGAGAAGGAATATAATATCGAAAGTATGTCGGGATGCGAGGTTACCGCCGTGGATTTTTCCAAAAAGTGCATAACCGCCGGTGGCAAGGAAGTAAGCTACGACAAACTTTTAATTGCCACAGGCTCGGCTTATGTTATTCCTCCCATTAAGAATTTACGGGAGGCACGTAATGTGTTTGGTTTTAGAAATTTATCCGATGTGGAGTTACTACTTGACAGCATTGCAAACGGTACAAAGAAAATAGCGGTAGTAGGCGGAGGGCTTGTAGGGCTTGACGTTACCGTAGGGTTGTTGCGCAAGGAAATCGATGTAACCGTTATAGAAATGAGCAACCGTATAATGCCCTTGCAAGCGGACGAAATTGCGGCGGCACGGTACCAAAAAGAATTTGAGGCGCACGGTGCTAAGTTTAAATTAAATGTTAAGGTAACGGAAGCACTTATGGACGAAAACGGCTGTATTTGCGGTTTAAAGTTGGACGATGGCAGTATTGTTGATTGTGATGCTTGCGTAGTAGCCGCCGGTGTGTGTGCGGAAATTAAGTTTCTCGAAGGCAGTGGTTTAGAGCTTGTGTGCGGAGTTGCGGTGGATAACCATATGCAAACAAGCATACCCGACGTATATGCGGCAGGAGATGTTACGGCACTGTCTGCGGTATGGCCAAACGCAGTAAATATGGGCAGAGTAGCCGCAAACAATATGGTAGGCAAGGCGTTTACCTATGTGGATAAATACACATTTAAAAACACGGCAAACTTTTACGGCATAGACACCCTGTCTTTAGGCTTAACGGACGTTAAAGAGGGAGACGAGGTAATTACTTACACAGACAAAATCAACAATATTTACAAACGTGCGGTAATTAGAGATGGGGTTATAACAGGGCTTATAATTCAAGGGGATATTTCCTACACCGGCTTTTGGTTGCAAATTGTTAAGGATAAGTTGGAGCTTAAGGGCAAGGCAAATATCTACGATACCTCCTTTGCGGATTATTATTCCATTGACAATTTAGGCGCTTTTTGGTGGGCTAGGTAGAGGGGTTTGAGCTTTTTTAGAGGTTGAGATATTGTAAAAAAATCGGAGCATAACCACAACTCCGATTTTTTGCTTTCCTCCCCTATTTCCCACTCCACCCCCATAATGTAAATAATATATGAATTTTTAGCCACAATCTCCAAAAATGCTTTAAAATAAGTAAATATGTGATTAAGCATATCCATTTACAAATCTATATATAAATCTATGGAGGAAATTAATTTGAAAGGTAAAAAAATAGTTATTATACTTGTTGTAGTATTGGCTGCGCTGGGTATTTTTGCAGGAGTAGTCGTAGCAAACGCTAAAAACAGAGTGGAAGGCATTTTAGATAACCCCTTAGAGGTTTTTGATTCGGCGGAAGAAGAGGCATCGGCACAGCCGGTAGCAAGCGACCACGTGGACTTCGACGATAACGCAGACGTAACCACAATTTCTTTTGATGGCAAAAACTACGCTAAAAACGAAAACGTAATAAACGTACTGCTGCTTGGCATAGACTCGGATGCAGAAAGAGAAAAACAGCAAATGGGTTGGAGAAGCGATATGATAATGTTAGCCTCCGTTAATCCGGACACCAACAAAATATCCTTTGTGTCCATACCAAGAGACACTCGCTCTAACGTGTATCATGTTGATGCAGAGGGAAAAAGGTACGACCCAATAACCACCAAGCTAAATGCGGCATACGCTTTTGGCGGTGGGCCTAAAAAATTCTCTGCGGAAAACGCAATGTCTGCAACATCCGCATTTTTAGAGACGGACGGCAAGCTTAATATACCCATCAATTATTATATGTCCATAGATTTAGGCGGACTTTCCAAATTAGGAGATGCACTTAATGGCGTAACCGTAACCTTAGACCAAAGTGTTCCCGAAATCGGCAAAAAGGGCGAAACGGTTACACTTAAAGGTAACGATGTAAGATTGTTTTTACAAAACAGATACGACATGAGCGACGGCGAAATGACAAGACAAAAGCACGAGCAAATGTTTATAAAAGCAATGGCACTAAAAATTAAAGAGATGGGCGCAAAAGAATCCGCACCCGCTTTATTTGAAACCTTTACAAAGTTTATGCGCACCAACTTAAACTTAGACCAAATTATAGCCTTTGCAAGCATTTTGGATAATGCAAGCATGGAAGACTTAGACTTCAGAATTTTCGAAGACGGACATTTTGAATCCCTGTTAGACGAAAACAGCGGCAAAAACGGCAGTTTCTACATCCCCAGCCAAGACGAAGTACTGAGAGATATGGTAGAAATTACTTATAACGAGGTTGGCTAAGTTTTCAAACTAAAAGGCAACCTTGATAAATGGATGCTTGTTATGTGCAAGAACTGTTTGAGAGTTGGATAAGCAAAAATAAACAAGCCATGGTTACGCTGTGGCTTGTTTTTTGTGTATAAAGACCGTTTAACAAACATCACCATAAAAAAGTAAATAACTCGCCCTATCCCTTAAGTCTATCGCTAAAACTCTTTAAATCCGCCTTAACCTCCCGGGAAAGCCGATTATACGGTATATTATCTATTGCGCCTTGTAAGGAGTATAAATGCACCAAGCATACGTTGGAATATTTTGCTTTTAGGCGGTAGTAAGCGTCCTTACTGCCTATTTTAATTAATTCCTCCGCCGTGGAAATTTCTACGGATTTTAGCTTTCTGTCCATTTCTTTTCCTATGTTTTCCAAAGAAGTCAGTTCTGCCATTTGTGTTCTCCTCAAAATCATTTTTGTTGTTAATTACAGTATAACAGTAAAATTACATGGGGCAAAGCTTTTTTAATGGTGATGATTGGGTTAGTGGGTCAATAAATGTTGGTGGAAATAGCAAATCAAAGGGGTTGTAAAACCACCCCTTGACAACCAAAATCAACAATGCTATATTAAAATCAGCATTTTGGTTTAAGAAAAAGCACTCACATATTGTATATGACTAAAGGCATACTTTAACAAACCTAAAGTATGCCTTTTATTCATAGCCTAATTTTTCATAATGATGATTGAAGGGCTTATGCCAAGCAAATACTATCCATTAATTTTAGTGTTCCATAAAGCGTTTTGCATATTTCTCATACCGCAACCGTTTTGGCTTTCGGCGGTTTTAGCGGTTGTGCCTGCTACCTTTACACAACTGTTTGCGTTTGCACACGAGCCGTTGCCGGTATATGCACCATCGTTTACACAAGCACCTTTGTTGGCACAAGCATCACCATTGGCACAAGCGCCTTTATCTGCACATATTCCGTTATTGGTGCAGTTGCCGCCATTTATGCAATCCTTAACATTGCACACTTCGCTTGTAGCACACTTATTATCGCAAACGGTATTTATACTGTTTTTACTGTTAGCTTCCAAAGCAAACGCAGTTACGGATGTTGCTATAAATAATACAACAATTACCGCAATAATTACTGCCCCTTTTATTCCTTTCATATTTTTACCTCATACAAATATTTCAACAAAATGTTGATATATTAATTATACAAACTAAAATATATTATTGTCAACGTAGTTAGAGGATTTTTGAGTAAACAATTTATTAACACGCTAAAAAATTTGGATTTTATATTTGAAACTTTGTAGCGGTATATCACAAATGAAAAAAGTAGTTATTTATTTCGTCTAAATTTGGATTTTACCATAGCGCCAAGGCTTGACGCCATGTTAATTTTAAGCAAAAAGGCAAATAGCATATATATGCCAAGCCCTGCTACCGTGCATATTATAAAGATAGTCAAATAACTGCTAAACACTTGTGCGGTAAATATACTAAGTAGCCAATTATGCAAAAGTATTATAATAACTGCACTTATTGCCGTGCATAAAAATATTTTTGCAAACTGCCCTAAGGATTTTTTTAAGCCAATATCGCCTAATTTTTTGCGCAGAGTTATAAGCATGAGTATTGCCCCTAAAAACCCCGAAAGAGATGTTGCAAGGGTAAGCCCCTTTGCTCCTAAAACATCCTTTAGCAAATAGTTTAGCAATATATTGATGCTAACCGTTACAATCCCTATTATCATGGGGATTTTTGTTAGCTGTAATGCGTAGAATACCCGTGTTAAAAAGTTGCGTATGCCAAAGGCGAAAATACCCACAATGTAGAGGGCAAAAACGGGTGCGGTAAACAAAGTATTTTCCAATGTAAAATTGCCCCTTTGATATACCAGCCCAATAACCTCTTTACTGCATACTACCGCTATCACAATAATGGGAAGGGTTATTAATGCTACAACCTCCAAAGATTTGCATACCGCACTTTTAATTTCGTCCATCTTTTTTGCCGCCGCCAAACCGCTTAATTCGGAAAACATAATGGTGGTTATAGGCACTATTAAAATGCCCAGCGCAGTTTGTACGAGGGTATAACTGTACCTTAAAGAGCTTACCACACCAAGCCCCATATTAGAGGCAAACATTCTATTGGTGAGGCTGTTAATATCATCAAAAGCAATGCTTATTAAAGAGGGTACAGCAAGCTTAAAGGTGCGTCGCAACTCTTTGTTTTTAAGGTTTAGCGACTTCTTATACTTAAAGTTTTTACGCAAAAAGGGTATGAGTATTATAACCTGCAAAATTGCAGATAGTGCGGTAGATATCGTTACCGCCACAATGTCTTTAAATACTACGCAGGCAAGTATTACACAAAAGGACAGCGCAAAGCCTATTAGTTGCTCGGGGATAAATTTTTTCCGTGCATTTAAAATATTTACAAGCACGCCCGAAACTGCGTAAAACATCAACGAAGGGTATAATATTTGGGATAGGGTAACTATTAACTCTCCTGTTTGTGCATCACCATACCATAAAAACTTAGTAATTTCAGGGGCAAACAAAAACCCTAAAATGCCTACGAGTAAGCCAAGCACCATATATAAATTAAGTATGTTGCTTGCGTATAAATGGGCTTGGTCTTCCCCAAACTTCATGCGTGCTTTTGTGTAAATGGGTATAAAAGTGGCACTAATGCCCATAAGAAAAACAAGAGATACGGTATTTAGCATGGTGTACGCCATATTGTAGGCGTCTGATGCCATACTCATCCCAAAGGTAGCGGAAAAGAATATGTCTCTGGCAAATCCGGCAACTTTACTTAAAATAATTATTAATGTAACAACAAAAGTAGTTTTTAAAAAAGTATTTTGCTTTTTTTCAGTATCCATTTTTTATGCAACCGCAACGTGTATTGTCCTTGTAACAAAAAGCATAATAAGCCCTGCAACAATATTTCCCACAATAATTACAGGCATAGAATACTTTAGCTTTAAATCCAGCATTGCGGCAATCAGCGACCCTGTCCACACTCCTGTGCCGGGTAGGGGGATTGCAACAAATGCAAACAGTCCTAAATAGGCATATTTTTCAATTTTGCCTTTGTGCTTTTCTACCTTGCCCACAAGCCAGTTGGAAAACCTGTTAAAAAGGTTTACTTTGCTTTTTTGCATCCAATGTATTATTTTTTTAATAAAAAACAATATAAAGGGAATGGGGATAGAGCTTCCGATAACGGCTAAAATAAAGGTTTCCCAAAGGGGAATACCGCTAAATACACCAACAGGTATTGCCGCTTTTAACTCTAAAATGGGTAGCATTGCTATTCCTATTACAATAAAATATTTATAAAACAATTTTTATACTCTCCTAAAATTTGTAGTGCTTTTTGTAAAACACTAAAAGATATTATACTATAATTTGTAAGAAATTAACAGCATATTTTTTGCTTTTTTGATTTTTAGTGATGCAATTCTATTGGGAAAAAATAAACTTTGGGTGCTTTTGGTTTTATGGTGATGCCATGTAACCTAAGTAGTGGTTCTTAATTTGGGTTGGGTGGTAACTTTTGTGGGTTTTGTGTGATTTCGCTTCGTATGCCTACGTCTGAAATTGGGTGCGGTTAATATAAAAAACATTGACTTGGTGATTGTTTTGGAAAATAATGTAAAGTATATTATACAAATTATATTTTCAAAGTGCTAAGTATATATTACAATAATTAGTAGAAAATATAATATATATATTGCATTATATTTAATGATAATATATAATATACATAGCATTATAGAGAAACAATAAAAAAGAGGTGATTTTATGGGCGTTGCATCCGACGATAATATATTAAAGGTATTGACTGCATTTAATCCGTGGTGGAAATCGGGGGCACTTCGTACTGAGTTTCGCAGGACTTTTAAGCGTTTTGCTTTTTACGAGGCTAAGCGATTGCTTATACACGAGAGTATTCGTCGCACGGTTATACTTACAGGCACACGTAGGGTGGGCAAAACCACAATTCAATATCAAATTATAGACGAATTACTGAGCATAGGCATAAACCCACTTCAAATAGTATTTATATCCTTAGACCACCCTCTACTAAAGCTATGCAAGCTAAACGAGGTTTTGGACTGCTATCACTCAAACATTTACGGCTACGAGGATTGCTATTATTTTCTTGACGAAATTCAATACGCTACCGATTGGGACGGCTGGATAAAAACAATATATGATACTCAACCCCTTTCACGTATGATTGCGACAGGCTCTGCAAGCCCTGTTTTGCGTAAAAAAGCCGTCGAAAGCGGTGTCGGACGCTGGACGGTTGTGCAAGTGCCCACCCTTTCTTTTTACGAATATTGCGAGATGCTAAATGTGGAGCAAGCGGATATTTCGGCAGATGTCAAACCAACCGACCTCGTGGGTTATGACAAACGTAAGCTTACCCTTCTTGCAACCAAACTATCCGGATTGCAAAGACATTTTAACAGATATTTGACTGTGGGAGGCTTTCCCGAGCTTGCCCTTGCAAAAGATGATTTTCTTGCTCAGGCTATTATGCGAGAAGATGTTGTGGATAAGGTATTGAAAAGGGATATCCCTTCCCTTTATAACATTCGTAATTCCACCGAGCTTGAGCGTATTTTCCTATATTTGTGCTATTATTCTTCCAACATTATTGCCATAGATGCAATCGCAAAAGAGCTTGACGGAGTAAGCCGAGCCACCTTGGACGATTATATCGAATATATGGAGAGCGCAAATTTAATTTACCGCAGTATGCCTGTGGATATGGGGGGCAAAAAGGTTTTAAAAGCAAAGGCAAAAATATATATTGCAGATGCCGCCATACGCAATGCCGTTTTAATGGACGAT
This sequence comes from uncultured Christensenellaceae bacterium, assembly GCA_964628515.1. Lineage (GTDB taxonomy): Bacteria > Bacillota > Clostridia > Christensenellales > Christensenellaceae > CAZVNZ01. Next base: position 12,063 of record CAZVNZ010000004.1, read on the forward strand.
AATTTGCTCATAGATCCTGTGCAGTTGGGAATAACGGTAGAAACAGCAATATACAAGCATATTGTAGCCTTTTACTATCAAAATGCCACAAAAGTAGGCTACTTTAGAGGGGGCAAAAAGGGTAACGAAATTGATGTTGTTGTGGAGTACCCAAACGGCAAAATACTCATAGAAGTTAAATACAGAGAAAACGCTATCATAGACAAAAAAGATGCCATCTACGATTTGGCGGACGAAGCCACCAGCGCTATTGTTGTAACAAAGAGGGCGGACGACTACGGCATACAAAATTCCGCAGGAAAAAAGAAAATTTTACGCTTACCCGTATTTATGTTTTTATATCTATTGGGAAACGCAGAAAAACACGGCTATAAAGGCGCTAAGTAAGAGGGCTTTACCCAAGTTTTCAGCCCCCCTCAAAACTATGGTTGTTGCACCTAAGCCTTGCTATCAACCAAACACCCACACCAAAAGCAACCCCCTCTACCAAGGGATATGCCACCCACACCCCCGTTATTCCAAAAACCAAACCAAGCAGTATCACTATGGGAATTATTATACTGCATCCCCTTAAAAGAGAAATTAGAAAGGCGGGCTTTGGCTGTTTTATTGCACTTAATGCCGCCGAACGCACTATATTTATACCCCCAAAGAAGAACCCCATAAAATAAATATACATACCCACCACCGCCATTTCCTTTAGTGCCAAGTTATTTTGGCTGTTAAAAACATCCACTATATTTAGGGCAAAAATCAGTATTATTATGTAGATGATGATGGCAAAAGCAAGAGCGGTAGCAACTCCGTATTTATATATGCTTTTTACTTCCTTTATATTGTTTTTGCCAAAGGAAGTGGTAAGTACGGGTTGCATACCTTGTGCAACACCCACAAAAACGGAGATGCCCACAAGGGCAATATTTGCCACCACGCCGTAAGCCGCTACCGCCACATTACCGGAAATACCCAGCAACACCATGTTAAACACAAGCATCACAATACCGGAAGAAATCTCCGTAATAAAGGAGGACACTCCAAGGGTGGTTATTTGTTTAATCGTTTTTAGTTTTAGCTTGCATTTTATGGCTTTAAGCCCTTTATTTTGCTTAAAGTGCAACGAGAGTACGCACAAGCTGAAAACAGGTGCTAACCCCGTTGCAAAGGCGGCGCCAAACATCCCCATATTAAAGGGGAAAACAAACACATAATCAAGCACTATATTTGAAAAGCTTGCACAAAGCATGGCAATCATAGCAAGTTTGGGCGAGCCGTTGTTTCTTACAAAGCCTGCAACAATGTTGTTTACAATAAAACAGGGGGCAAAGCACATAATTGTTTTTAAATAGATATTTGTGTAGTCGAAGGACTCGGCATTTGCGCCTAAAGCGGTACTTAAATTTTGAGAAAACAACACGCCTGCAACAGTAATTACCAACCCAATTACACCACCTGCAAAAAGGCTGTTTGTAAAAGTTGCGTTTGCGCAAATGTGCTTATGCTCCGTTTTTAGCAAGGCAAATTTTGTACCTCCGCCTACACCAAGCATCAACCCCAATCCGTTAATCAAGCTGTATACAGGTAAAGCAAGATTAAGTGCCGTAAGTCCGTTTGCGCCCATTTTTGCGGAAATAAAAAAGGTGTCTGCCAAAATATAGCACGAAAGCCCTATCATTCCAAGCACATTTAGACTAACGTATTTAGCAAATGTTAAAAGTAATTTGTTTTGCATAACTTCTCCTTTTGTAAGGTTTAGTAGCACTCAAAAACAGAAATAAAAAAACACTCTGCGTTTTATATCTTCTATGGCCTGCTGATATAAAACCGAATGCCCATACGCTCTACCCGGCGGCAAAGCTTTCTCATTATTTTATTTTGATGATGTTAGTTTAACATAGATTTTTGTTGTTGGCAAGGGGGGTAAGTTGCCGGTTGTGTGCAAAAGCAAGAAAACGCAATACCAAAGGCTTACATACTACCGCAAAAACTCATCTTACACGCAAAATTTCTATAATTAAGCTTTTTACCTTTTCGTTGGTTATGGAGTATATCATACGGTTATTATTGCGCTTGGCTGTAATTATTTTTTCTGCCCTTAGTTTTGCTAAATGCTGAGAAACACAGGATTGAGACACTTTTAGGCTTTCTTGCATAGTTTTAACATCGCTACTTCCCTTTAATACAAGCCCACCCAATATACACAGACGCACAGGGTGTGCCACTACTTTTAGTAAGTCTGCCAAGCCCTCATATACCGAAAATTCCATATTATACCGCCTTTATATTATAATCTTAATATAATTATATTATAATATTAGAATTATTAAATATCAAGCAATAATTAAGTCCAAATAAAGCCCAAATATGTTTTACCCACCAAAATGCCCACAAAAAAACCGCCCGATAAAACCCAAAGGCGGTTTAAATCCAAAAAACTAATCATTAGCCCAAAAAGACCAATACTTCGTTACAGCTAACAAGTGTTTGCGGTTGTACAACCTTAAGACTTCACGACTTAACAGCCCAACAGCCCCCATCAGCCCGACAGTCCTTAAAAGACCAATAGCCCAAGGCCACAAAAGCCTCCAAACTGCCCCAAAAACTCAACAGCTACAAAACTCCTTAAAGCTCCTTTTGCAACATTAAAATTTCTTCGCCGTTTAAAAACTCGTTTTGGAAGCTTTCGTTAGGGAAGAAACCGAGTTGCTCTCTGTATATTTTTAATGCTCTGTAATTTTGTGGGTCCACATTTACTTCTACCGTTTTTATGCCAAAAGTTTTCATATCCGCAAATGCGATATTTAAAAAGGAAGATGCAAGGTTAGGTGTTGCTTGCGGATTAATAATATTTATGCTGTGCAAAAATACTTTATCCGGATTATCAAAGTTACGCATAAAATATACTACGCCTAAAACTTCGTCGTATTCTACCGCTACGTATACTCTGGAGTGTCTTAGCATTGCAATTAAATCAAAAACATCTAAGGCGCTGTCCCCCTGTTCTTCTTCTAAACGAACTAATTGCTCTACTAAATCGTAGTCTCTTTCTTTAATTTGAAAATATTCTATAGCCATAACCAGCCTCCAAATAATCTATATATAACAAAGTTATTATACTAAATATATAAATGTTTTGCAAGCAAAAGCACAAATATACACACTTATTTAAAAATTATAATAACTGCTGTATTTTTCCACCCAACGAGCCATTTCTTCCACCATCGTTTCATAATCCGGGACTTTATATTCCAAATTAAAATTTGTGCGTATTAAAGATTTATCCGATACAAAATCGTCGTAAGGCTCTATAATCAGCGAATTATTTTTAAAATATTTATTAAACAAACACAGTAAATCGTACTTGCTTATGGCGGTGTTTGGCACTAAATTTACAAGTCCGCCCACACGGCTAAGGGCGGCGCACTCCATTGCCTTTGCAAGACAAATGGTGGTAAGCCCCGTCCACATTGCTTTGGTGTATCCCTTTATACTGCCCTCTTGCTTCATAAACCAGTTAAAAAGTCCTATGCCCTTTTGGTTAATGTCAGGGCCTATTATGGAGTCTCTGAGGGTAATGTCTTTAGTGTTTGTAATTTCACCAAGAGCTTTGGTTCTGTCGTAAAAGGTTTGCCCATCGGGAAAATCCATCTCCGTATAGCCACCTTTTTTTCCCGAAAACACGCAATCTGTGCTCATGTGTATCAGTTGGGTTTGGCTGTCCTTTAATAAAGAGGCTAAAAAATGGGGAAAATAGCTGTTTAAAAAAACCGCAAGCTCTTTGTTTTCCTCCGCAAATTGATTAAGAATACCCACGCAATTTATAACCGCATCATAATTATTAGAAGAAATCAAGTTTTCCACACTCGCCGTGTCTCGTACATCTCCTGTAATGCTTTTGCAAATATTGGAAGGGCGAATATCAAAGGAAGTTACGTTATGCCCCTGCGCCGTTAGGTACAAACACACGGTATGCCCTGCCATTCCGCTGCCGCCAAACACCAGAAAATCAGCCTTCTTCATAAAAATATCCCTCCCTGTCCGTGCCTGCAAGCTCTCTTTTTATAAAAGGCAGTTTTAGCAATCTTTCTTTGGTTTCCTCTACATTTAATCTATATGTGATGTTGGAGTTATACTCTCCCTCGGCGCCTTCGGTACCTCCGGCTTCAAAGTTTTCATAGTTTAAGTCTCGCTCGTCTATGGGTATGCGGTAGTAGTTGCCTAAGTCCTCCGCTTTTGCGTATTCTTCTTTGGTTAGCAAAGTTTCGTAGAGTTTTTCTCCGTGCCTGAAACCTATGGTTTTTATTGGTGATTTTACATCAAAAATTTCCGTAAGTGCCTGTGCTAAGGTAAACACGGTGCAAGCAGGGGATTTTTGCACTAAAATATCTCCGCTGTTTGCGTTGGTGTAAGCATAAAGCACCAATTCCACCGCTTCGTCCAAACTCATTAAAAAGCGGGTCATATTGCCGTCCGTTACCGTTAGGGGCTGTCCTGCTTTAATTTGCTGTACAAATAAGGGTATTACCGAGCCTCGAGACGCCATTACATTACCGTAGCGAGTACCGCAAATGGTGGTGGTTTCCGGCTGTACCGTGCGAGATTTTGCTACAAATATTTTTTCCATCATGGCTTTGGAAATTCCCATGGCATTTATGGGGTAGGCGGCTTTGTCCGTAGATAAGCACACCACCTTTTTAACCCCTGCATCTATTGCACAGTTTAGCACATTTTCCGTGCCCAAAACGTTGGTTTTTACCGCTTCAATAGGAAAAAACTCACAAGCCGGCACCTGTTTTAGCGCCGCCGCATGAAAAATATAATCCACATCTCTGACTGCATCTCTTATGGTGGATTTCTCCCTTACATTGCCTATATAAAACTTTAGTTTGTTGCTTTTATACTTTTTACGCATATCGTCCTGCTTTTTTTCGTCTCTGGAAAAAATGCGTATTTCGGATATTGAGGTGTTTAAAAACCTTTTAAGTACAGTATTTCCAAAAGAACCTGTACCGCCGGTTATTAATATTTTCTTACCTTCAAACATTATTTGCTCACCATTCTTGCCTTATTTCTTATTATAATAGTTTATTATATCATAAAGCACATCACTTTACATCAAATAATTTTTATGAAACACATTCACTTATAAATTTCATTTATCTCTTTTAAAATAATAAATAGTATGAATTAATATATAATATTGAAATATTCATAAAACAAAATTTCAAAAAACTATTGACAAATGATGCAAATGTGGTAAAATGATAACGTAAACAAAGTGTAGGTTAAAGCTACAAGAAGGAAGGTAATATGCTAACTGCAATAGTTGGAATTAACTGGGGCGACGAAGGCAAGGGCAGAATGGTGGACTTGCTTAGCGAAAGGTACAATGTGGTTGTAAGATACCAAGGCGGAAACAACGCAGGACACACAGTAATTAACGACAGCGGAAAGTTTATCCTAAATCTACTACCATCGGGAATACTACGAAAAGACGTTGTAAACGTAATGGGCAACGGAATGGTAATAGACATTGAGCATTTAAACAAAGAAATTGCACGGCTAAAAGAGGCGGGGGTGGAAATATCCCCCAAAAATCTTAAAATAAGCGAAAAAGCAATTATATGTATGCCCTACCACGTAGCTCAGGATATTTTGGAAGAAGAGCGCTTAGGAGAAGGCAACTACGGCTCTACACGAAAGGGGATAGCCCCCGTTTACAGCGATAAATATCTTAAAAAAGGTATACGGGCAGAGGACTTGTTTAATTTAGACAAGCAAAAGCTAAGAAGCCTTACAGAGTACAAAAATATTACACTCGCCAAGGCATATAACTCTGATAATTTTGATGATGATGTGCTTTACAGATGGCTTTATAAGAACGCACAGCCACTGCTACCCTATATTTGCGATGTGGGAGATTATCTCTTAGAAGCAAACAAAGAGGGCAAAGACATAATGTTTGAGGCACAATTAGGTGCACTTAGGGATATTGACTTTGGTATTTACCCCTACACCTCTTCGTCTTCTACCATAGCGTCATATGCACCCATAGGCGCAGGTATACCCGCTTTAAAGCTCACCAATGTAATTGGGATTTTAAAGGCATACTCCACATGCGTAGGGCAAGGACCTTTTTGCGCAGAAATGGCAGGAGAGGAAGCACAAAAACTAAGAGAGGCAGGAGCAGAGTACGGAGCCACCACCGGCAGACCAAGACGAGTAGGCGGATTTGACGTAGTGGCATCAAAATACGGAGTAAGTATACAGGGCGCAGACTGCCTCGCACTAACCAAATTAGATATACTATCCTATATGGAAAAAATACCCGTGTGCAAGGAGTACATCATAAACGGAGAGGCTACAAAAAAATTCCCCTCGGGGCAACGTTTAATTGATGCAATGCCTAAATATGAGTATTTAGAGGGCTGGGCTAAAGATATTTCTCAAATAAGGAGAAAGCAGGATTTACCCACAAATGCCTTAAAATATATAGAATACATACAAAATGCAGTAGATTGCCAAATAAAATATGTTTCGGTAGGGCCAAACAGAGAGTCCTATATAGAAATGTATTAACAATGCTAAACCGCTTTGCCCCCCGAGGCGGCAGGTTTTAGATAAATCGTCTGCAAGTAAGCGAAAAGTTCAGACATTTTAAGTTTCACATAAGCAACTTAGGAAAGACATAATGCAGCTTAGGAAAGACATAATGCAGCTTAGGAAAGACATAATGCAACTTAGGTACAGACATAATTCGACTATGGAAAAGACATAACTTGCAACTTAGACAAACTCAAGAATATAATGAATAGCTTATGCAGACGAAAAAGAAACACCCTTTTGGGTGTTTCTTTATTGGTTGATTTAATGCTGATTATATAAGTTAAATGGTAACTCTTGCAGTGTCCGAAGCATAGGAGCGTGTAAGCTGTGTGGGTGCAACTTCTTTAACCGCTTTTACGTAATACTCGTAAGATCTTCCCTTTTTAACGTCTTCATCTATATATTGGTTGGTGGTTGTAACACCTATTATCATAGCACTGCGTGGTTGATATACCCACCAAATTTCGTATGCCGTGACAGACGAGCCGGCTGCCGGCGCAATGTTTATAACCGCTGCCGAGCCGTTAGAGCTAATAGAAGAAATTGTGGGTGCCGCCGGTCTGCCCGGTAGTGGGTAGGGGGGCAATTTGTCCATTGTTCCTCTTTGTATGCCGTAGCTGCTGCATATGCCTGTAAATTCCGCAGAATTTGTAAAGCCTGCCATAACATCGTTACGGTCTGTGCCTTCGTCTAATGCTTCCACCCAAGCGCTAAATCCGCCGGGGTCTGCATTTCTGCCGAAGAACGCAAGATACATAATCTCAATAAAATCTGTGTTTACAATTCTTTTATCTACAAATTCTTTGCTAAATACAAAGCCTTTTGCAACATCTGTGCCTGTTGTTTTGCCACCTATAAGTGCGCTAACCCAATCTTGCAGTCCCGTGTTGTCGGGGGCACGTCCTAAGCATAATTTATAAAAACGTGTTACAAATGCGCCTATATCCGGATATTGATCCGAAGGTAGTGTTAATTCCATTTCCCCTTTTGTAATTCCATATGCCGCACATAATGCGCCAAACTCGTCGGAATTAATAAAACCGCTAAGCACTCTGTTTCTGGAATAACCTTTATCTAAGGCATCTACCCAACCTTGCTTTCCACCTTCGTCAGAAGGTCTGTTAAAAAACGCAAAGTACATAATGTCCACAAATGCGGAATCCGTGTAGTTTTTGTTTTGGAATTCGGTGCTGTTTACTATGCCTTGTGCAAACTTAGCCGCACTGCTTGTGCCGTCTACTAAGCCTTTAGACCACTCTCTCAGTCCTGTTTCGTCCACAGGTCTGCCTAAGCAAATTAGGTAAAATCTGGACACAAATGCCTCAACACCCGTTGCGTTTTGCAGGGCTAATAATTCTTCCGACTGCATAACAGAGGCATCGTATTCCTCTGTGGGTATGGGGTTGTAAATCTGCAGGGAGGGTGTTTCTGCAATAGCATTTACATCTGCCACCGGCGCTACTTCTTGTTGGTCTTCAGGTTTAAAATTAATTGTTTCTTGTGCAAACGCCGTAACGCAGGGTACTAAAACTAAAGTTGCAACAATAACAATAACTACAAATCTTTTTAAAACTTTGCTCATGTTTTCTCTCCTTGTGTAAATATTTCTTTTTGTGGAATGATTTTTCTTTGTTACCATACATTATACAATATTAAAAATATTATGCAAGTAAAAAAACTAAAAATTACTGTTTTCTTTGATACTTCAAATAATTGCAGAAATTTTCAGTTTTTTTGTTACTTAAAGTAGGTTAGGCAAAAAGCAAATTTCACTCCGCTACCTTGCTTTCCTCTGTTTTTTTGCCTTTAACTTTAGACAGTATTATTGCAAGTACAAAGGTGGCAATTATAACCGCCCAACCCCCTGCAATAAGGTATTGTTGCTCGTATCCGCCGTAGGCTTTTGTTAGGTTTGTATAAAGGAAACTACCGCTTAATATAATACAAACGGCAGGGCACAAATATTTTACAATAGCGCTCCACCACTTGCCAATGGGTTTTACCGCACCTTCGTTTACAATGCTTCTCATTTTGCCGATGCCAAATATCCAAGCAACCGCTATGGTTTCAAGCACTCCTATCATAAGCAAATTAAATTCGTTGGTAAAGTGGTCTACAATATCTAACCAGTAAAGCCCTGCGTTAGTGGCAAAAAGCATGGACATCACAAAACAAACACTACCCACAAGGGTAACGGCTTTTTTGTGAGTAAGCTTAAATTTATCCATAACGGAGGTGGCAATGGTTTCCACAATGGAAAACAGCGAGCCTATGGCAAGCCCAAACAACATTAGGAAAAACAACACGGAGAATATAGAGCCCACCACCGCACCGCCGGGGAAGTTGGCTAAGGCTTGAGGGTAGGTTACAAAGGCAAGCATAACCCCTTGATAGCTCATTTGGTCTATGGGTGTTTTGGTTTGGAAGGATAAAAATCCAAGGGTTGCAAATACCACAAACCCGGCAAACAGACTTATGCCTAAATCTGCACCACCTATTATAACCGCATCTTTTACCACGTTGGTTTTTTTGCTTAAATAACTGCCGTAGGAAATCATTATGGCAAATAAAATACTCATGCTGTAACACACCTGCCCAAAAGCAGCACCCCAAATCTGTCCTGCGGTGTTAGGGTCTACAAGCACCTCCCATTTTGGAGTTATGTAATACTTAATACCGTCAAGTGCGCCCGGCATAGACAGCCCCTGTATACACATAATTGCAAGTATTACAATGGGTACAAGCACCGTCCATTTAGATATTTTGCCTAAAGATTTTACCCCTCGTCTCAAAGCAAATATAACAAGTAACCAAGTAAGTACAAGCCCTATTACCACTATCCAAGAAAAGCCTCCAAGCTCTCCCGGTGAGGCACTCAGTTTAAGCACTTCTTCTTGAAAGAACGCCGCCGGATCCCCTCCCCAAGGCATTGTAAAGGAGTAAAAGATGTAGGCCACTATCCAGGCTATTATGGTGGAGTAGTAGGAGGATATTACAAAGCAGGTAAGCACCCCCGCCCAGCCAATCCACTCAAAACTTTTACGCATTTGCGCCATGGCGGAAGGTGCGCCCAACTGATATTTTTTGCCTATGGAAATTTCCAAAATAAGAATGGGTATGCCAAAAGTAATAATAGCAATAATGTAGGGTATTAAAAAAGCGCCTCCCCCATTTTGATACACCTGACCGGCAAACCGCCAAGCATTTCCTATGCCAACCGCAGAGGCTACCGCCGCAAAAATAAATGCAGAGCGATTACCCCAACTATCTCTTTTTTCGTTGACTTGCATATTAATTCCCCCTTTTTTCAGAAAACTAATTAATTATACACAATTATATATGTAAATTAACAAAATGTATATTTTTTTTTTACAATATATATGATATAATATAAAAAAATATGCAAAGAGGTGAAAACAATGGCATTAAATATACCAAAAGAACCTCCTGTAAACAACACGCAACAAAACAATGCAAATAATATGCAGGTTGCGCAAAAGCTTAATACAGACAGGAATACGGGTATGTCCATTGAAAAAACTGTTAAAGGCGCTAATCAAAACGGTGCAGGAAGAAAAACGGATAACAACCTTGTTACAAACAGCGGTATGTACGAGTGCCAAACTTGTGCAAACAGAAAGTATCAAGATGGTTCTTCGGATATGGGTGTTTCTATGAAATCCCCTACAAAACTTGCTCCCGAAGCGGCGGCGGCGGCAGTTGCAAGCCATGAAGGCGAACATATTTCCAGAGACAGAGCAAAGGCCCAAAGCGAAGGCAGAGTTGTGGTTTCGCAAAGTGTAAGCATTTTTATGGATGTTTGTCCCGAATGTGGACGTCCCTATGTTTCCGGTGGTCAGGCACGTACGGTTACTAAATCGGACAACGTTAGGCAACAGGAAAACAATTTTAAAACCAAGGGTAAAAACGTAGATATTAATCTTTAACAGATGTTATCTTTACAGATTATATCTAAAACAGATTTAATTTGTAACTGTATTGCAAATTAGCAAACACCCGTATAACCGGAAGTTACTTAATTTTAAAGTTAAATAAAATTGGGCTATATTAGTTTTGCTTTTATAGCGGAGCACTAAATATTATGAAGTTATGGCATAGACGGTTGCTTTTATTTATACCATTTTTAATACTCGCAGCCATTCTCTTAATAAAGGCGTATAGTTAATAATGAGAAAATTTTTAGCATGGATTACCTTAGCTATCCTTTGCGTGTCCCTTTTGGTTGTGGGAGGTTGCACCAAAAACAACACAAGCGAAAGTTTTGCATTAAATACTTTTATCTCCCAAAGTATATACGGCGATAAAAGCATAATAGAAAAAAACAATGCAGATTTTAAGCAGATAGAAAACTTAATGTCCAAAACCATTACAGACAGCGATGTATACCGTTTAAACACCCAACAAAAAGCAATAGTGGACGACAGCACTCTTTACGTGCTAAAAACCGCACTAACCTTTAGAGAGGAAACGGGCGGTGCTTTTAATCCTGCCTTAGGTGCGGTGGTTGAGGCGTGGGGGGTTAATACCCAAAACCCAAGGGTAGTGGAAGCAGAAGAGTTAAAATCACTAAAAGAAACAACAAATTGCGAAAACATTAAAATAGACGGAAGCTACGTTACCACAGACGGTGCAATAATAGACTTAGGCGGTATTGCAAAGGGGTATGCCTTAGATATTGCCAAAGAAAATATGCAGGAGGCAAAAAGCGGTTTAATAATAGTGGGGGGTAGCATTTACGTAAAAGGTACCAAACCCGAAGGCGCTTATGTTGTAGGCATTAAAGACCCACTAAAAGACGGGTACATGGCAACAATGGAAATTAAAGACACCTGCATTTCCACCTCGGGAATTTACGAGATTTTTTTTGAAAAGGACGACATAAAATACTCCCACATAATAGACCCAAACACTTTAGCGCCCATACAAAACGAACTTCTCAGCGTAACCGTTATAAACGAAAGCGGAATAGCAACAGATGCTTACTCCACCGCACTTTTTATAATGGGGCTTAGGGCAGGCATGGAGTTTGCAAACAAAAACCATATAGATGCACTTTTCATCACCAAAGAAAAAAAGGTGTATACTACGGACAATTTTAGCTACAACCTTAAAATTACCGAAAAAAGTTACGAATTAAGCGGTTTAAGTAGCGGGGAAGGAAAATGAAGTATTTTTCAAAGAGCGATGTTGCTTTTAGCGTAATTATTGTTGCAATAGGCATATTGCTTTTTTTTATTTTAAACGCAGGCGAGGTGGGTAGTAACGTCAGAGTTACAAAAAACGGCGAAGTTATTGGAAATATGCCCCTAAACCAAAGTGCTACCATGGAAATTAATGGGGATTACACCAACATCTTAGAAATAAAAGATGGCATGGCGTTTATTTCTTACGCCGATTGTCCGGACAAAGTGTGCACAAACAGTAAAATAAACAGGCAAAACTCCGCCATTGTGTGCTTGCCCAATAAAGTCAGCATCACCATAACGGGAAAGGGGGAGGTAGATGCAGTCACTCAGTAGCAAGGGGATGTCTAAATTTGTTTTAAGTGCCGTACTTTGTGCTCTTGCCATTGGGCTGTCTTTAATAGATACGGCAATTACCATACCTATGTTACCCGGCATAAAATTAGGGCTTGCAAGCATAGTTTCCATGTTTGCCCTGTACGCCCTTGGGCTTTCTTATGCCCTTACCATTTGCGTAATTAGGTCTATTTTAACCGCATTTTTAAGTGGAGGAATTACCATGCTGTTATTTTCCCTTTTGGGCGGAATTTTTAGCATTTTGGTGATGATGATGTTTAAAAAACGTTTGAGCATAATAAAAGTAAGCGTTTTAGGCGCACTTACCCACAACATTGTGCAGTCTTTGGTTGCGGTGTTTATAACCTCTACCGTGCAGGTGGGGTACTATCTGCCTTTGTTGCTTATTACAGGGGCTATAAGCGGTTTTTGCATGGGGCTTATATGCAATATACTTTTGCAGAGAATAAAATTGTTTTAATACAGTTAAAAAAATGGTATAATATATAGCAATATGCAAAATTAGACAAAGAAAGGAATTTTTTATAATGAAATTAGGAGTTGTGGGACTACCCAACGTGGGCAAAAGCACATTGTTTAACGCACTTACACAGGCAGGGGCGGTGTGTGCCAACTACCCTTTTTGCACCATAGAGCCAAATGTGGGCATAGTTTCCGTGCCCGATAGCCGTATGGACTATCTTGCTAAAATATATAACCCTAAAAAATTTACGCCGGCAACCATAGAATTTGTGGATATTGCAGGGCTTGTTAAAGGGGCAAGCAAGGGGGAAGGTTTAGGCAACAAATTTTTGTCTCACATTAGAGAGGTGGATGCCATAATAGAGGTGGTGCGCTGTTTTGAGGACGCAAACATAACCCATGTAGATGGGGAAATAAGCCCTCTGCGAGACGTGGAAACCATAAACTACGAGCTTATTTTTGCAGATATTGAAACGGTGGGCAAAAGGCTGGATAAAGCAGGAAAAATGAAAAAATCCGGAGACAAGCAATACGCAACGGAGGCAGAACTTTGCACAAAAATCATAGAAAAATTAGAAAAAGGGGTATTTGTGCAAAATATGGATTTTACCGAAGAAGAGCAGGAAGTTGTAAGTAATATGTTTTTGCTTACAAGCAAGCCCGTAATATATGTAGGAAATATTTCCGAAGAGCAGGTGGGCAGGACGGATATTTCCGTACTCAAGCCCTTAGAAGAGTATGCGGTGGCGCAAAACAGTGAGGTTATAACCATTTGCGCAAAGGTGGAAGAGGAATTAAGCGGTTTGGAAGAGGAGGAAAAGGAGCTTTTTATAGCCGAGCTTGGCATTAACGAAAGCGGACTTTCCAAACTTATTAAGAAATCTTACGCATTACTTGGGCTAATAAGCTACCTAACCGCAGGAGAAAAGGAGGTGCGTGCTTGGACAATAACCAAAGGCACAAAAGCACCGCAAGCGGCAGGAAAAATACACTCGGATTTTGAGCGAGGGTTTATACGTGCAGAAATTGTGGCATTTGACGTATTTAAAGAGCACAACGGAGATATGCAGGCATGCAAGGAAAAGGGTTTGGTGCGTCAAGAGGGCAAAGAGTACGTAATAGCGGACGGAGATGTGGTGCTGTTTAAGTTTAATGTATAAGCGGATTTACCCTATTTGACAAAATCTCCACAAAAATGTACTATTATATAAAGAGGTGTCGTGCTGTGGTTGAAAGCCGATGTTAGTCGCAGACGAAGCGGTCCACGTAAGCAAAACAAAGTTTTGTGAGCATAGTGCGGTTAGGTGTAAGCCCATCCGCAATGTAAATTGCGAGAGGAGAGGAGTGAGGCGCAAATGCGTAGTAGCAAGCCTTCCGGATGGCGAGTGTGGGGTAAAAGACCAGGTCAGACGACACTTCTGTATTTAATTAAAAAAGAGGATTTTTTAATTAAATATAGAATTTTAAAGCAGGATGTTTTATACATTTTGCACATATTTTCAGGAAGGCGGGACAAACATATGAAAGTTACTATTACAGGGAAAAATATTGATGTATCGGAGTATTTAAACAACGTCGTAAACAAAAAGGCAAGAAAGCTATCCCACTATTTTAAAGCCAATACAGAAATGCACGTTACCTTAGCCATTGAGAAATCAAGGCACATTGCGGAAATAACCGTTATGGTAGACGGCATAGTGCTAAGAAGCGAGGAAGCCACGGGAGATATGTACTCTTCCATAGACGTTGCACTTAAAAAAATCGAAAGGCAGATGAGAAAGCACAGAACAAAGCTGGAAAAACGTCTGCACGATAATGCTTTTGATGAAGAAACGGTATACGAGCATTACGAGGAAGATGAGGACGAGCCACAGATAGTAAGAAACAAAAAATTTGTGGCAAGACCAATGGAAATCGAAGATGCCATTATGCAAATGGAGCTTGTCAGCCATAACTTCTTTGTGTTTAGAAATGTGCATAGCAACGAAGTAAACGTACTATACAAGAGAGCAGACGGCAACTATGGTATTATAGAGCCTATCTGATTTTTTGGTTGGCAGTAAAGTTTTGAGAGTTTAACCGCCCTTTTGTTTTGCGGAGGGGCGGTTTTTTGTGGGGTATATTTAGAAAGTTTCTTCAAGGCCCCATAAAAAAAATCAATTCATACCCTGCTTTTTTGCCTTCTATAATCATATTTTTCATATATTTTACAAATCTGGTGTAAAAATCGCATACGATTTTTTCGTTTTTCATAAATAGCTTGCCTTTGGATTCTTCTTTATTATATACTTTTCCACAAGTATTAGCTAAAGCGAAACGTAAATAGCCTTCCATTTTATCTATTTCGTAATAATCGCCGTAAACTCCGTGTGCTATTTCCTCAACATCCTCTTGTATTTCGCATATTAAATTTTCTACACTCTCTAATGTATAATAGTTTCGTATCAAATTCCATTTGAATTCCTTTGCAAAGCAATTTCCCTCAAATCTGTTTTCGTTTTCAAACATATTACAGTCAAAATGTTTATACAAATATCTGTATAAAAAAGCTTCTACAATATCTTCGTCAATGTATATTACAAATTCTCTGTATTCGACTACATTATCTATATTATCTGTTGATAAAGCCGTATCTATTATCTTTGCAGGCATAATCCAAAAGTTAGCGCCGGAGTTATAACCTTCAACTAAATCTATTCTGCAATCATTGTTTTTATCTAACATTTCTTTGCACCCCCCATCCATAACAGTTTACCCCCACCCCAAAACTTTTCCAACAAATTTTAAGGATTTTAGTGGTAAAAAAGTAAATATACTGTAAACATCAAAAAAACAAATAAAAAACCCTTGCAAATTAATTATTATATGTTATAATTATTATTGCTAATTTATTCTATAAAAACGAGGTGAAAAGCTATGAAAGCTGATATACATCCTAAGTATCAAGAATGTAAAGTAAAGTGCGCATGCGGTGAGGAATTTACAACAGGCTCGGTAAGAGAAGAGCTAAAGGTAGATATATGCTCTAAATGTCACCCTTTCTTTACAGGTAAGCAAAAACTTGTAGATACTGGCGGTCGTGTAGACAAGTTTAAGAAAAGATACAATATCGGATAAGCTAATTTTAATCAAAAAAAAGCAGGCTGTTAGGTCTGTTTTTTTATAACAGAGGTAACCAATGAAAAATACCAGCATAGGCGGACAGGGCGTGCTTGAAGGCGTAATGATGCGCTCGGAAGAAGTAACGGGCATAGCGGTACGCAAAGAAAACAAAGACATAGCCACCCAAGCAAAGCCCACAAAAGCGCTTGCGCAAAAATACAAATTTTTTAAAATTCCTATAATAAGAGGGTTTGTTAATTTTATAGAAATACTTATTTTAGGGGTAAAAACCATAACGGATGCAGTAAAGCTCTACGACCCGGAGTTTGACGAAGAGCCCTCAAAAACAGAAGAGTTTATTGCCAAAAAAATGAACAAAAACCCCATGGACGTAGCGGTTTTTATGGCGGTTATCATTGCGGTTGTACTAGCGGTGGGTTTGTTTTTTATACTGCCAAACGTTCTTACAAGCTTTCTAACCACAAATTTGGGAGACGTCAGCTTTCTAAAAAATTTAGTGGACGGCGGTGTGCGTATTGTCATCTTTATAATTTATCTGGCAATCATCTCCAATATGAAGGATATTAAGCGGTTGTTTGGGTATCACGGTGCAGAGCACAAGGTTATAAACTGCTTTGAAAGCGAGCAACCCTTAGATGTGGAGCACGCAAAACAATGTTCTCGCTTACACCCACGTTGCGGTACAAGTTTTCTGCTTATTGTTATGACTATTTCCATATTGTTGTTCTCCCTTTTGGGCTGGAGCGACAACTGGTTTTTAAGGATAGGACTTAGACTTTTAATGCTACCCGTAGTGGCAGGGGTTTCCTACGAAATACTAAAGCTGATTGCAAAGGCAAGTAAAAACAACTACAAAAATATCATTATAAAAATGCTTTTAGCGCCCGGTCTTGCGCTCCAAAGGCTAACCACAAGAGAGCCGGAGGACGAAATGATAGAAGTAGCCATTGTTGCCTTCATCATTGCTCAAAACGAAAAAACACCGGAAGAAATAGAGGAGTTGCGCAAAAGCTATTCTCATATGGAAACAACGGAAGAGACACCCATAGCCAACGAGGAAGAATTGGTAAAACAAGGCTAAATGAGCAAAATATCTCAAATAAATAAAGCGCTTGAGGAGTACCTTAAAGCAAATAATATTGCGGAATACAAAGCATATTGCAGAGAAATACTGGAATATGCTTTTAATGTGGACTACACCGCACTAATTTTAATGTTTAACGAGGAATGTACCAAGGAAAAAGAAATCTTCCAAATTGCGCAAAAGTGCATTACAAAGCCTATTGCCTACGTACTAAAACAGCGGTATTTTTTAGGCAATAAGTTTTTTGTTGATGATGATGTATTAATACCGAGGTTTGATACGGAAAGCGTGGTTTTGGGGGCGGCGGAGGTTATTATTAAAGAGGGCTATCAAAGTTTGCTGGACTTATGCTGCGGAAGCGGTTGTATAGGCATTAGCCTGTCGCTTATGTGTAGCCTGCCCTCCCCCACTTTCAGCGACATCAGCGAAGGTGCGCTAAGGGTTGCTAAAATAAACGCAGACAAATACTTAAAAAGCTACAAACTTAACTGCGGTAACCTGTTTGAGGGCATAGGGGTCAAGTACGATGTAATCGTTTGCAACCCCCCATATATAAGTAAAAGCGAGTACGAAGGGTTGGATAACCACGTAAAAAATTTCGAGCCAAAAATCGCTCTTGTTTCGGACGCGGATGGGTATTTTCACTACATCACCGTAATAAAGGAAGCAAAGGCATACTTAAAGGAAAAGGGCTGTATTTTTTTTGAAATAGGGGCTACCCAAAAGGATAGGGTTATGCAGTTGCTAAAAGAGGAAAAATTTGTTAATATAAACTACGGAGTGGATATTAACGGAAAACCCCGTTATGTGTGGGGGAAATTATAGCTTTATTATGCACTAAAAACCGTTTTTACACATAAATTTTTAAGAGGAATACTAAATGATAGAAAAACTAAAGGCAATTAAGGAAAAATACGACGAGCTTTCTCACAAACTTTCCTTGCCGGAAAATATACAAAATCAAGAAATGTTTAGAAAATACGCTCAAGAACAGGCATCCATAGCGGATGTGGCAGAGCAGTACGACAAATACGTGCTGATTTTAGACCACATAAACCAGCACAAAGAAATTATTAAGCAAAACGAGGACCTTGAGCTTACGGAAATGGCAAAAGAGGAGCTTTTGGAACTTGAAAAAGAAAAGGAAAACGCAGAGGAAGAAATTAAGTTTTTGCTTATTCCCAAAGATATTAACGACGAAAAAAACGTTATTTTGGAAATCCGTGCAGGCACGGGTGGAGAGGAAGCGGCGCTATTTGGTAGCGATTTACTCCGTATGTACACCCGTTTTGCGGAAAGAAACGGATACACCGTGGAAATTATGAGCTCCAATTTAACCGAGCTTGCAGGAGTAAAAGAAATTATTTTGCTGATTGCAGGCAAGGGAGTGTACTCCCGACTTAAATACGAAAGCGGAGTGCATAGGGTGCAACGTGTGCCGGATACGGAGGCATCAGGGCGGATACACACCTCGGCGGCTACGGTGGCGGTTTTACCCGAGGCAGAAGAGGTGGAGGTAAACATCAACCCTAACGATATACGTGTTGATGTGTTTCGCTCCAGCGGAAACGGCGGTCAAAGCGTTAATACCACAGACAGTGCGGTGCGCATAACTCACCTGCCCACAGGCATTGTGGTTTCCTGCCAAGACGAAAAATCCCAAATAAAAAACAGAGCAAAAGCCATGAAGGTACTTGCCTCAAGGCTTTACGATTTGTACAAGGGAGAGGCGGAAAACGAGCTTTCGGAAAACAGAAAAAACCAAGTGGGTACAGGGGACAGAAGCGAGCGTGTGCGCACTTACAACTATCAACAAAGCAGAGTTACAGACCACCGAATAGGGCTTACACTATACAAATTAGGCAGCTTTCTTGACGGAGATATGGACGAGATGATAGACGCCTTAGCAATGGACGAAAGGCAAAAAAAGTTACAGGCGCAGGTATAAAAATGGACACCAAAGTAATTTTTGCCCTAAAGGATATGGACGAAGCAACTAAGGAAGGTGCAAAACTTCTCCAAATGGGGGAAATTGTGGTTTTTCCCACGGAAACGGTGTACGGATTAGGGGCAAACGCTCTTAACGAAAATGCAGTGGCAAAAATTTTTACCGCCAAAGGCAGACCTCAAGACAACCCACTAATAGTGCATTTAAGCGGAAAAGATAAACTAAATACGGTGGCAAAGGATATTTCCCCCACCGCCAAAAAATTAATAGATGCTTTTGCACCCGGTGCAATCAGTTTTATATTAAACAAAAAAGAAGAAATTGCCTCAAATGTTACTTGCGGATTGGACAGCGTTGCGATTAGAATACCGTCAAACATTATTGCCAAAAACCTTTTGCTTAGGGCAAACCTACCTGTTGCGGCACCTTCCGCAAATATTTCGGGCAGGCCAAGCCCCACATTAGCCAAACATGCCTACGAGGATTTATGCGGAAAAGTACCGCTAATAATAGATGGTGGCAGATGCGATATTGGCTTAGAATCCACCGTTGTGGACGTAAGGGGAGATGTGCCCGTAATACTCAGACCGGGTAAAGTTACGGCGCAGGATATAGAAAAAATAGCGGGTAAGGTAGATATTGGCTCAAAAACCAAGGAAATCATATCTCCCGGCACTAAATATAAGCATTATGCCCCCAAAGCAGATGTTTTTGTATTTTATGAAACCAAAAAAGAGCTTGAAAAATTAAAGGCAATGTATTATAGTGGAAAAAAGACAGTTGTTTTATGCTCGCAAGATTATAAAAAAGAATTTGAGGGATACAATACCATACTCTTAGGAGAAAGCACGGAGGCGGAATATTCCCTATATAAAGCCTTGCGAGATGCAGACGAGCAAAACTATCAAGTTATACTGTTTTACCTACAAGACGCAATGGGCGTTGCCGTAGAAAACAGAATATTAAAAGCAGATAAAAGAGGAGAAAAAAATTGAAGAACGTTTTATTTGTGTGTACAGGAAACACCAGTAGAAGCCCAATGGCAGAGGCTATTTTAGACGATGCCGTAGACCGAAGTAGTAGCGCCGGCAATGTGAAGAGCCAGTCGGCAGGAACTTTTGCATGTGAAGATGCGGAGGCAACGGCAGAGGCTATTTTGGCTATGGAGGAGTTAAACCTCTCCTTAGACAAGCACGAGGCTCAACAATTCACAAAAGAGCTGGCAGAATGGGCGGATATTATTCTTGCCATGGGCAGGGAACAAATGGAACAAATGGAAGCCATTGCACCTAAAAGCACAGACAAAATGCACACCCTTTTAGGCTATGTAGCAGGAGTACAGGGAGAGCCTGACGACGACTCCTACGATATTTTAGACCCCTACGGCGAGGATTTGGAAGATTACAAAAAATGCGCAGGGCAGTTGAAATCTGCCATAGAAAAACTTTTAGAAATGCTGCAATGATACAAAAATACAAAAAATAATAGAATATTAACACTAATTGGGCAAAAAAAAGTTGTTATTTACTTTTTAGTGTTGTATTATAAATATAACATTTATGAATAAACTATTAACAAGAGGATTTGTTATGAAAATTGCTTATGGTTGCGACCACGGTGGATATGCCTATAAAAAAGAAATATTTGAATATCTGCAAAAAAGTGGACATCAAGTAGTCGACTTTGGTACTACAAGCGCACAAGCGGCAGATTATGCAAGCTATGCACAAGATGTAGCTAATTTTGTGGTGGCGGGCAAAGCGGATTTTGGTATATTGGTTTGCGGTACCGGCATAGGCATGAGTATAGCCGCAAACAAAATAAAGGGTGTAAGGTGTGCTGTGCTTTCGGATACTTTTTCCGCACATGCAACAAGGGAGCACAACGACGCAAATATTATGGCATTAGGTGCAAGGACGGTAGGCTTAGGGCTTGCCTTAGACATTATCAACACTTTTTTAAATACTCCTTTTTCAAACGAGGAGAGACATCAACGCAGAATCAACCAAATTAAAGAATTAGAAAATAAATAAACAGGCAGGTAACCTGCTAAAAACCCAAACCTTTGTACCTTAAATGCAAAGGCATAAAATTTATTAACTAACAAAATATATGAGTTTGTTATAAAAGTATCAAAGTTTTTAAATATTTAATAACAAACATAAGTATAAAAAAGCAAATTACCAAAATTATTTACTTCAAATAGTTTTGGATTAGGCAAAAAAACATAAATTGTTCGGAACAAAGTAGACTTACAATTGTGAAAGGAAATAAGTATATGAGGGAAGACATAATTTCAAAAATTACGGAAGCCGAAAGATTGGCAAATTCCAAGGTTGTAAAAGCAGAAGGCGAGGCAAAAGAAGTTTTGCTTAATGCCGATAAGCAGATTAGAGAAATGCGGGAAAAAAGCATTGCGGAAGCAAAGAAAACCGCAAAGGATATTATTGCACAGCAAAACCTTAAAAATGAGGAATTCGCAAACACTTCCGCAGAGGAAAACAAAGCAACTTGCGACAGCATTGTATCTAATGCTAAGGGTAATTCCTCAAAGGCGGTATCATTTATATTAGAAAAAGTCTTGGGAGGCTAAGGTATGGCAATTATTCCTATGAAAAAGGTATCTTGCTATTGTATGAAGCAAGACAGGCCTGCTGTTATCGATAAACTTCAAAAAATGGGAGTTATGCAAATAGTTCCTTCCGTTTGCGAGAAATTAAAAGCGATTAACAATCAGGATAATATCTTTGAATGTAACAACAATTTAGATCATATCAGATTTTCTTTAGGAGTAATTAAGGAGTACGACCCTTCCAAAAAATCCTTTTTGGCGGCGGCACCTGCAATTACACCAAGTGATTTTTTCGAGCTTAAAAACAAAAAAGACATTATAGAAGAAGTTTATAAGCAAACAAAAAAAATAGACGAAAAAATCAAAGAAATGAAGTCAAACACCAACAAGCTACTAAACTTAAAATCGACTTTAGAGCCTTTTGCTACTTTGGATATTCCTATCGAGCATATCCACAACACAAGTACAACAAACGTATTTATAGGCTTTATTGCAAACGAAAATCTGCCTAAATTAGACGAGGCAATTTTGGAATACAAGGACCTTGTATGGTACGACAGCTACCTGCCCAAACCGGACTACACACCAATTTTGCTTGTAGCATACAACAGTGTTGCAAAAGAGGTAGCCGAGGTTTTGCGCTCTTTAGGCTTCAGCGAGGCTAAACTTACAAAGCTTGAAGGCACGGCGGCAGAAAATATCAGCAAAATAGAGGACGAACTGCAAGCAACGGAAAACCAAAAGGAAGAAATTAAAAAGGAAGTGCTACCCCTAATAGAGCACAAACAAACCCTTCTTGCTTTAGAGGATTTCTACGTTTGCGAGCTTAACAAAAATGTAGTACAGGAAACTTTAGGGCATACTCAAGATGTTTGCTTAATAGAAGGCTACATAAAAAAATACGACGAGGAAGCATTTTCTAAGGGCGTAGCAGAGGTAACGGAGCATTTTTATGTAGAATGCGAAGACCCTGCCGACGACGACGAAAACCTTCCCACAGCCATAGAAAACAGTGCAATAGTAACCCCATTTGAGTCGGTAACGGAGCTATACTCCACCCCAAGCGCAAGAACGGTGGACTCAAACGCAATTATGACTCCCTTTTACTTTTTATTTTTTGGGATGATGCTATCCGACGCAGTTTACGGTATTATACTTGCTGTTATAGGCTTTATTGTACTTAAGGTTAAAAAGCCGGACGGCATGTTTAAAAAGATACTTTCCGTAATTGCCATTTGCGGTATTTCCACACTAATTTGGGGCATGCTCTTTGGCAGTTGGATGGGCTTTTCTTTAACACCTATAATGTTTAACCCTTTAGAAAGCCCTATGGAAATGCTTATATTATGTATATCCTTAGGTATTGTACACCTACTTTGCGGTCTTTTTATGGGCGCATACATCAACATAAAAAAACGCAAAGATGTTGTTGCCGCCATTTGCGACCAAGGTTTTTGGATACTGATACTTATAAGCATACCCTTCTTTGTATTTAACTTAAACGTTGCTATTGTAATGATAGTTATCGGCGCTGTTGGCCTCGTACTTTCTCAGGGCAGACACGAAAAGAAAATTGTAAAGAAAATTACCAAAGGTATTGCAAGCCTATACGATGTAACCGGCTATGTTTCGGATATTTTATCCTACTGCCGTGTGTTTGGACTTGCACTTTCAACAGCGGTTATTGCAACGGTGTTTAACCAACTTGCCTTTATGTTCTCAGACCCTACAAGCTCCCTTAACATGGGTGTTATAGGACTTGTTATAACCGTAATAGTAATGCTTATAGGCCATGTGTTTAACCTTGGTATAAACACTCTTGGCAGCTATGTACATACAATGCGTTTGCAATATATAGAGTTTTTCTCTAAATTCTTTGAAGGCAACGGCAAACCCTTTAAACCTCTAAACATCAAAGTTAAAAACATGAGGTTTGAAAACAAAACCAAATAATATTTCACGCAACACAGCTTGGAATTTATTAATAAAAAAAACGAAATAATAAAACATTATTTTAGGAGGAATTCATAACATGGAAGGTATATTTTTCGCAGTTTTAGGCGCAGCCATAGCCGCCGGACTTTCGGGTAGTGGCTCTGCAATAGGTGTAGGTATTGCCGGACAAGCGGCAGCAGGACTTGTTTCCGAAGAGCCGGATAAATTCGGCCAAGCACTTATATTGCAACTTTTACCGGGTACACAAGGTATTTACGGCTTACTGGTAGGCTTTATAGTTCTTATGAACTGCGGTATCTTAGGCGGAGAGCTAAAAGCACTTACACAAACTGAAGGTCTTATTTATCTTGCGGCAAGTGTTCCTATTGGTGTGGTTGGACTTTTCTCTGCTATTGCACAAGGAAAAACAGCGGCAGCAGGTATTGGGCTTATAGGTAAAAGAGCAGAAGAATCCGGTAAAGCAATTACAATGGCAATCATGGTTGAAACCTATGCCGTATTTGCATTACTTATCTCTATGCTTATTATCCTGTTATACCCCATCGGTCAAGGCTGATAAACTTATATACATTGGTAGGTAAGTGTGAAAAAAGCATGATATGTAGAGGTGTAATAAGTGGCTAATGTAGATGTAATTTTAAAAAAAATATCCGAAGAAACAGACGGCAAAGCTAAGAGTATTTTGGATGTTGCTAAAAATGAGGCAGATGCAAAAATAGAGCTTGCCGGCAAACAAATAGAAAAGGAATGCAGTGTTGTTATAGAGGATGCTAAAAAGCATTGTGAAGAGCTTATTAAAAGAAATAAAGCAATTTGCGACCTCGAAAACAGAAAGGCAATGCTTAGTGTTAAACACAAAGTATTGCAAGACACCTTTGTTCTTGCTAAAAAACGTGTAGAAGAAATGGAAAACAAGCAGGATTTTATTAAAAAGCTTTTAGAGCTCAATGCACAGGGTAACGAAAAGGTTATGTGTGCAACTGCGGACAAAGACTATTTTAGCCAAGATTTCTTAAATTCTGTGGGCAAAAATTTAGTTTTTGACGGAGTTAGCGATAAAATCTCCGGTGGCTTTTTACTTATTTCGGAAAACACAGAGATTAACTGCTCGTACGATGCTGTTGTAGAGCAAGTTAAGCAGGAAATAGAAAGCGAAGTTGCTAAAATTTTGTTTGATTAATTATTCAGGAGGGCGTTATGCCAAGTTATCCATTTGCGTCAACTACAATTAAAGCAAAAGAGCTTAGTATACTAAGCGAAGATAAGGTGCAAAAACTTTTAGCTCTTGAAAGTGCACAAGATGTAGTTAATACTTTAATAGAATCGGGTTACGGAAAAAGAGAGATAGACTCTCCCTTAGAATACGAAAAACTTATTTATGCGGAAAACATGGCAACTTACGAGTTTATCAAAAAGACTTCGCCTTGTGAGCAACTAAGCAATCTATTCTTTTACAGATTCGATTATCATAACTTAAAGGTAATACTGAAATCTCATATTACAGACTCAGGTCTTAACCAAAGAACACTAATTAATGCAGGAGTTTTTGAGTACAAAGTATTATCCGATGCCATTGCGGATAAAAACTATGCGTATTTAACAATGACAATGCGAGAAAGCCTAAATGCCATAGATAAAGCGTTTGCAATGAAGCAGGATGTATCTATTATCGATATTATATTAGATAAGGGTTATGCAAGGGAGGTTTCCTTGCAGTTACAGGAAATTACCGATGAGACACCCAAAAAGTATTTCGCAGGGCATTTTGATTTTACAAACATCATTATGATGCTGAGGCTTAAAGACTCGGGTTGCTCTAAAGAATCCTTTTTAAAGGCGATGTTGCCCGGTGGTACTATAAGCCAAGCAACCCTGTCTGCCGCATTTGATATGGCACCCGAAGAGCAAAAACCCTTACTCGCAAGAGGCAGTTATGCAACGTACTTAAATATTGCCTACGACGAATACATAGCTTACAGGCTGGTATATATGTTTGAAGAACAACGTGCCAATTATTTAAGAGAAGTGGTATTTAGAAGTGGCGGCGATATATTTTCCTTTGGGCCGGTTATGCACTACCTAATCCAAAAGGAAAGAGAAAGTGCGGTTATTCGCACCATTATGATAGGCAAGCTAAACAGTATGCCTAACGAATACATAGAAAATATGATGTACGAGGTGTAATATGTCTAATAAAATTGCGGTTGTAGGAGATAAGGCAAGTGTAGAATGTTTTAAAACGTTGGGTCTTGATACATTTGAAACAGACGATGCACGTTCTGTAAGAAATATCGTAAACAAGCTGGCGGCGGACAAATATGCTGTTATATACATCACCGAGCAGGCAGCGCAAATGGCAAGGGAAACAATAGATAAATATACATCAAGCACTTATCCGGCCATTATACCTATTCCCTCTAACAAAGGTTCGTTAGGAATTGGTATGGCAAATATAAGAAAGAATGTTGAAAAGGCTGTGGGAACGGATATTTTCAACAATTAAGATAAAGTTTAGGTATTATATAAAAAGGTAGGTTATTTTATGCAAGGCAAAATTGTTAAAGTGTCGGGGCCGTTGATTATTGCAAGCGGTATGAAAGACAGTAAAATGTATGATGTTGTCCATGTTGGCGAAGAACGATTAATTGGAGAAATAATAGAGTTACGTGAGGATATGGCATCTATTCAAGTTTACGAGGAAACGGCAGGCATAGGACCGGGCGGTCCGGTGTTTTCTACAGATTACCCTCTTAGCGTAGAATTGGGGCCGGGTATTATAACCGCCATTTTTGACGGAATACAACGTCCGTTAGATAAAATTTACGAGCAAACAGGGGACAGAATAGGACGTGGTGTAGAAATTCCCGCATTGCCAAGAGACAACGTGTGGAACTTTATTCCTACCGCAAAAGTGGGGGATAAAGTACAGTGCGGTTCCTTCTTAGGCTATGTTGAAGAAACAACCCTTGTGCGCCATCAAATTATGGTACCTTACGGTGTAGAAGGAGAGATTACCTGGCTACATTCGGGAGATGCCAAAATTACAGACACAGTAGCAAAGGTGAAAACCGCAACCGGAGAGGAAGCGCTTTCTATGATGCAAAAGTGGCCTGTAAGAAAAGGCAGACCTTACAAAAGAAAACTTTCTCCAACCGAGCCTATGATGACAGGGCAACGTATTATCGATTGCCTGTTCCCCATTGCTAAGGGTGGTATAGCCGCAATTCCCGGGCCTTTCGGTAGCGGAAAAACGGTTGTACAGCATCAGCTTGCTAAATGGGCGGATGCAGAAATTATAGTGTACGTTGGTTGCGGAGAGCGTGGAAACGAAATGACGGACGTGTTAAACGAGTTCCCCGAGCTTAAAGACCCAAAAAGCGGAGAGCCCTTAATGAAACGTACCGTACTTATTGCAAACACATCGGATATGCCTGTTGCGGCTCGTGAAGCCTCTATATATACGGGTATAACCATTGCAGAATATTTTAGAGATATGGGTTATAAAGTAGCGGTTATGGCAGACTCCACATCCCGTTGGGCAGAAGCTCTAAGAGAGATGTCCGGACGTTTGGAAGAAATGCCCGGTGAGGAAGGCTACCCTGCTTACCTATCTTCGAGACTTGCAGAGTTTTACGAAAGAGCGGGCATAGTAGATTGCTTGGGCGAGGAAGGCAGAACAGGAGCGGTATCCGCTATTGGTGCGGTTTCTCCTCCCGGCGGTGATATTTCCGAGCCGGTTTCTCAGGCAACCTTGCGTATTGTTAAGGTATTCTGGGGGCTGTCGGCATCTCTTGCTTACAAACGTCACTTCCCTGCTATTGACTGGCTTACATCCTACTCTTTGTATACCGACAACATCACCCCCTGGTTTGACGAAAATGTAGACGACCAATGGGGAGCAATGCGCAACAGAGCCATGATACTACTGCAAGAAGAGGCAGAGCTTGAGGAAATCGTGCGCTTGGTAGGACTTGATGCACTATCTGTTAAAGACAGACTGAAGTTAGAGGCGTCAAGATCTTTAAGAGAGGACTTTTTACAGCAAAATGCGTTTAACGATGTGGATACGTACGCATCACCAAGAAAACAAGCGCTTATGCTTAAATTAATTTTTAAATATTACGATATGGCTAATGATGCCTTAGATAAAGGTGCAGATTTTTCACAAATTTCCGCATTACCTGTAAGAGAGGCTATTGGTAGAGCCAAATATATTGCAGAGGCAGATTTTGAAAAGGCGGTAGCGGATATTGAGGCTAAACTTGGAGCCGAAATAACAGAGGTACTGGAAGGAGAAGTTCAATATGCTTAAAGAGTATAAAACAATAAGAGAGGTTGTAGGACCGCTTATGCTTGTAGACGGAGTAAGCGGAGCTACATATTACGAGCTTGTTGAAATTGAGCAGGCAAACGGCGAAATCAGAAGAGGCAGAGTGCTTGAGGTTAATAACGATAAAGCATTGGTACAGCTTTTTGAAGGCTCGCAAGGTTTGCAGATAGCCAGTGCAAAAGCAAAGTTTTTAGGACACGGCATAGAGCTTGCGGTATCCTCGGATATGCTTGGCAGAGTATTTGACGGTATGGGTAACCCCATAGACGACGGTGCACCCATTATACCCGAACAAAAGTTGGATATTAACGGTTCGCCCATTAACCCAACGGCAAGAGACTACCCCTCCGAGTTTATTCAAACGGGTATTTCTGCTATTGATGGTCTAAATACACTTGTTAGAGGACAAAAGCTACCCGTGTTTTCCGGAAGTGGTTTACCCCACGCACAGCTTGCGGCACAAATTGCAAGACAATCAAAGGTGCTTGGTGGCGAGTCTAACTTCGCAGTTGTATTTGCTGCGGTTGGTATAACCTTCGAGGAATCCGAGTTTTTCATCTCCGACTTTAAAAAGACGGGCGCTATTGACAGAACGGTGCTATTTATAAACTTAGCAAACGACCCTGCAATAGAGCGTATTGCAACACCTCGTATGGCGCTTACGGCGGCTGAATATTTAGCTTACGAAAAGGGCTTGCACGTGCTTGTAATAATAACGGATATAACAAACTATGCAGAGGCTTTAAGAGAAGTTTCTGCGGCAAGAAAGGAAGTTCCGGGCAGACGTGGATATCCCGGCTACCTATATACAGACCTTGCAACAATGTACGAAAGAGCGGGTAAAATCAAAGGCAAGGAAGGCTCTATTACGCAAATACCCATACTTACTATGCCTGAGGACGATAAAACTCACCCAATCCCCGACTTAACTGGCTACATTACAGAGGGGCAGATAATCCTATCAAGAGACCTACACAGAAAGGGCTTAAAACCGCCTATTGACGTGCTACCCTCCCTGTCTCGTCTTAAAGATAAAGGTATTGGACAAGGCAAAACAAGAAAAGACCACGCAGATACTATGAACCAAATATTCTCCGCATACGCAAGAGGTAAGGATGCTAAAGAATTATCTGTAATCTTAGGTGAAGCTGCACTTTCGGATATAGATAAAATGTACGCAAAATTCTCCGATGCTTTCGAGGAGCAATATGTATCTCAAGGTTACGAAACCAATAGATCTATCGAGGAAACTTTGGATTTAGGCTGGAAGTTACTTGCAATGTTGCCAAAATCGGAATTAAAACGTATAAAAGACGAATATATTACGGAATTTCTGCCTAAGGTTGATGCAGAATAATAATTGTTAGGAGTAAATAAATGGCACTGCTAAGAGTAAACCCCACACGTATGGAGCTTACAAGGCTTAAGAAAAGGCTTAAAGTGGCGGTACGTGGGCATAAGCTGTTAAAGGATAAACGTGACGAGATGGTGCGTCGGTTTATGGAAATTATAAAAGAAAACAGAGTGTTAAGGTTAGATATGGAAAAGGATATGAGTGTTGCCTTAAACGATTTTACATACGCAAGTATGTATATGCGCCCATACGAATTGGAATTAGCCTTTATGTGCCCTGTTAGAAAGATGAAGTTTTCCATTTCCAAGCAAAATATTATGAGTGTAGATGTACCTTCCATAGAGGTTAGCGAGGAAGAACAGGTAATGGAGTTTTTCCCTTACGGTTTAATGAACACCGCAGGCGGTATGGACGGCGCTGTACAAAAATTAGCAAACGTATTTCCAAAGATGATACGCCTTGCAGAAGTAGAAAAAACCTGTAATATGTTAGCGGACGAAATAGAAAAAACACGCAGACGTGTAAACGCCTTAGAATATGTTATGATACCTCAACTTAATGAAACCATCAAATACATCACCATGAAGTTAGAGGAAAACGAAAGAGGAAATATTACACGACTAATGAAGATGAAAGACTTCCAAAATGCGTAATAACGGTTATTTAGATTAATGCCTCGGCTTAATTTAATAAAGATATTTAAGACGTTCTCATCAACAAAAAGATGAGGGCGTTTTATTATTGCAGGGGTATTGTACACAAGGGCAAATTGGTGTATTATTAAATGAGTATAGTTATAATGCAGTGGCGCAAAAGTCATTCGTGGGGTAGTAGTAAGAGGTTACATTAAAAATAATTAGGAGGATTAGAAATGAAAACTTTAAAGGACAAACATGTATTGGTAGGCGCAGACTTTGCGGCGGTAGAACTTAAAGATGCGGTAGTTAAGCATCTTGAGGAAAAGGGCTACATTATAACGGATATTGGTGCAAAAGCAGACGATTTGGAGCATGCGGATATGTATCACAGAGTAGGTTTAAAGGTAGGTGCAAAAATCGCCGAGGGGGAGTTTGAAAGAGCCTTGCTGTTTTGCGGAACAGGTATGGGGATACACGTTGCGGCAAGTAAATGCCCCCACGTACACGCAGCCGTTTGCGAAAGTGTACCGGCGGCAAAGCGTTGTGCTACGGCAAACAACTGTAATGTAATGGCTATGGGCGCTTTTTTCTTGGGCGAAAAACAGGCAATGGCAATGGCAGATGCTTTCTTGGAGCATAACTTAGGGGACGGCTACGAAGATTGGGACGGCTTTTACGAATACCATAAATTAGCCTACGACGAGCTTGAAAACTTTAACTACGAGGAATACAAGAAAAACGACTTTGAAGTAACAAACAAAAAGGAAGTGCCTTTAGGTAAGCAACCTAAGGGGCTTGCATATTAATCATATATAGACTGCAATCTAAATTAACAGAAAGGCAATAGGTAAATGAAGGTACTAAATTTTGGCTCGCTAAATGTTGATTATGTGTACAATCTTCCCCACATTTTAAAACCGGGGGAAACTCTAACTTCCACAGGAAGAAACGTATTTGCGGGAGGCAAGGGACTAAACCAGTCCGTTGCACTTGCAAAAGCAGGAGCGGAAGTTTTCCACGCAGGAAAAGTGGGCTACGACGGAGACATTTTAATTAAGGCATTAAAAGAGGGAAAAGTAAACACAAATTACGTGGTTTTAGACAAGGAAAAAGAATCGGGGCATACCTTTATACAAGTAGACAGCAACGCACAAAACTGTATAATGGTGCACCCCGGCACTAATCGCACCCACACTACCGAGTACATAGACAACACCCTTAAACACTTTACTGAAGGAGATTTTTTAGTGTTGCAAAATGAAGTAAACAATCTGCGCTACATAATGGATAAAGCCTACGATATGGGTATGAAAATAGTGCTAAACCCCTCGCCCATAGATGACAGTCTAAATTATTTGCCCGTAGAAAAGGTTTCGTATTTAGTGATTAATGAAATTGAAGGCGCACAAATTGCAGGGACGGAGGAAATAAAAGAAATAATCCCAAACATAGCAAGGAAGTATCCCAACACAAAAATACTGCTAACCTTAGGTTGCGACGGAAGTGTGTACTTCGACGGCAAAAACACCTACAAGCAAGAAATATACAAGGTAAAGGCGGTGGACACCACAGCCGCAGGAGACACCTTTTTAGGCTATTTTGTGGCAGGCTTATGCGAAGGGTTACAGCCTACGGAATTACTTAAATTATGCGCTAAAGCGTCCTCAATAACGGTATCTAAATTAGGCGCCGCCGGGTCTATACCTTTTAGAAGTGAGGTTGGTTAAGACTACGGTTTTAATTTTTTATCATTTAAAACAAAAAGTTGTTGCAATAAAGTTTGACACTAAAATTAATGGATAACATTTCCTTGGCATAAGCGGATGGGTCATCATTATAAAAAATTAGGTTAAGAATAAAAGCCATACTTTAGGTTTGTTAAAGTATGGCTTTTTTGGCTTGCGTAATGTAGTAGACTTACTCCTTATCTATTAAAGTAAATTTAATGTCTTTAAATATTTTTCTTGCGCTTTCATAACCTATGCTATTTGTGTCCGTCAAATCTATTGTAACCTTTTCGTCTAAGGGTAGGTTAATACCGTTTGCGGAGGTAAAGTGGGTTACAACGGGTATTAGCTCCAATGTTTTAATTGCGGAGGGTACTTCAAATATATCCATACACCACTCTACCTTTCTTTCGTTTTGTCTAATGAGTGTAGATCTTCCCGTCTGGGGTCTTATTTGGTCAGTTTCGCTTATATTATCCGTGTTTTCTCCATTCACTACCATTATAAACTCTAATGAGCTACCAAAATCCGATGCATAATAGTTATAAATTTCTTCCCCCCAAGACTGTGGCAAATATTCAGTATAATACACCTTCAATCTATCTATGGAGGGTACAATCTCCGTTATTTCTATAATCGTGCCGTCAAAGGATAGATTTTTGTTTTGTATGGCATATTTAGAGTTTTCTAAATCTCTGTAATAGTTTAACGTAACTACAGCATCTCCCTTTAATTCCACCTTATTTGTAGCAACAGCTATTTGTTGATTTTCCATATTTACCGCTTGTATTGCAATATCCGTTGTTATATCCGCAATTTTTCCTATGGTGCTCATATCGTCCACTAAACTGTCGTTTACGGTTAGTGTTAGCTGTGCATCAAAATTCTCCGGCAAATAAATTATATTGGGCTTAGCATCCGTATTAAGATTTCCGTCAACAATTTGGTTATGCAATCCTAATTCCACTACAAAGGGTACTTCCTTGTTTTTTAGTAAATACTCCTCGTTTAAATCGGGATTTTGCAAAGCTTCGTACACAAAATTGCATACACCGTTAATATATTTCTCCTCTCCGTTTTCCGTGTAGGTTAGCTTGGCATTATTAAAAATTACCTTTTGCTCGGAGGACAGCTCTTCCATATATGCCTTATAAAATGGCAAGGGATTATCAAGCAGGAGTGCTCCCGTAATTAAAATTTTGTTACCTCCCTCGTATATTGCTTCTTTAACGGTTAGCTTGGAGTCTTTTAGCCATGCAAA
The DNA here is from genome assembly GCA_964628515.1 of uncultured Christensenellaceae bacterium. Taxonomy (GTDB): domain Bacteria; phylum Bacillota; class Clostridia; order Christensenellales; family Christensenellaceae; genus CAZVNZ01. The sequence goes on from CAZVNZ010000004.1 coordinate 44,682, forward strand.
ATCTTCTTTTACAAATGCCCCGTGTCCGTACTCTGTACGAGCGGCGGCAATTTCTGCCCAATCGCTAAGCTCCTCTCCCATTAATACTGTTGTTTCGCTAATTTCCTTTGGTTGAGTTATAACCTCCTCCAGCTCGGGAATAATTTCCCTCTCTTCTTTCGGTGTGGATATATATGTAGATAAGTTAGGTTTTTGCCTAAAAAGCTCCCTTATTGCCTCGGACACATTTGGATTAGCACTTAAGAGTATCACACACAAGCCTACACACGCAACGGGTACAGCCAGCCTAAGCAGTTTTCTGTTTACTTTGGTTTGCTTGCCCTGTAACTTTTTGTCGGTGAGTTTTACAAGCCTGTTGTTTAGCCGTCTGTCATCATCATAATCAATATTTTTAAGTAGATCGTCCGTTTGTTTTAGTGTTAATGTATTAAGTAAATCGTATAATCTTTCTTCTTTCATTTTAAAAATCCTCCCTTTTTAGTATTGCAGACAGTTTTTCTATTGCTTTTGCACACCGTTTATAAACTGTGCCTTCCTTCATATTAAGCGTTTTGGCAATTTCTTTAATACTTTCTTTAAAGTAATATTTGCGTATAATTATCTGACCGTCTGCGTAATTTAAGGCTTTTATTGCTCTTATAAGTATTTCTTTGTCGCCGTAATCTAAGGTATTTGGTTGGGACTCCTCCGCAATTATGCTGTCTATATTTAAGCTGTTAGGACATCCATTCTTTCTTAGATAGTCTATTGCACGTCTTTTGGCGACGGTACACACAAATGCTTTTAGCGAGCCTTTATTTGTGTCTATCTTTTCTCTGTTTTTATATATGCAGTAAAAAACATCGCTTGCACATTCCTCAATATCTTGCTTAGAGCTTTTTGGTAATGCGTTTTTCACAATGGTATACACATATTTGCCGTAAGTGTTTATCAGTAGCTCCAAACCGTCGTTACCATAGTTGGCATTGGTTTTAAGCAAACGTAAAATTCTGCCTTCTTGCAGGCTTTTGCAATTATTCTTAGTAGGCACAAAAACAGTGTTGCTATTTAGCTCTGTATTAATTGTTTCCTTCATAAATATGCTCCTTTGATTTTTTTGAGCGCTCTATAATAATATTCGTAAAAAAATACTATTTTTGTAAATTATTTTAAAAAATGCCGAGATTGTTTTTTTATTATAGCATAGAAAAGCATATTTTAAATCCCCCCACAAAACCCCCACTTTTTACCAAAACAACAGTTGAATAAAAGCGCAAAAATAAAATATAATAAACACAAGCCAAGAAAAAATCAGCATACATTTTAAGGGGGTATTTATGAGTAAATTTGAAATTTGCAAGGTATCTACCGGCTATACTTTTCATCTTAAAGCAAAAAATGGAGAGGTAATAGTTACTTCTGAGGTTTACTCCGCAAAAAGCAGTGCCAAAAGAGAGGTAAAATCTCTAATGCAATGGGTGGCAAAAGCCAAAGTGGAGGATACAACGCTAAAAGATTACGAGGCAATTAAAAATCCTAAGTTTGAAGTATACGAGGATAAGGGAGGCAAATACCGTTTTAGGCTTAAAGCAAAAAACGGAGAGATAGTTGCGGTTTCCCAAGGCTATACTTCTAAAAAAAGCTGTATTAACGGTGTAGAATCGGTACAAGCAAATGCACCGATTGCAACAATAATTAACGAAGAGGAGAAATAAAATGGATATTAAAGCAAAAGTTGATGAAATCGTAGCAAAGGTAAAAGGGGACCCAAATTTAATGGCAGAGTTTAAAAGCGAGCCTGTTAAAACCATAGAAAAAATATTGGGCATAAACTTACCCGACGAAGCCGTAGAAGGCGTGGTACATGCAATAAAAGTTAAATTAGGCATGGCAAAGGAAGGCGCCGGCGGTCTGCTAGAAAAGGTTGAAGGCTTTTTCCATAAAAAATAAGAGCTACTTAGTGTAAAAGGGGCAATGCAAATTGCTTCTTTTTTGATTCTGTCAAAGCACAGCAACCCACCATAAACCCCCAAAAATTAGGTTTTTTTGAAAAACCTAAAAGTGCTCTCCAAAAAAAGCCTTGCACAATTCAAAGAAAAATAATATAATAACTAAATTAAAAAACATACTGCTAAAAACGAAAAGCATTTATATTTATATTAATATAATTATAAAGGAGAAAGCAGATGAATTCACAACAAAGAGTATTAACAGCACTTAAAGGAGGGATACCGGACACAGTACCTATAATGGAGATTGATATTTTACCCTCGGTAATAAAACAAATTATGCCAAAGGGTAGCATTATTGATTTTTACGAAGAATTTGATATTGACGGCATAACCGTTTTTTACGACTTGCTTTACAAAGACGTGGAAAAAGACATCAAAATGGATTGCTTTGGAATAAAACGCAACTTTAAAGAAATGCACGGCGAATTTCCAACCCCCGTTGCACCCTTAATAACCAAAGATATGAATCCTATGGAGTTTTTGGATACATACAAAATGCCCACACCCAACCCCAAAATGTTAGATATGCTATCCGAGGTAATAAGCAGGCTAAAAGGCAAAAAAGCAATTTGCTTTATTATGCACACCTCCCTAATTTTCCCTACATTTATGCGTGGGTTTGACAATTTTATGATGGACTACTATCTGTATCCGGAGTTTGCAAAAAGGCTTGCGGACATGTTTACCGACTTTTTTGTGGGCTTAGAAAAAATGGCGATAGCTATGGGCGTGGATTTTATTATGGATGGTGAGGATTATGCAGGCACCAACAGCTTGTGGATGTCCAAAGAAACGTTGGAGGAATTTGTTCTCCCCGGTTTGCGCCGTGCAATAAATGTGGCTCACGAGGCAAAAATACCTTTTGTTAAACACTGCGACGGCAATATAATGCCAATACTGGATTTACTTGTAGAGCAAAAAATAGATTGCCTAAACCCAATAGAGCCTGCCGCCGGTATGGAGATGAAGGTTGTAAAAGAAAAAATAGGCAATAAAGTGGCGCTTTGGGGCAATATAGACTGCGCTCACCTACTAACCTTCGGCACGCCCGACGAAGTAAGAGAGGCAACCATCAAATGTATTAAGGATGGCGCACCCGGAGGAGGGTTTATTTTATCCTCCAGCAACACAATACACGAATCCGTCCCTAAAGAAAACTTTTTAATGATGATAAAAACAGCCAGAGAATACGGGCGCTATCCCATTAATATAGACTAATATATAAGAATTATTAAGGGTGCAAAGGTATGTGTTGCACCCCTTTTTAATTACTGAATACAATAAAAAACTGTTGCATTAAATTTTTAGTTATGTTAATATTACTTTGTAGTTATATAGTTATATAGATTTTTGGAGAGTACACTATGTATAAATTTTCGGGCAATGTAGATAAAAGTATGCCAATACCCCTCTACTACCAACTAAAGCAAATAATTTTAGAAGATATAAAATCGGGTAAATTAAAACCGGGCGATATGCTTCCGCCGGAAATGGATTTACTTAAAGTTTACGATATTAGCATAACCACCGTGCGACATGCCATGAAAGAGCTTGTTATGGAGGGCTATGTATACCGCATTAAAAGCAAAGGCACTTTTGTAGCCACCCCCAAAATACCACAACTTACCTTAGCAAAATTAGGTAGTTTTAGAGACGAAATGGCACAGCAAGGCTTTACTCCAAGCATTAAAGAGCTTATTAGAGAAATTATTCCCTGCTCGTCAGAAGTAGCGGAAAAACTTAATATACCCGAAAATCACAAGGTGTATCATAGCACTACAATCCGCTACGCAGACGATATCCCCATTTTAATTGAGGAAATATTCGTAAGAGCGGATTGGATTAATTTTGAAGAATTTGATATTAAAAAAGATAAAATGTACAAACAATTAAGCAAATTTGAAAAAACACGTATGCAACGCTCGGAGAGAATTATAGAATCAAGACTTGCAACAGAGCGAGAGCACCGATATTTAAAAGTACCCAAGGGATTTCCCATACAAGATATAACACTTTTGGATCTTAATAGAGATTTCGAGCCATATTTATACGGAATTTTAAGCTATCGTGGAGATAGAAACAAATTTAACGTGGTGCTTATTGCCGAATAAATAACGCAAAAATTATTTTTTTTAAAAAAGACTTGATTTTTTTAAAATATTGTTATATAGTTATAAAGCAATAATGCAATATACCCATATTGAAATAATTAAATAAATTTAAGCAATAAGTAAGTTTTATGTACTCTTGTTTACTTAAATTCAATACATAAAAGAAAACTGTACATTTACAACGGAGGAAACAATCTATGGCAAAAATCACATCCAGGCAGAGAGTGCGCATGGTACTAAACGGAGAAATCCCCGACAGAGTGCCAATAGACATCGGCGGTTCTCAAACAACGGGTATGCACGTAGACGAATATATAGAAATAGCTAATTATTTAGGAATAGATGCAGAGCTTCCCAAAGTATACGAGCAATTCCAAATGCTTGCGCGTATAGAAGGCTATATGCGCAACTGGCTAAGAGGGGATTTAGTGGAGCTTGAAAACGAAAGCTTAACATGGGGGCTTACTAACAACAACTGGAAGCCATGGCAAACAAACTTACAGCACAAGGTACTTATGCCGGGAGATTTTAAACCCCAAACGGACGAAAAGGGCTACTATTATTTAAAGGATAAGCATGGTGATGTTATCGCAAGAATGGCGCCGGATTCCCTTTATTTTGATAGGTTTTGCGAAGAAAAAAACCTAAGAGTGTTTGACGAAAACCCAATTTCTCCCGAAGAGTTTAAGAAAACCTTGCCACTATACACGGACAGCGAGCTAAAAACCTTAGAAAAAAAGGCAAAGTTTATCCACAAATATACAGATTACGCAATATTCGGCGGCTTTTTAAAGGGTAGCAAACTTGGCTCTACAAACGGCTTTGCAGGGTATAACTTAGAAGAATGGTTCTATATTTTACTAACCGAGCCTAATTATGCCACAGAAATTTTTCAGGCTACTGCGGAAAAAACGGTGGAAAATCTAAAGCTGTATTTACAAGCCTGCGGAGATTATTTAGAAATACTGATGATGTCCACTTCGGACTACGGAACTCAACGGGCACCTATGATAAGCCCCGAAATCTTCAATAAAGTGTATGTGCCAAACTATAAAATTATGAACGACTATCTCCATAAAAACTCTAAGGTAAAATCCTTCTTCCACAGTTGCGGAGCGGTAAGTGATTTACTCCCCGGTTTTATAGATGCCCATGCAGATGCCATTAACCCCATTCAACTATCCGCAGACGGTATGGATCCTCAAAAATTAAAAAGCGCCTTTGGCAAAGACATTGTTTTTTGGGGCGGTGGTGTGGATACCCAAAATATACTGCCTAACGGAAGTGTAGAAGAAGTAATATCGCACGTAAAAAGAAATTTGGAAATTTTTAAAGAAAAGGGCAATTATGTTTTTGCCACCGTGCATAATATACAGGCAATGGTGCCTCCGCAAAATGTGGAAGCAATGCTAGATACGGTGGAAAAATACGGAGTTTATTAATTTAAAACAGTTTTTATGCACAAGCATAGAATATAATATAACATATTTTGGAGGAAAGAAAGATGAAAAAAGTTTTAGTTGTAATTATTGCATTAGTTTTAGTTACTACCCTATTTGCGTGTGGCACACCACAACCGACGACGTCCCAGACGCCTGCATCCGAAGCTCCGGCTACGGAAGCTCCTGCGTCCGATGCACCTGCATCAGAAGCACCGGCGGCAGAAAAACCCGCAACAGACGGCAAAAAAATCGTTATTGCCGCAACAGGCTTGCAACAAGACCAATTTACAAACGTACTAATGAGCGGATATAAAGATAAAGCGGACGAGCTTGGTATAGAAATACTTATTGCAAACAGCCAATTATCTTTAGATAAAGAATCCGAGATGATAAACAACTTCCTCGAAGCAGGCGTTTCCGCTCTTATTATAGAGCCGGTAAGCCCGGACGCCACCGTGGCAATGGCAGAGCTTGCTCAAAAAAAGGGTATTCCCGTATTTGCATGCGCAATACCCATTAATTCGGATATTATATTTGCATCCTCGATTAACGATAACAAGGATTTAGGCTCTAAAACAGGTAAAGCGGCTGCTCCCTTCTTAGAGAAAAACTACGGCAAAGACAAAGAAATAAAAACAGCATTACTTGCCTTTGATTCTGCGGACCCCGAAGGCTCGGAGGCAAGAATAGCAAGCTTCCAAAACGAAGTAAAGGACTACAAAATGACATACGTAGCAAGGCAGGACGTAGACACGGATAACGCCTATCAAGTAGTTACGGATATTTTAACGGCAAATCCCGATTTAAACATAATTTACAGCGCTTGCGAAAACGGGCTTGTTGGTGCATATAATGCAGTTAAAGCCGCCGGCAAAGCAGGAGAAGTATTTGTGTTTGGCGTAGATGCCAGCGCTCAAATTTGCGAGATGATGTTAAGCGGAAGCAATATTATTCAAGCTACAACAGCACAAGCACCTTACGAGCAAGGGCAGTATGCAGTACAAACAATGTACGATTACGTTGTAAACGGCACAGAGCCTGCGGAAAAAAACCGTGTGCTTGACGGCATTTTAGTAACAATGGAAGACGAAGCAGGAATTAAGTCCTTTAAAGAAATGTGGGAATCAAGAGCAAAATAAAAATCACAATTATTTGGCTGTAACAATTAATTTTGTTACAGCCAAAATATAATTATTGAGGAGGATAAAAACATGGCTGAATATTTTTTAGAAGCAAGAAATGTAGTAAAACAATTTCCGGGCACTCTTGCCTTAGATAATGTTTCTTGCTCTTTTAAATCAGGCGCCGTTCATGCAGTTATAGGAAAAAACGGCTCGGGAAAAAGCACGCTTATGAAAATATTTTCCGGAGTTCACGATTCCACAAAGGGAGAAATTTATCTTTATAACAAAAAAATAGAGCATAACAACCCTACCCAAGCATTAAAAAACGGCATAGCCACGGTGTATCAGGAATTAAGCCTTGTTAAAGATTTAATGGTGGGGGAAAATATTTTTCTTGGCAGATTACCCATGAAAAATAAATACAGCATAGATTGGAGTGCGGTGTATAAACTTTCTGCCGAGGTTTTAGAGCAGTTAGGGGTAAACATTAACCCTAAAACATACGTAAAGGATTTACCCGTGGGGCAACAACAGCTTGTGGAAATTGCAAAGGCAATGTCTTTTAAACCAAAAGTATTAATTTTAGACGAGCCCACCTCCGCCCTTTCGGATACCGAGTGTCAGCATTTATTTGAGGTGGTACGAGGACTAAAAGACAAAGGAATTATTATACTGTTTATTACCCACAGACTTCAGGAATTATACAGTATTTCCGATTATGTTACAGTTTTAAGAGACGGGCTTTTAATAGGCACAAAATCCATAAAAGAGTTAGAGCCCAAAGATATTATACAAATGATGTTTGGAGAAGTGGAGCATAAAACAAAGCCGAGTTGCTCCGCATCGCAAGAAGTTGTACTCGAAGTTAAAAATCTTAAAAACAATAAACTAAAAAACGTTAGTTTTTCTCTTAAAAAAGGGGAAATATTAGGTATAGCCGGTATGATGGGGGCAGGCAGAACGGAAACCCTGCGTGCTATTTTCGGCTTAGATACGCTCGATTTCGGAGAGATTTCCGTAAACGGAGAAATTGTTAAAAAACCAAACCCGTATATTATGAAAAAATTAGGTGTGGGATACACATCAGAAAACAGAAAAGAGGAGGGCTTGTGCCTTAATTTAAGCATAGGAGACAACTTATGTATGGCAAGCCTTTATGATATAAGCCCAAAGGGCAGAATAGACAGAAAGATGGAGAAGGAATACATAGAAAAGCAGATTTTAGAGTTGCAAATAAAAGTACCGGACGAAAAAGCCCCTGCCCTTTCCATGAGCGGAGGCAATCAACAAAAAATCGTGGTAGGCAACTGGCTTAATACCAAACCCCAAATATTGTTTATGGACGAGCCTTCAAGAGGAATAGACGTAAATGCAAAGCAACAAATATTCAATATTATGTGGGAAGAAGCCAAAAAAGGCGTTTCTATAATTATGGTATCAAGCGAGCTGGAGGAACTGCTGGAAGTTTGCGACAGAATTTTAATTATGCGTGGGGGAGAAATAAAAGCAGAATTGCCTGCAAAAGATATGACGGTAGAAATGATTTATTCACAAAGTATGGAGGAGGATAACTAATATGGGAACGGAGTTGCAATTTAGAAAAAAGAGGTTTATAGCCACAGATTGGCTAATGGAATTTATATTATTAGGTCTTATTATAACCTTTGCCCTACTTGCTCCCAGCTTTTTTACGGGAAGTAACATGTGGAACATCCTGCGCAATATATCCTTTAAAGGCGTTATTGCAATGGGTATGACTATGATAATTATAGCAGGAGAGATAGATTTATCCGTAGGCTCGACGGTAGGTTTTGCCGGTGTTGTAACCGCATCAATAACGGTGGGGCTAATGGGCTTAGGGTTAAACCCTGCCTTAGCTGTGGCGGTAGCAATAGCAATAGCCCTTGGTTGTGGCTATGCAATAGGAATAGGAGTTGCAACGGTAATTACAAAATTTAGCGTGCCTTCCTTTATTGCTACACTTGCATCTATGTCTGTACTGCGTGGAGCGGCGCTGTTAATATCAGGCGGTTTTCCTATTACAGGCTATCCCGAGTGGTTTGCATCTTTAGGTAGTGGCTACATAGGGCCTATACCCTCCCCCGCCATTTTCTTTATAGCGGTAATGATTATTATGTTTTACGTAATGAGCAAAACGCCGTTCGGTAGATCTGTATATGCCGTTGGCTCTAATAAAGAATCTGCATTACTAAGCGGTATTAACGTAAACAGAGTAAAGCGAATTGTATTTGGCATAACAACAATGTTTGCCGCCGGTGCAGGCGTTATGATTTCCTCTCAGCTAAACAGCGGAACACCAATGGCAGGGCTAAACTGGGAGATGGATGTTATATCTTCGGTAATCATTGGCGGAGCCTCCTTAGCCGGCGGTGCAGGCACAATAAGAGGTACGCTGGTTGGTTGTATATTCTTAGGAGTGTTGCTAAACGGTATGACACTCATGAATGTAAACGATTATTGGCAGTATATTGTAAGAGGTATGCTAATACTTGGTGCGGTGCTTATGAACACTCAAGTGAAGGGCAGACGCAAAAAAGTAACGGCATAAGTTTAAAAAGAAGGAATAACTATGGATTTATTAATGGGCGTAGATATTGGCTCTACAAATACAAAAGCGGTTGTGTTTGACACTAATGGCAGACAGGTATCCGAAGGAAACGCACTAACAAAGCTATCCTACGACACTAAAAATCCCCTTTGGACATATTGGGATCCTGACGATATTTGGAGCGGTGCTAAAAATGCAATTCGTGAAGCGGTAAGCAAGCTTTCCTCGGCTGATAAAGTTATTGCCCTTGGGTGCAGTTGTTTTTCCTCCGATTTTATACCCTTAGACAAAAACAACCAACCTCTTTACTACTTTAAAAGTTGGCATTGCTCACGCACCATCCCCCAAATGAATCAATGGATAAAAGATTATTCGGAAAATGAGCTTTTTTTAAACAACGGCAGAGCAACAGAAAAATTGGTAAGCATCTATACTATGCGGTGGCTTAAGGAAAATATGCCAAAAGTTGCAAAAGTCACCAAAAAAATACTACTAATTTCCGATTACGTAAACTTTAGGCTTACGGGAGAAATGGTTACAGACTACACCCAAGCGGCAACCACAGGCGCTTTTTCTCCCATAAATCTTAGTTGGAATGAAAAATATTTGGCGTGGGCAGGCTTTACAAAAGAGCAAATGCCAAAGGCGGTAAAATCCGGCACTCTCATTTGCAAACTAACAAAGCAGGCGGCGGAAGAAACGGGTCTTAGCGAGGATACCCTGGTGGTTGCGGGCGGTCACGATAACGAATGCGGAGCTTTTGGGCTTGGCATGCAGGACGAAAAACACGCATATAACGTTTGCGGAACATGGGAGATGGTTATTTGCGCTCATAACAAGCCGGATTTTACTCCAAAAAAAGCCGAGCTGGGCATAACCGTTGCAAAATATTTCGTAGAAAATACATATGCAAATATTATATTTGGGATTTCCGCAAGCTTTCTCGAATGGGCAAAGGATAATTTTTACGGCGAAGAACAGCAAAAAGCAAAGCAAGAAAACAAAAATGTATGGCAGGAGATTTTAGAGGGCACTAAAAATGTACCTCCTTTATCTAACGGCATTTTTGCACTACCCTTTGCAACAGGGGGTGCATACGGCAAAAAAACCAACTGCGCCGCAGGTACAATTCTTGGAATAGACCACTATTTAAGCAAGGGCGATGTAATGCACGCCATTTTTGAAGGGCTGGCTTTCCAAACACGCAAGTTTACCCAATATGCGCAAGAAGTGGGCAACAATGTATTTGAAAGTATAATAGCTGTGGGAGGGCCAACCAAAAACCGCCAACTTATGCAAATAAAATCGGATGTATGCGGAAAAGAAATTTTAGTGCCAAACTTAAGCGAAGGCACCGCTTTAGGAGCGGCAATGCTTGCAGGTATGGGGGCAGGCATATACAAAAACAGTAAAGATGCCATAAAACAAAGCACATCCAACAGAGAATTTAGTGTATTTGAGCCTAATTTGGCAAATGGAGAGCTATATAATGAAGGCTACAACAAATACTTGCAATTATGCAATTTGCTTAAAGATATATAATCATAAAAAATTCGTATTTTTAAAACAACTTTGTTTTTAAAAATAAATGCTTTTCGTTAAAAGCCCTTTCCTTGCTTTAAGCATAGAAAGGGCTTTTTTTACAATAATTTTATATTTACTTTTCCCCTACCCCTTCCTAACACTCTTAGAAAGCCTCAAAAGCAAAACAAGTTGGAGGGCGCAAGCGCCAAGGGCGGTTAGTCTGCACACCCATTGCAACGTCATATCCCAATTTTGCTTGACTCCCACAAATGTTAGGGTAACAAATACTACAAATATTATACATACAATTATAATAGGAAGCAGTTGTTTTTTAGGCATTATTTAATTACTCTCGTTTTAATTACATCTGTAATTTTATTTATTGCGTCCACAACCCCGTCCGTTATTGTTTGGTCTATACTAAGCACGGTGTAGGCAACGTCCCCTTTGGATTTATTTACCATATCCGCAATATTCATATTTTGTCCGGCAAGCACATTGGTTATTTGGCTAACCATATTAGGCATATTTTTGTGGATGATGGTAAGCTTATTTATGGAAGTAGGTGAAACTATGCACTCGGGCATATTTACCGAGTTTATAATGCTACCCGTTTCGTAGAAGTCTCTTAGTTGCTGAGCCGCCATAATCGCACAATTCTCCTCGCTTTCGGGAGTGGATGCCCCAAGGTGAGGAATAGCTAAGATTTTATCTTTGCACAACATATCATCATCAGGAAAATCCGTAACGTATTTAGCAACTGTGCCGTCCTCCAAGGCTTCTGTAAGTGCGCTTGTTTGTACAAGTCCGCCTCTTGCAAAGTTAAGCACTATAACCCCTTTTTTCATCTTTGCAAATTCGGGAGCACTTAAAAAACCTTTGGTTTTATCGTTTTGAGGAATGTGCAGAGAAATATAATCGGCTTTTGCCAACAATTCCTCTAAATTAGTTGCTCTTTGAGCATACATGGAAATTCCCCATGCTTTGTCTACGGATAGGAATGGGTCGTAACCTATAACGTTCATCCCTATTGCGGCGGCGCTGTTGGCAACCATAACGCCAATAGCTCCAAGCCCAATAACACCAATGGTTTTGCCTTTAACTTCTCCGCCGGTAAATTGGCTCTTGCCCTTTTCCACAAGTTTGGGCACACCCTCTTGCCCCTTTAGCGTTTTTGCCCACTCGTACCCTTCCGTCATATTACGAGTTGCGCATATCATAGCGCCAATAACAAGCTCTTTAACGCCGTTTGCGTTGGCGCCGGGGGTGTTGAAAACCACAATGCCTTTTTGTGTACATTTTTCTATGGGGATGTTATTTGTGCCTGCACCTGCTCTTGCAATGGCAAGTAAGCTGTTTGGCAGTTCTACCTCGTGGCAATCCGCACTTCTTACAATAAAGCCTTCGCAATCTGTGCAATCCGAAGAAATATTATAGTTTTCTTTAGGGAGATAATCGTATACCACCGAGGAAATATTGTTTAGCTTTTTAATGTTTATCATAATTATTTACTCTCCATTTCAAAAGCCTTCATATAGTTGATAAGTGCTTTTACGCCTTCTATGGGCATTGCGTTGTAAATGCTTGCACGCATACCGCCCACACTTCTGTGCCCTTTAATGTTTACCAAACCGGCTTTTTTTGCACCGCTGATAAACGCCGCATCTTTATCATCATCACCCGTAATAAAGGGAACGTTCATCATAGAGCGATACTCTTTTGCCACGGTAGCTTTAAATAATGTGGAGTTATCTATAAAATCGTACAGCAAGCCTGCTTTTTCTTCGTTTATTTTTTGGATTGCCTCTACACCGCCTAATTTTCGTAGCCATTTAAACACAAGCCCTGCCATATAAATTGCGTATGTGGGCGGTGTGTTGTACATAGAATCGTTATCTAAATAGGTTTGATAGTTAAGCATGGAAGGCACACTCACGGGTGCTTTTCCGATTAAATCTTTACGCACAATAACAATAGTTACGCCTGCGGGGCCTATATTTTTTTGAGCACCTGCGTATATTATGCTAAATTTATTTACATCAATAACTTCGGAAAGAATATAAGAGGACATATCGGAAACTAAAGGCAGTCCGTTTACTTCGGGAAGATTGGTGTACTTTGTACCGTAAATTGTGTTGTTAGAGGTAATATGCACGTAATCTGCATCACTTGTAAACATATCCTTATTTAAATTAGGTATGTAGGAGAAGGTTTTATCCTCGCTTGATGCAACCACATTTGCCTCGCCGAATTTTTTAGCCTCGGAAATAGCCTTTTTAGACCACATTCCCGTATTAACAAAATACGCTTTTTTGTTGGTTATCATAAGGTTAAGAGGAACCATAGCAAACTGCATGGAAGCGCCTCCTTGTATAAACAACACCGCATAGTCGTCGGAAATATTCATTAAAGCACGTAAATCAGCCTGTGCCTCACCTATTATTGCCTCGTAATCTTTGGAGCGGTGGCTCATTTCCATAACATTCATACCGCTGTTTTTATAAGCAATAAAATCTGCCTGCGCCTCTTTTAAAACTTCCACAGGCAAACAAGCAGGGCCTGCCGAGAAATTATATACTCTGTCCATTATGTTTTTCCTCCATTGTTATTTTTTTAACATATGGTTATTATAGCATTTTGTCAAAACTTGTGCAACAAGTTTTGGTATAAAATGCGTATATAGCTTACCTTAATGTTTGACGCGGGAGCGTCAGGCATATAAATTGGGAAGCTATGTAGATTTTGCCGTGGTATAAAATGCGTATATAGCTTACCTTAATGTTTGACGCGGGAGCGTCAGGCATATAAATTGGGAAGCTATGTAGATTTTGCCGTGGTATAAAATGCGTATATATGTGGTAATTAGTTGGAAAATCGGCATATAAAATCGTACCCAAATTCTTCAAAAAAATCTTTATGTGCAAAAAATTTGTTAAATTACTCTTGAAAATTATAGCAAAAGTGCTATAATAGAAAGCGTAGGACACCGCTGAAGCGGTTAGTCCAAGAATTGGATATAAATAACCGCAAACTATCGGACGTTCGGCGGTTATTTTTTTGTGTCTTTTTTGAATATATTATAAACTACTAACAATAGTACAGTTAATATTACAAGATATTCCATTACACATCACCCCCTTTACACAGGGTGTGACTAACCACCTCGCTTATTGACCTACGCTTATTTCATTATATAGCATAAAACACCACTATAACAAAAAAAATCGGCTTCAATAAATTTATTCGGAATATATGAAACACAATCGCCTGTGTTGTAAAATAAGTTTTACTATTGCACGTAAAACTTGTATGTGCGCAAAAAATTTACTAAATTACCCTTGAAAATTGCAGCAAAAGTGCTATAATAGAAAGCGTAGGACACCGCTGAAGCGGTTAGTCCAAAAAATAGGATATAAATAACCGCAAACTTTCAGACGTTCGGCGGTTATTTTTTTGTGTCTTTTTTGAATATATTATAAACTACTATTAGTAGTACAGTTAATATTACAAGATATTCCATTACACATCACCCCCTTTACACAGGGTGTGACTAACCGCCTCGCTTATTGTCCTACGCTTATTTTATTATATAGCACAAAATACTGCTATAACAAGAAAAAAATCAACGTCAATAAATATATTTGAGATATATGAAACACAATCGCCTATGCTGTAAAATAAGTTTTGCTATTGCACGTAAAACTTGTATGTGCGCAAAAAATTTACTAAATTACCCTTGAAAATTGCAGCAAAAGTGCTATAATAGAAAGCGTAGGACACCGCTGAAGCGGTTAGTCCAAAAAATAGGATATAAATAACCGCAAACTTTCAGACGTTCGGCGGTTATTTTTTTGTGTCTTTTTTGAATATATTATAAACTACTATTAGTAGTACAGTTAATATTACAAGATATTCCATTACACATCACCCCCTTTACACAGGGTGTGACTAACCGCCTCGCTTATTGTCCTACGCTTATTTTATTATATAGCACAAAATACTGCTATAACAAGAAAAAAATCAACGTCAATAAATATATTTGAGATATATGAAACACAATCGCCTATGCTGTAAAATAAGTTTTATTATTGCACGTAATAATTAAAAAACAAGAAAAAACGCATATATACCCCTCAACAAAAAAATAAAAAATCCATAAACATCCTTTCACTTTATTTTCAAACAAAAATGTATTATAATAATAAATATAAAAAAGTAACCGATATAATGTAACTAAACATACATTATTATATATACAGCAAAATCAATACAACAAATAAAGGTGATTATGAATCTTTTTAACGATAACATAGAAGGCAACGCACCCTTAGCGGATAAAATGCGCCCACTAACCCTCGACGATTTTTTGGGGCAGGAACATATTGTAGGCAAAAACACCTTGCTTAGACGGGCAATACAAGCGGATAAATTAGGCTCTGTAATTTTTTGGGGGCCTGCCGGCTGCGGAAAAAGCACCCTTGCGGCTATAATTGCAAATACCACGGGTAGCAATTTTTATAAACTTAATGCGGTAACAAGCGGTGTAAAGGAAGTCAGAGAAATAATAGAAAAAGCAAAAGCGGATCTTGAAATAAGCAATAAATCCACCTTTTTACTGTTGGACGAGTGTCACAGATGGTCTAAAACTCAATCGGACAGCATACTACCGGCGGTAGAAAAGGGGATAATTAAGCTAATAGGTTCCACCACGGAAAATCCTATGGCAGCTATGACAAGCGCAATAGTTTCAAGATGCCGTCTGTTTGAATTTTACGCTTTAGAAGGGCATCACATACTAAAAGCCTTAAAACGCGCCTTAGCAGACAAAGAAAAGGGTTTTGGCAACACGGACGTAATTATTGGTGATGACGCACTAAACCACATTGCACGGTTAAGCGGAGGAGATGTGCGCACCGCCCTTAATGCTTTAGAGCTTGGCGTGCTAACCACTCCCCCAAACATCAACGGCGAGGTGGAAATAACCTTAGAAATTGCCGAGCAATCCATTCAAGCAAGGGCAATACGCATGGACGATAACGAATATTACAATATGCTAAGCGCTTTTTGCAAATCTTTACGAGGAAGTGACAGCGATGCGGCACTTTTTTGGTTTTCAAGGATGATGTATGCCGGCGTAGACCCAAAAGTGCCTGTACGCAGAATGATAGTGCATGCCAGCGAAGATGTAGGACTTGCCAACCCCTCCGTGCTAAACCAATGCGTAAGTGCAATGCAAGCATTACAGTTTATAGGTATGCCTGAGGCAAGGCTAAATATTGCTCAAGCAATAATATTTTTGTGCGAATCTCCCAAAAGCAACTCGGTGGTAATGGCAATAGATGCCGCCGCCACCGATGCAAAAGCACTTTTTGACCAAAAAGTACCCATGCACCTGCAAGATGCCAACTTTAACAAGGCTAAACACCAAACCAAACCCTACGTTTACCCTCACGACTACCCAAGGCATTACGTAGAGCAGGAATATCTGCCAAAAGAGCTTTCGGGCAAAAAATACTACATCCCCTCTTTTGAAGGGTACGAAAAAAAAGTACACGAGTTTAGAAAGTATATCGGCAAGGATAAATAGGAGGGTTGCATGGCCGTTAATGTGCCAACCAACACACCTAATGCTTGAAAAAATTTTGAAAACTATGTATTATCATCATCACAACGAAAACCCAAAAAACCGCCCCAAAAGAGCGGTTTTAAAAATTTCTCTACTAATTATCCTAACAAAACTTACGATTAATCTCGTCTGCAAAGGCTTTGCAGTCTGCCGTTACTTGCCATGCGTCCGGCCATTCGCATAAATCTATTGCCCACCAATCCCCTTTGTAGTTAGCTTCGTTAAGCAGTACGGGAATTACCTTATCAAAATCCACCACTCCTAAGCCAAAGGGTGCGTGTGTGCTTGTGTCCGCCTCGTTTAGTGTGCTGTCCGAGTCTATTATATGCACAATTCCTATAATGTCTTTGCACATTCTTGCGTATTCTTCGGCACCGCCTTTAAGCTCTAAACCCTTTTCTATATGCCGAGAGCCTATTGCACCCATGTGTGCGTGGCAGGTGTCAAAAAGCAGTTTAAAGTTTGGCTCGCCTACCTTTTTGCAAATTTCCACAACGTTTTTAGGCTCGTTTATCATAAATCCGGGCTCAAACTCCCAAACCACTTCTAAACCGCATTTTGCCGCAATTTTTGCTACACGTTTGAAGTTGTCCGTAATTATTTCTTTTGCTTCCTCGTAAGTCATGCCCTCGGGTAAAATGGGGGGTGTTCCGCTGTCTACCCTTATAATGCTAAAGCCCATATCCTTTGCAAACTGTGCATTCTTTTCAAAAAGTGCAATCCACTCCTCTTTTTGCTTTAAAGAGTCTAAACTCCATAAATCGCAAGCAAAATCCGCAACTTCCAAGTTATTGTCTTTAAGTAATTTTTTAAGCTCTGCCAGTTTTTCGGGGGTGTCGTACAGCTCAAAATGTGCGTGGGGCTTAAACCCTCCCATGCTTATTCCGTCAAAACCCAATTCTTTCAACTTTGCGCACAATTCCGGCAGTAAAATGGGATTTTGTGCAAAAGCTCCAAACACATATGCCCAACTTCCTATTGATATTTTCTTCATATGTTTTACTCCTTTTCATTTATATTAAGGCATTATTTAATATTTTAAAGCCCTATTTTTTTGATTCCTTATACGTATAAATACTTAGTATGCATTACCACCTCGTAAAAAATAAGTTTATTTTGTTTGAAATCTGTGGTAAAATTACTTATAATAAAAAACAATTTAATATTAAGGCATTACAGCACTAAATTGTTGTACTGTATATAGTATACATAAATTATTACAGTTAGTAAAGAGCAAAAAGGAGTAAATATGAAAAATATTTCCTATAACCAAGTAGAAGGTTACAAAACCCTAAAAGATTTGCTAAACGGTAGTGCGGAAAAATTTGGAAGTATGCCTGCATTTAAGCAAAAAGGCATAGTAAAAGAAAATGAGGAAGCCACTAACATAATAGAGGAGTATTCCTACGCCGGTTTTAAAGAGGATGTTTATGCCTTTGGTACAACCCTAATCAACTATAACTTACACAGCAAGCACATAGGGTTAATCGGAGAAACAAGCTACGAGTGGATTTGCGCTTATTTCGCCATAGTTTGCGGTGGCGGTGTGGTTGTACCCATAGATAAAGAAGCATCCACAGCGGAAATAGAGGAAATTATGCAGGCAAGTGGGTGTGTAGCATTCATTTACTCCGCTACTTTTACAGTATTGGCACAGCATTTAATGAAAACTCTACCTAAAGTGGAGGATTATGTTAATTTGCAGGGCAATTACAAAGATTGGCTGGAAATGGGTAAAAAAGCTTTAGCAAACGACAATACCGCTTACGACAAAATAACGATAAATCCGGAAAAAATGAGCACCATACTCTTTACCTCGGGCACAACGGGTAAAAGCAAAGGCGTTATGCTCACCAACAAAAGCATAATGGCGGTGGCGGAAGGCGCTTTGCAAATTATAGATATTGGCGGTGTATGCCTGTCTGTGTTGCCCATTCATCACTCTTACGAGTTTTCTCACGGAATTATTATGATGTTGGAGCGTGGCGTGTGCATTTGCATAAACGACAGCTTGCGGTACTTTGTGCAAAACCTTCAGTTATTCAAGCCAACTATGGTGTGTATCGTTCCTCTTTTTGTGGAGATGATGTATAAAAAAATCTGGGATATGGCAAAATCCGCCGGTATAGAGGCAAAACTTTTAGGTGCAATAAAGCAAAGCAACGAGCTTTTGGCGCAAGGCACAGACAAACGGGAGGAGTTTTTTGCAGATATTTTAAATGCCTTCGGGGGAAATTTACGGTTAATTTTATGCGGTGGCTCTCCCCTTTCTCCAAAGCTGATGCGTGCTATGAGGGAGTTTGGCATAATGCTTATAAACGGCTACGGCATAACCGAGTGCTCTCCTCTTGTTGCGGTAAATTCTCAACGCAAATTTAAAGATGGCTCTGTGGGCATACCCATTGGCTGTATGGAAATAGAAATAAGAGAGGCAGACGAGGACGGCAACGGAGATATTTGGGTAAAAGGGGAAAATGTTATGCTTGGGTACTACCAAAACCCTGTTGCAACCAAAGAAGCAATAGTGGACGGTTGGTTTAACACGGGAGACATTGGTTATATAGACTCAGACGGCTTTTTATTTATAACCGGACGGCGCAAAAACCTAATTGTGCTTAATAGCGGTAAAAATATCTTCCCCGAGGAGTTGGAAGAGCATTACTTAAAAATTCCTTATATAAAGGAAATTGTGGTATTTGCAAAGGCTACTGAAGGGGTATTTGAGGACGCACTTTGCGCAGAAGTTTTTATAGACGAAACTTTTGCCAAAGACTTTACCAAAGAGGAGCTAAATGCAAAACTAAAGGCGGATACGGCAAAAATCAACAAAGAAATTCCCCATTACAAACAGGTACACATTTTTACAATTAGAGATACCGAGTTTGAAAAAACCACAAAAAAATCAATTAAACGCTTTAAAATTAACAACGAGGAGGAAATATGATAAATATAAAAGAGGTACAAGAGCTACTTAGCACTACCTGCCCTTACGAGCCTGAGGAAATCACCTTAGACAAGGACTTATTTGCAGATTTGGAGCTTGACTCCTTTGGGCTTATGGAAATGGTGATAAACTTTGAAAATATGTACGGCATTTCCATACCCGATACAGATTTACCCTCACTTGTAACGGTTAAAGATATTGTAGATTATTTAGAAATAAAAACTTCCAAAGATGGCACACCTCTCGTTCAAACCGTCTGAGGCATTTTAATTATTGTATTCATACTGTATAAATACAGTAAATTAGAGGACAGATATGAAAAAATACATAATTTCTTTAGATCAGGGAACAACCAGTTCCCGTTGTATAATATTTGATAAACAACAAAATATAGTTGCTTTAAAACAAAAAGAATTTACTCAGCAGTACCCAAAACCCGGTTGGGTAGAGCACGACCCCGTGGAGATACTATCCTCTCAACTAAGTGTACTAAAGGAGGCTGTGGATTTTTCCGCAATTTCCCTTGAGGAAATTTCCTCCCTTGGTATTACCAACCAAAGAGAAACGGTGGTGGTGTGGGAGAAGGACACAGGCAAGCCCATTTACAACGCAATAGTTTGGCAATGCAGACGTACTGCGGATATTTGCGAATCTCTCATAAAAGAGGGGTGTAGCGAGTATATAAAAGAAAACACCGGGCTTGTGGTGGACGCATATTTTAGCGGTACAAAGCTAAAGTGGATTTTAGAAAATGTTGATGGTGCTAAAAAAAGAGCGTACAGAGGAGAGTTGCTTTTTGGCACAATAGACACCTGGCTTGTGTGGAATTTAACCAAGGGGGAGGTGCACGTTACAGATTATTCCAACGCCTCTCGCACTATGATGTTTAACATAAAAACACTAAGTTGGGACGAAGAAATTTTGCGTATGCTGGATATCCCCTTGTGCATGTTGCCAAAAGTACGGCCTTCAAGCGAAATATACGGCTTTGCAAACGTTTACAATACAGATATTCCCATTGCAGGTATAGCCGGAGACCAACAATCCGCATTATTCGGGCAGGCTTGCTTTAAAGCAGGGCAGGCAAAGAATACCTACGGCACAGGCTGTTTTATGCTGATGAACACAGGCAAAAAGCTTTGTTACAGCAAAAATGGCTTGCTGACAACTATTGCCGCCTCTCCTACCGAAGATGTAGACTACGCCATAGAGGGCAGTGTATTTGTGGGGGGTGCGGTAATTCAATGGCTAAGGGACGAAATGCGCCTTATAACAGATGCAAAGGATACCGCCTATCTTGCAAATAAAGTTTCGGATAACGGAGGGGTTTACGTTGTACCCGCCTTTGTAGGCTTGGGTGCGCCCCATTGGGATATGTACGCAAGAGGCACAATAACGGGAATTACAAGGGGCACCAAAGCAGAGCATATAATAAGAGCCTCTTTAGAGTCCATTGCCTATCAAACGAGGGATGTTATTTGTGCAATGCAGGGGGACACCAAAATACAGTTAGGCAGTTTAAAGGTGGACGGAGGGGCAAGCGCCAACGATTTTTTAATGCAGTTTCAAGCAGACATAACGGGCACACCCGTAATGCGCCCCCAAATAAGAGAAACCACCGCACTTGGCTGTGCCTACCTTGCAGGGCTTGCAACGGGGGTGTGGGAAAGTGTGGACGAAATAGGAAAACAATGGGTTTTAGATAAAAAGTTTACTCCGGCTATGCCGGAAGCCAAAAGAGAAGAGTTACTTATATACTGGCAAAAAGCGGTAGGACGCTCCAAAAGCTGGTTAAATGAGTAACCGACTCTTTTATTTGCCCATTTACATAAATATAATTGCCAAATAAGGTTAAATCACCTTAAAAATAGGAGAAACAATGATACACGACGTACTTATAATAGGCGGAGGGGTTGTGGGGTGCGCCACACTTTACCAGCTTTCCAAATATAACCTTAAAACCGCACTTGTAGAAAAGGAAAACGACTTAGCATGTGGCAGTACTAAGGCAAACAGTGCACTTATACACGCAGGCTTTGACCCCGATACAAACACACTTATGGCAAAATACAACGTGGCAGGCAATGCTCTTGCCTACGAAATTTGCGAAAATTTAGATGTACCCATAGAAAAAATCGGCTCGCTTGTGCTGGCTTTCAGTATAGAAGAACTGGAAACACTAAAAAAACTATATGCCAACGGGCAAAAAAACCAAGTACCCGACTTACGCATACTAAGCAAAGAAGAAACGTTGGAGCTTGAAAGCGGTGTGTCTAAAGATATTTTTGGCGCACTTTATGCACCCACCTGTGGCATAGTAAGCCCGTGGGAATACACCTACGCCATGGCGGAAACGGCAGTTGTAAACGATTGCAATGTTTATTTAAACGAGGAAGTCAAGGGTATTACCAAAACCTCCGATGGCTTTGTTGTAACCACATCCACTATGGAAATCAAAACCAAATACATAGTAAATGCGTCAGGGCTTTACGGAGATACCGTATACAAGCTGGCAGGTGGCGAGGGCATAGAAATCACCGCATTTAAAGGGGAATACTTCCTTTTGGATAAATCTCAAGGGGAGCTGGTTTCCCACGTAATATTTCAATGCCCCACTAAAGAGGGCAAGGGCATTGTGGTTTCCCCCACCGTACACGGCAATTTATTTGCAGGGCCGGATTTTGCCCAAACTTTTGGTAAGGAGGACACCTCCACACAAGCAAAAAGTTTGGAGCTTATAAAACAAAAGGCGCTAAAATCCGTGCCAAGCATAAACTTTGGAGAAAATATACGTAATTTTGCAGGCTTGCGTGCAGTTGGCGGTACAGATTTTATTGTTGGAGAAAGTAGCATACAAGGGCTATACAATGCCATTGGTATGAAGTCACCCGGACTTACCTCCGCAGCCGCCGTAGGGTTAGACCTTGCAAACCAAATTACAGAAAAACTGCAATCAAGCAAAAAACAACATCACACAAATAAAAGAAAGGTTGTGCGGATAAACGAACTTACAACGGAGGAAAAGGCGGAGCAAATAGCCAAAGACAAAGGCTACGGCCATGTAATTTGCAGATGCCAAACCATCACCGCAGGGGAAATAAGAGACATACTAAACCGCCCCATAGTACCAAAAAGTTTGGACGGCATAAAACGCAGATGCTCCGCAGGCATGGGCAGGTGTCAGGGTGGTTTTTGCGAGCCTCGAATACACGAGCTTATGGCAAAAACCCTAAAAATATCCATGGAGGAAGTATTGCAGGACAAGCAGGGCACATATATTGTAACCGGCAGTACAAAAGGAAATTTATGAAACATTACGATGTAGCCGTTATAGGCGGTGGGCCGGCAGGGCTTGGGGCTGCCATAGAAGCAAAGCAAAAGGGCGCCAAAAGCGTTGTAATAATAGAGAGGGATTTCGAGCTTGGAGGCATACTAAACCAATGTATACACGCAGGGTTTGGACTTCATTATTTCAAGGAGGAACTAACGGGGCCGGAGTACGCCCAAAGGTTTATTGATATTCTTGGTGATGTTGATGTTATGCTAAATACCATGGTGCTAACCATTAGCCACGACAGGTGCATACACACGGTTAGCGAGGAGAGTGGCTACTTAATTGTGGAGGCGGGCGCAATAGTGCTTGCAATGGGGTGCAGAGAGCGCTCTCGTGGTGCGGTAGGCATTTGCGGTACACGCCCCTCGGGGATTTTTACCGCAGGCACGGCGCAACGTTATGTAAATATGGACGGGCTTATGGTAGGCAAAAAGGTGGTTATTTTAGGCTCGGGAGATATTGGGCTAATAATGGCAAGGCGAATGGCATTAGAGGGTGCGCAGGTACTTGCTTGCATAGAGCTCATGCCTTTTTCTGCAGGGCTTAGACGTAATATTGTGCAATGCTTGGACGATTTTGACATACCTTTGTATCTTTCTTCCACCATCACAGAAATAAAAGGGGAAAAACGCCTAACTTCCGTTGTGGTGTCTAAAGTGGACGAGAATAAAAAGCCCATAGCGGAGGGCAGTTTTGAGTTGGAGTGCGATACCCTGCTACTTTCCGTCGGTTTAATACCGGAAAACGAGCTTTCTAAAGATGCAGGTGTAGCCCTTGACGGCAAAACCAAAGGGCCTATTGTTTACGAAAATATGGAAACCACGGTGCAAGGTATATTTGCTTGCGGAAACGTGTGTCATGTACACGACTTGGTAGATTTTGTATCTGCCGAGGCAAAAGTGGCAGGTGCAGGCGCCGCCAAATATATTACCACCATACCTTTTACGGAAAATCATATAAATACCTTTGCCAAAAAGGGCATTTCTTATGTGTTGCCCCAAAGGGTGCGTTTAAATAACGTAGGGGATTTTTTAGAGTTGTTTTTTAGGGTTGATAACGTTTATAATGCCATTGCAATAGGGGTTTATCAACAAGGAAATAAGGTTGCGTCCTTTAAAAGAGAGTTTGCGGTACCCGGAGAGATGGAAAAAATCCGTATACCCAAAAAACTTTTATTGGAGGCAGACATAGAATTAATAGTGGAGAATACGCAAAAATGAAGGAATTAACTTGTATAGTATGCCCAAAAGGGTGTATAATAACAAAACAGGGAAGTAAAATAGCGGGAGCCGGTTGCGAGCGTGGTTTGGCTTATGCAAAGCAAGAGCTTACAAACCCCACTCGAATGGTAGCATCAACAGTCATTCTTAAAAACTCCTATCTTCCACGTTTGCCGGTAAAAACGGATACACCTATTGCAAAAACTAAAGTTATGGATGCGGTAAAGGAACTAAATGGCGTAATAGTTTCACCGCCCGTAAAAATCGGAGACATTATACTTAAAAACGTATTAAATACAGGTGTAAACTTTGTGGCTACAAAAAATGCTTAGATTTCAAGCTTAATATAGGTTGGGGAAATCTATAACAAGGAGAATAAAGCAATGAGCAGAGAGGAAATCCAATTTGCCTCTATTAACGGAGAAAACGCAATCAGCGGAATAATTTGGCACATAGAGCAACCAAAGTTTATACTTCAAATTGTACACGGTGTTTCGGAGTACATTTTGCGTTATGATGATTTTGCAAACTACATTGGCGCAAACGGCGGTGTGGTATGCGGTATAGATAATTTAGGGCATGGGAAGAGTATTGGCAAATACGGGCTTGGATATTTTTCCAAAAAGGACGGCTACAAGCATTTTGCCCAAGATGCCTACACCATGACCACCATAATTAAAGACAAATACCCAAACATTCCCTTTTTTATTTTGGGACACAGTATGGGTAGTTTTATAGTAAAAAGCTACCTTACCTCTTACAAGGATATCGCGGAACGTGTGGTAATTATGGGCACTTCGGGCACAAATAAGCTGGCAGGCATAGGGAAATTTATGGCAAAAACCGCTTGCGTATTTGGCGGACGCACCAAACCCAATAAGTTTTTGGAAAAACTGGCTTTTCAAGATTACGTAAATAAATATACGGACAGCTATTTTGCCTGGCTTTCCACCAACAAAGCCAATGTGGAAAAGTACGAAAAAGACCCACTTTGCGGTTTTACCCTAACATCTTTAGGGTTTTTGGACCTAACCTCCCTTTTAGACAGCGTTTCGGGAGCAAAATGGGCAGAGCAAATATCTAAAGACACCCCCTATCTATTAATTTCGGGAGAAAAAGACCCTGTGGGAAACTGTGGCAGAGGTGTACACGAAGTATATGAGCATATGAAAAACGCAGGGGTAAAACACGTTACCATAAAGCTGTTTGAAGGTATGCGCCACGAAATACTTAACGAAACCAATAAGGACGAAGTTTACAAATACGTTCTTGATTTTCTAACCAATTAAATTAGCATCGGGAGTCAGCATAAATGAAAAGTGAAGAAGTTACATTTCCCTCCGCAAATGGTGTGGATAATATTAGCGGAGTTATTTGGAGCGTAGAAAAACCAAAGTTTATATTGCAAATTGTACACGGTGTTTCCGAGTACATTTTGCGATATGATGATTTTGCAAGGTACATAGGGGAAAACGGCGGGATTATTTTCGGAATAGACCATTTGGGGCACGGAAAGAGTGTGGGTAAAAACGGGCTTGGATACTTCTCCAAAAAAGACGGGTACAAGCATTTGGTTTTAGATGCCTATAAAATGACGGAAATTATTACCCAACGCTACCCAACCCTACCCTTATTTATTTTAGGGTACAGTATGGGTAGTTTTGTGTTGCGCAGCTACCTATCTTACTATAAAACTACCGCTAAGGGCATTGTGCTTATTGGCACATCGGGTACTAATAAACTTGTGTGGATAGGCAAGGTAGCCTCTAAACTATTTTGTTTTATAGGGCTTGGTAAAGTGCCCAATGTGTTTATGGAAAACATTGCCTTTAGCAAATATATGAAGGCATACCCCAAAAGCAGACTTGCTTGGATTTCTAAAAGCGAGGCTAATATAGAAAAATACATAAAAGACCCACTTTGCGGTGCTCCCCTTACCTCTCGAGGGTGCTACGATTTTATTGCATTGCTGGATAGTGTTTCCGGCTTTGAGTGGGCGCAAACCATACCTAAAAATATATCCTATCTGCTAATTTCCGGCGCCAACGACCCTGTGGGAGACTACGGCAAAGGGGTAGAGGAGGTATACAACCATATGAAAAACGCTGGGGTGGCGGATGTACATATAAAACTATTTGAGGATATGCAACACGAAATTTTAAACGAGGACAATAATATAGAAGTGTATAGCAGTATTTTAGAGTTTATACAAGAAAATTTAAAGGGGGGGCTACACGCAGAGCAGTCGGAGCAACAGTAGGATTAGCGGAAAATATCAGTAGAATTAGCTGCAGACAACAGTAGGATTAGCAAGAGGCGTAGAAATTGCAAGGAAAACGCGCTTATATATCAGGCAACAGATAAATAAGTTAAGTATTATCTATTTTCTTAAGTCCTTAGCCATTAAATCCTCTACGAAAAATCGAGCCGTAAAAAACCTAAATAAGCCTACAAACCCTAACACAACCGCTGTTTATCCGAAATTGTATTTACAATATGCCCAAGAGCAAACACACCGCAAGCCACAATAAGCCATATATTATACAGCCACAAACCGCAAAAAGCAAAAACCCCAACGGGCAAAATTGCAAGGGGTATGGGTATAAAAAATAAATCGTCGTATAAATTTACATAGTATCTTTCGCTTTTAACATACCTTATCCAACAGTAAAAATATGCCCCCATTAAAATGAGCATAACTATAAAAAAGGGATTAATAACCACTTCTTCATCATTTCCGCTAAATATAAGTATTATTACACAGCCTACCTGTCCCGTGCGTTCTATTATAGAAAATGGTTCGTATTTTTTATTATTATCTGTTTTCTTTAAGTTTTTAGGGGGAAACAAAAACATAATTACTATGCTTGGGGCAATCATTAGTACGGCTATTAGTGTGCCTATTACGGAAAAACCCATTATTTGCTCCTTAAAAACATTTTAAACTTTTTTAAAGTTTAAAAACAAATTACCGCAAAGTGATTTGAAGTATTCTACATTAAATGATACAATAGTAGCTAAAGTATGTCAACGAGGTACTGCCTAAATTCCAAAAATTACAGAAATGCTTAAATAAGAGGGACGGTGCAATGTCTATTGAGGTTATATTAAACGGGTTAGCAGATATATTTGTATTTTTAATGATTGCCGGAGGTTTAATCGGTGTTTGTTTGTTTTTTTATTTCAGAGGCAGATACATTCCAAAAGTACCGCCACCAAAACCCAATACCATACGCATTGCCTGTGTGGGAGACAGCGTAACTTTTGGGGCAATGGTTAAAATTCGCAGAAAAAACTGCTATCCTGCCAAACTTCAAGAAATGCTGGGGGATAAATACAGCGTGGGCAATTTTGGGGCAAACTCCCATACCGTACAAAAAACCGGAGATTTTTCTTATTGGAATCACATTTACTTTAAAAAAAGTGCGGAGTACGAGCCAAATATTGTACTGCTTATGTTAGGCTCAAACGACAGCAAGCACCATAATTTTACGGATGTAGATGCCTATATTGCCGATTACAAGGAAATTGTAACCTATTATTTAAACTTAGATTGCAAACCCAAACTTTGTATACTAACCTCCCCTTGCGCTTATAGCTTAAAAGAAGGGGCAAAAGTCAACTACGATATAAGCAACGATAATATAAATTTAATGGTAACAGCCCTTAAAGCCTTAGCACAAGAGCTAAACTTGCCTGTAATCGATATTAACAAACTGACAAGCACCCACAAAGACTGGTTTACTTTTGACGGTGTACACCCTGATGCGCAAGGGGCTAATGCCATTGCTAGAGAGGTGTACTACACCTTGATTAACAACCAAAGCCAAAACCAAACTAAGAGTGCATAGCCTTACTGTTCCCTCTTTTATCATCATCACACTAATAAAAAAGCTAAAGTTTAATGCTTGCCTCCGCTTCTTCTAAAGTGGCGTAGCCCCTTTGTTTTACCGTGTTTGCAAGCATTTGCTCTGCCATATTTACCTCTTGTGCAAGTAAATTGTTTATGTGGTTTATGTACTCTTTTAACGTGTTTTTAGAGTAGGTAAAAAGCTCCCCTCGCAGGTAAGTTTCAAAGGAGGTAACCTCGGCGGTGTCCTCTTTGGAATATAGAGGTCTGCCCATTTGAGCAAGTTTTGGGTATTTTTGCCGTATTTCTTCATTCCATTTTAGTTGGGCGTCTATTATTGTGGCTACAAGCTCCTTTTTTTCTCTGCTTACCACCGGCAAAAGCCGTTTTAGCTTTAAAAATTCCTCGGGATAGGCGTTGCTTAGCATGTATGCGTATTTTTCCGTAATTAAATTGGTGTTGTTATTGTATGCCGTGGTAACATCGCCGTAGTAGCTCTTTAGGGTTGCTTCGTTCCATGTGTAAAACTGGCTTTCTCTGTGCAACTTAAAGCAGGTAAATTCCTTGGCATAATCGGCTTTTTTGCTTTTACCGTTTACTCCTTCAAACATCTTCCATTCGATGTTTATTATTTTTTGAATATATTCTCTCATAACTTTTTCCTCAAAAAAACTATTAAGTTGCTACCCTATAATATGATGATAAAACAAAGAAATCTAAAAGTAAAGAATAAATTTAGGTATTTTGTATTACTTCTTGCAAAAAAAATCAATGTTTACAAATTAATCGTTGACAAATATTTTTATTTATGCTATTTTTAAATAGCTTTTTAGCACAAACCAAAGTATTTGAGGTAGTGTATGAAAAATTATTCTGTACAAGTACATAGTCTCCTTATTAGCTTTATTATTAACCTCCTTATAGGCACAGGCAATAATAGGGTTATTTTACGGTGATGACACAAGGCACAAAAAGCGTAAAACTAAGTATACAAACCCTTTATTGCAAAATTGATAAAGGGTTTTTTATTTATAGAGTATAAAAATTATAGGAGGACAGAAAATGAAAAAAAATAGCGGAATGTTTACGGTTATTGCAGCAATAGCAATACAACTGTGTTTGGGGGTTGCGTATATATGGAGCGTGTTTCAAACGGGTATTGCTCAAAGCATTTTTAACGGAGACAACGCACAAGCAAGCCTAACCTTTTCCATACTTTTATCCACACTAACCATAGGCAGTGTTATAGGAGGTAAGTTAGCGGCTAAATACACCACAAGAATGGTGGTTATAATAGGCGGAATTATTTTAAGTGCAGGATTTTTCTTAGCATCTTTTGTTACACCCGAAACTTCTCTTATGCTGTGGCTTACCTACGGTGTTATGGGTGGCGTGGGTATGGGCTTTACCTATTCTACAACCATTGCCTGTGCGCAAAAGTGGTTTCCCAGGAAAAAAGGGCTTGTTACAGGTGTAATTGTGGCGGCGCTAGGTTTTGGCGGAGTAATATTTACCCCTGTTATAGAAAGTTTAATTACAGCCTTTGGGGGTACAGGAGTGGGCGAGCCCAAAACCTTTATGGTACTTAGCGGAATTTTCTTAGTGGTATGCACGGTTGGCGGTTTTTTTATGAAAGCACCCAAAGAGGAGCAATCAAGCGTAAACGTTGCCACCAACGATTTTACTCCAAAACAAATGCTTAAATCGAATAAGTTTTATTTAATAACCATTACATTTATGCTTGCCTGCATGGGCGGACTTATGATGATTGGTTTTGCAAAACCCATAGCGGTTGCAAAAGGGCTGGGAGAAACCGCAACCATCGGTGTGCTGTTAATATCCATGTTTAACTCGGTGGGCAGACTACTTTGGGGTATTATTTCGGACAAATTAGGCAGAATAAACACAATACTTGTGCTACTTACAGGCACCGTTATACTATCTTTAATGGTAAACATTGCAACAGGATGGTTGATATATGTACTTATAGGAGTTATAGGCTTTTTCTACGGTGGTTTGCTTAGCACCTTCCCCTCCCTTACGGCAGATATGTTTGGCGCTAAAAATATGGCTACAAACTACGGTTTTGTACTCCTTGGGTTTGGTGCAGGGGCGGTTATATCCTCCCAAATTGCAGGGTACTACAAAAATATTGCGGCAACGGATATAAACTTAATGTTTCCGGCGTTTGTAATAGCCTCCGTATGTGCGGCGGTGGGCATATTGCTTATGGTTGTACTTAAAAAAACGGCTAAAAAAACCGCATAATTTAATATTGCTTTTAACCTACGCATTTGTTACTATTAATACAAATAATTAATTATAAGGGAGGTAACAAATGAAGACGGTTGTATGTTTCGGAGATTCCAACACCTGGGGCTATGATGCTAACGGTGGTGCAAGATTTCCCAAAAACGTAAGATGGGCAGGCAAGCTAAGTAAACTTTTAGGGGAGGATTATGATGTTTGCGAGGAAGGCTTAAACGGGCGCACCTCCGCATTTAGCGACCCTTTAGAGCCACACAGAAACGGTGCAAAACACATCGAGGAATGTATGCTTGTAAACGCACCCGTGGATTTACTTATAATAGCCTTAGGCACAAACGACAGCAAGGTGCATTTAGCCCAAACGGAGTACACCATATGCAAAGGCATAGAAGTTTTGCTTAAGCTAACCCAAAAAGCGGAGTACGGCAATGGCAAGCCACCGGAGATATTAATCGTATCACCTGTGGAAATAGGGGATAACGTGCTTGACACATGGCTTAAAGAAGTGCTTGACGAAAAAAGCATTGCAAAAGTAAAGAAGCTCCCCCCTTTATATGAGGCGCTTGCAAAAGCCTATGGTTGTTACTTTTTGGATGCCTCCCTTTACGCAAAACCCACCAAGGCAGATGCGGTGCATTTGGACGAGGCAGCCCACGGCGCCATAGCAGACGCTGTTGCAAGTAAAATAAAAGAAATTTTTAATGGGTGATGATGGTGGTGAGACTACCACCATCAACCATAACTAAAAAGGGCTATCCGTAACGCAAAGTAGGTTTGCGTGGGTAGCCTTTCTTTATTTGGAAAAAAATTGTTACAGCACAAGCTGACTTAAGGGTTTTCCCATAGTATCTGCAATTTGAGCAAGTTTAGCCACCGCAAAAATAGAGTCGTCGTACCCTGTTTCCGCAAAATAGTAGTGTCCGCTTGCCTCCACCCCTAAAACCGCATCATTTTCCTTAATGGCACGTTGCATAAAGGTGTACCCTGTTTTAGAGCTAATGGCAACAACTCCAAGCCCGGATGCTA
Source organism: uncultured Christensenellaceae bacterium (assembly GCA_964628515.1). Taxonomy (GTDB): domain Bacteria; phylum Bacillota; class Clostridia; order Christensenellales; family Christensenellaceae; genus CAZVNZ01. Next base: position 75,711 of record CAZVNZ010000004.1, read on the forward strand.
TTTTCTTTACTGCATTACTGCACTTTTCGTCGTATACCACGCAATCATTTTCTTTTAGATAGTCTTTTGCAAACACGCCAAACACATTTTCGCTGTTAAGTACCTGCCCTTTTTCGTCTATAAATGTAACCCTTCCGGCATCACTACTAAAATAAACACCCATGTATGCCTCGTGCTTTAAGGTGTCCTCGCAAAACTGCAAAAGCTCCCCTTTGGTGCATATAACCTCGTGCCCCAAAGCAGTTAGAATAGGGGGCACGTAGTCCTCCAGCAAGGTATTTGCGCAGTCAAAAACTATTTTTAGCTTGCCCTTTTTAACCTTCATAAAAACGTCTCGCAAATACTCTTTTTTATAATCTCGCATTGCCTTGTATTCCCCCTTTAAAAAGGGAAAATTTACCTTTTCTATGGTGCTTCGTATCTTTTGGATTTCCTCGGGAGTTACATAATAATCTTGATAAATTATTTTAAACCCGTTGTACTCGCTTTTGCTGTTCCCCCCCGTTACCATTACCCCAAGTGGTATGCCGTAATGTGCTTTTGCAAAGGTAAAAACCGGTGTGGGCGCATTGCCCATATCGTATGCCTTTGCTCCGCCTGTTTGCAACCCTTCTATTAGCTTTTCTTTTAGTGCCGGTGTAGAGGCTCGCAGGTCTCCACACACAAGCACCTCCTTTTCCTCTCTTATATAGGCTATTGCTCTGCCTATTTTATATGCGGTTGCATCTGTAAATTCGTAGCTGTATAAACCTCGTATATCACAGTCTTTATAGATGCTCATTTACTATCTCCCTTGTTATATCATATTTTTTCCCAATGTAAATAATTTTTCTTTGTATAGCTCTTTAGTGTCCTCCGCCCGCAAATCCTCTCCGGACATTGCGTAAGACATTACATATTCCACACCTAAAAGCTCGCATATGGTTTTTATGGTGGCTTCTATTAAATTATAGCCGGAGCTTTCGTTATCTCCACCGCCGTAGGTGGAAATAACCCCTAATTTTTTGCCTTTCCAAATATCTGTACCCAATGCGTAAAATCTGTCTATGCACGCCTTAATTTGAGAGGGCATGGAAAACCAGTAAACAGGCATGGCAAGCACTATAAAGTCCGCCTCTTCAATGCAGGGGTAAATTTCTTGCATATCGTCCTTTTGTATACAGTATCTTTGCCCAAATCCGCAGTAGTTGCACCCCTTGCAACCATGCACTTCCTTTTCGCTTAGCTTAAACTTGGTTACGGTGTTGGAGTTATACTCAAGCCCTCTTAAGTATTCGTCCAAAATTAACTCGGTTGCGCTGTTAAATTCCTTAGGACTTCCTAAAATAGCTACTACATTCATTTGTTTTGCCTCCTTCGTTTTATGCGTCTTACAACTCTGTATATTATAAACGCTATTAATAAACAAATACCAAAAAATATTAAGTAAACCACGATTGCAAAGGTATTTGTATTTTTAAAGTAATCCGCCGTGCCGTAAAGCTCTGTTTTTGTTTGCTTTGCACTTTGGTACTGCTGAGGTATCTCCCCGTTAAATGTGCTTAGGTAATTAGAAAGGCTCGTCCATTCTTTTAGCTCTCTGCCTTCATCATCATGTAAAATAGCGACATTTAAATCGGTTAGGGGCACACCGTTTTTATCCCGTGGTTGCACCGAAATTATGCCTTTTGTAGTGTCCGTAATAAGCCCTGCCATCTGCCCTATGTATATACTGCAAATTACTCCGTACAGTTTTTTATCGTCCACACTAACCCATTGCCCGTTTTCTAAAACCTCCACATCCACCACTCTGTTTAGTATTAATCTGCTTTTATTAAAGGTGTACCGCAAACCCGAAAAGTAAAACTCCGCCTCCACTATCATGGGGGAAATGGAAACATCCACCTCGCACAGTTTTTTAAGCTCCTCCCCGGTTACGAAAAATTCCACTAATGGAAAGCCTTTGCTTTTGTCTTTTGGGCTTTCTCCTAAAGAAAGTATATTGTAGGCGTCCGACTCAAGCACATCTCCTTTATATATGGTTTCTCGTATCAAGCCAAAGTTTACCGCAGAAATTGTGGCGGTGCTGTCCGATTTTTTAATTTCGTTTAAATAGCCGTCCGTTATAATATCTGCAATATTCAGGTTGCCGTAGCCGTTGGTGTAGGGGTTGCTTAATCCAAAAGTTGCGGTTGTCAGTTTGCCGTCGTAGCTTCTGCCCATGCCGTCTAAATGCTCTTTTTGCACTAAATCCTTAAATGTGTTTGCGGATTTTAGTATTTCTTTGTCTTCCGGTGTGATGCTACCTGTATGTATAAGCTCGTATCTTGTTTGCTTAATCTTTTCTCCTACCTCTATTTCAAGTACACCCAAAGCCTGTGCATTAAAGCCGGCGGACACTATTTTTGTATTGTTTACCTCTATGGGCTTTTCCAAATATGTGTGAGTATGACCGCTAATAATTACGTCTATGCCCTCTACTTCTTTAGCAAGGGCAACATCTTCGGAAGTGTCCACATCCACGTTTGTACCACCGTGAGACAGGGCAATAATAACCTGTGCCCCCTCCTCTTTAAGTGCTTTTACAGCACGCTTTGCAGCCTCTTTGGAGTTTTCAAACTCCACCGGTGCGGCGGTTACTGTAAAGCTTTGGGCTTGCTCGCCAATTATGCCGAAAAGCCCTACTTTAATGCCGTTTTTTTCTATTATTGTATACTCTTTGCCACCTATTTGCTCTACTGCGCTTTTTAATTCCTGCGCCTCTTTTGCCTCGGGATAAATTAAGTTGGCAACAAGCAGCTGCGGAGGGTTTTTTGCGCTTAGTAATGCGGATGCAAGGGCGGAAGGCCCGTAGTCAAATTCGTGATTACCAAGGGTGGTGGCATCAAACCCCATTTCCCCCATTAAAGTTAAATCGGGGGAATGCTCTTCAAAAATAAAGTTATAAAAAGTACCCATAGAAAAATCCCCTGCATCCAAAAGCAAAGAATTTTCGCTACGCTCCTCGTCTATTGCCGTTTTAAGCCTGCTGTATCCGGCAATTTCCGCAGTCTCTCCTGCAAGTGCCGTTTTAAAGGGCAAAATTGCCGAGTGCATATCGTGGGTAAATAATATTTTTAGTGATTGTGCGCTTTGTGTGTCTTGTGCACTTTGGGTAGTTTGCGTGCCTTGTGCCCCTTGGGTATCTTGCGCAAAAGAAATTGATGCCGTGCCAAAAATAGTTACGGCAGATAATATAAAGCATAATGCTATTTTAAAAAGTTTTTTCATAGGTTACCTCCAAACAACTAATCTGAAATTAGTTCTATCATACCTAAATTATTATTATATAACATTACCGTATTACTATTTTCAAACAATATATTTGGGGTTTGCTCCCCCATAACAGTATAGCCTTGTACTTGTAAATTTAATATTTCTCTGTTTAAGCTGTTTGTTTTATAGCAAATGTGATACACTCCGGCGCCTTGTTTTGCAAGTAATTCGTTTTGCATTGTGCCATTTGTTTTAGGAGAGGCTAATTCTATTAAAACACCGTCCTTTTCAACTAAGGCAAGGTATAGTCCGTCATGTAAAATAACATCTGTTTTTACCGCAAAACCAAGTTTTTGCAGTTGGGTTATTCCTTCGTCTATATTTTGCACTAAATGTCCAAAGTGGTGTATTTCCATATTTTTGCCTCATTTTTATCCTCTGTAATGATAAACCGTATTGGTGCCACTAACCTTAAACCCTTGCTTAATATATAGGCAAACCGCCGAATAGTTTTCCCATTGGGTTGCTAATTTTATTTTTCCTATGTTATTTTCATAGCAATATTCCTCTAAACGCTCCATAAGCGCCTTTGCTATTTTTTTAGTGCCTTTTTTTACTATAATAAGCTCTAAATAGCACACGTTGTTTGTAATGCTAAATAGCACAAAGCCTTTTGGTATTCCCCCCTCTTTTGCATCAAAAAAGTATTTTTTGGTGCTGTTAAAGGAATTTTTTACCCACATAGTATAAATTTCTCTTGCTTTACTGTCTTTTATGCTACTATCGTTAAAGAATTTAGAATACGCCATGTTATCGTTTACAATATCTAAATAGACCTGTGTAAACTGTATATTGCTGCAAGGTGCTGAAACCTTGTTGTTTGTACACTTTATATTTTTAACGTCCTTTTCCATTTCTGCACAAATATCCGTTAAAAATGCCTTGGTACATTTACCTAAAAATTCGTTATTTATAGGGTTGTTGTTTGCGTTAGTTATTATTGCAAAATCGTATTTTTTTAAAGCCTGTAAAAATTCTTCCTGCTCTTTTGGCAAAAGTCCTTGGTTTAGTCTTGTTTTTGCAACCTTGCATCCAAAAAATGTACTATCCCACGCAGAATTTTCCACTAAAAAATTACACACTTTATCCATACATCTAATATACCATTTTTAAAAGGAAAAAACAATATTGTAAATGGATTATTGTAAATAAAGTATTGCAACTATTATATTTCCAATATCTTATTTATAATATTTTATTGGAAATACACACAATTTGTGCTAAAATAGCTTTATGGAAAAAATTAACAAATTAGGCTTTGTAATTAAATATTGGTATGTATTACTCGGCGTTTTCCTTGCCTTTTATATGTTTTTTTCTTACAGATACGATACACCCCTTGGTGAGCAGTTGATGTTTTTACTCTGCCAAATTATTTTTGTGCTGATACCCGGTATGGCGCTTACCGCTCAAATTACCGTTTTTAAAGATAAACTCATATATATTATGGTTTCTTATATGACAGGCATATTTATTTGCATTGCAATGTACTTTGTGTTTTATGCCTTTAAAATACAGGAGTTTTTAACTATTGGTTTGTGTGTGGTAAGCCTACTTAGCATGTACTGCTTGTATAAAAAGCGCAAAACATTAATAAATATGCCACATAACAGCACAAATATTATGAGTGTGGCTGTGCTTTTAATTGTACTTTGCACAACCGTTCTTATGATTGCCTTTCGCACTACACGTTTGCCAAGCATAGAGCTTGGTGGGGCTTTTAATTACTATCAGGATTCTTTGTGGAATACAGGCAACCTAACCGCCATTGCTAATGGCTTTCCCGTTAGCGATATTCACGTAAAGGGGCTTAGTTTCTCTTACCACTTCCTTGCAAGTGTGTTTTTGGCGGTATTTAAAAATATACTGGGGATTTCCTCCTTTTTACTAACCTTTAGATTTTTGGCGGTGTTGCAAATAATTACCTTTATATGCGCCGCCTACCCTTTATTTTCGCTGATAATCAAAAATACCTACTTGCGTATTTTGGCAATAGGTGTGGTATTTTTAGCAAGCACGTTGCTTTTGCAACATATTTTGTTTGTGGCTTACGCAAGCCTGTTTGCGCTAAGCTTTGCCATGCTTGCCGGGTATTTTTTTATTAAATATATTAAGGAAAACAGTAAAAAACTTTTTGACGGTAGTTTTATACTGTTTTTAATAATGCTTGGTGTTTCTTTGGGGGCAAAAAGTTTGTTTGGAGGGGTGCTTGCCGCCGCTTGCGGAGTTGTATTTTTTGCAAACATGAAAAGCAACCCTAAAAAAATGCTTACAAACGGCTTTATAACCATGTTTGTTGTGGTTTTTGTCGCCCTTGTGATGGTGTACGGAACACATACTTTTAATGCCCTGTCCTTTCAGTTTGGCACACCTTTATTAAGTGAAAACCCACAGTATTTCGCACAAGCCAAAGACGTATGGGGAGACGGTTTAAACGTAACCGCCTTAATATACCCACTATATTTACTAATTAACCAAACAATACTAATTTTAGGGGTGATAATGCTTTTATGCGCTATCATCACCAAAAAAGGCAAAAATATTTTACCCGAGCTGTTTTTACTTACAATTTCGGTGGTGGGCTTACTCCTTGCCAGCCTGCTTTTTCAACCTGGGTACTCTAATATGCTGTTTTTTACGGCGGCTTTCCCCTTTGGAGTTTTCGGTTGTTTGTACTCCCTGCCCACTTTAAAGCGGAGCAGAAAACCTTTCACATTTGTGATGATTGCAGTTTTTATTTTTAGCATAATACAATCTTTAGTGGCAAATGTGGCGTTTTATAATAATCTTATTACTTATAAAAGTGTACCAAACCCCTACGACTCCATAACCTACAACGAGTACGAGGCTTTAGAATGGCTTAAAACCAACACAACCACCACAGATGTTATTTTGGGAGACCGCATATATTTAAGCCCTTCGGGAGGAGAGACGTCCGCACGGTCTTACTATTACTCCGCTTTTAGCGAAAGGCAGATATATATAGAAGGTTTTTACTACGTAAACGCATACAACAAGGATTTTTTAGATATTATTAACTTTAATTTATACAATGTAAATGCCCTATACAACGGGGACAATACCGTTATACCCACCTTAAAAGCGCAGGGTGTAACCCACATTTTAAGCAGTAGTGCCATGACGGCGGATTTTATTTTGGATGCCACCTACGGCGAGCTTGTGTTTAACAACGGAGACGTTTACATTTATAAATTACATTAGTTTAATTTAAGCAGGTAAATATATGAATCTATACGAGAAAATCAACAACAACGGTATTTATACCATAGCGGAAATGTCTGCAAACCATGCAGGAGACATTAACATTGCCTTAGAAATTGCACAAATGGCTAAACAAAGCGGAGCAGACTGCATAAAAGTGCAAACCTACACCGCAGACACCATGACTTTAGACATTAAAAACGATTATTTTAAGTTAAAAGGCGGTTTGTGGGACGGCTACTACCTTTACGATTTATATAAAGAGGCACATATGCCTTGGGAATGGCAAAAAATCATTAAAGAAGAAGCGGATAAATTAGGGCTTGATTTTATATCCACCCCTTTTGACAATACCGCAGTGGATTTTCTTGAAAGTTTGGATGTAGAAATGTACAAAATAGCCTCTTACGAGCTTACGGACATACCTTTGCTAAAATACACCGCAAGCAAGGGCAAACCCTTAATTATTTCAACCGGAATGGGTAGTTTTGAGGAGATTTCGCAAGCGGTGGAGGCGGTAAAATCGGTGGGTAACAACCAAATTATTCTACTTAAATGCACAAGCGAATATCCGGCGGATTTTGCAGATATGAATCTTGGGGTTATCCCAAAAATGAGGGCGCAGTTTAACCTGCCCATAGGCTTTTCCGACCACTCTTTAGGTAGCGATGCAAGTGTAGTGGCAGTTTCTTTAGGTGCTTGCGTTATAGAAAAGCATTTTTGCCTTAACAGAAACATAAAAAATCCGGACAGCGAGTTTTCTATGGAGCCTAAAGAATTTGAAAGGCTAATAGCAGATGTAAACAGGGCAAAAACCATCAAAGGACAGGAGACCTACGATTTATGCGCAAAAGAAGAGGTGGGCAAGTGGCTTAGACGCTCGGTATTTGCAAGCAAAGATATTAAAAAAGGAGAGGAGTTTACCACGGAAAACACTAAGGTAATCCGCCCTGCTTTTGGACTGCCTCCCAAAGAATATCCAAATATTTTGGGCAAAATCAGCAAATGCGAAATTAAAAAAGGTACTCCTCTATCTAAGGAGCATTTATGATTGGTATAAGAACGGACGGCAACAGTAAAATAGGCACCGGACATATAATGCGTTCTTTAAGCATAGCAAATGCAATAAGGGGTTTGGGGCAGGAAGTTATGTTTATAACGGTGGATGACTATCCACAACTTTCCCACTTCCCTTGCCAAAAAATAAAGGGGGAGTACGACAATTTAGCTTTAGAAATACCAAAGATTGCAGAGGTGCTAAAAAAGCACAATGTGCAAGCGCTACTCCTTGACACTTATTTTGCAAACGACGATTATTACGCATTTGTAAACGATTACACAACTACGGTGGCTATGTTTGATTTCGGTGCTGTACCTAAGTATGCCCATAAAATTATTAACTATAATATTTATTGGGATACTTTTGCATACCCCAAAACCGCAAAATGCCTGCTTGGGTGCAACAATGCCCCTTTAAGAGAGGAATTTACCAAAAAAGAGTACACAAGAGACTACACTAAAGCAGATACATTAATGATTACCACAGGGGGTACAGACCCCTACAACATCACAGGCAAACTACTTAACTATATTGCCAAAGATGCAGAGTTGTCTCTACTTAATGTAAACGTTATCATCGGCGGTTTAAACCCATTTGAAAAGGAGTTAAAACAATACGAAAACCACAAAATAAAGTGCCTGAAAAATCCAAATAATATGCGAGAAATTATGGAGAAAAGCCATATTGCCGTATGCGCAGGGGGTACAACCCTCTACGAGCTTTGCAGTATGTCTTTGCCCTCTGTAATATTTTCTTTTGTGGATAATCAGGATTTACCCGTTTATGAATTTTGCAAAAAGGGTATTATGTTAAACGGGGGCAATTATTTTAATGATAATATATTCCAACTAATAACAAAAAATCTAAAACTACTGGTAAAGGACAAAAATTTAAGGATGGAACTTGGAGAAAAATCTAAAAAAACGGTGGGCAACAAGGGCGCAAAAAACATTGCAAGATTTGTGTGCGGTTTGGAGGAGGAGGTATGAACAGCTTTACAAACAAGCTAATTTTAGGGAGTGCCACCTCCGCAACGCAAATTGAGGGTGGAGACAAAAACAACAGTTGGTACGATTGGTATTTGCAAGGCAAAATAAAGGACGGCTCCGACCCTTCGGTGTCAACCCAACATTATCGCTTGTACAAAGAGGATACTGCTCTGCTAAAAGAACTTGGTATGCAGGCATACAGAATGGGTATTGAGTGGGCAAAAATTCAGCCAACCCCCCACACTTTCAACGAAGAGGTGCTTAATCACTATAAAGAAGAAATAACTTTGCTTTTAAGCTATGGCATTAAACCTTTGGTTACACTGCATCACTTTACAAATCCAATGTGGTTTGAAAAGGCAGGTGGTTTTTTGGGTAAAAACGCCGTGGAGCAATTTTTAAAGTATGTGGAATACGTGGTTGTCGGGCTTGGAGATTTAGTGGAGGAGTACATAACAATAAACGAGCCAAACGTATATGCCCTAAACGGCTATGTATCTAAGTTTTGGCCACCCGGAAAATTTGCATTTTTCGAGTATACAAAGGTGCAGGGTGCCTTGGCGTTATGCCATATTAAAGGGTATAATTTAATACACAAACTAAAGGCGCAAAAATCGGTTAAGGTGGGGTACGCCCTAAGTGTTGCGTTTTTTGAAGCCAAAAACGGGCATAACCCTTTTCATGTATTTTTAACTAAAATAATGGAGCGAAACTTTCAAACCTGTATTTTTAAGGCTTTCTCTAAAGGTGTGTTTACGAGGTCTGTAAAGTCCAAAGAAAAGGTGCAAGCAGGTAATTACAGCGATTTTATAGGCATTAACTACTATATGAAAAACGTAATTTACCGCTTAAATATGGGGGCAAGAAAGGGGCAGCCGGTAAACGATTTAAACTGGCAGATATACCCAAAAGGCATTGCACAAATTGCAAAGCAGATATACAAAGAATACAAAACACCCATATATGTAACAGAAAACGGCGTGTGTGACAACACGGACGCATACAGATGCAAATATATATACGAGCATCTAAAGGCGCTAAACGAGGAAAATATGCCGGTAGAGCGGTATTATCATTGGAGTTTTATAGATAATTTTGAGTGGTCGGAGGGCAACAGCGGACGTTTTGGGCTGGTGCATGTGGACTACCAAACAATGAAGCGCACCGTTAAAAAAAGCGGAGAGTTTTATAAAGAAATTATTGCAAACAACGGAGTTACGGAAGAAATGTACGAAAAATACGTTAAAGACGAGGTTTACCCCACTGCAAAGTAAGGTTTTTTTGGTGATTTTGGCTTGTGGGGGTCGCTTTTTGTGTGGGCTATTAATGCCTTTATTTCTTGGGCTATATCCTCAAAACATCCATAGCAAAAGTAAAAATAAAAACCTCTGCCCCTTGACTAACCAAGGTTTTTTTACATTCAAGAGCGGTTGCACCCGTGGTGTATATATCGTCTATAATTAGTACCGATTTATTTTTTACATCTGCCTCTTTCGTGAAAACAAAGGCATTGTAAACGTTTGCACTCCTTTTGTTTGTGGCTAAGGAGTATTGGGGTTTTGTGTTTATTGTGCGTTTAAGCAGGGTGTGCATGGGTATTTGTGCAAAGGTGGCAAAGTACACGGCTATTTGCTCCGATTGGTCAAACCCTCTTTGCGCCAAACGTTTTTCGTGTATGGGTACGTAAGTTACAATATCCGCTACTATCCCCGATTTTTTGTATTTATCAAAGATTTCTTCTCCTATGTAGAGGGCAAGGCTAACCTTTCCGTCGTATTTTAAACGGAAAATCAGCTTTTTTACAATGCCGTCGTAGGCATATACATGGTAGGGCTCTTTGTTATTATCTTTGTTGTAATATTCTTTTAGTTTTGCGTCGCAAGTGGTGCACACCTCCCATTTGCTTTGAGTGCCTACCGTTTCTCTCCCACAATAAACGCATTTAGAACCGCTGTTAATAAGCTTTTTAAATGTACTTGCAAAATCCATTAATAAAACCTCTTGTTAAAGGCAAGCTCTCTATACAGTATGGATGTGCGCTTTTTTGGGTCTGCGTTGTTTATCATATATTCCAAACAATTTTTACTGCCCACAATAAAAACTTTGGTTTTTGCCCTTGTTATTGCGGTATACAATAGATTACGTGCAAAAAATGGGTTAGGCTCAAACAACAATCCTAAGATTACCATATTAAACTCGCTACCTTGGGATTTATGTATAGTATAGCAAAAAGCGCTTTCTAATTCGTTTAGTTCAGCTATGTTGTACACACATTCCTTCATATCCTCAAACTGCACATATACATTGCCTGCCTGTATGCTTGTTATTACCCCTAAATCTCCGTTAAAAACGCCCTCATCCTCGGTTAGCTCTTCTAAATTTGTGTATTTTCTGCCGTAGTTGTTTTTTATTTGCATAACCCTGTCCCCCTCTCTAAAAATTGTATCTCCGTATATAATTTGATTTTTAAAGGGTGTTTGTGGGTTTATTTTCTCTCTTATTGCATTGTTTATCCAAAGGGAAGTTACGCCATCGCCACTTTTTGGAGGATTTCTTAGAGGGCATAATATTTGTACATCATCTTCTAAATGGATTTTGTACAAATCGCAAATTGCGGAAATTACGCCTTCTTTAGTGTTTTTTTCGTAAAACACCACGTTTTTATCGTCAAAAACAGGCATATTGCCCTTCAGCACCGCATAGGCGCTGTCTGCAATATCTCCGGCATTTCTGAATTTATGGGTAAGCTTAATGGTTTTAATAGCGTTAGACGTTATTAAATCGCTCATTACATTGCCCGGGCCTACGGAGTTTAGCTGGTTTTCGTCTCCCACCAATACCAAAGTGGTGTGGGTGTCCATTGCTTTTAGCAGATTGTTAAACAAAAATATATCCAACATAGAAACTTCGTCTATTATAACTACATCGTACTCTAAAGGATTTTTGTCGTTGCGCTTAAAAACCACATTAAAATCGTTTTCGTCGTGAGAGTATTCAAGAAGTCTGTGTATGGTTAGGGCAGGGGAGTTGCAAGTTTCCTGCATACGTTTTGCCGCTCTGCCTGTGGGTGCGGCTAATGCGCAGTTTTTACCTTGTGCGTAAAAAGAGGATAGTATTACGTTTAAAATAGTAGTTTTTCCCGTACCCGGGCCTCCAGTAATTACGCAAACGTTGCTTGTAAGTGCGGTTACAACTGCCGTTTCCTGTTCTTCTGTAAGTTCTATGTTACTGTTTTTAATGATGTTGGCATCTGCGCTTTGTTTGCGTTTTGAAAGCAAAAACAGCTTTAATGCAATTGCTTGCTCCGTTTTATAAACAAAAGAATTAAAAATAACTTTGCCTATTTCCCTATAACGCTTTATAAAAATTTCTTTACGCAATGCCATTTGTAGCACTACAATTTTAATTGCTTCTTCTTTTACCGTAATTATTTTGCTTAATTGGGTTATCACTCGAAAGAGTTGGATGTGGGTGTTTCCGTTGTATAAGTTTTTATTTAGTACATTAAACACCGCCATACGTATACGGTTTGGGTCGTCTAAGGCTACACCTGTTTTTAGCGCTATTGCATCTGCCTTTTTAAAATCCATACCGTTGATTTCCGTTAGTATATAAGGATTTTGCTTAATGCTGTAAAGTGCGGTATCCCCAAATTTCTCCACACATGCACCTGCCTGGGTGGCACTGAGCCCCAAACCTATTAAATCCGCATACAAATACTTTTGCTTAGAGTATTCCAAAAAGGAGGAGTGTATGGTTAGGGCAAGTTTTTTGGATATACCTCTAACCGTGCTTAAACGCTGAAAATCTTCCTCTATAACGTGAAAAATTTCCTCGCCGAATTCCTCTACCAACCTTTCTGCAAGCCTCTCCCCCAAACCTTTGATAAACCCACCGCCCAAAAAGGTTGTAATATCTCCCAAACTTTTTGGCAGGGTGGTTTGGTAAGAGGTTGCCACAAACTGCTTTCCATATTTGTGATGGTTTTTAAAATCACCAAAAAAGCGTGAATGCTCCCCTGTTTTAATGCCGGGCATAGTTCCCACTACAATAGTAGGCTCCTCCCCGTCCACTTCAATAACAGTATAGCCATTCACGCCTTCGTAAATTTTACTCAGTACAATCCCTTCAATTTCCATTGTCGGTATTTATTACAGTTCCGCTTTAATTGCATCCACCATATCTAATCTTTCCCAAGGCAAATCCAGCTCGTTTCTGCCAAAATGCCCGTATGCCGCCGTTTGCTTGTATATGGGGCTTCTTAGCTTTAATCTGTCTATAATTGCTTTAGGACGTAAATCAAACAATCTTGTAACAATATCTGCAATTTCAGTGCCGTGACGTTTGCCTGTGCCAAAAGTTTCTACAAATATAGAAACGGGGTTTGCCACACCTATTGCGTATGCAAGTTGAATTTCGCATCTGTCCGCAAGGCCTGCCGCTACTATGTTTTTAGCCACGTAACGAGCCGCATAAGCCGCACTTCTGTCCACCTTTGTGGGATCCTTCCCCGAGAACGCTCCGCCACCGTGTCTGCCCATACCGCCGTATGTGTCTACGATTATTTTTCTGCCTGTAAGTCCGCTGTCTCCCTGAGGCCCGCCAATAACAAATCTGCCGGTGGGGTTAATGAAAAACTTGGTGTTTTCGTCTATCATATCCTCGGGTATTATAGGATTTATTACATGGGAGATGATGTCGTTTCTAATTTGGTTTTGGGTAATTTCCGGGTTGTGTTGGGTGGAAATTACAACCGCATCTATTCTAATGGGTTTCCAATCTTTGCTGTACTCTACCGTAACCTGACTTTTGCCGTCCGGACGCAGATAGGCAAGTGTGCCGTTTTTTCTTACCTCCGCAAGTTTTTTTGTTAAACCGTGAGCTAAGTAAATAGGCATAGGCATATACTCGGGAGTTTCGTTACACGCATAACCGAACATCATGCCTTGGTCGCCGGCACCGGTATCTTCCTTTTTTTCGTCTCTGGATTCTAAAGATGCGTCTACACCCATTGCAATATCTTTGGATTGCTCGTCAATAGATGTTATAACACCGCAGGTTTCTCCGTCAAATCCGTATTCCGTTCTGTCAAAACCTATTTCTAAAACAGTTTCTCTTGCAATTTTTGCTATGTCTACATATGCGTCTGTTGTAATTTCGCCCATTACAAGCACTAAGCCTGTGTTTACGGCTGTTTCGCACGCTACACGTGCGTTGGGGTCTTGCGCCAAAATTGCGTCTAATACCGCATCTGAGATTTGGTCGCATACTTTATCGGGATGTCCTTCTGTTACTGACTCCGATGTAAATAATCTTCTCATTCTAACCTCCGGTTTTTCTATATTAATAAATAATTATTCATACTGCCAAATATGTTATTAAATAACCTTTAATATTATACTACATTTATGCTATAATAGCAACATGAGAAAAATATTAGGCGCCATTAGGCGTGCAGACGAAAAATTTAATTTAATAGCCCCTAAAGACCGCATTGCAATAGGGTTATCAGGCGGTAAGGATTCTATGCTATTACTTTACGCATTACAACTTTACAAAATGTATATAAAAAAGGACTACGAAATTACCGCAATAAACATAGATTTAGGTTTTGGCAACTTTAATTATAAGGCACTCACAGATTACACGACAAAGCTGGAAATACCTTTAGAAATTGTAAAAACGGACATAAGCGATATTGTCTTTAATATAAGAAAGGAAAAAAACCCTTGCTCCTTATGCGCCAAAATGCGTAAAGGCGCTTTTTACGAGACAGCTCAAAGGCTTGGCTGTAACAAAAGTGCTTTTGCCCACCATGCGGACGATGCCTCCCAAACCTTTTTAATGAGTTTGATGTACGAGGCACGTATAAATACCTTTTCACCTAAGGCATTTATGTCAAGAAGCGGTGTTACACTAATCCGCCCTTTAATTTGCGTGGAGGAAAAAGATATTATTACCGCAGTAAAAAAATACGAAATACCCGTTGCCAAAAACCCCTGCCCCATAGATTTTTCTACAAAAAGAGAGCAGGCAAAACAACTGATATGCCACCTAAACACACTTAACGAAAACTCCGGCAAAAATATTTTTAACGCAATACTCAATACTTCAACATATAATTTATGGGATAAAATTAATTAATATATTTTAACTCGTCTATGGGCCAAATTACGGCAATTCCCGTGCCTAAAATATAGTCTTTTGGAATAGGCCCAACAACGGCGGCTCTGCTGTCTAAGGAGTCTGCACGATTATCACCCATAACAAAGATATGGTCGGCAGGGACTTCGTACCCACCCATATTTGGATAGGGTTGCAGGTTTATATAAGCCTCGCTTAACGGCTTGGAATTTAAGTACACCACATTGTCTTTGATTTCCACAACATCACCCGGAAGTCCTATAACTCGTTTTACAAACTCTCCCTTTCTATCGGGGTAATTTACCGTAATAATCTGCCCTCTTTTAGGCAAGCTAAAATATCTGCTTACCTTTTCTACAAGCACACGTTCGTCCGAATATAATGTGGGGTACATGGAATTTCCGTCCACCCAAACTATTTGTATTACATAGGTATTCAAAACAATTGCAGAGGCAACCGCAATAAAAATTGTTAATACCCACCCTGCCGCAGACAGTCGCAAATGCCTTTTTTTGTGGATTCGCTTGTTGCGTCTGCTGTGTCTTATGGGGCAATGATAATGTTTCCCCATGTACTTATTAGCTTCATTCATACAAAACTTCTTTATTTTTGAATTATGTGCATCTCACTCAGAGGCCAAATTACTGCCGTGCCATGCCCTATAATACTATCTTTGGGGATGGGGCCTATGTTGTCCGTTCTGCTGTCTAAGGAATGGGCACGATTATCACCCATAACAAAAACGCTGTCCTTTGGCACAATAGTAGCCGCCATATCCATATAAGGCTCTTTGTTGATGTAGTCCTCCTCTAAGGGTACGCCATCTATATATACCGTACTGTCCCTAACCTCCACAGTTTCGCCGGGAGTGCCTATTACCCGTTTTACGTATGTTCCTGGTTTGTCAGGATACAGCACAATTATAACATCGCCACGTTTTGGCAGGGAGAAATATCTGCTTACCTTTTCTACCGCCACACGTTGATCCGTATTTAAAGTGGGGTACATGGATTCGCCGTCCACAAGTATGATTTCAAATACAAAAACACGCACAACAATTGCAATGCAGATGGCTATTACAATGGAGATAAACCAGCCCAATGCCACTTTACTTTTAGATTGCTTTTTTACCGTTTCTTTTGTTTTTTTGATCCGCCCGAAATCATCGTACTCCACCTTTTTATTATTAACTTTTGGAATGGGTTGAGTGTAGGGCTCCACCTCTTCTTTAAAGTTGCTAATATCCGATTGGTCTAAATCTTCATATGTCCTGCCCTCTCTTTGTATTTTTACCGAGAGGGTGTCTTGCCTTTTATTTATAGGAAAAGGTTGCACCTCTTCCGCATCTTTAACCCTGCTTTGCTCTTTAGCACTACCAAAAGAGTTTTTATCTCTATATTTATTTTGCATAAACTCTAAACACATTCTACCTTTATAAAATAATATAATTATTATAACATATCTGTTACAAAATACATATATATTTTACAAAAAAGTAAAACTTTAATATTGATTTTAATTTCAAACCATATTATACTTATTATTGGATGCTTATGACATCAAAATTTTTTGGAGGTAAAAAAGGTGGACAGCGATCCTTACAGTAGAAATATTTAGATAGCAGAGCATTTTTTGCGCCTGCTACTTAGAAAGCAGGTGATTTTCAATGATACAAATCTTCAGCACGGCTGAAAACAACAAATTAAAAGAAATAGACCAAATTGCAACAGGGTGTTGGGTAAATCTTGTAAACCCCACAAAAGAAGAAATTCAGTATGTACAACACACATTAAATATAGAGGAAGAATTTATAAATGCCGCCTTAGACGAAGAGGAGACGGTGCGTATAGATTCCGAGGACGACCAAACCCTTGTTTTAGTGGATATACCCGTACTAAAGCCGGAGAGTGGTTCTTTTTTGTACACCACCATACCTCTTGCCATAATACTGCTAAAAAAGAGCATAGTAACCGTATGTTTGGAGGAAACCTCCATTTTGGAGGATTTTTTCAAAAAATCCATGCGCAGTTTCGATACTTGCAAAAAAACACGGTTTTTACTGCAAATACTGTATAAAAACGCAAGTAAGTATTTACAGTATTTAAAGCAGATAGACAAGGCATCCACACAGGTAGAAACGGCTCTGCATAAATCTATGCGAAACAGAGAGCTTATACAAATGCTTCGTTTAGAGAAGTCCTTAGTGTTTTTTGCCACATCACTAAAATCCAACGAAGTTGTAATGGAAAAAATGCTAAAATATTCCATGATAAAAAAATACGAGGACGACGTAGATTTACTTGAAGACGTAATTATAGAAAACAAGCAAGCAATAGAGATGTGCACCATATACAGAGACATACTTTCGGGCACAATGGATGCTTTTGCCAGCGTAATTTCCAACAATTTAAACATTGTGATGAAGTTTCTTGCGGCAATTACAATTATTATTGCAATACCAACTTTATTTGCAAGCTTTTGGGGGATGAACGTGCCCGTACCCTTCTCGGAGGACTCTAACGGGTTTGTGTGGGTGGTAATAATTGCGGCAGGTGCTGCCGGTGCGGCTGCCTACTTCTTATGGCGCAAAAAAATGTTTTAATGTACATATGTATAGATTTATGGTATTATAAACATTGCTAATAAAAAAAGAAAGGCTGTAAATAATGAAAGAAAAACTTGTAATCAGAGGCGGAAAAAGACTGTGCGGAACGGTGGATGTTACAGGCGCTAAAAATGCGGCTGTGGCAATTTTGCCTGCAACTATTCTTGCAGGAGGAGTTTGCGTAATCGAAAATTTGCCTAAGATTGCAGATGTGCTTATACTCAAAAAAATACTTACAGAGCTTGGCGCCCAAACGGAATTTGACGACAACGGAACCATGACTGTAGACACAACCAACATTAAGTCCTCTAACGCAAAAATCAACCTTGTTAAAAAACTGCGTGCCTCCTATTATTTTTTAGGTGCGCTTTTAGGGCGTTTTTCCGAGGCAGAGTTGTTTTTACCCGGTGGCTGTGCAATAGGGCAACGCCCCATAGATTTACATGTTAAAGGCATGGAGTTGCTTGGAGCTAAAATTATTACAGAATCGGGAATTATTTCGGGTAGCACTCCCGAGGGGTTGCGAGGTGCGGATATTTATTTAGACACCGTATCTGTGGGCGCTACCATAAACATTATGCTTGCCGCCGCCTTAGCCGAAGGGCACACAACCATTTTTAACGCCGCAAAAGAACCTCACGTGGTGGATTTTGCAAACTTTATGGTGTGTATGGGCGCAAAAATTAAGGGTGCAGGCACGGATATTATTAGAATTACAGGGGTTAAAAAGTTGCACGGTTGTAACTATGCCATAATCCCCGACCAAATAGAGACGGGTACACTTATGATAGCCGCCGCCGCAACTAAGGGGGATGTTACCATAAACAACGTAATACCCACCCATATGGAGGCGCTATCCGCAAAGCTTATAGAAATGGGTGTAACGGTGGAAGAGGGTGCAGATTATCTGCGTGTTTGTTGTAACAAAGATTTAAGAGCGGTTAAAATAACCACCATGCCCTACCCCGGTTTTCCCACAGACTTACAACAGCCGACAACGGTACTACTTTCCACGGCAAAGGGCACAAGTGTAATAGTAGAGCGGATATTTGAGTCTCGCTTTAAGCATATAAACGAAATACGCCGAATGGGCGCAAAGGTTTCCACCGAGGATAAAGTTGCGGTTGTGGAAGGCGTAAAAAAACTGACGGGCGCACCCGTCACCGCCACCGATTTACGTGCAGGCGCCGCATTAATCGTGGCAGGTTTAATGGCGGAAGGTGAAACGGAAATCTACGAAATTAAGTACATAGACAGAGGCTACGACCACATAGAGGACAAGCTAAACAGTTTAGGGGCGGATATTCGCAGAGAGAAAATTATGCCTGAGGACGATATTTATTGAGATTTTGGGGAAATCAGAGTTATTAGGAGCAGTTTTTGGATTGCTTCTTTTTTGTGGGGTATAATATCTCTCACCAAAAATTACAACATTTTTTTCGAAAAACCTCGTTCAACCCAAACAATCCCAAAACTATTTAAAATATACAATACACTCCACGCAAATATGTACCCAAACTAATTTTACCAATTCCCATTTAAGTGTTATAATAAAATCGGTAGGGAAGATGAGGCGGTTAGCTACTCTCTTTATAAGGGGGTGGTATTTATGGAGTATGTAATAGTAGTACTGACTATAATTTTACTACTTGTAATATCTGTAAAGAAATAACCGTTCTCAGTTGGCTATGAGAACGGTCGAATTTTTTTCTTCAATTCTATGGGCTAACCGCTAAAAAGTGTTTTCCCTACCACCATTATAATATCTCTCACCAAAAATTACAACATTTTTTTCGAAAAACCTCGTTCAACCCAAACAATCCCAAAACTATTTAAAATATACAATACACTCCACGCAAATATGTACCCAAACTAATTTTACCAATTCCCATTTAAGTGTTATAATAAAATCGGTAGGGAAGATGAGGCGGTTAGCTACTCTCTTTATAAGGGGGTGGTATTTATGGAGTATGTAATAGTAGTACTGACTATAATTTTACTACTTGTAATATCTGTAAAGAAATAACCGTTCTCAAATGCCATTGAGAACGGTCGAACTTAAAAACACATTTTTAAGGGCTAACCGCATCAATCGGTTTCCCTACCACCATTATAATATCTCCCACCAAAAATTACAACAGCTTTTTACAAATTTTTACATAAATCCAAAATCGCACCAAATAATAACTACTATTCTTAAACATCCCCCAAAGAGTGCACTCCAATAAACTCGCCGTTTGGTGTGTAGTACTCAAAATCTAATGTAATATAACCGTCATAACCCTTAAGGGATGCATTTTCCGTAATTAAATCGGTAATTTCCTGCCTAACGGTATTTAGTCCTGTATCCTTTTCGATTTCTGTGTTTAATGCGGAAATTGCCTCGTCTCCCTCTAAAGTCTCAGGCGTATTTAGCGTTAATTCTATAACAATTACATCATCCAAACCGTACATATATGTGTCCAAAACACTATATTTAAAGTTTGCATAATTATGCCTGTCCGTTACTACCTTTTCTATATCCCCGTAAAGTTTTTCGTCTTCAATATAGCTTTCCAAATCGTCATAATAGGTGTCTTGTGGGGGTATGGTGCTCCTAACGTCCGAGTCGTCGTAGTAGTAGCCGTCTTTATAGAATGGGTCGCTGTAATGGTAATTATTGCCTGTTTGAATCTCATTTCTGACTGCATACATAATTCCAAAAAAGCCCCACAGCGAAACGATAATGTACACGGCTATGAGTATTAAACTGCCTATGCCGATGCACAAGCCTAAAGTAAAGTTTTTTCTTTCTTTGTGATTATCCACAGGCACATTAGGCGGTTGTTGCCCTCCCTGCATATTTATATTGTTATCCATAAACGTCCTCCTGTTTATTATGATGATTGGGTTAAAATTACTTTGCCTCGCTAAAATTTACGGCTAAGCTTGACTTTTTAGTGTCAGCATCCCACTGTAAAATCACTTCTATATTTGCACCTTCGTACACCCACGAATTAGAGCAGTAAAAGTTTTTCCCTGCGTTGATAGCGGTTAAAATTTCTGCGTCCGTAAAGGTGTTTTTAGTGTTTAAATCTGTTTTGGGTGTACCGTCCTCCCCCGTTATAAATTTAAAAATTTGCTCTAACTCTCTGACTAAATCGGGAATATCCTCATGGTCTGACTTTATAAAAGCCGCCGTGGTGTAGCTTACTTGTCCTACTTCCTCGGTTTTTTCGTCTAACAGTAAGGTCATCACTCCGCCGTATTCAAACATTTTCATGGGTTTGGTATAAACTGTGTATTTGCCCACTTTATTTGTAACCGCAAAATCAACATCACCCTTAAAATCATCTAAATCAAATACGGGTAGCCGGTACTTTGCTAAAGTGGAGTTAAACTCGTAATCGGGCAGGCTTGCGGTGTTCTTAATCGTATTTTGCGGTACTAAGTTGTCCATAAAATACACGGAAAAATCGCAATTAAAATAATCGACTTCCTCTGTATAAAAGGAAATTAGCACGTTGTTTCCTACCTTAAATACACTTGGCTCTATTTCTACAATATCCGAATAGGCATAGGAGACGGTGCTTTTAAGCGGTTCTTCCAAATTTTCGATTTTTACGGCTTTGCCGTAGCGTGCCTCTAACTCCTTTACTACCTGCATATACTCTTTGTAGCTGTCTGTAACATCATTACCAAAATAAGAAAACTGAAACTTACTCAGCATATCCTCGTCGTTAAAGTTTGCGGACAAATATCCGTAATAATCCGTGCCTACACTTACTCCCGGATTAAGATAGCTTTGAGTTTCGGTGTCTTCAAAAAAAGCAAAGAATAAATCTGTTCCCTCGTACCCCGGCGATAAATCCTCCACCGTCTTTATTTGCCCTTCATCTAAAAAAGTGCTAAGGGCAGACGCAATGTCCCCTATTTCTATTTCTACCGTTTCGGGAACTGTGTAGTAATCTTCATCATCAAAAAAATCGTCTGTGGGTAGGGGGTCTATATCATCCTCGGGCATTATTTCAAAATCCAACTCTTCTTTTGTAACTTCCCGCATTTTATTTGCATCGTTTAGCGCATCGTACAGACTTTCCTCCACTTCTATTGGGGTAAGCTTGTTAGTAGCGGTACTTGGTTTATTGTATAATCTGTAATTTAAGCTGTAACAACCTACAAACGAAAATGTAAGTATTACAACCAAAATTGCAATTAATATTTTTTTCATAACACACCTCTGATTTTAATACATATAGTAACCTTTATAGCTAAATAAAAGTATAGCAACTATACTTTTGTATTGCAAGCATAAAAAACAATATTAATAATTTAGAAACAAATATAATTTAACCGATACCATAATAATTTAAAAGGACGCTACATTATAATATGTTATAGCAACCGCACATCTTTTCCTTTAAACAACAGCTTTAAATTGCCTTTGCTCTCCAATCTGGAAGATATGCGCTCGTCGTAGCTTTGCTTTAAATTTAGAATATTTGTGGCAATTACCGTGTGTTTTGCCTCTCTTTTTAGCAAAAGTGAAAATAAGTACTCCACCGTGACATTTTGTGTAGGTGGCTCTGTGCCTAAATCGTCTATTAACAGTAATGTGGCGTTTTCCACAAAAAACAATGGGATTTCCTCCCCCATTCTGTGCTTAAAAAACAGGTTAAATAAAGAAGGTGCGGAAATCAGCATAACATCTAAGCCTTGCTTTAGCCCTTCTTTTGCCATACAGTTTAGCAAAAAACTTTTACCAAGTCCTGCCTCCCCCTTTAGCAACAAAATATTTGGCACTTTGGGGAATTTTGCTAAATACCTTTTGGATAAGCTTTCCTGCTTTAAATAAATTTCTCTTTGAGTGCAGTCCGCAAATACCTTTTCTGTGTCGTTAAACAGCTCTGCATCGCTTTTTTCGTAGCAGTCCTTGATTTTGGTGATGTCCGTTGCCCCAAGCACATCTGTGTACACCTTGTTTAGCAGACAGGAACAGTATTTGCCCTCTGCGTAGCCGGTATCTTTGCAAACATCACAATCGTAATTAAAATTAAGATTTTGCAAAATCTCCTGCTCCTTTTCCTCTAACTCCAAAACTGCACTTTCGTCCACCGTGCTTCCCTTTAGAGAGGAGGCAATTAGGTTTAGCCCTGCACGCTTTTTTTCCTCTGTAATCGTTTGCAACTTTTTGTTTGTACGCTTAAAATAGGCAAGCCTTTCCTCGTAGGCAAGCTGTTTTTGCTTGTATTCAAATAAAATATCTTGAAGGGTTTTATAAATCATGGAGCTCTTCCATTCGCTTGTATTCTTCCAACTCTCTGTTTTTTAGCTCTTCTTCCGTGTATTCTCTTTGAGGAAAAGCCCTTTGGTTTTTCTTAATATCCGAAAAAATATTGCTCATATTTTGCTTTTTTGCGCTGTCTAAGGTTGTTACCTTGTTTTTGCTCCAGCTATCCAGCACTTTGTGCATATAGCTTAAAGGCTTGTCTGCAATGGAGCTTATTTCGGCGGCGTACATAAGCACCTCGTGGCTCATATTGTATTCCTCCGTGTATTTTATGTAACTGTTTCTATCCCCATCTAAAATGGAGCGCTTTACCCCTGCACAATCGTACACCTGTTTAATTTTTCTGTCCATGGTGTTTTGTTTTTTAAGATACTCTTTAATATCCTCACCCTTGCTAATGCCAAGGGTGTGCCATTCCTCCAAAATGCTGTCCACCGTCTCAAATTTCTTAGAGCCTGTCTTTACACTTTGTGCGCAAGCAAGCAACACAATTTCGTGGGAGTACCCCTCGCTTAGCCACTTTGCGTAAAACTTTTCGTATTTTGGCTGTATGTTGTTTACGGTGGAGTATTCAAGGGTGGTTAGTATCTCTTTTATATTGTTTATACGAGTTTTATAGGTGTTGTTGTATTCGTTGATTTTTCTTGATGTTGTAATACCTTGCTCAAACAAATTACGCAGTATTGCGTCTAAATATTTAAAGGGTTGCTCTTTGGTAAATTCTTTATCCTTCATGGCAAATTCTATGGATTCGTGAGAAAACCCCCAAACTTGCGTCCATTTATTGTATAAATCCCGCTCTGTTTTGCCGGGGTTTTTGCCGTATATCCCCATAATACGCATAAGCTTTGCCGCACCGCCGAAAACCGCTCTGTATTCTTCTATTTTGTTTTGCGCTTTTTCTATTGTGTTGATGTTTTCTTCCGCCCAAGCAATAGCTACCGTGTTTAAATAGGCTACTCCTACCCTTTGCCCCTTTTGCTCTACACAATACTCTATTAAGGCAATAACTACATCTTGTGGCAGGTTGTAAATCTCGGTAAAATCGTAAACAGCAGTTAAATCCGAAGGGCTTAAGCTACGGTTGAGCAATGTGCTCAGCAGATTGTTGTAGTCTTTATATTCGTACATATTAATGTTTTTTTTAGTTGGTTTTGCCCCCTCTTCTAAGGGTTTTTCCGTGGTTAAAAATTCGTAGGTTGTGGTTTTGCCCGTAGTTTTGGAGGAAACTAAGTTTTTAGATTCCCAGTATCTTAATGCGGATAGTATTTCTCCCGTGGAGAGATGCAGTTCTTCCTCTAAAGCAAAATCGTCCGTTTGCTCCCCTAATTGCGCTATGCAAAGCCCGTACAAATACACATTTGCATACCCTTGTGGTGCGTTGCACATATATTTTTTTATAAAACTAACGGGGACGGCAATACTGCCCTGCTCTCTTACGGTAAATTTAAGCATTGCCTACCTCTTGTACTTTAAAAACTCTAAAATTGCCTCGTTGGCTTTTTCCGGTTTTTCTTCGTGGACAAAATACCCACAGTTTCTAACGTTTAGCATATTTGCGTTTTCTAAGGAAATCCGCTTAAAATCCGAGTCTTTGCCTCCGGTTATTTTATCGTCGTTACCAAAAATAACCAAAGCCGGTTTTTTTATAGTATAGGCTGCGGCTATTGTATCTTCATCATCATAATTAGCCATGCACAGCTTGTATATTATTTTTTGCTCTTTTTCTATAAAAAAGTTATGATACTCCTCCACAACCTTGTTTGTAATTAGGGTTCTGTCAAAATAGCAGTCCTCTAAAATTGCACGTATTGTTTGGGGAGTAACCGTCATTTTATTGCTTATAGAGCCTAAAACGGAGTTTAGCACTTTGGATTTTAATATTCCACCGCCATGAGAGTTTATAACGGGGGATACAAAAATCATTTTTTCTACCATATCCGGATTATGCTCGGCAAAGTCCAGTAAATAGCCTGCGCTTTCGCCCATTGCAACAAAACTTGCTTTTTCTATATTAAGTTTATCCATAAAAGCCTCTATTGCAAGGGCAAATTCCTCAACAGAATAGGAAATATGTGGCTTAGAGGAATATCCGTGACCGGGTAAATCCAAGGCATACACGCTGTATTTTTCTATAAGCACCTCAAAATTTCTGCGCCAAGTGTATAAAGACTGCCCAATACCGTGAAGCAGAATTATATTATCTCCCTCGCCGTTATGGTAGTAATGAATTGCCGCCTTAACCGTTTCCACCTCGTTTGCGCCTTTATCGTCTGCGTAGGCATCAAACTCCACTTCCAAATAATCTCCAAGATGCTCTCTGTTTACAAAATCGCTTGATTCCATTTTTTCAAACACAGCCATTCCTCCAGTTTAACTCATATTTTTTTGCTATATAGCATTTTGTCTTGGTATAAAATGAACATATAGCTTCCTTATTATATGACGCAAAGCGTCTAACATAAATCAATTTGCTATATACATCATTTTAGCATATTTTATTAAATTTTTGTATACATTTTGAGTAGTTTTTTTTACCGCAATCAACTGCAACTTGCATAAAAGCTCCCCAACCTCTTTACCTTCCTGTATATTTAGCTCTTTTATGATGTCCGCTCCGCTAATCGCAAGGTCTTTAATATCTATGGGTGCATTGTTTTTTATAGCGTCAGTCAAAATATTATCCCACTTCTTTGCACTTTTTGCAACCTCTCCCCTGCCCGAGCCTGCAAAATCTCCCTCTCGCAAGGCAATAAGCCTTTTAAATTGGGGAATTTTAAGCTCTATTAAAACCTTAAGCACACTTTTTTCTTTTGCGTTATTATCCAAATCAAACATATGGTGAGCAATTAGCGTGCACACATTTTTGGTAAGCTCCCTATCTGCTTTTAGGGTATACAATGCGTTTTTTGCAATGCTCTGCCCATATACTGCGTGGAGATACATATTGCCGTCCCTTTTTATGCTCTCTTTTTTGCCCACATCGTGCAAAAGTGCCGCCCATCTTAGAGTTAAATCCCCCTCCACACTTGCACAAGTGCGAAGTAAATGGTTAAAAACATCATATTTGTGATATTTTGTTTTTTGTGCAACCCCCTTTGCCTCTTCCACACAAGGCAATATATATTTGTAGCCCTCTATTGCGTTTAGTATGTAGAGGGTTTTTAGCAATTTATTTTTGCATGGTGATGGTGATCCGCCCTCTACATCGGGGTTGGTAGGGCTTTTGGTTTGCAGGCATTTATTTTCTTCGCACTTAACAGCACAAGCCTTAACAGCACCATACTTTACAGTACCATACTTTAAATCACTTAAAAGAATTTTGTTAAACTCCTCAATTATCCGCTCTTTAGAAATATCTTTAAGCCCGGAGGCGTTTTTTCTTGCTTGCAGCAGGGTTTGCTTGTCTATTTTAAACCCAAGCTCGCCGTAAAAACGTATAAGCCGTAGAATACGCAGGGCATCGCTGTTTAAAGTATCTGCGTTTACACTGCGTAAAACTTTGTTGTTAAGGTCGTCAAGCCCTTTTTGCGTAATGTCTAAAACCTCGCCCTGCATATTTGCATATAGTGCGTTTATTGTAAAATCTCTGCGGTTTGCATCTGCATTTATATCCGTTGTAAAGGTTATACTTCCGGGTGTGTGCTTGTGCCCTCTTAAATAGTTATCCTCTCTAAAGGAGGTGTATTCGTATAAATATTCCTTCCCTTCGTAAAAAAACCGTAGGCAAAAAGTGCCTAACCCGTAGGCTCTTTGCTCCACAGTTAAGCCCTCTCCCTCCATTTTTGCCACAACCTGCGGAGATAGGGCAGATGTAATATCCACATCGTAAGAAGGCAAATTCAGCAAGGAATTTCGCACAAAACCGCCTACTGCATATAATTCCGCTCCATTGTTTTTAAACAGTTGTCCAAGAGAAAATAACGGATGCGGAATAGCTATTTTCGCTGTACTTTCCTTCATTTTATATGCTTAATCCTTTAAATATAAACTGTGCAGAGCCTGTCATAAAAACTCCTTCTTTGGTGTTTTCTATTATTAGTTGCTCTATTTTGGGTTTTATGGTAACAATACTTTGAGTCAAACCCTTTTTATATGCCATAACTCCAACGGCGGTAGCCCCCGTTCCGCATGCGTAGGTACTGCCTGCGCCCCTCTCCCAAGTGCCTATTTTAACCTGATTTTTGCCTATTACCGTAGCAAAGTTTACATTGGTTTTTTTGGAGAAAATGGGTAAGCACTCTATCGCTTTTCCATAAATCTCTACATCTTCCTCTGTAAAGCTGTCGCAGAAAATTACGGTGTGGGGCACTCCCATAAGCACGCTACACGCATTAAAGGTTTTGTTTAGCACGGTTATGTCAAAATCCAAAGGGTTTTCTGTATTTACGGGTATTTTTTCTTTGTCAAAGCAGGGCAAGCCCATATCCACCTTTATTTGCGTAACCTCTCCCTTTACTACGGTTAGTGTGGGTTTCATAATGCCGGCAAGTGTTTCTATTGTCATATTTTCTTTGGGTACTATGCCTTCCTCGTACACGTATTTTGCAAAACAGCGAATACCGTTTCCGCACATTTCCGCCTCCGAGCCGTCTGCGTTAAAAATCCGCATTTTAATATCTGCCATATTTGACGGACAAACTACCATAAGTCCGTCCGCCCCAATACCAAAACGTCTGTGGCACAACTTTTTTGCTATTTGGGCTATTTCTTTTGGTTGCTCCTCTGTTATTAAAAAATCGTTTCCAAGCCCGTGCATTTTTGCTATTATCATATTTGCTTCCTTTTTATTACGTTTATTTTAGTCTGTGTTGCACAAACACCTTGTTTTTGATTATAACAGGAAAAACAGAGGATATTTGCGCAAACATATTATAACACATATAATTTTTTTTTGAAAGAAAAAAGGATTTTAGGATTTTGTAAAGAATTATAAAAGTTGGGAGGTTTTAGCTCTATGATTGTTAATAAAAAATTTACCGAATAAAACGTATATTTTACATTAAATTTAAGCTATAATTAATAAGAGGTGTTAATGTATTATAAACCATCCAAACTAAAACCATCTAAACGCAGTAAGATGCGTAAATTATCTAAAATAGCATTGTTTGCCGGCATAGGTGCCGTGGCGGTTTTTTTTGTGCTTGCATTTATTGGCATTATACCCATATTTAAGTTTGGGGGCGCAAACATAAGGCAATTAGACTACGCCATACCTCAAACGGCAATTGCCAACAGTAACGGCATTATATATTTGGAAGAAAACAAACTACATTTAAAAAATTTGGACGGAAGTAGTGTGTGGGATTTAGAAATAGCAGAGCAAGCGGCAAAGCTAACGGCATCCGAAAGTCTTGCCGCAACCTACGACACCGCATCCGCAACCGTAATTAATTACGCAAAAGAGCCACTTTACACCACTAAAATTGATACATCAATAGAAAATTTAAAATGTGGAAAGCAAGCAATGGCTTTATACACAAAGGTTGTGGACGAAGAAAACAAAGAAAGCGGATTTATTTATATTTACGATAAAGATGGCAAGCAAGCGGGGCGGTTGCCCTTTTCCTCAAGAGAGGTTATAGATTTTGGATTTTACGGAGAGTCGGATATGCTTTGGGTGCTAACCTTGGATATTTCCGCAGTTGTGCCCACCTCCTATATTTCCACCTACAAGCCGGACGGCACGGCAACGGGCAGTATTGTGCTAAACTCCGAGCTTGTGGAAAAAACTTTTGTAACGGACAGCTCCATATTTGTGTCCGGACTAAACAAACTTACAAAGTTCTCCTACTTTGGAGCAAAGGAAGCCGAAGCGGTGGTGCTTGGCATGATGCCCTACGCAAGCAGTAAAACATCATCATCACTAAAAATAGCATACGTACCTCGCATAAAAGCGGTACATGTGGATAGTGTTAAGATTTTTAACAACAATTTGGAAAGCATAACCCTACTTATGCCACCTAACGTGGTTAGTGTGGGGGTTACCCAAAGCAAGCTGTACGCAATATCGAGCAGTCAATTATATACATACAACGAAAGCGGAAAGCTGGAAAATACCGCAAATATAGCGGAAGGCATTGTTTCTGCAAAGCAATTATCTAACGACGTAATGCTGTTATGGGATAAAAATGACACATATATTTTACGTTTAACATAGGAGAATCATGAATTACATTAATCTATTTTTATTATTTTTAATAGCAATATACATTTTGCAAGGGTTTCACAAAGGGTTTTTGGTATCCGTAGCCAACACGGTGGGCATGGTTGTCAGCATTATAGTAGGCTTTTTATTTAGTCCGCTTTTATCTAAAACCATATCCGAAG
Source organism: uncultured Christensenellaceae bacterium (assembly GCA_964628515.1). Classification (GTDB taxonomy): domain Bacteria; phylum Bacillota; class Clostridia; order Christensenellales; family Christensenellaceae; genus CAZVNZ01. The sequence goes on from CAZVNZ010000004.1 coordinate 104,624, forward strand.
GTCCGTTTTTTAAATTTTTGGTTTCCTTTACCTACAATGCGGACACCTTGCAACAAAACAGCAACGTATTTGTGGAAACACTAACCACCCCTCAAATGCAGGAGGTTGTAAAAAGCGCAAAAGTACCCCCTATTTTTGAAAACTTAGCTGTGGAAAATATGCAAACCAAAGCATTTGCAAGTATGGATTTACACACCGTTTCCGATTATATAAACATTACCATTGCAAACGTGGTGGTAAATATTTTTGCCTTTATAATTATATATATTTTAGCACGTGTATTTATTTCCGTTATGATAAACGCAGTAAACTTTGCCTCCCCCCTACCTGTGCTTAAGCGGTTAGACGGCTTAGCAGGAGCAGGTGTTGCATTTGTTAGGGCATATTTTGATATGTACGTACTGTTTTTACTTGTACCCATACTATACATCTCCGTGCCTGTGGATATTTTCGAGGTTATGGTTAGAGAGTCATCTATGGCAAATCATTTTTATAATACTAATTTCTTGTTTGGGTATATTAAGGGGGTTATTTAGAAATTAATTTATTTTTTCTAAATATACAAAGTTTACATTTGTAAATCCATTTGAATTGCGCCATATTGGAATGTAAAGATTAAAAAAACCGCCCGTCCAAAAAACAAGCGGTTTTTAATTTACCTTCTGCTGTTATATTCTCTTCTTAATTTCGTCCTTCCTCTGTTTTCTTAACCGCAAAGCAATATACACTACTATACCGCCTGCTACTAAAAGCACTACTGTATACAGCAATACATTGGTGTTATCCGAAGTTTTGGGCGAGCCCTTAGTGCCACCTGCGCCACCCGTGCCACGTAGGTAGGTTGCGTGTATGGTGTGGTTTGCTCCTACATTGCGGAAGGTGTAGGTTTTGCCGTCTGTATCCACAGCTCTGCCGTCCACCGTAACCGTACTTAAATAGTAACCGCTGTTTGCAGTAAAGTAGAAGGTAAAATCATGCCCCGAGGCTACAGCTACATTACCACTTGCGCTTATACTTCCTCCATCGGTGGATGTTGCAGTAATAATATAATCCACATTGACAGGCACATTGGTGGGTGTGGGTGTGGGGTTAGGGTTTGGCGATGGAGAGGGAGAAGGTGGGGGCACAAAAGGCTCAAAAGTTGCGTTTATTGAGTGGTTAGCAATAACGTTTTCAAAAGTATACTCCGCTACCTTGCCCACACTAACCCCGTCTATTACAACATCTTTTATTTGGCTGCCATCGTGTGGCGTAATGGCAAAATGTAGCGTAGCACCTGCCGGCACCTCCACAGAACCACCTGGGGTAATAGTGCCACCATCACCCGAAAAAGCGTCAATATAGTAGTTTTCGTTTAGTTGGGTTAGAATTTCATTAGCCGTTAAATATCCACCGAAGGGTGCGGTTACTCCAAAAATATTGGTGGACGTGTTTGCAGAAATCTTTACAAGCCCTAAGAAATCATTGCTTTTTTGAGGAATCCATATGTAAAGATTGCCGGAAAAGTCCGTGTGCATACCGTGCAAACCGTAGGTGTAAGACGGTGTCAGTTGCATATTGTTGATTATGGTGTTTACCACAGGATAAACGCTTGCAAGTGAAGTAGCATCCGAGGTGGCGTACACAAGGGTAAAGGTGCTTAAATCCAGGTTTTGCCTTGCGCTGTTTTTTGCGTAATGCTCCCCTGTATCTACATTCCTAAGTCTTTCTAAAGACTGCACGCTCCCCCCGTTTATTTCTATGATGTTGGCTAAACTGTCATCAGTCCTAAGTACGTTTAAAATGGCAGGGGTGTAGTTGTTTCCGGCTTTTGTGTATACAGTACCGCCATTAATCATAACTCTGTTTTTAGAACCGGGTGCATTTATTGCACTTCCTGTGGATTGTGCATCCTCGTTTATGTTTGCAATAATTCCGCCATTTATATTTAAGACGCACCCCCCGTGTAAATCTATGGCACTTTTGTATGCGCTGTTTGCAAGGATTTCCGTTTCCTCGCCGTAAATATTTAAGCTAATATCGTCCCCAATGCCGCTTAGGCTTGTCATAACTAAAGAAATTGCACTGCCATGGTCGGATTGAATAGTTCCACCGCTTATTGTAGATGTGGAATTTGTTCCGCCTTTTAAGCGATCACCTGTAATTAACAAGGCTGTAGGCACTTTATCTTTATTAAGTTCGTTGTACTCTAAGGTATCATCATCTCCGCTGTAGGTGGAGATTATTATACCGCCTGTCATTTTAAAAACGTCCTCTACGTTTTCAGCGACGTTTATTAATACCGTTCTTACGCCGTCCGAGGTAAGCAGGGTGTTTTCGTAAACCTCCAAATTACCGGTGGTATTGGAAAAAATGTCGCCCATAGAAATGGCTTTGCCAACGCCACCGTTAATAACACCACCTTTTAGTACTATGCTGCCTCGCCCAACATGTCGAATGGTGGCGGAAGCAATGGGATTGTAGTTTTCAATTAAAATATTATCTCCGTTTGTTTCAAGTACCGTTTGCCCTCGTGAACCATTTTGCAAAACTATTACACCAAATCCGTTTTTTGCGTGCCCAAGCACTTTGGAGTTGTCATTAATCAAAATTTTGCCTTCCGTTCGGTTGTCTATGGTGGTTGCGGTATCGTCCGAAATATCTGTGTTGTAAACTACTACACCGCCCCCCAATTCTAAGGCGATTTTGTCTTTAGTGTATTCGTAGGGCGCATTAAGCGCAATTACCGCCTTAATATCCGTAGTAGAAGCATTTGCAAGTGAGGACTTTACTGTAATGTTGCCGTTTATAGTTAGTTTACCTGAACCATTATTTGCTATTGCGGTGTAGTGTCCTGCATCGAAAGTAGAAAGCGCTGAAGCGGAGTTTATAATTGCAAACTCAGGACTTTTATCGTCTATTGTAGAATTGCCTCCTAAAAATAGTGCGGTATCCAAAGTACCTGAATATGTTAAATCTTTGCCGTTTAAGTCAAAAGTGTATTCCCCTTCTTTGTTGAAACTGATTGGGGATGTTAAATTGTATGCAGTAAGAAGAATAATGGTTTCTTTGGTTGCAACGTCTAAAAACGCATCATTTAAGGAGGAATAGTAAACAGGTACACCGTTTCTTATAATTTGTGCAACATTTGTGCTTGCAGCCTCTAAATTTGGCTGTTCTTCCGCTATGGATGTTACTGAGTATGTCTCCTCGTTTTTTGGTGATTGTGACTTCATCTCGGAAATTTCTTTGTCTATAACCTGAGGCAAAAGCTCGGAAATTTCGTTTTTTGACGAGTCTGCGGATAATCCCGATTCGATAATATCTTTTTTACCTTGTTGCGCATCACTTTTTTGAACTGCGCTTGGTGTACCTTTTTCTTCTGTGCCCTCTACGGCAAAAACTGCCGTGGGTAGTAGGGTTAGCGAAAATATAAACGCTATTGCAATGTATAGAAGTCTTTTTTTGTGTTTGAGTTTAAATTTCATATTGCTCCTCCAATTTTGGTGTATATTAAGATTTATTTATTACAGTATACTCCAAGGAGTGCAACAACAATGCAACAAAAACGCAATTAAAGTGCAACAAAAAAGGACTTTTTTTAAATATTTTTAATGATACGGCATTAAAAGGCCGTGAAAACCACAGCCTTTTTTGATAATATGGGTTACAAAAGTTTATCTATTTTGCTTGCGTACACGCAAACTTGTAATTACCGCAACACCAATAGCCCCTGCCAATAATACAATGTATAGGAAGATATTAGCGCCGTTCGAAGTTTTAGGGGAAACACCACCCTTAGCAAAGGTTGCTTTTATGGTGTGATTGCCCTGTATGTTTCTAAAAGTGTAGGTTTTGCCGTCCACCGTTACTTTACTTAGGTGATAGCCGTCATATGCCGTAAAATAAAAGGTGAAATCCTGCCCCGCACTTACGCCAACCGCTCCGTTTGCGCTTATACTACCGCCCGTGATGGCAGATGCGTTAATGGTAAAATCTACTGACGCAAGTCCGCCTGCGTTGGTGGGAGTGGGTGCTACTGTGGATGTTGGGTTAGGGTTTGAAGATGGGGCTTAGGATCAAACTCCACATATATTGTGTGGTCTGCTATAACGCCGGCAAATTCGTAGGACGTACCGGCGCCAACACTTACTCCGTCTACCAGAATATCTTTTACCTGTTTATCGCCAAGAGGTATAATGTTATATAGTTGAGTTCTTCCTGTGGGTACAGTTGTTTTTCCACCGGGAAAAATTGTGTCTCCTCCCTCTGATGTTGCGGTAATAGTGTAGCTTGTTGCTAATTGAATCAGCACTTCCTCTTTAGTTAAATACTCACCCATTTTTGCTTCTTCTCCGTAAAAAGCATAATCAACTTCTGTCATTACTTGAGAAACACCTAAGAAATCAGCATCTGTCATGGGAATCCAAGGGAAAATATTACCTTCAGCATTTGTATAAATACTGATTTTGCCGTAATCTAATGAGGGTACAAACTTTAAATCTTTAAGTAGTTTAGATGCCACAGAGGTTATAGCCGCCGTAGAAACAGACGTCGCATTTGCCTTAGTATCGTCCGTTTTCCATACATTAAATATACCGAATGCTTGTGGGCTTGACGATATACGAGTACAGTGCCATCGTTTATTACAACCTTGCTTAATGGTGATTTTGCGTTTATACCACTACTCGCAGATGTTGCGGTTTCGTCAGTGCTCATTACTCTTCCGTAATTGTATATTGCGCAAGTGTCTTTAACAACAAAGTTAACCTCACTTGACACGGAGTTTGTTATTGTAAAATTGGGGTTTTTATTAGTGCTTGCGGAATTTGTGCCTAAAGTTATTGCAGGGTCTATTTTACTTTCCGGTGCTCTGCCGGATGCCACTCCGTTTTCGCACAAATCAAAAGTAAAGCTACCCTCTTTATTAAGAGTAATAGGAGTATTAAAAATTATATTGATTACAAGTAGTTTTATAGTTTCTCCGTCCGCCACATCGGCAAAGGCATCCGTTAAAGATGCGTATTTTACAGAGCTTCCGTTTCTTATAATTTCTGCAACGTCTGTTGCCATTGGCACTACTTCCTCCAGACTTAGCGTGTTGTCCGTAAGTGCTTGTGGCACATACTCGCTTAGTACCTCCGCTGCTTGCGGTTTTGCATCCGCCACCTCCTCGGGTGCTATGCCTAAGGAAAGCTCGCTTATTTCCTCGTAAATATTGCACATATTACACTAAGACATAACGCAAACCGCAAATATGTGAGCAAAAAACAAGAATAAACTATACCCTCCGCAATCATCACCATAAATAGAGAAAAAGAAATTAAACCTCATATATCATCATAACCATAAAAAAGAGGAGAAAATTGCACTTATATATAATAGTAAAAAGTTTAGTAGGTTTTTATATTGTTAAGGAGAAAATCTATACTCTCGGTTAAAAAAGGCGATGTGCGTTTTTCGCTTGCTATTGCGGAATTTTCCCTCATTTTACCGTGGTAGTCGCTACCTATTGTTACAAAAAGTCCTTTTGCTTTTGCAAGGGCGCAGTATTTTTCTACCTCTTTGTCCGTATGGGCAGGGTAGTATGCCTCTATACCACGCAAACCGTAGGAGGTAAGCTCGGTTAGAAGTTTTTCCATATTATCCGTTTGTATAAACTTGGGGTGAGCAATAACAGGCAAGCCTTTTGCAGATATAATAAGCTCTATTGCTTGCTTGGGATTTAGCTTTCGGCGCTGTACATAGCATATGCCGTTTTCGTTTAAATATTTGTTAAAGGCATGCGCCATATTTTCCGCATACCCTCTTTTTACTAATGATAAGGCGATGTGAGGTCTGCCTAAGGTGTTGCCTAAGGCATTTTGCTCTATTTCTTCGTAGGGGATATTTATATTGTGCTTTTTAAGCTCGTCTAAAATAGCATGAACACGCAGTTTGCGTGCGCACATTAGCTCTTCCATAGCTAAACTGAAGGAAGGGCAGAAAATATCTGCCCCGTATCCTAATATATGCAATTCTCCGGTATGGGTTACGGAAAGCTCCACCCCCGTTATGTAGCTTAGCTTTTTTTCTTTAGCGATTGCTTGCGCTACTTTTTGGGATTCTATCGTGTCGTGGTCTGTAACCGAGCACAACTGCAAGTTTAGCTTGGCACACTTGGTTATAATTTCCGTTGGTGTGTCCGTGCCGTCGGATGCAGTAGAGTGCATATGTAAATCTACCATAATGTCCTCTGTTTTGGTTATTAATGCCCGATTTCGCTGTTGTTTTCTGAAATAGGGTTGCCGTTTTCGTCAATAGGCAGTTTGTCCACGCTGTCGTCTATGGTTATGTCTATATCCTCACGTACAACCTCTTTTTCTTTGGGAGTGTACTCGCCGGTATCAAAAAGCTTGTTAAACTCCTCACCTGTAAGTTTTTCTTGGCGAATCAGTATCTCTCCAATATCTATAACCTTTTTAATATTTTCCGTAAGTATGCTTTTTGCGTTGGCATAGGCATCATTTAGTATTTTTGTTACTTCTTTGTCTATTTTTGCCGCCGTTTCGTCCGAGTATTCTTTGGTTTGCCCAAAGCCTGCACCCACAAAAATTTCGTGGTTGGAGCCTAAAAATACCAGTCCTAATTCTTCGCTCATACCAAATTTTGTAACCATTTCCCTTGCTATATCCGTGGCACGTTTTAAATCGCTTACCGCACCTGTGGAAATATCTTTTAGGGTTATTGCCTCGGCGGCTCTGCCTCCAAGCATCATAGTTATTTCGTCTATAAGCTTACTTTTAAAGGTATGCTGTTTGTCATCTTCGGGTAGTGTCATGGTGTAGCCTGCCGCCATACCCCTTGGTATAATGGAAACCTCATGGACATTGTCGCAATGGGGAAGGACTTTTGCAAGTATTGCATGCCCCACCTCGTGAAAGGCGGTACAACGTTTGTCCTCTTCCGTAACAAGCCTGCTTTTTTTCTCCGGTCCTGCTATTACCCTTGTAATTGCCTCTTCGATTTCGCTCATACCGATTTTTTTCTTTTTGCGCCTTGCGGTTAGTATTGCCGACTCGTTTAGCACATTTTCCAAATCCGCACCTATAAAGCCGGGGGTTCTTCTTGCTATGGTTTTTAAATCTACATCGTCTGCAAAGGGCTTGCCTTTGGCATGTACCTTTAAGATTTCCTCTCTGCCCTTAACATCGGGATAGTGTACTGTAATTTGTCTGTCAAATCTGCCCGGACGCAGTAGTGCCGGGTCTAAAATATCCTTTCTGTTGGTTGCCGCCATAACTACTATGCCTTCGTTGACCTCAAAACCGTCCATTTCTACGAGTAGCTGGTTTAGGGTTTGCTCTCTTTCGTCATGACCGCCCCCAAGCCCTGCGCCTCTCTGTCTGCCTACCGCATCAATTTCATCTATAAAAATTATGCAGGGTGCGCTTTTTTTGGCTTGCTCGAATAAATCTCTTACACGAGATGCACCCACGCCCACAAACATTTCTACGAAGTCCGAACCGCTTATGCTAAAGAAATCTACTCCTGCCTCTCCTGCAACCGCTTTTGCAAGTAGGGTTTTACCGCCACCGGGAGGGCCTACAAGCAACACGCCTTTGGGGATTCTTGCCCCTAACTCTTTAAACCGCTCGGGATGCTTTAAAAACTGTACAATTTCCACAAGCTCTTCTTTTTCCTCGTCCGCACCTGCCACATCACCAAAGGTTTTATTGGTATCTTTGCCGGAGGTAACTCTTGCTTTGCTTTTACCAAAAGACATCGCACCGCCCGCACCCCCTGCGCCTTGGCTTTTGCGCATAATAAACATCCAAAGCAAAAGCAATAGACCTATGGGTATTAAGTAGGGCAACAGTTGCATAAAGAAATTTGGCTCCGGAGTGGGCAGATAGTTAATGTTAAACCCATATTTCTCCGGATTGGAGCTACCCTTAATTGCGGACATATCTAAGTTAAACTGGTTTATGGAGGGTATATAGGCGGTAAAATCCTTATCTATGGGAAACCGCTCGTCTGTAATTACAGAATCTGTATACCTTCCTGCCACTTTGTTATCCATTATGGATATATCTTTAACTTTATCGTCCTTAATTTTTTCTATAAACTCGTAGTATTGTAATTCATCAATCGGCACTTCGCTTTGTCCGCCGATAAATTGTGCCGCTATAACAATAATCAAAATAATGACTATGTATATAAACGGACCTTTTAAAAATTTGCCCAACGTATTTCTCCTTTTTTAAAACTTTTGTTAAACTTTATTCGTAAACGCTGCGTTTTAGCACAGCCACGCTTCCTATATTTCTGTATTTTTCCGCATAATCAAGCCCATAGCCGATTAAAAATTCGTCGGGGACACTAAAACCTATATATTTTACAGGCACATCCGCTAAACGACGCTCCGGTTTATCCAAAAAACAGCAAATTTCTACGGATGATGCTTTGCGTTTTTGGAAAAGCTCGGTCAAAAATTTTAGGGTATGCCCCGTGTCTATAATATCCTCTACTATAAGTACATCTTTGTTTGTTAAATCGCATTCCAAATCCAGTTTAATTTTTACGTTACCGCTTGAAACCGCACCTGCGTTGTAGCTTGATACAGACATAAAATCAAGCTCCATAGGTATGGTAATGTGACGCATTAAATCTGCAAGAAAGACTACGCTTCCTCTTAAAATGCCAACAGCAAGCAAATTTTTGTTTTTGTAATCTTTGGAAATTCTCCCTGCAAGTTCTTTTACCTTGCTTTCAATTTCGTCTCTGTTTAACAGTACCTTTTCTACATCTTCGTTAGCATAATGCTCGGGTATCATTAAGTTTGCCTCCTGTTATATTTTATTTTTATGATGTTGGCAGTACCTTTGTCCACTCCGTAGTTTTGGCTTATTACACTGCCTGCCACCCAAATTATGTTGTTAGCGTCGTCGCTTAGGAGTATTGCCATATCCCTTTGCCTACGAGTCAGCTTTTTATCTATAAAGTAATCCTTTAACTTTTTTTTGCCTATGCAACCGAGTGGGTGTATTACGTCCCCTTCCTTTCGTGTGCGGACAAAAATTTGTTTGGGGAGTTTGTCTTTGTCAAAGCACTCGGTGTATTTATCCGTGTTGTTAAAGTCGCAAGTTTTTACATCCATACACTCAAAGGTGGAGTCGTCCTCCAGCCTTGTAATGCCATTAGTGTCTAAAGGCATACAAAAGCTGTAATTTTTAATCCTGCCCACAAAGCAGATTATTAGCTTCTCGTATTCTATTTGTGCGCACAGTAGGTTGGATAAATTTACCCTGCTGCCCGTTTTGCCTGCATTTACAAGGTTTATTACGGCATTTATGTGGCTTTGCTCTATATCTGTAATTATGTTTAGGGCATTGCATGCCTTGCGTATTACTCTTGAAAAAATTGCCGGGTGTAAGTTTTGTAACTCCTCTATTTCAAGCAAAACTCGCTCTTCATCTTTATATGCAAGGGTAGTGTAGGCTTTATTTGCACAGTCGTTTAAATAGCTGTTGTCTTGCTGTGCTGTTTCGCAAAGTCTGTTTAGCGCTGCTCCAACATCTTTATTTACTTTTTCTTTTATTTGCGGAATTATTATATTACGCAGATAATTCCTTGTGTACTTGCTATCTTCGTTGGATTTATCCTCCGTGTAGCTTACGTCGTTTTGCTGTAAATATAATAAAATATCCTTTTTGCTTACACACAAAAACGGGCGAATATAGCAACCGATTTTTGGATGAATACCGCAAAGTCCGTTTATGCCACAGCCTCTAAGCAGGTGCATAAGCACACTTTCTGCGTTATCATCTTTATGATGAGCGGTAGCAATTACGTCTACCTCTCCTTTATTTACTAAGTCCTCAAAATAGCTTTCTCTTGCTTTTTTTGCCGCCGTTTGTATGCTTAAACCTTCTTTTTTTGCAAGAAGGTTTACATCTGCAAACCCTAAAAAAAAGGGTATGTGGTGTAAGTTACAGTAATTTGCAACAAAATCCGCATCCGCAAGGCTTTCCTCTCCTCGCAGACCATGCTCGAAATGTATGGCGGATACCTTTATATTATAAACTTTGGAAAGTCTGCATAAACACTTGAGCAATGCCATAGAATCGGCACCGCCTGAAACCGCAACCCCCACATTTTGTTCTTCCTCCAATAGTTTATGCTTTTTAATATATTCCAAGATATAATTATCCATACTTTATTATAGTACCAAAAAAAAAGAAAAAACGCAATATTAATACCTAAACTAAATTATAAATATATTATTAATAAATGCTCTTTATTTATCATCACCATAAAAAAAGTTAAAACAATACTAAAAATAACAATTTACTTGATGTAAAAATCCTGTTATAATGTATAGTAATCGTAAATAATATACAGTAGTGCTTCAAAAACAAGGAATTTTAAATTATGCACAAAGAGACAAGCGAAAGCTTTTTATTGCATTTTACTCAAATGCTGACGGGTAAAACCATTTTAACAGAGGTAGTTAGCGAAGCTATTACCCTTATTTGCAAGCGTTTTGGTTTTCATAGTGGACTTATTTACGAGGCAGATCAATGTTACGATTTTAAACTTAAAGAGCATTACACGGACGAGGGCTACACGCCCAGAGAAAATTTTGAAATATACGAAATGAAGGCGGACAGTCGCAGACAACTTGCAGGCGAGACCATAGCATACGGCAGTACAAAAACTAAAAACTCTCCTTACACAAACGAGCTTTTAGAGTTGTTTTGTGCCTTTCAAGTGGCCGTTTTGCCCATAGTAGACGAAAATATGCGCATTTACGGCTTAATTGTGTTTTTAAACGTAGAAGAAAAGGAGCCTTTAACTACCGAAGAAAAAAATCAGTTGCAAATATTGCTACCCATACTAAACAGATATGTGGAGGTGCGTATGTACCAAAACAAACTGGTGTTTGCAAGAGGCTCTCTTGACAGTATTTTAGACAACACAGGCATAGATATTTATGTAAACGATTTTAATACCCACGATATACTTTACGTTAATAAATCCATGGCGGCGCCCTACGGTGGCAGCGGACGTTTTTACGACAATAAATGTTGGCAGGTGCTTTTTCCGGGTCAACAAGGGCCTTGCGATTTTTGCCCTCAAGAAAAACTGATAGACAGCAATGGCGAGCCTACAAAGGTATACACTTGGGATTATCAACGAGCTTTTGACGGCTCGTGGTTTAGAGTGTTTAGTGCCGCATTTAGATGGATAGACGGACGTCTTGCCCATGTGGTGAGCAGTGCGGATATTACAGACAGCAAGAAAAACGAAGAACTTATTAAATATATGGCAAACTACGACTCCCTAACCAACCTGCCCAACCGCAGAATGTTACTTGAAAAATGCGAGGATTGCATTAAAAACGCAAAAGAGGGAGACCGTGGCTATGTAATGTTTTTTGATATAGACAATTTTAAAACAATAAACGACACTTTAGGGCATGACGCCGGCGACGAATTTTTACAGAAGTTAGGAGAGTTTTTCTCCTCAATACCTTTAATTAAGGACGCAGTATACAGAAACGGCGGAGACGAATTTGTAGTGATATTATGCGAGAATTTGCTACAAAACAATGTCAGAGATTTAGGCACATTTATACTCTCTCGGTTTAAAAAGCCCTGGGTGCTTAAAAAGGGAGAGGTTTTCAGCAACACGAGTATTGGAGTTGCATGTTTTCCTACGGACGGAAAAACAGCAGACGAACTGTTGCACAAGGCAGACCAAGCAATGTATAAGGTGAAAAATGCAGGCGGCGGCGGTTTTATGTTTGCTCGGGATGTTTAGGGGGATAGTGGTTTTGGTACATATGCGTGTAGAGTGTATTGTATCTTGGAAATAGTTTTGGGATTGTTTGGAGTGTGTGAGGTTTTGTAGAAAAAAGCTGTTGTAATTTTTGGTGAGAGATATTATAATGGTGGTAGGGAAAACACTTTTTAGCGGTTAGCCCATAGAATTGAAGAAAAAAATTCGACCGTTCTCATAGCCAACTGAGAACGGTTATTTCTTTACAGATATTACAAGTAGTAAAATTATAGTCATAGCTACTTAATTTATATTGTTCGCTTTGCGAACGAAATTAATGTAGCTATATGTTCATTTTATACCTACCGATTTTATTATAACATAGGGTGGAAAATAGGTAAAATCGGTTTTAATACATATATAGGTGGAATGTATTGTATTTCGGAAATAGTTTTCGTATTACCGGAAAATTTTACTACCCCACACAAATAATATCTACGCCGCCGCCTGTTATGGCTACGCCACCCTTTGGGGTTACAACATAGGTGTCTTCCACACCTACTACCCCTACATCTTCTATATGATACTTAGGCTCTACCGCTATTACCATATTTTCCGCCAAAGGTGCTTTAAAACCAGGAGAGATTATGGGAAACTCGTCTACATTTAGACCTGTGCCGTGCCCCAAAAATTTAACCTGCTCTTTGCTTGTACCCATAAATCTGCGCTTAAATTCCTCGCTTAACCCATCTGTTATTTCCTTGTAAATATCACAAGGCAGGTTGTTTGGCTTTAGCTTTTTTGCCACCTCTTTTTGTACTTCCAAACACTTTTTATGCAATACCTCGACATTTTGTGGCACACTTGTGCCGTAAATATATAATTGTGTTTTATCCGTGTGATAGCCGTCCACACCAAAGGATACATCCACAAACACTAAATCCCCCTTTTTCAGTAGGCGAGTTCTGTCGGGGAGTGCAGGGGTTGCAGGGTGCTCTCCCTTTTGCCCCCCGGGGCCGTCAAAGTTGGTGGGGTATAGGGTGTTTTCCCCAAAGGAAATTTGCCCAAGGGCAATTTCTGTTTGAAACATTGCAAATCTGCAAAACCCTTGATGCCCCATTTTAACCGCTTCTGCGTATAAACTACCCATATATTCCGCTGCGGAAATCCCCTCTTTTAAAAACTTAGGAGCACAGTTAATCAAAAAATCGTTGTGCAACTCTCCGCATTCTTTTAGCACCTCTAACTCGTAGGCGCTTTTTATACTGCGTAACGTTTTAATTATGCCGTCTATCGGTTTAAGCTCGGAATGCTTTAAATGCTTTTTAAGCCTTTCTAACATTGCTACCGGCATTACCTCCGTCTCTGCATATAGGGTGCCGAAAACTTCATCACCAATAACAGGCAAAATATCTTTGTAGCTGTTAATTTCGTAAATATTGTCTAACAAAAATTCCTCTTTTGCCCTGTTAAAGCTTCTGCGCACAAAATATCTCACGGAGCCGTCTCTTGTAATAAGCAAAAGTGCATCCTGCATTGTGCCTGTGTAGTAATATTGATTAACCTTGCTTACAATTACAATGCCGTCCCAGTCTGCATGGTGTGCGTTCATAGTCTTAATTAAATTGTCCACCCTTAGTATTAATGCTTTTTTGGTTAGTCCACTCATTTATTAAACATCCTTTCATCCGTATGAGGTAAAAACAGAGCGGAAACGTATTCGTCCATGTAGGAAGGCTCTGCACTTAAATCTATATAGGTTATTTTGTTTGCCAAATCGTCCAGCAAATGCCTGTGTTTTTGGCTTAGCAAAGTCATATATGCCCCCGTTAGAGAGGTGTTGCCCACAAATACGAATTTTTCCGTAGGTATACCCGGCATAAGTCCTATTTTTTGGGATTTTTCTATATCCAAATACCGACCAAAACCTCCGGCAACATATATTTTGGATAGGCAATCAAAATCCATCTCCACCGATTTTAACATGGTGAGACAGGCGGAGAAAATAGCTGCTTTGGCTCTTATTAGATTGTCTATATCGTTTTCGGAAATGTATATCCCGCCCTTTTCTTTAGAGGTAAGATAGTATCGTGCCGATTTATTGGAAAAGTCTATGGCATCGCACTTAAAGGTGGTTGAAAACTTGCCGTTAGGCTCTAAAATGCCATGCTCGAATAGTTGAGCAATAAGAGAAATCATTCCCGAACCGCAAATGCCCTTAGGCACAACATCACCAATAGTGGAAAAACTGCTTAAACCTGTGGTTTTATCCACCTCTATGGTTTCTATTGCACCCACAGAGGCACGCATGCCGTACTCTATACCGCCCCCCTCAAAAGCAGGACCGGCAGAGCAAGCGCAGGACAGCAGAAACTCGTTGTTGCCCATTACAATTTCTCCGTTAGTGCCGATGTCTATAAATAAGTCCACATCCTCACTGTAAAGAGCAAAATCCGTACACAGTATGCCCGAGGTAATGTCTCCTCCCACATAACTGCCTACGTTTGGCGCAACATACCCTCTTGCATAGGGATACACCTTTATACCCAGCTCTTTTGCCGTATAAACGGGAGAAAAGTACACCGCCGGTGTGTAGGGCTCTAAGCGGATATACTCAGGCTCTATTCCGTAGAACAGATGTATCATAACCGTGTTGCCTGCAATGGAAAGGTTGTACACGTCGTTGCAATTTATACCCTCGGTTGTAAGTATGTCATCTATAAGCCCGTTGATGGTGCCAAGTATTCTGCTTTTAAGCTCGTCTATTCTTTGTTGATTTTTGCAATAGCTGATACGGGAAATAACGTCAAGCCCACACTCTATTTGTGCGTTATAGTTGGTTTTGGACGCCATAATATGCCCGTTTTGCATATCTATAAGCTGTACCGCTACGGTGGTTGTGCCAATATCTATGCACAGTCCGTAGGTATGTTTTTGGGTGTTAAAAATATCGCAAATATATAAAATATTGTTTTCTATGTACTTTGCAAGGTAAATTTTACCGTCGTTTTCCCTTAAAACATTGGGCAAGGAGGCAAAAACCTCTAAGGGTATTTTAACATCCAAAACCCCTGTTTTTGCAATTAGAGTTTTCTTCAGTCTGTCAAAATCCGAAAGCCCGTCTTGCATTTCGGGGGCAAAAACCTCCGCTTCCATAACATCCACAAGGGGAGAAATATCCTCTTTGGAAGGAAAAAGCGCACTTTTAATTTGAGTGTTTTTAAGTACATCTTCAAATTTACCGCTTTCGTCTTTTAAATTGGAGATTATGGTTAGTGTGACATCCGAGTTTCCCACCACCGTTTTACAGGTTAGTACGTAGCCTTGTTTTTCTAACTCGTCGTTAATTACGCCGTTGTTGGTAAAAACAACATCCCCCTCTTCTATTTTGGCAAGGCATTTTCCGCAAATACCTCTGCCGCCGCAGGGTAGGGAAATGTCTACATTGTGGGTTTTTGCGATTTCCGAGAGTAAATCTCCGCTGTTTGCGGTAATAACTTTGTTTTCCGGCAAAAAAGTAACATTTGGCATAACATTATCCTCGCTTTAGTTTGCATTTTTTGTAGGCTTTTTTAAATTCCTTTTTCTCCTCGAAGGGTATAACCGTCTCTCCGTTAAAGTTTACATTGTAAAATGCGCTTTTAACACTTGTTATATCCTTTGTGCCGTTAAAGTAGTCGTCTAAAATATCTATGTATTTTAAGCTGTCCTCTATGGCAATATCTATGAGTTTATAGTATTTCTCAAAATCATCCGAGCTTTTTATTTTCTCTAAAGGTAAATATACCACAGAAAATATATTAATTTGCATAAAAAAATTGAAAAATTTATAAAAATAATATTTTTTTTTGCTCATTTCAAAAAACTCGTTATTCATTTTTGCGTAATACTTGTAGGCCAAAGTATAGGGTTTTTCCTTAACGGTAAAACCGTTGTATACCGCACCTGCTATATATGTAACAAAATCGTCTATTTCTCCGGAATTGTCGTAAGTCTCTTTTAATATATCCGCTCTGTTGATTTTTGTTGCATCCAAGCCAAATTTGTCCTTTAGATACATGCTGTCCAAGTCGTGCTCTAACCGTAAGTGCTTAGAATAGCTTTTAGCCTCTGCGGAAATTACCGGGTGCAACCTTCTGTCCAAGCAGTAGTGAGACACATAGCCGTAAATAAACGCTTTTAGTACATCTGAGTTTTTTTCTTTAATATACTGCGCACTTTTTACAAAAAACATTTGTGGGCGCATATGGTGCATTGCGTAGCCCAGCATCTTTATTTTTGGTTCTACAAACATACAATAATACTTATAAAAGTATAAATAATCCGCACCTTGTGTTCCCGAATAAAACGCTCCTTTATTATTTTCTATAACCGCTTTTGCTGTTTGGTTTTCAATCTTTTCCCTTATACAATCACCTGTTTGCACGTGTGTAAAAAATGCAGGCATACTTTCCCTCTAACAATCTATCTGTTATAGCATTTTATCTAAAGTTATGCAATAACTTTAGGTATAATACAATTTATAATACAATATTATAATAAACAGTATATCACAAAAAAGCATTTATGCCAAAGGAAATTACTAAAACCGCTCGTCAAACAAAAAACTTGTAACAAAGGGGATTTGCTGATATACTAATACTGCAAAAATATTGTAAAAAGGCAGGAAAACAATATGTATTTAAGCGGTAAGGCTCAAAAACTTATACCTTACAAAGCAGGGGAACAACCAAACGAAGAATTTATAAAGTTAAACACCAACGAAAACCCGTACCCACCTCCTCCAAAACTAAAGGAGGAGCTTATAAGCGCATCGCAAAATTTGCAACTATACCCAAAACCAAATGCAGATTTGCTAAGGTCTGCCATTGCCAAACATCACCATTTAAAAGAGGAAAATGTGTTTTGCGCAAACGGCTCGGACGAGGCACTGGCACTTTGCTACCTTGCTTTTTTTGATGATGAAGTTACAACCTACGATGTTTCCTACAGCTTTTATCCGGTGTGGGCAGGGCTTTTTTCCAATACTCTTAAGCAAATACCCTTGCTTGAGGATTTCTACCCCAATGTTTTGGCAATGAAAGGGCATAAAAATGTGCTTATTGCAAACCCAAACGCACCCACGGGCATAGCATTAAAAGAGGAAGATTTAGAAGAGATTATCGCATCTACAAAGGGTGCGTGTGTAATAGATGAGGCATATATAGATTTTGGAGGAGTAAGTGCGGTAAAATTTATACCCAAGTACAAAAATTTAGTGGTGGTGCGCACCATGTCTAAGTACAACTCTTTAGCCGGAATGCGTATAGGCTACGTAATGGGAGACGCAGGTTTAATTGCAGGGCTAAACACCGTAAAAGACAGCTTTAACTCCTACCCCTTAGACACTTTAGCCCAAAGGGCAGGGGTTTTTGCCATTGAAAACGATGTTTATTTTATGCAAAACGCAAAGCAGATAATAAGCACAAGGCAGTACACAATAAACGCACTAAACGGTATGGGCATAGAGGTTTTGCCCTCGTCTACCAACTTTATATTTGCAAAATTTGACAATGCAAAAGAGGTATTTAGCAAGCTGTACGCCAAAAAAATACTTGTAAGGCACTTTGAAATGCCACGAATATCTGATTTTTTACGCATCACCATAGGCACAAGACAGCAAATGGAAATATTTACAGAAGGAATTAAAGAGATATGCAAATAGGAATAGCCGGTCTTGGTTTAATGGGAGGCTCTTTAGCAAAAGCAATTAAAGCGCATACAACTCACAAAGTACACGGTTTTGATATTAACGGTGATGTGGAAAAACAAGCTCTTGCAGACGGCGCCATAGACGCTGTTTTGGGTATAGAGGTTTGCGATTTGGTTTTTGTGTGCTTTTACCCCAAAGCAGTAATAAATTACGTTGCCACCACCGCTTTTAAAGAGGGTGCAATAGTAGCGGATATTTGCGGTGTAAAGGAATGTCTGGAATGTTTGAGTGATGTTAGCGGTATTAGATACGTAGGCACGCACCCAATGGCAGGCAGGGAAGTCAGCGGTTATTTTGCAAGTAAGGCGGACTTATTTACAAATGCGTCCTTTATAATTACCACAAACGCAAAAACGGATACAAATTCGGTGGTGGTTTTAGAGGAATTAGCAAAGCAAATAGGGTTTAAGCAAATAACAAAATGCACGGCAAAAAAGCACGATAAGGTAATAGCCTACACCTCTCAGCTTGCCCATATAGTTTCTAACGCCTATGTAAAAAGCGAGACTTCAAGGCAGTTTGCAGGCTTTTCCGCAGGGAGCTTTCAAGATTTAACAAGGGTAGCAAAGCTAAACGCAAAGATGTGGAGCGAGCTTTTTTTAGAAAACGCAGATAATTTAACGGAGGAAATAGACACTCTTATTAAGCATTTAGAGGAAATCAAGGGGACTATTGCGGGCAGAGACGAGGCTGCGCTTGAAAGGTTGCTTAAAGAGGGCAGCGATATTCGGGAGGGAATTTAGGGGTTTCTTGGGGATTCCTTCGAGGATGCTCCTTCTAATCACTAACCACTACCCACTAATAATTCTCAATTCTGCATTATCCATTATCAATTAAAAAAAGAGCTTTGCCCAAGCAAAACCCCAAAGGAATACCCAAAAACCACCCTAAACACCCCTCTCCTTAATAATAATATTAGCAGCCGAGGAAATTAAGTTTATAAACTCAATATCGCTCCTAAAAGATTGGGTTTTGTTTTTTTCTATCCAGGTAAGTTTGCCCTGCCAGGTTGCGTTTTGCCTATATTGAACGTAAATAATAAAGGTTGCCGCCTCCCCTTTTTTGACAGGCTCTCCCTCGTTTGAAAGGTCTGTGGACATTATTGACTCTGTGTTTGGGAGCTTTTTGAAAGTCCTGCGTTTTTCCGCCGCTTCGGGTAGGTTGGTGGCATCAAAAATAGCCTCCATTTCCAAAAAAATTTGCTCTATGCCGTAAAAAGGCTTTTTTTCCATTAAACTTTTGTGGTATATTCTACCCGTTAAATTATGCTTATCTATTTCGTCTACGCAAACGTAGGTAATATTTTGCATATAAATTATCGTGGACATATCTGCTCCCTTATTTGTATTAATATAATAATAGCAGATGTACTACATTTTTACAACTGTGTTTTGTGTCAAATCTTTCTAATTTCATAAGTTTTTTACATTGCATGCCCGATAAATCCGACTTTTACCGAAGTGTGCATTTTACTACACGATTACGCACCGATAGCATACAACTAATGCCTTTCTTGTTGATGTTGATGTTGGTGCATATGCAGTAAATTATGGTGATGCATATGCTTTTGTGCGTGTTTTTTTCTGTTGTTTTTGGATAGTAGCGCAAGTAGTAATTGCCCTGTTGCAATAATAAGCATAAGCAATGTCCAATCGTCAGTAAATTCCATTTTGTAACTTAAATTTTGGGTGAGCACAAACAATATTATAGCGCACGAGGTAAGTAGTACGCCTGCTACACGCATTTCCGTTTTGTGTCTGTAATCTAAGTGCGCCTCCCTTTCTTTTCTAAGCTCCGTTTCGCTACCGGTATCCTCTCCGTGATACGCCTTAAACTTGCGTAAATCGGATACAAAGGCGGCAACTTCTGTAAGTGCTATTGCTATTGTTATTATAAGCAGTATTAAATTGCCAACCGCCCAAGTGGGTATAAATGGAGAAAGTGGCACTTTGTTTGAAAGAATTTCTATTTGCTCTCCCTCAAATGTTATTGTTGGTTGGCTTTGGGCTTGCTCTGTTTGTACCTCTATGCCCTTTTGCTCTGCAAGTACCGCCACTTGCATAGTGCAAATAACTGCTGCCGCCAAAATTAGAAATACCCAAATTTTACCTGTTTTCCCCGAATTTGCGCCTTGTTTGCCTTTTATGTGCCTTCCCTGCACATCACCCCTTTTTGCGCCGTAAATCAAAGCATCCTGCCCATTATACGTATGTATCATGTCTACCCCCTTATTAACTTTTTGCATAGAGCTAATTAAATTAAAACTACATAACCTTTTATAGCATTTAAAACTTTACAATTATAAATTATGGGTGCCAAATAATAAGCCGTTTAAATATGCCACGCAGTAATCAATACCCCCTTTTGTATTGTTACTACTATTTAATTATAATACAAAAAAGTCGCAAAAACGGTCAAAATAATTTGATTTTGTATACCGTAAATAATTATCTGCTTTATATAGCACTTACTTTGCGCTTTTGTTTCGTATTTATAATAACTTGGAATTGTCATTGCGAGTAAAAGAGTCTTTAAGGCGTATAAGAATATGGGATGTATCACAAAAAAAAATGCGAAATCCCCCTAAAATTTCCCAAATACCTATTGATTTTATAAAACAAATATAATATACTTAACATAACTATACAAGTAAAATGCCGGATGCAGACAGAGGGAGTGCAAGGAAGCAGTTTAAACCTCAATAAAACATATTTTTTCTTGCAAATTTTCTGCACGCATTCGATGAATTCGGAGGTGTGTATTTGTGATTTCAAATATCAACAACGGAAGAATAACCTTTGCAGGACTTGCAACGGTAAACAAAACGGGTAGAAACTTAATGCTAAACAGCGAGGATAAGAAAATTCGCTTAACCTTTTCCGGCACATCTTTTAATCAGCCTGCCAAAAACGACGGTAAGGACGAAATTAGACAGATGCTAAAAATGCAACAAGAGGCAATGAGCAAGTTTTTTGAGGAAGCTAATGCCACCACCGCCACCGGTCAAAGTAAAAGTACGGCGGTAGCCGGTATTTTTGCCAAGCTAATGGCAGGACAAGAGCTATCCCCCTCGGAATTAGAGTATCTAAAAGAGGCAGACCCGGAGCTTTACGAAAAGGCGGTTAAAGTAGCTAATGAGCGCAAAGAGTACGAGCGCAAGCTAAAGCAATGCAAATCCAAAGACGAAGTGGAAAAGGTTAAGTTAGAAAAACTCTCTAATCTTTCAAGTGAGATGGTGCCTGCAAGTGCTCCAAACTCATACGAAACCAATACCTTTGTAACTATGCGCACAAACGCTGTAATGGACGAGCATACTAAGTTTGTAAACTCGGAGCGGTACAGAAAACTGCCCCAATACGCCAAAAACGCCCCTATAAACAAAGAGCAACAAGAAAAAGAAACCGAAGAAGAAAAGAAAACCAAGATAGATGCCTACGTTTAAACTATTTGGGGTATAAAGTAATGCATTTTTTGAGGGATGATTATTGCATACTAATTTACCTAAGCAAAAGGAGTTATTTGCTATGCTTTCAAGTATCGGCACATCAGCCTATAAGATGGGCTACAACACTACTCAAAGAGCAAATGCCAATGGGCAAAATAGCGGTATGGCAGGCATAACTTCCGCTAAGACAGAAGAAACACCCATACCTACAACTATGCCTAACACCAAAACCGATGATAGTGGCAGTACCACAAGTACAAGCTCTAACTATATCATCACAGAAGAAGAAAAAGTGCAGAAAACTACAAGCAAAATTACAGGAAAACTTATGGCAGGCAAGCCTTTAACACAGGACGAACTTAGTTTTTTGGAGAAAAACAACCCCGATTTATACGAGGACGCCACAAGTATTGCTACCCTGCGTCAAGGCTTTACCCAAAGGCTTATGGATTGCAATTCCAAAGACCAAGTACGAGCGGCAAACCTTAGTTTTGCTCTTAGCAATTTAGGCAATTTTTTAGACGCCAAAGCTAACAGAGAGGGCAAAAATCAAGGGGCAAGCAGCAAACAATTTGGATTAATGGCGCAAAACGCAATTTCTTATGAGTATAAAAACTTTATAAAATCTCCAAGGTACGCAAGCCTGCCGGAAAAATCATCGGCAACAAGCTTAAACGATCTTATCAGAAAACGAAGAAAATTTTTTAGGTTGGATACATATATTTAATGGCTCAATGGAATTTATGGCACGGTTGCAGTAAAATTAGCGAGGGTTGCAAAAATTGCTATGTGTACAGGACGGATGCTAAACATCAAAAGGACAGTACCATAGTAACTAAAACTTCTAATTTTAATTTACCCATTAAAAAAAACCGAGAAAAAGAATACAAAATACTCTCGGGGGAGACGGTATACACCTGTTTTACTTCGGATTTTTTTGTGGAGGATGCAGATGTTTGGCGTCAAGAGGCGTGGGACATAATAAAGGAAAGGGCGGATTTAAACTTTTTATTTATAACAAAGCGCATTGCTCGTTTTAACAAGTGTATTCCAAAAGACTGGGGGGATGGCTACCCCAACGTAACCATAGGTTGCACCTGCGAAAACCAAAAGCAAGCAAATATACGGTTGCCTATTTTTGCAGAAGTGCCCATAGCAAAAAAGTTTATAGCATGCGAGCCACTACTCGAGGAGATTAACCTAAGCCCATACATAAACCGTGGCATCAGCCTTGTGGTAGCCGGAGGCGAGTCCGGGTATTATGCAAGAAGTTGCAATTACGACTGGGTGCTTAATTTGTGCAATCAATGCAAAGATGCAGGAATTTCCTTTTGGTTTAAGCAAACGGGAGCAAAGTTTATTAAGGACGGCAAACAATATTTTGTACAGCGAAAGGATCAACATACACAGGCGAAAAAGGCAGGAATTAGTTTTTATACCAAGGATGACTTAGTGCGGAGTGAGTAGTAATTAGAAACAGCACTCCAAATGCAAGCCCAAACAAAAAGAGGAATACTCCAAAATTGAGCCATTACGCACTAACCACTACCCACTACAAAAGAGGAATACCCCAAAAACCCCTACCCCCGAACAACCTTTCCGGAAATATCCACATGAATATCCCTTAAGGGGATGTTTTTACCGCATCGCTCCACGGCGGACTGGGCGGCAAATATAAGACCGTCGCAACAGGGTACTTTTACGCTCACCACCGTTAAAGTTTTAATATCGTTATAATTTAGTATTTCGTATAGTTTTTCGGCGTAGTCTATTACATCGAGTTTGGGACACATAATCAACGTGGCACGCTTTTTTGGGAGACTGCCGTTAAAATCGTTGTAAATAAAAGCGGTGCAGTCGGAAGCAATTATTAAATGCGCATCCTTAAAATAACCTGCAACGGTGGGCACAAGCGCCATTTTAACCGGCCATTGATAGTCGTGGGCTAAGTATTGCTTTGTTAGAGGATCGTCTATAACACCGATTATGTCATCCGTTATGGGACGTTCCTCAAATGTAATTGCATCCGCCGGACAATGAGGCAAGCAAGCCTCCATTCCACAGCAGTATTCCCGACTTACAAGCTTTGCTTTGCCGTCTATTATTTTTATAGAGCCGTCATAGCAGGCATTTACGCAAAGTCCGCAGCCATCGCATTTTGTTTCATCAATAATAATAACTTTTCTGTTCATAAATTACCTCATGTGCACATTTATGGTGCTTTTTCCGTTAAATATGTAGAAAGGAAACTCCTCGCCTACATAGCAGTCTATACCTCTGCTTGTGTAAAAACCCCCTAAATTAGAGCCTGTTTCTGCAAAAACTATTGTAGCTATACTGTTTTTGTTGCAGTACTCTGTAATTTCGTCTATTGTGTTTGTGGTAATAGTCATCCCTGTTATTATTGCTAAATCTTTATCTTTAAGTGCGTCTATCGTGAAATTTCCATGATGAATGTAGGCGTTGTCAAACATAGTTGTGTTTACAATATCGTCGTCGAAATCCGAGCCGGAAATGTCGTAGCCCGCTCTTTCAAATTCCCTTATAAAATCCCCAACAACCCCTATGTTTAGCACTTTTTTGTTGGTGTCGTTCCCAAGTAGCGCTTTTGTGCGGTCTAATATTATTTGGGTGCGCCACTTCATTTTATCCTCCGAAGCGCCGTCTTTGGTTTGTGTAAAATACGGAATTTTAGGAAACAACTTATCATAAATAGAGTCTATAAGGCTCAAAAGTAGAGAGCTGTCGGTAATATCACAATGTAAAAAATCCTTACCTATTATGCTTTTTAAATACTCCACATCGTAGCTTTCCTTTATGCTGTAAGCGCACCCCTGCCCCAATGTTTGAGACACCAAAAACCTGTAATCAAATATTCTGCCGTTGCCCTTTGGGTTGTATAAACACTTAACATCCCATATCCCTTTTACCGTGCGTTCTTCGCTGTTTGAGTTGTCACCAATCAGCTTAATAAGTGTTTCTATTGAGTTCATTATTTATCCTTCCAGAAAACAGAAGGTTCCTTGTGAGATATAAATTTTAGCATGCTCATGGAATAACCGTAAGCGCCACCGTTTATAAACCCAAGAATATCGCCTTCCTTTAACGTATGTAGTTTAAATGTGCCGTATTCGTCTATGGGTGTACACATACTTCCGGCAACGATGTAGCACTCCTCGCCGTCTCGTTTGCTAAGTTGCACAATGTTATGCCGTTGTTTTGTAAATACGGGGCGAAAAAAACTGTTTATACCACCTTTAACTATGGCGTACTTGCTCCCCTCCGACTCCTTAATATCTACAACTTCCGTATAATACATGCCTGCCTGCGCACATAGAAATCTACCTAATTCTACATTACATTTTATATCACTTTCAAGCACTTTGCAAACATTTTCGCTTTTAATTACACATTTATACAGCTTTTTTAAACATAGAGGTACATCCTCCTCCTCGTAGGGCACACCAAACCCACCGCCAAAGTTGATAAACTCAATATTTTTTAGACTTAACGCCGTTTTTGCAATAATGTCAAAGTTATTTGCAATTATATCGTAATCTAAGATTTGCGAGCCAAAGTACAGGTGTATGCCCACAATCTCTATGTTTTTGTATTCCTTTATTTTTTGTGATGAGTGGGTAAAATCATGGTAACTGATACCAAATTTGCTTTTTGCGCCACCCATAATTTCGTATTTGCTTTTTTGGATGAGTGCGTTGTCCACATTTAACCGCACACCTATTTTGGTTTTTTTTGTGGCACAGCTGTTAATACGGCTAATTTCCCCTAAGCTGTCCGCAATTATCACACATTTATCTAAAACCGCTTGTATATCCTCCGTAGTTTTTCCCGGGGAGGAGTAATAAATTTCTTTTTGGTGATACTCTTCGCCCAGCAAAACCTCGTTTACGGAGGCGGCGTCCATGCCCACCTCGTTTTGCACCATTAATTCAATAATTTTGGGGTAGGGGTTAGCCTTTGGGGAATAAAGCAGATTAAAATCCGTAAACGCCTCTTTAAACTCTCGAATTTTTCTCTCTATTATGCCTTTTTCGTAAACGTATAGTGGGGTGCCTACCCTTTTTATTTCTTCTGCATTAAGCATTTTTTACCTCGCTTTTGGTGATTGTTTTTTGTGTGTGTAATTTCGTTTGGTTATTATTATACTATATTTTTTGGGGTTTTTAAATGGGGAGTTTTTATTAGTACATAGACATAGTATATATTATATATTTTGAAAAACCAATCACTATCCTACTATCAACTTGTTAGTTTTTTTGAGGAATTTAGCAGGGATTGGACGCAATAATCTCCATACGATATTCATTGGTCTTGAGCCTTGATGAGAGACATATTCACCTAAGCCTAAAAAAGTATACGGTGATGTGCCACCTAAATCATTTCTGTATTCCCTAACAAATAGTAATATTTTGTGTCCTGTTTTTTTATGATTAATGTATCTTTGACCTGTTTTTGAATTCTCGGACGTTGTGCTTTGAGATTGCCAATGAAACAGCATTTCATTTATAGAATAATCATCATACATTGTAGTTGGAGAATAATCTTTATCCGATTTATTAAGGGTTATAAAAAAAATGTCGCAATTATTTTTCGGTAAATACTTTACACCTTCACGCAAGGATGAAGGGTTTTTAAAATCGAATGCAACTAAAATTTGATCTCTTGAATAATTGCAATGTAAATCGAGGGGGCAGTTATTAATAACTACTTCATCTATAAAGTCAATTTTTTCCAGATTATATTTTAAAAGTTCTAAAATTTCATTGAAAAGTACAAAGTTTTGCTTCAGTTTTAATATGCTTTTTTGTATGCTCGCAAATTTACAATTATCACTAAACTTTTGAAAAACAGTATATATGAACATATTGAGCATTTTTATCTGTTCTGTATTCGCAGAGAAATTATCAATATTTGGTAGTGCATTAAGCAAAAGATTTATCCACCTTCTTGAATTAATTGCACAAATACGCGTTAATGCCTTTGTAATTATATTTTCATCTTCTTCGCAAAAATCTTCTATAACGCCTGCATATACACAAAGCCTTGAAAAACTGCTTTTTTTGTATATATTTCTAACATCTAAATGATAATACTCGGTAAAATTTTTTAAATTAAGCTCAAGCTCGCTATCTTCTTCAAAAGTAGAAATTTTAGAAACAAGTCCATCTCTTGTTCCAAAAGAGTTTTTGATATTAGCTAAAATGTACTCCTTTGCTCTTTTTTCTAACTGTATATAACAGCCTTTTGGTACGGAAACAAAACCGTCTTTAAGTTCTTTTTGCACATTCTTTGCAGAATAGTCCAATAGGGCATTAAACTTATCTTCAAAGTTATATTTTTTATTTGCTTGACCAATAAAATCCAGCACCGTCAAGCATTCTTTATTATCGTATAGCCTAAGTCCACGTCCCAGTTGTTGTAAAAATACAGTTAAGCTCTCGGTGGGTCTTAAAAATAATACAGTATTGATTTGGGGAATATCCACACCTTCATTAAAAACATCCACAGTAAAAATAAAGTTAATTTCTCCACACGCAAGTCTGCGTTTTGCAGATTTTCTTATTTCATCATCAGAATTACCCGTAATGCAAATAGACGGTATGTTGTATTTACTAAAATATTGTGCCATAAATTCTGCATGAGCAACAGACACGCAAAAGCCAAGTCCTTTTACTTCCCTAATGTCCGTAACATATTTTTCGGTTGAGGTTATTATTAACTGAGCACGTTTATTTGCTGCAGCTAAGTCCAGCGTATAGACATTTGACAATTCGGTTTTATCATAGCCTCCACGAGACCATTTAAGAGTTGTTAAATCTACTGTATCTGATACACCAAAATATTGAAAAGGGCACAATAGTTTTCTGTTAATAGCTTCAGGCAACCTTATTTCAGCCGCTATTCTATTATCGAAATACTCAAGGATGCTTTTGTTGTCCATTCTTTCAGGTGTTGCGGTAAGCCCTAACAATATTTTAGGTTTATAATAAGTGAGTATTTTTTGATATGTAGGTGCTGCAGCATGATGAAATTCATCTATTATTATATAATCGTAAAAATCAGCAGAAGTTTTCTCGTCTAAAGTTTGGGAATTAAATGTTTGTATGGAAACAAAGAGATGTTCTATGCTTTGTGGCTTTTGGTTTCCTACAAATAACTCGCCAAAGTTTTCATCTTTT
This sequence comes from uncultured Christensenellaceae bacterium, assembly GCA_964628515.1. Lineage (GTDB taxonomy): Bacteria > Bacillota > Clostridia > Christensenellales > Christensenellaceae > CAZVNZ01. Next base: position 131,763 of record CAZVNZ010000004.1, read on the forward strand.
AGCACCCCTCTAAAACACTCTATGCTTTGAAGTAATATCTCTTCTCTATGTGCCACAAACAGTAATCTATTTTTCTCGCTATTTTTTGCAAATCGCTTATAATCAAAAGCGGATATTACTGTTTTTCCCGTTCCTGTTGCTGCAACAACAAGATTCTTATAATGTCCTCTGACTTCTCTTTCTGCCCGTATGCTATCTAAGATTTCTTGTTGATAGGGATACGGAAAAATATCGAACATATATTGAAAGCTATTTGTATTATAAGATTTCTCTGCTACCAAAGCCTTTTGTAATCGCAAAACATGACTTTCGCTATAATATTCAAATTCTTTTGAGCTTAAGTAACTTTCAAAAGTGGCTTCTATTTTTTTTATGGTATCCGGCAAATCCTTTGCAGTAATTTTGACATTCCATTCAAGTCCATCGGAAATTGCTGCATTTGATAAATTTGATGAGCCTACATATGCGGTTGTATATCCTGTTTCTCTGTAAAAAACATAAGTTTTCGCATGTAGACGAGTGCGTTTTGTATCGTAAGAAATACTTATTTGCGTGTTTTGTAGCTTTCTTAGTTCCTCAACTGCTTTTACATCTGTAGCACCCATATAAGAAGTTGTTATTATTCTTAGTATACCGCCTTTTTGGGTAAAAGTTCTAAGTTCTTCAATAATAAGTCTAAGTCCGCTCCATTTTATAAATGATACAAGCATATCAATTCTATCGCAAGATAAAATTTCTTTCTTAAGTTCGCTAACCATACTTGGCTCGTGCACTGCACCTGTAAATAGAGAGCTAATAGAAATAGAAGTTTTCGGGCGTACAATTTGATCTTTTTCGTTTAAGGCAATAATGCTGTTTTGTTTTTCTGCAAGCGCAAGTAAAAGTTCGCCTTTTGCATCTATTTCCATACCTTCCATTCGTTTTATATTATACTTTTTAACAAGCTCTACAATGCTATTTATTAACTTAATTTGTTTAGAAAGATCTGCTTCATCACGCAAGCTGCTTTCTAAAATACCGGATAGATACTGTGCTAAAATTTTAGGTGCTTCCGCATTATCAACCGGAGCAGTCTCGGAATGATACTGACTATTTGAAAGTTCTTCAGAAGTAAATGTATTTATTAATTGTTCGTACAAGCCTTTTTTTAGCATATACACCTCTAAAATTGTCTTGTTTTTTACAACTCATTATTTAAAAAAACGGTATTTTTTAATAAGCTTCGACGCCACCGACCCACACACCCTAAACTTCCTTAGAGTATACATAATCGTCCATAACATAGCCGTTTCCTATGTCTGTAACTATGCTGTCCGTTTGTATTAGCCCTATTTTTTCGTAAATTTCTTTGGATACGTTTTTTTTGTAAACTGTAAGCCAAATGCGGTTAAGACCGCTGTTTTTTGCCATTTCTTCAAGCTCGTTTAACACTAAACGGCTGTAACCTTTTTTTCTTGCGCTCTCTAAAATATATAATTTGCTTAAAAAAAGTGCTCCCGAGGGCTCGTTTTTCTTTATGCCAAAATAGCCTATGGGTACAAAATTTTCTTTAATTAAATAGTATTCGTAGCCTGATGCTATTGCCGTTTTTAATGCCGATACGCTTTGAAATTTCTCTAACATATACTCCGTTTGGTCCATTCCTACAAGTTTGTAGTAGTGGTTTCTCCAAATTTCGTATGCAAGTTGAGATATCTTTGCTATGTCCGTTTCCTTGGTTGCCTGTTTAAATTTTATCATGATCTGTCCTTAACTAAAGCGCTAAAACTCCTATCGTATGTTTTCTCCCCTTCTTTTGAAAAAAAGCAAGCGGGGAACTGCCCCATATCTCTGTGATACCTTACACATTCGCAACATTTTCCGCTCCTTGAGCATCCGTAGGTGCATTTACAGCTTTTTTTGTTTTGTTCTTGTTTACATTCCATATTTTCTTACCTCTTCTTTCTAAAATAGTTACTAAGTAAATGGGCACACTCCTCTTCTAACACTCCACCTATTATTTGAGGAGTATGGTTAAGCTTGCCTTCCGCTAAATTGTATACCGTGCCAAAGGCTCCTGCCTTTTTGTCGTAAGCACCAAACACTACTTTGGTTATTCGTGAATTTACCACCGCCCCTGCGCACATTGGGCAAGGCTCTAAAGTTACATAAAGCACGCAATCAATAAGCCTCCAGCTGCCCACATGCTTTGATGCCTCCTCTATTGCAATTATTTCCGCATGCGCCAAAGGGTTTTGACTGCCCTCTCTTAAATTATGAGCTGTTGCGATAACATCACCATTGTAAACGATTACAGCACCCACGGGGACTTCATCTATGGTTTCTGCTTTTTGTGCCTCTTTAATTGCAAGGCGCATATATTTTTCGTCAGTATTCTCTGAAAATGTATTTGTCATATTCGTCTTGAGCTTCCACAAATTTTTCCAAGCCTTTGTAGGTATACTCCATATCTCCCGTTTTTATTGCAAGTATATAATCCTCGCAACTTTTTATGTATAATTTGCATATTTCTTCTTCCGTTTTGTTGCGTTTTTTTATAAAGTAAATGTCGTCTATAAGGGTTTCTAACTCTTGTATCGTGTAAAAATCCGCTCTGTCTTCGTGAATTAAATACAAACAATACTGCAATCTTGAGTTAATATCTCCGTCCGCCACGGCATTTTCAAATTTTGTTACGTCCTTTGTACAGCCGGTTAGCAGTAGGGCTAATACTACAACCAAAATTAGCTTTTTCACAATTCCCCCAAATACTCTTTTCTATAATTTTATAATATAATATGTTTTGTTGCAAATATTTTTTTTTTCTGATATTATATATATCGAATAGCTTGTGCATTTGTATGCGCTATTTGCTTGGAGAGGTATCGAAGTGGTCATAACGGGGCGCACTCGAAATGCGTTTGTCTGAAAAGGCACGTGGGTTCGAATCCCACCCTCTCCGCCAGACTTTGTCTAAAAACCCGCTCACAGAGCGGGTTTTTGACGTCTTAAG
>CAZVNZ010000005.1:0-74793 GCA_964628515.1 uncultured Christensenellaceae bacterium
CCAATTAAACTCCAATTCGTTGGATGTACCCAATTAAACTCCAATTAATTGGACTCGTCCGATTCATAGGGTTTGTCCGACAGGCTGTACTCATCGTAGAAAACATAACGGTTTTTGCCCAAATGCTTTGCATGGTAGCATGCCTTATCCGCTTTTTTGTAAAGCTCTTTGTAATTTTGTGCATCTTTAGGGAAGAAGGCAACACCAATACTTGCAGACGAGGTGTGAGAAACTCCGTCCACCGTGTAAGTTTTGTTTAGTGCTTTTCGCAGGACTTCCACCTTTTCTTTTGCAAATTCGTTAGGCTCTATATTTTTAATCAGCAGTACAAATTCGTCCCCGCCAAAACGCCCCAAAACATCGCTGGAGCGGAAAATATGCTTAATTATAGCGGCGGTTTCTATTAAAACTTTATCGCCGAACAAATGCCCGAAATTATCGTTAATATATTTAAAATCGTCTATATCCAAACAAATAAGTGCATGCGTTTCTCCCTCTTTTGAATCGCAAAGTATTTCCTCCACAAGTATTTCCACCGCACCCTTATTTAACAGCCGTGTAAGTACGTCCGATTGCACACGGGCATTTAAAGACTCCTCCTCTTTTACCTTGCTGTCTATATCTTCGTAAAAACCTATGGTTTTATAGGGTTTTTTAGCATCGTCCATAATTGTTACGCTGGAAAATTGCACCCATATATAACTGCCCCTCTCCGTAAGTAACCGCATACGCATGGAAGAGCGGATTGCCTTGCCGTTTTTAAGGTCTTGAAATAATTTTATGTGAGCATCCAAATCGTCCGGGTAAATCATACTTAAGCTTAGCAAATCGTTATAATCCTTCTTTTGATTAACATCTAAAGCAATAAGCTCTTCGTAGTTTTTAATTTCTTTTACTTTAGTGATGGAGTAGTTCCATTCCGCTACTGCCATATTACAATGGGAGGCAAGCACCCTAAAGCACCGTTCGTCTAAGGTGGCGGTAGTCACCATTTCGTCTATTTTGCTAAGCATTTTTTTATGCTCTCGTAAATCTCTGCAATGGGCAATTACCGCTGTTTGTTTGTCTAACTCCACTCGAATAAGCATAATTTCCATAGGCAAGGGCTCGCCATCTGCGGTTTGGTGCATAAACTCAAATTTTTGAATACCCTTGGAAAACGCATTTTGCACCAACTCTTTTACCATTAATACGGAGTTTTTGCCGTTTGGTTGCAGTTTTGGCGAAAGCTCTAAGAATTTTTCGAAAAATTCCTGTTTATCCTTCGTTTTAAAGGTGGTTATTGTAGTTTCGTTGCAATCTATTATGTCAAAATCTTTACTCCAGTACATACACATAAAGGGGGAAGAATTAAACATTAGTTGAGTGCGCCTGTCCGCTTTGCGTGCCTTAATTTGCAAATATATTACATAAAATACAATTACCGCAAATACTAAGGTAATATAAAGTGCCATACGCATTGCAAAACGGATATTTACAGAGGATACAGAATCTACAACACTCATAGGCTCTAACATTACAAAATTCCAATCTCTTATTTCTATGGGTGCTATATGGGCAAGTATTTCCTCATCGTGGTCCGTATATTCCATATGGAAGGATTTGCGCACTTCCATATCCGCTATCATTTGCTCGTAGTTATAGTCTTTTTGGGCATTAAACTCGACATTACGCATATCTTCGTAAAAATTACCGCTTTTTAGGATGTCGTCAAGCTCTGTACTGGCGGCTACGTACCTTCCGTTGCTGTCTATAACGTAAAACATAGTTTTATTGCTGTACAAACTGATGTTTAGCTTTTCTGAAAGCCCTTTTGTCCTAAATGCTCCACGTAACTGGGCAACGGGTACGCCTTGGGAATTTTTTATGGGTACACTCATATTTACAATGGGTTGCCTGTCTATAAGGGAGTCCATAACATCCGAAACATAAAATTTGCCCGAAGTTATAATATCTGTAACATTAAGGGAGGTCACATTTAAAACTGTGCCGTCCGCAAAATAGCTTATTCCGTTTACTGTGTCTACGGATATGCGCTCAAAACCAACGTATTTTGCAACTTTGCTTAACATTGCAAGCGCCTCGTTAGAGGTGTAATCCTCGTAATCCTCCAAAGCGACGGCAACGGAGGCTAAAGTCGTAAGGCTGTCCGATATTTCTAAATAAACGGATTTAGCATTGGCGGCAGCCGAAAAATCCAAATTACTGTTTGCAGTCGCCAAATCGTGGGTTTGTACATTGGAAATAAAATCAACAACAGCAAATACAATAACTGCAATAATAGCAATTATTATCAATATAGTTATTATAGGCTTTTTTACCATGCTGTTACTCCTTTATGCCTCTAATGTAAAAATAACAAAAATATCGAAAATGCCTGTTAAGTTAGCATTTTGCGGTTAAATTATACCATTTTTGCGACTTTTTAACAACAAAAAAATTAACATTTCAAACAAAAAAGTCTAAATTCACAAATGTTAATATAAATTACCGGTTATTGCATTATGCCACCCTTTTTTATGGTGATGATAGAGGGTATATAAGGTTTGTTAGTTGTAATTAAGTAACAAGTGTAATATAATTAAGGGTATGGATTTTAAAATAACGGAAGTAAACAACAAAAAGGTTGCAATAGCTCTAACCGAGGAAATAATATTGACAAATGTGCAGTCTGCATTGGATTTAATTGCAAATGCAAATTATTTGGCGGACAGCACACGCATTGTGCTACCCAAAAGCGGTGTAGCGGAGGATTTTTTTGTGCTAAGCACAGGCATTGCCGGCGAAATTCTGCAAAAATTCGTAAACTACAACGCAAAACTTGGAATATACGGCGATTTTTCCATATACACAAGCAAACCTCTGAAAGATTTTATTTACGAATCCAACAAGGGCAACCAAATATTTTTTACCGCTACGGAACTTGAAGCGGTAGAGCGGTTGGCAGGATGCTAATAAAAAAGCTGTAAAATTGCGCAAAACAAAATGCGGTACAGAAATTACTTCCACGCCGCACTTTCATACATATATCATTTAGTTATGGGAATTTTGCTAATTTAGCATTGTTTAGTATTATTTAGCCTCTTGAGTGCCTTTGCTTTCTGCCGCCCACTTGTCAAACTCTGCCATTACAGCTTTGTAAGTGTCTTGGCTAATTTGAGGAAGCTCGTCTCCCCATGCGGCAGTTGCTTGTTTAAAGCCTTTTTCCACAGCATTTCTTAATGTTTCGATTTTAGATGGGTCTCCGCCGGAAAGTGCTTTTGCCATTTCCATAATTCTGTCCGTAGTTTTTCCTACCGAGTAGTAGCCACCCTCCGCAATTTGCGCTTTAGCCGCATCTATGTCTTGCTGAGTTGCACCCTCTGCAATTTTTTGCATTACCTGTGCTTTAACGTTTTTTGTGGAAAGCCCGTAATTTTTGCCTTGCTCTACAAAATACTTGGAAAGAATGTCTTTAAATTGCGCAACTTCCCTCTCGTATTTAGCTAAAAGCGCATTAATATCGCTTGCTTTAGGCTTGGAGTATGTAATTTTTTTGTTATCCTGATTAGTGCTTTTCTCAAAAACAGCAGCCTCTTCTACCGGTGTGGGTTGAACGGGTGTGCTTGTGTTATTGCCTTGCTTTACTGTATTTGGGGGATATGTGTTGTTAATTCCTTGAATTTCCATGGTTTAAACCTCCTGTTTATAAAAACGTATTATATCTACGTAATTTAGCTTCCTTGCCCATGCTGATATTCTTATGTTATACATATCGTAACTATTTATAAAAACATTAGCCTTTTCTATAAATATTTGTAAATAAATTATTTTGGTGTATAATGTATTAAAATAAATTAATTTAAAGTGAGCTTTTATGAAAAAAATATTTATACCAATTATTATAGCAATTTTAATTATGAGCGGTTGCGCACAAACGGGAAATACTGCGCCAACCATTATTAATGCCTCGGATATTTCTAAAGTGGAGCTAAACGGAGAAGCCCCCAATGAAAACGCAAGCGAGGCACAGCCCACAGTTGTGGCACCCCCACAAATCACACCCACCCCTGAGGTGTCACAAACTCCCGAGGTTTCATCCACCCCCGAAGTAACACAAACTCCCGAGGCTTCCCCTACCCCCGAAACTTCCACTGCCCCCCAAGCATCAGCATCACCATCACCATCAAAAGAAGCAACCCCAAAACCCACAGAGGAATCCAAAAAACTTTCCGGCAAAATAATAGGGTTAGACCCGGGGCATCAAGGCAAGGGCAACAGCGAAAAGGAGCCACAGGCGCCAAACTCGGACACTATGAAGGCAAAGGTAACATCGGGCACGGCAGGAGTAGCGTCAAAAGTAGATGAGCACACGGTAAACCTTGCGGTTGCCCTAAAAGTACGGGATTTACTTGAAGAACAAGGGGCAGAGGTTATTATGACACGCACCTCCGCAGATGTGGATATTTCCAACGTCCAAAGGGCAAAACTGTTTAACGAAAAAAATGTAAATTTAGGAGTGCGCATACATTGTAACGGTAGCGAAAACTCCGCAGATAAAGGGGCTTTTATGCTTGTACCCACAAAAAACCCTTACTTAGAAAACTGCAACACGGCGGCAAAATATATTTTGGAAGAATACATTAAAGCCACCGAGCTTAAAGACAAAGGCATAACCAAGCGTAGCGACCAAACAGGGTTTAACTGGTGCGAGCGCCTCATAGTAAACATAGAAATGGGACATATGTCAAACCCAACGGAAGACGAGCTTTTAACGGATAAAGAGTTTCAATCCAAAATGGCAAAGGGTATTTACAACGGCATAGTTAAATATTTTGAGAATATTTAGCTTTTGGTATAAATTAAGTTGCTATAACATCCGTCTACACTAAAAATGTTAGTTTCCCGAGGTTTTGAAAAAAGTGTTAATTATATATGAATAAAACTAATAAAAAACCATATTAAACTTGTAATTTATTCAAACAAACTATATAATATATGTTGAAAGATTTTAGGGTAAAAAGGTGTGCGAAAATACGCAAACACGTAAAAACGCACACATATAATGTATAAATATTAAAATTATTGATAGGTGGCAAAATAAAATGCAGGAATTTGCACAATGCTTTGAGGGCGTAACGGGTAGCGAAATAAGAAGAATTTTTACCCTCCTTGCAGACCCTCAAATAATATCTCTTGCAGGAGGTAATCCATCTCCGGAGGGGTTTCCCACCGAGGAAATTTCTCAAATAACTCAGGAGATATTAAATAATTCTTCAAAAAGTGTATTACAATACGGAAATACGGCAGGCATACCCCAAATATTAGAGCTTTTAAAGAGAGAAAACGCCTCTGTAATGCAAGACTATGACGACCTTATTATGCTTACCGGCTCTTCCCAAGGCATAGATTTTTTTACATCTGCATTTGTTAATAAGGGTGATGCTATTTTAGTGGAAGCACCCACTTTTTTAGGTGCCTTGCAAACCTTTAAGCTAAGAGGTGCGGTTGCCCATACGGTAGATTTACTTGAAGACGGTGTGGATATAGCAATGCTTGAAGCAAAAATTAAAGAGCTGAAGCCAAAGTTTTTTTACGTAATACCCACCTTTCAAAACCCCACGGGCATTACAACCTCCAAAGAAAAGCGAGAGCAGATATATAAAATTTGCCTAAAATATAACGTTATGATATTAGAGGACGACCCATACGCAAGCCTACGGTTTGAGGGGGAGGCAACAGACAGCATAAAAAGCTACGATACGCAAGGTATTGTATGCAAATTAAGCAGTTTTTCCAAAACCATATCTCCGGGGCTAAGGGTAGGCTATGCCATTGCAAACAAAGAAATCATCCACAAGTTTAATTTAATTAAACAGGGTGCGGATGTGCATACATCTAACTTTACGCAAGCAATAGTATATGAGTTTTTAAATAAAGGCTATTTAACCAAGCATGTAGAAAAATTATGCGATATGTATAAAAAACAGCGTAACGAAATGGAGCACGCTATTTTTACCCATTTTCCCAAAGATGTTAAATGCACCCATCCGATGGGGGGGTTGTTTATTTGGGTAACGCTAAAGGAGGGCACAGACGTAGCTACAATATTTTCTCAATGTATAGAAAACAAAGTGGCATTTGTGCCGGGCACACCCTTTTATGCACAAAATCCCAAAACTAACACACTAAGACTCAACTTTTCTATGCCCACTTTAGAAAACATCAACATAGGCATAGAAAGAATAGGGAAAATTTTAAATATACAGGAGAGCATATGAGCAACGTATTTGAAACACTAAAAAGCAGAGGCTTTGTAAAACAGGTTACCCACGAGGGGTTAGCGGAATTATTGGAAAAGGAAAAGGTGGCATTTTACGTAGGCTACGACGCAACGGCAGACAGCTTGCATGTAGGGCATTTTGTACAACTAATGGTTATGGCGCACATGCAAAGGGCAGGGCATATACCCATAGTGCTTATCGGAGGGGGTACAACCATGGTTGGAGACCCAAGCGGTAAAACGGATATGCGTAAAATGATGACAAAAGAGATAATCGCAAGTAATGCGGAAATTTTTAAAAAGCAAATAAGCAAGTTTTTGGATTTAAGTGATGGCAAGGGCATTATGGTAGATAACGCCGATTGGTTGCTTGACTTAAATTACGTAGAGTTTTTGAGAGAGATAGGCACTTGCTTTTCGGTAAACAGAATGCTTACGGCGGATTGCTATAAAAAACGTTTGGAAAAAGGGCTAACCTTCTTTGAGTTTAACTATATGCTAATGCAAGCCTACGACTTTTTGGTACTCAACAGAGAGTACGACTGTAAGTTAGAGGTAGGCGGAGACGACCAATGGTCCAACATTCTTGCAGGGGCGGATTTAATCAGAAGAAAGGAGCAAAAAGAGGCTTACGGCTTAACAATATCCCTTCTTTTAACAAGCGACGGCAGAAAAATGGGCAAAACGGAGGCAGGAGCATTGTGGCTTGACGGCAATAAAACCTCTCCTTACGAGTTTTATCAATATTTTAGAAATGTAGCGGACGACGATGTTAAAAACTGCTTGTCCCTACTTACTTTTTTACCTTTAGAAGAGGTAGAGGCGCTAAGCGCACTTAAAGACAGCGAAATAAACAAGGCAAAAGAAGTGCTTGCCTACGAGGTTACCAAGCAAATACACGGGCAGGAAGAGGCAACAAAGGCACAAGCCGCCGCAAAAGCATTGTTTGGCGGTGGGGCAAAAGAGGGTAGTATTCCCACTACCCACATCACAATGGCGCAGCTAAAAGAAAACCCCAGAGTTGCCGACATTATGGTGCTGTGCGGTCTTGCAAAATCCAAAGGGGATGCAAGACGGCTGATTGCAGGCGGAGGAGTGTACGTAGCCGACGTTAAAATAACCGAGGAATTTGCTCAAATTTCTGTGGAAAATTTCACAAATGGCGAGCTTATTATAAAAAAAGGTAAGAAGGCTTACCACCAATTAGTGCTAAATGAGTAACTATATTTGTTTGGCGCAGGACGTAGTTTGCGAAAACATCATAAAAAAATCAAGATTTATTTGTAATTTGATGATTGCAAAAAGCAAGGAGGAAGTTGCCAAGAAACTAAACGAGGTTAAAAAAGCCCATTATAATGCGACGCATAACTGTTTTGCCACAGTTTTAAAGGACGGCTATGTTAAGTATAGTGATGATGGCGAGCCTCAAGGCACAGCAGGGCTACCCATGTTAGAGGTGCTAAAACACAGCGGTATTGTGGACGTAGTAGGCGTGGTAACCAGATATTTCGGAGGTACTCTTTTAGGTGCGGGAGGTTTAAACCGAGCGTACAGCGGTAGTGTTGCACAAGCAGTAAGCCTTGCGCAAAAGGTAGAAATGGTAAGGGCGTACAAATACGAGTTTGTTGTAGATTACGGGGATTATTCCAAACTATGCAGTATTGCAGGCGAGTATGACAAACAGGTAACGGGAGAGTTTGCAAGCAAGGTTACGGCAAACATAGTTTTAGAGCAAAGCAGGGCACAAGCCTTTGAAAAACGTATAACGGAAGGATTTTTAGGCAAGGAAGTCTATAAAATTCTAAGCGAAGAAGATATAGAAAAATTTTTATAAAAAGGAATGGAAAAATGGAAATAAGAAAAGCAACACAGTTAAAGGAAAAGCCAAAAGACGAAAGCAAGTTAGGCTTCGGGCAGATTTTTACAGACCATATGTTTATTATGGAATATTCCCAAGGGGAGGGTTGGAAAAACCCCCAAATAAAGCCCTACGAGAATTTTAGCATTTCTCCGGCATCCACCGTGCTACATTACGGGCAGGAGGTTTTTGAAGGGCTAAAGGCATACAGAAATGTTTCGGGCGGAGTAAATCTTTTCAGACCAAAAGATAACTTTAAGCGTATGAGCGTTTCCGCAAAACGCCTTGCAATGCCGGAATTTAACGAAGAGCTTGCAATGGAAGGCTTGCTGGAACTGCTAAAATTAGAGCAGGATTGGGTACCCTCTAAAAAAGGTACTTCTCTGTATATAAGACCAAACTTTATTGGTGTAGACAGATTTTTAGGGGTACGTGCCTCAAGAGATTATCTGTTTTATATAATGGTAGGCCCTGTTGGGGAGTATTACGCAAACGGGCTTGCACCCACAAAAATTCTTGTGGAAACGGATTACGTCCGCTCCGCTAAAGGCGGTTTGGGTTTTGCCAAAACGGCGGCTAATTATGCGGCATCACTAATAGCAAGCGAGGAAGCCAAAGAAAAAGGGTGCGACCAAGTTTTGTGGCTTGATGCTAAAGACCATAAATACATAGAAGAAGTAGGCTCTATGAATATGATGTTTGTAATAGACGGAAAGCTTGTAACCCCTAATTTAAACGGTACAATACTACCCGGAGTTACAAGAGACAGCGTACTTGTTCTTGCAAAAGATATGGGTATGGCTGTGGAAGAAAGACAAATATCCGTAGACGAAGTAATAAGCAAAGCAAAAACAGGAGAGCTTTCCGAGGCGTTTGGCACGGGTACGGCAGCGGTTATTAGTCCTGTTGGGGAATTTGTATACAAGGACGAAGTTATACAAGTGGCAGGTAATAAAATGGGGAAATATGCACAAATTTTCTTTGATACGCTCACAAAAATTCAATACATGGAAATCGAAGATAAATTTAATTGGATTTTAGAACTGTAAAAAGAGAGGTACATTATGAAAAAGACGGTTTCTTATTTATTAATTATAATTTTAGCGGTAACTCTATTGTTTTCTGTAAACACAGTGGCTTTTGCCGCAGACGATGTTAAAATGAAGGTGTCTGTAAGCCCAAGCTCCCTATCTGCACCGGGTCCGGTAAAAATTAGCGTAACCCTTACAAATGCAGGAGATATGGACGCATCCAACATTGTGCTTACCTATCCACAGCCCACAGGCAACGAAATCAGCATGGGCGGATTAGCCCCCGGCGCAACGGGAGACCACACCAACCCAAGCTGGAATATTTCCGAGGATATGCTAAACAGAGACTTAGTGTTTACACTAAGCTATACAGGTGTGGGTGCGGACGGTACTCCCGTCCAAAAAACCATGACTGCATCCGTTAAAATAGAAAAGAAAGACCAAGAAGTAAAGGTTTCGGGTAGCAGTAGTGTGGATAAAACAGAGGTAAACAAAGACGATAAGGTTAAATTTACTTTTGTATTAAATAACGAAGGCAACGTAACTTTAGAAAATGTAAAGCTAAACGCACCCCCCATAGAGGACGGAAGTCAGTTAGGCGATACCTTTACTTTAGAGGCAGGCAAGAAAAAAACCATGACATACACCATTTCCGCCACAAAGGATATGGAGGTTAAGCCTGTATTTACCTACACGGCAGGGGGCAAAGAGGGTAAAACCACTTTAGAAACCCGTACGGTAAAAGTGGCAAATACCACTCCGGAGGCTACACAAAGCCAAGAAAGTGGCTCGGGTGGGCTTGTTGCCGTACTTGTATCGGATTTTTCCGCAACGGGCGCAACTCCGGGGCAGGAAGTTAAACTTAATTTAGATATTAACAACTCCGGCAGTAAAAAAATTACAGACTTAGCGGCTAAAGACTCGGCAGGTAATGCGGTAGTATTCGATAAAACCACATTAGCGGCCGGAGAAAGCGCAATAGGTGTGGCAACGGTAAAAGTAGATGCCACCACAAGCTATAAATTTGATGTTACGGGCAAAACAGAGGACGGTACAGCCGTTTCTCTAACCTCAAACACGGTGGAAATAGCTGTAACGGGGCCGTCTCAGGCGCCCTCGCCGTCCCCTTCGGTAAGTCCGCAAAATGCAATTAAAATACGAATTGGCGTAAGTACAACCTCGTTAGCTAAACCGGGTACGGTGGATTTTACCGTAACCGCAATAAATAAATCGGAAGATGTACTTTCAAATATAGTGGTAAAAGAAGCAACTTTAGGTGCAATAGGTACTTTGGCGCAACTCTCCGCAGGCACAGAGGAGTCCTTTCCACCCAAAACGGTGGAAGTTACGGAAACCTCAAGCTATGTATTTTCCGTATCCGCACAAATGTCTGATGGCACATTGGTAGAAAGTAGCGTTTCCCCCATAGAAATCACCGTAGAAGGTGAGGCAGGGGCGGATAACAATATGATGCTACTCATTATAATTATCATTGCTATTGCGGTGGTTGCGGTAGTGCTGGTACTGTATTTATTAAAACAAAAGAAAAAAGGTGGTATGTTTGGGGGTAAGGCTACATCATCATCAAAAGGAATAAACAAAAACGAAAGACCCAAACCTCAATACGCATCCCAAAAGGAAAGCCCAAGAGGAAAACCGAAAGAAACTCAAAGGCCTGTACGCAGAGAAGCCGCAAAACCTCAACGCAGAAACGAGAATTTTTACGACGAGAGGTTGGATAGCGCAGACCAAGAGGAAGATTACGGCTACGAGGACAGAATAGAGCAAACCCAACGTGTACAACGGCAAAAACAGGAGATGTACGAAATAGAGCCGGTGCAGGAAAGCGAGCCACAGCCTCAGCATCAACCAAGACCAACAGGGGAAAGACCCCAAAGCACAAGCACGGCAGCTCCGAGAAGAGCCATAGGAGTACAGGAAGAGGCACCGCCACCTCCGGCGCCTAAGCCTTCTGCACCCGTTAAAAAGGATAGAAATAATTTTTAAAAAGTATATATAATTTTAAAGGAGATTAAGAAATGAGCAAAGTAGATAAGACGGCAATTAACACCATTAGAGTATTAAGTGCGGAGGCTATCCAAAAGGCAAACAGCGGACATCCCGGCTTGCCAATGGGCTCTGCCCCTATTGCTTATACTTTATGGGCTAAACATCTAAAGCATAATCCTAAAAGTCCTAATTGGCAAAACAGAGACAGATTTGTACTAAGTGCAGGGCATGGCTCTATGCTTTTGTACTCCCTACTCCACATGTTTAATTACGGCTTAACAATGGACGATATTAAAAACTTCAGACAATGGGGCTCTAAAACTCCGGGGCATCCGGAATTTGGGCATACCGTGGGTGTAGACGCAACCTCAGGGCCTTTAGGGCAGGGTATTGCAATGGCGGTTGGCTTTGCAATGGCAGAAACTCACCTTGCAAGTGTTTTTAATAAGGATGATTTTAACGTGGTGGATCACTACACATATGCACTAACGGGGGACGGTTGTCTGCAAGAAGGTGTAAGCGGAGAGGCAAGTTCTCTTGCCGGTACTTTAGAGTTAGGCAAATTAATTGTACTTTACGATAAAAACGATATTACAATAGAAGGGGATATTAGCGTAACTTTCGGCGAGGACGTTAAAAAACGTTACAAAGCTTACGGTTGGCAGGTGCTGGAGGTAGAAGAAGGCAACACGGATATAGATGCCATAAGCAATGCCATAAAAGAAGCCAAAGCAGAAAAAACCAAGCCCTCTTTAATTATTGTAAAAACCAAAATAGGCTATGGTTGCCCTGCTGTTGAGGGTAAGGCAAAATGCCACGGCGCACCTTTGGGCGAGGATAATATTAAGGAATTAAAAGAAACATTAAAATGGGAGTACGAGCCCTTTACCGTTCCCGAAGAGGTTAAAAAACACATAAGCGAGCTTCAAGACGTATACACCCAAGAGGAAAATCAATGGAAGGAGCTTATGGCTAAATACACCGCAAAATACCCCGACCTTGCAAAGCAGTACGAGCAGTATTTTGCACCCGTAAACACCAAACTGTTTGAGGACGAAAGCTACTGGCAGTTTGAAGATAAGCCGGTAGCCACAAGACAATCCTCGGGCGAGGTTATAAACAGACTGGCTAAAATGTTGCCAAACCTAATGGGTGGCAGTGCGGACTTAGCGCCTGCCAACAATTCGGATATGAAAGACAGAGAGTTTTACAGCATAGCTAACAGAGGTGGCACTAATATCCACTTTGGTATTAGAGAGTTTGCAATGGCGGCAATTTGCAACGGTATGAAATTACACGGCGGAGTAGTGCCTTACTGTGCAACCTTCTTAGTTTTCAGCGATTACCTAAAGGGCGCTATAAGAATGTCCTCCCTTATGAATTTAGGTGTAACCTACGTGCTTACTCACGACTCCATCGGTGTGGGCGAGGACGGACCAACCCACGAGCCCATAGAGCATTTAGCGGCGCTTAGAGCAACTCCCGGCGTATACACCTGGAGACCGGCGGACAGCAAAGAAACGGCGGCGGCATATATGTTTGCCATGACAAAAAATGCGCCAAACGCAATAGCGCTTTCCCGTCAACCATTACCTCAACAGGAAAAAACGGGCAAAGACGCACTAAAGGGCGGTTATGCCATAAACGATGTTGCCAATCCGGATGTAATACTAATTGCAACGGGTAGCGAGGTAGAGCTTTGCATGCAGTCCGCAAAACAGCTTGAAGGGGAAGGCATTAAGGCAAGAGTGGTTTCCATGCCTTGTATGGAGCTTTTTGAAGAGCAAGAGGACGCTTACAAAAAATCCGTACTGCCCTGCAACGTTACTTCAAGGGTGATAGTAGAGGCAGGAACATCCTTCGGTTGGGCTAAATATGCCGGATTTGAAGGGCAATATGTAACCATAGACCACTTCGGCGCATCTGCACCGGCGGCTACATTGTTTAAAGAATTTGGGTTTACTCAAGAGGCAGTAGTTGCGGCGGCAAAAAAAGCTGTAAAATAAGTTAAACGGTACTTAAATCAGTATTTTATGGGAGAGCGGTATCGTTCTCCCATTTTAAAACTAACGAGGTAGAGATGACAAACTTTGATTTTGATTTAGTTGTGAAAATAGGCTCTATGGCGCTTATTCGTAAGGAAGACAACGACATAGACTATAATATTTTTGCAAGATTAAGCTCCCATTTAAAACCGGGCAGTATTTTGGTGTCCTCGGGGGCTACGGAAATTGGCAGAATAGATTATATGCAAAGAAACGGAGGGTTAGAGCTTAAAGGCAATATGGAGGAGATAAAAACCGCCTATTCCGCCCAAGGTCAACCCATTTTAATGCAGTTGTACAGAATGTTTGTAAATCCCAAATATTCTTTAAGACAGGTGCTTGTAGAGCATAGCCACTTTAACAACGAGGATAAGGCACGGCACATAAAAAATCTGCTGTTTAATGCGGCAAACCAAAACGCAATCCCCATTATTAATTATAATGATGCAGTTTCAGACAGGGAAAATATGCGTTTGGAGCTCCTTAATTTAAGCGACAACAAAGACGAAGTGGTGGAGTGCATAGACAACGACGAAACGGCGGCGGTAATAGCAAGATTGGTAAACGCAAAACTACTTGTAATTTTGTCCAGCATAGACGGTATTTACGCAGACCCTAAGGACAGCGCCACCATCATAGAAGAGGTGGTGGGGGAAAGCTACGAGGAAGTGGAGGCAAAAATAGACGAAATGATAAACTTTTGCAAGGGTGCATCCCGAGTGGGTGCAAACGGCGCAGGGGCAAAGCTGAAATTTGCAAAAGAGCCCCTTAAAAACGGCACTACGGTAATAATAGGCAATGCAAAGGAAAATTTAAACGATATTATAGAAGGCAGGGTAAAAAGGACAATGCTAAAAATAAATTCGGGAGTGTAAACCATGTATAAAAGGGTGCTTAAAGAATACTTCGGCTACGAAGATTTTAGGGAAGGGCAGGAGTTTTTTATAAAAAATATCCTTGAAGGCAGGGATGTTTTGGGTGTTATGCCCACAGGAGCGGGGAAATCCATATGTTTTCAAGTCCCCGCTCTTGTGTTTGAAGGCATTACAATAGTGGTTTCTCCCCTTATTTCTTTGATGAAAGATCAAGTGCTTGCACTAAGGCAGGCAGGCATTAATGCGGCTTTTATTAACAGCTCTCTAACACCCGAGCAGTCCTATAAGGCGTTAGCCAACGCAAAAAAAGGGGAGTACAAAATAATATACATAGCACCCGAGCGCCTTTCAAACCCGGAGTTTTTAGAGTTTGCCCAAAACACAAACATAGCCTTGCTTGCGGTGGACGAAGCCCATTGTATTTCCGCATGGGGACAGGATTTCCGCCCAAGCTATTTAAAAATTACGGATTTTGGGGAAAAACTAACCAAAAGACCTGTAATATGTGCATTTACGGCAACGGCTACCAAGCAGGTGCAGGATGATATTACAGAAAAGCTAAAATTAGAAGACCCACAAATAAAAGTAACGGGATTTGACAGGCAAAACCTTTATTTTGAGGTAAGCAAGCCTAAAAGCAAAGATAAAGCCCTAATAGGTTTTTTGGAGAAAAACAAAGATAAAACGGGTATTGTCTACTGTGCAACACGAAAAAAGGTAGAGGCGATACACGAGAGGCTAAAGCACGAGGGCTACAGCGTAACTAAGTACCATGCAGGGCTACCGGACGAGGAAAGACGGCAAAATCAAGAGGATTTTATTTTTGATAAAAAGCAAATTATAGTAGCAACCAACGCATTTGGTATGGGTATAGATAAATCTAACGTTGCCTATGTGGTGCATTTTAATATGCCAAAGGATATGGAAAGCTACTATCAAGAGGCAGGCAGGGCAGGCAGAGACGGCAGCGAGGCTAAGTGCATAATGTATTACAGCCCACAGGACGTGCGCACCATCAACTTTTTTATAGAAAACGACAAAGACAAGGAATACGAGGACGAAGAAACGGCAAAAGCCATAAAAGAAAGGGATAAAGACAGGCTAAAGCTAATAACCTTTTACTGCACTACAAAAGGTTGCCTAAGAGAATACATACTAAAGTATTTTGGCGAAAAACCAAAAAGCTACTGCGGAAACTGCGGTAACTGCATTGCAAACTTTAAATTAAAAGATGTTACGGTGGACGGGCAAAAAATTCTCTCCTGCATAAAACGCACTAAGGAAAGATACGGCGCAAGCACCATAGTAGACGTACTAAAGGGCAGTAAAAACGAAAAAACCTTACGACTAAATTTAAACAACCAAAGCACCTATGGCATTATGAAGGAAGAAAGCGCCCAATATGTAAGGGAAATTATAAGCCATTTAGAATTTAACGGCTATATAAGCACTACAAAAGACGAGTTTCCCGTTATAAAACTAACCCCAAAAGCAAAGGAAATTCTTTTCGAGGGGGAAAAACTCATTATTAAGATTAACGAAGCCACCCAAACGGAGGAAGCAAAAGGGGCGCACACAGACACAGAGGTGGATAAAGCGCTGTTTTCAAGGCTTGCTACCCTACGCAAAAAATTTGCCTACGAGCAAGGAGTGCCGGCTTTTGTGGTTTTTAGTGATGCCACTCTAAAAGATATGTGCCTAAAAATGCCAAAAAGCGAGGAGGAAATGTTGGCTGTTTCGGGTGTGGGTTTAGTAAAATTTAAGCGGTACGGCAAGGAGTTTTTAGAGGAAGTCAATAAACCTTCCGAGGAATAACCTAATTACTGCGCCCTACTTTTTTAGGGCATTTCTGTCAATCATCCCCGATTCTCTAACCTCTTTATTTAAGAAATAAGATATTACCGTACGTATTGCAACAATAGCCCCAAGTTTAATAATATCTTCAAAGGTAGGCTTTACAATGGAGTCTATAATATCTGCGGCAATTAAAATTTCCAAGCTGAGCAAAACATAACTGCCAAAAACATTTTTCGTGTCCGTTAGGCGCTTTAGCCTTTCTGCATACGGAATTTTTTTTAGGTTGGCACTAAAAAAATCTTTGCCGGCTATAACCGCCCCCCAAACTAAAATCAGTATAGAAAGTACATTAAGGCAGGTGGTTACCACCGCCAAAACAGGCGCTAATTGCTCCATTGGAATCCCTCCGTTTTTTTATTTTATTATAACATATCGGCAAAACAAATACAGCTAATTTTTTATATAAAAAATGCGTGCTCATATGTGCACGATGTTGTCCTAAAGTTATTGACGTTACACCTTTATTGTGTAAAAATTAGGCATATAATATTCAATATTTAGGAGGATATAAAAGTGTCACTTACCAATAAAGACAGGTTAGATATTTACGAAACCATGTTACTAATACGTGCAACGGATTTAAAAATGATTGAATTATTTAAAAAGGGAGAAATCGAAGGGCATATGCTCCCATGTGCAGGACAGGAGGCAATTCCGGCTACAATGGCTAAAGTTTACAACGACGAGGATATTTTAATTACGGGACACAGAGGTGGCGGACACTATATGGCAAGAGGGTGTAATTACAAGGCGATGTGGGCAGAGCTGTTTGGCAGGGTTACAGGTATAGATAAAGGCAGAGGCGGACAGTTACACTTAATGGATGCAAGCAAAAAGGCAATTACAGGCAATGCGGTTGTAGGCGCACAATACAGCATAGCCACAGGTGCCGGGTTTGTGGCAAGAAAGGACAAAGTTATGTGCGTTTGTGTGGGGGGTGAAGGCTCTACCAACAGAGGTACTTTCCACGAAAGTTTAAATATGGCGGTGGTGCAAAACCTACCTATATTATATGTAATAGAGCATAACAACAGACAAATGTGGAATAACTGCACGGAAACCACCGCCCTTGAGCATGTGTGGCAAAGAGGGGCGGCATACGGTATGAAAGGGGCACAGGTAGACGGCAACGACCCTGACGCAATTTACGAAAAAGCAATGGAGTTTGCAAGAGAAATTAAAGAGGGTGGCAAACCTTGTATACTCGAGTGCAGTACAAATAAATGGACGGATAGCGTAAGTAACGTAAGAAATACTCCTCAAGCAATAGAGGAAATCAAAAAACCGCAGTACGATGCTATTTGTAGATGGGAAGCCAAGCTCACCAAAGAGGGCATTTTAAACGAGCAATTAATGGCAGAAATTAAAAATAAAGTAGAAAGCAAGCTAAACGAGGCGGTGGAATATGCAAGAAACAGCAGTCTGCCAAATAGCACAGACGGTATGGACGAAGTATACAGTATGCCCGTTTAAACACAAAAGCGGTAAAACTTTAAGGAGGTTTTTTAGTATGAAAGAAATGAAATTTATAGATGCACTCAGAGAAGGCATGGCAGAAGAAATGCGTGCAGACGAAAGTGTGTTTCAAATAGGAGAATCCATAGGAGGTATGCAAGGGGGGATTTTTGGCGTAACCAAAGGTTTAGAGGAAGAATTCGGCAAAAGCCGTGTAATAGAAACCCCCATTTCCGAGGCGGCTTTAGGCGGTGTTGGAGTGGGTGCGGCGGCGTTTGGTATGCGCCCTGTGGTAGAAATAATGTTTGGCTCTCTAATGCCTTTGCTTATAGACGAAATTCATAATCAGGCAGGCACACTTCATTATGTTAGCGGTGGGCAGTTTAACTGTCCTATGGTGGTGCGTACTTGTAATTGGATGCGTATAATCTCAGGGCCTCATCATTGCGGTAATTTTGATGCCACCTTTGTAAATTCTCCGGGGGTTAAAGTGGTTGTGCCCTCCACTCCTTACGATGTTAAAGGGCTAATTAAAGCGTCTATTAGAGATAACGACCCTGTGGTGTTTATGGAATACTCTCCTTTGTATTTGGTAAAAGGGGAGGTGCCCGAGGAGGACTACGTTGTACCCATAGGCAAAGCGGATATTAAACAAGAGGGAGAGGACGTTACAATAATAACCTACGGTTGTGGTGTCCACGATGCACTAAACGTGGCTAAACAGGCACAAAAAGAGGGTATAAGCATAGAGGTGTTGGACTTGCGTACCATTCATCCTTACGATAAAGACGCAATTCGTGCCTCTGTGGAAAAAACGGGGCGTGTTGTAATAGATTACGAAGGTTACAAAACAGGGGGTGTTGGTGCGGAAATTTCTGCATTTATAGCAGAAGAATTAATGGACTACTTAAGCTCGCCAATTATCAGAATTGCCTGCAAGGACGTACCCAACCCCTCTAACAGGAAGCTTATAGAAGCCTTGGAGATAAACGAGAAAGACTTATTTAATGCGGTAAAAACGGTATTGGAGTATTAATTTTAGGGGGTAGTAAAAAGTGGCGGAATTTATTGTGTTGCCAAAGATGAACTTAACCATGGAGGAAGGCACCTTAGCAAAATGGTATAAAAAGGAAGGGGACAAAATTACGGAAGAAGAGCCCCTATGCTCTGTGGAAAACGAAAAGGAAACGGAGGATATGCTCTCCATTGTTAGCGGTACAATACTAAAACTAATAGGAGAGGAAGGCAGTTTATATAAAATATCCACTCCCATAGCAATAGTGGGGGAAGAGGGGGAAGATTTTTCGGCATTATTAAACTCTTTAAATAATGCAGGAGAGGAAAAGGATGCAGAAAGGGAAAAAATAAACGTTTCTCAAAAAATAGGCGCAGGGTTACGTATGATGCCTAAAATCAGAAAGCTTATTAAAGAAAAAGGCATTAATATAGAAGATTTAGTAGCATTTGCAGGAGAAAAAACCATAACGGAAGCAGATATTACCGCCTTTGAAAAAGGGGCATCCGTGCCTTTAAGTCTAAAAGCTACGGACACTACACAAAGGATGACTACAATGCGTAAATCCATTGCAAAAAATATGATGGAAAGTTGCGCAAAAACCGCAAGGCTTACAAACTTTACTCAGGTGGATGTTACAGATCTTTATGCAAAAACAAAAGAGCTAAAAGGACAGGGCAAAAAAATCTCCCAAACCGCACTTATTATAAAAGCTTGCGCTTATGCCTTAAAAGAAAACCAAATTGTAAACACGCAAGTAGACGAAACTAAGCAAGAAATAATATTTAAAGGGGATATTAACATTGGTTGTGCGGTGGATATTGAGGGAGGTCTCGGAGTACCCGTAATTAAAAATGCGGATACCAAAGACGTTTTTGCAATATCATCAGAAATAGAAGAATACGCAAAAATGGCGGCATTAGGCAAGCTTACAAACGAGGTTATGCAGGAGGGCACATTTACCGTGTCTAATGTGGGTATGCTGGGAGTTACTTTTTTTACACCAATTATAAACTACCCTCAAACAGCCATTTTAGCCGTAGGCGCCATAGAAACGCTCCCAAGGTACGAGGACGAAAGCTACACAAAAATTGTGCCAAAAAAGATTATGACAATAGGTATAACCTACGACCACAGGGTAATAGACGGCGCTCCGGCATCAAGATTTTTGCAAAGTGTGGTTAAATATCTCCAAAATGCAGAAAAATTATTTTAAGAGGTAGGGTATGCTTAAATTAAGAGATTTACCCTTTGGGTTGTACGAAAAATCCATATGCACCCATTGGAGCTGGGAGGATAAATTTGCCCTAACAAAAGATGCGGGGTACGACTATTTGGAAATTGCCATAGATGCAACCCCTCAAAAATTAGCAAGGCTTACGGATAAACAAGAGATGCTAAAAATCAGACGAGCTTGCGAAAAAGCGGATATGAATTTATATACCTTTGCTTTTACGGCAAACAGATTTTTCCCTTTGGGCAGCGAGGATAGAGAGGTGCGCCAAAAAGGAATAAGCCTCCTTAAAAGTGCTATGGATTTTGGGGTGCAAGTGGGTGCGAGGATTATTCAGTTTGCCAGCTACGACGAATACGAAAAACCAAGAAATGCCATAACCGAGCATAATTTTATGGCTTCTTTGGAAGAGTGCGTAAACTATGCGGCAATAAAAGGCGTAATACTTGCCTTAGAAACTATGGACAGCGATTTTATGGATACGGCAAAAAAAGCCATGAAGTACGTGCGTGCCTTAGATACTTGCTATTTAGCATTGGATTTTGACCCGGGCAACATAACGGGAATGGGCAACAACCCAATTACAGATTTAG
This sequence comes from uncultured Christensenellaceae bacterium, assembly GCA_964628515.1. GTDB lineage: Bacteria > Bacillota > Clostridia > Christensenellales > Christensenellaceae > CAZVNZ01. Next base: position 20,236 of record CAZVNZ010000005.1, read on the forward strand.
CCTTTGGCGCAGGGCATATTGCGGAAGTCGAGTTTAAAGATGTAGTTTTAGGAGACGTGCGCAACACCTTTTTTGGAGAGGGCATAGTGGATTTTGACGGTTTTTTTAAGGCACTGCACGCCATAGGCTATCAAGGTATACTCGCCGCAGAAATGTGGGCGGAAGACAAGGAAGAAAATCATCATAAAATATTTAAAGCCCACGATTTTCTAAAGGCTAAAATGGGAGATTTATAATTTGCACTAAAAACACTAAAATGCACCTTGTTTTTTTAAATAAGTAAGATTATCCCAATAAACAGGGAAAAAAATAATGCTCACTTGAGCACAAAACATTTTATAACTATTTAATTTTGTTATAAAATCTGCTAATATGTTAGTAAGCAAGCAAAAAGGCTTAGGACACAATCAATAAATTTTTACCACAGAATACACAAAAAGAATACTACATAATATCACACAAAAATTTGTTTAAAATCTTTTTTACGAAAGGATAGCGCACAATGAAGGTTACTGCATCTAAAAAAAGAGTAAAGGACACCTTTAATTTGGAAATACCCGACAGAGTTCCCATAAATTATATGTGCAATCCTGCCATAGATTTAGCTCTTAAAACTCACTTTAATTTAAGTGCTACGGACGACGAGGGGCTAAAAAAAGCGCTAAACGTGGATTTTAGGCAAATAAAAGCAAACTACATAGGGCCTGCCCTTTTTAAACAGAGGGAGGGGCGAAAAACAGACGAGCTTTTCGGCTTTGTAACAAAATATGTAGCCCACGAAAGTGGGGGTTATAACGAGTATTGTGATTTTCCGCTTAAAGATGCCACATTAGAGGAAATCGAAAGGTATAACTTTCCAAATCCGGATAATTTTGATTACGACGATTTACTTAGGCAATGCCAAGCATATAAAGATTTCGGTATTGTAGCAGGGGACAACGGCACAGGGCTGATAATGTGCAGAGCAGGCTTTTTAAGAGGCTTCGAGCAAGCTCTTGTGGATTTAATAACAGAGGATAGCGCAGGGCTTTTGCTTATAGACAAATTTTTAGCTTTTCAACTGGGGTATTTGGAAAGGCTTTTGGCTAAAGTGGGTAAGCAGGTGGACTTACTGTGGATGGGGGAAGATTTAGGCACGCAAATTGCGCCCCTAATAAGTATGGAAATATTTAAAAAGCATATTCTTCCAAGGCACAAACCCTTTATAGATTTAGCGTCGTCATATAATATCCCCGTAATGTTGCACACTTGCGGATGCAGTAGCTGGGCATACGAGGAATACATTAAAATAGGTTTAAGAGGGGTGGATACACTTCAGCCGGAGGCTACTTTAATGGCTCCTAAATACTTAAAAGAAACCTTTGGGGGAAGGCTGGTGTTTCACGGCTGTATATCTACCGCAGGGGCGCTAACCTACGGCAGGGAAAGTCAGGTAGAAGAAGAAGTTAAAAACACTTTGGAAATTATGATGCAAGGGGGTGGCTATTGTCTTGCGCCCACCCACAGATTGCAGGACAACACTCCCGTAAAAAATGCTTTAAAAATGTACGAAACAGCAATAAAATACGGTAAATACAGGTGAATATATGAGTAAAAAAATAGTAATAGGTGTGGATTTAGGTACAACTACAATAAAAAGCGTGTTTTTGGATACAAGCAAAAACGAAATTGTACTCACCCTTACAAAAGAAATATTTCCGGTTGCCACACAAAACAAAGAGTATATAGAGTTTAACCCAAAAGATTGGTGGGACTACACCGTAGATATGCTTAATCAAGCATTTACTACCAAAGTAAACCCAAAGGAAGTGGCAGGCATTTGCTTTGGGGGTTGGACGGTTATGGCGTTTTTTGTAAAAAAGGACGGCACACCCGTTACAAATGCGGTGCATTATAACGATATGCGTCACGAGGAAGTGCTGGCACAAGCAGAAGCACAATTTGGAGATTTAGCCCTAAAAGCCAACGCAAATTACATAGGCATGTACAGTTGCGGAGTAAAGCAATATTGGTGGAAAATTAAACAGCCTCAAATTTTTGAGCAAGCGGATTTAGTTGCAACAGAGGTTTCGTGGATAAACTATATGCTAACGGGTAATTGGGTGTGGAGCAGGACACAAGCAGGGTTTTTCTGTCAATATAATGCTAAAACAAAAGAGTGGGACAAGGAAATAATCAAAAAAATGGGCTTTAAAGAAAGTATGTTTCCAAAACTTGCGGATGCTTGGGAGATAATGGGCAAAGTGGGAGAAAATGCGTCTAAACTAACGGGTTTGCCCATAAACACCCCCGTATTTGCAGGTGTGGACGATGCCTCCCCCGTTGCCCTTGCAACAGGCGTAATTAAGGAAGGTCAAGGTTATGTTTCCGCAGGCTCGGGGGCAAATATTGCGGCAAATACAAGGAGTCCCATAACTCACCAAACTACAATAACATACCCCCATTGCATACAGGATTTAACCACAGCCATAACGGTAATGTCCTCAACCGGACTAAGCTATAAATGGATGCGCAATACCTTTGGAGACTTAGAGGTGATGATGGCAGATAAGCAAGGGGTAGATGCTTACGAACTCATGAATAAGCAGGCACAAGCCTCCAAACCGGGTAGCAGAGGGGTAGTTTTTCTGCCTTATTTGGACGGAGACTACACACCCAACAACGATATTAACGCAAAAGGCGTGTTTATAGGAATGGATACCTACACAACCAAGGGGGATATGTACAGAGCAACTCTGGAAGGTGTGGCATTTTCCATGCTGGACAATATTATGCTTATAAGGCAGTTGGGGGGACGGATAGACAGCATTGTAATTACGGGTGGAATTGCAAAAAGCAATTTGTGGTTGCAAATAATATCCGATGTTACAAATTGCAACATTTCTCTACCCAAAGAAACTCAAGGCGCACCTTTGGGCAGCGCAATAATAGCCGCCGTAGGCACAAAACTGTACCCGAGTATTGAAGAGGCGGTCAGTAAAACGGTTAAAATAGATTACAACGCATTTGTACCCAACAAAGAAAATAATAAGCTCTACAAAGAGCTGTATAAAGTTTATAAAAGTTTGTATCCACAGCTAAAAACAGCGTTTTTACAGCTTGCGGATATAAAAAAATGAGTAAATCCATAGGAGGAAAGGTATGAAAAGAAAAATTACATTGGGAGTGGTATTAATTTTAGTGGCATTGTTTGTATTCACGGCTTGCGCACAAACACCGCCACCTGCCACAAACGAAGCACCGGCAAGCGAGAAAGCGGATTCACCATCACAAGAAGGGACAAATAACAAGGTGGATAAACTGGGCTTTGTACACATGACAAGCTCGTGGACTATGTATCAGGTTATGGAAAAAGCGGTAGCGGAAAGGGCGGCGGCGGCAGGCATAGAATTTGTAACGGCAGACCCTAACGTAGATGCAAACAAACAGGCGCAACAAATCGAAACCATGATAAACTCCGGAGTGGACGCCATAATTTGCGTTGTAATCGACGGTGCGGTTTTAGAGCCTGTGGCAAAAAAAGCGGCAGAAAAGGGAGTGGCGCTAATCCCCTTATTTACACCCGTTGAAGGTGCACCTGCGCAAATTCTTGTAGACGAGTACGCCTACGGCTATGCCATTGGAGAAATGGGGGCAAAATACATGGCAGAAAAATATCCTAACGACGAAATAGAAGTAGGATTGCTAAGAATACACGACTACCTCCCCGGAATAGAAAGGGGCAAAGGCATGGAGGCGGCGCTTAAAGACATACTGCCAAAAGCAAAGGTGGTAAACGACCAAAACTCCGTAGATGTTGAAACTGCAATGAAGGCAACGGAAGCCATATTATCGGGAAACCCAAATACAAGACTGTTTTTAACCGATTCTGACGATACCGGCGCTATAGGTGCTTATCAAGTGTTAAAAGCAAAGGTAAAGCCGGAGGATTTCGACAAATATGCGGTAATAGGTGCAGACGGCGTACCACAGGCATTTGAGTATATAAAAGAAGGCGGTATGTACAGAGGCACGGTGGCTCTACTTAACGAAAAAATAGGCAATCAAGCCTTCGATTTGGCAATGGCAGTTGCAAACGGCGAGGAGTTTAACCAAACAGAATATGTAGAATTTGAGCAAGTAGATTACGATAAGGCAAAAGCAAATTACTAAAAATATGTAGGATACGGCATAAAATAATTTTATGCCGTATCTTAAACAACCGTTTTTAGATTTCCATAAGGAGAAGGCAATGGAAAATTTACTTGAAATGAGCAAAATAACTAAAATATATCCGGGAGTGGTAGCCCTTGAAGAAGTGGATTTTAAGCTGGCAAAAGGGGAAGTACATGCGCTTATTGGCGAAAACGGAGCAGGTAAATCCACCTTAATAAAAATTTTGGCAGGCTCGGTAAAAAGCGATGGCGGAAAAATTAAGCTTGACGGCAAAGAGTACACAAGCTACACCCCCTTAGAAGCCATAGATATGGGTATAAGTGTTATTTATCAAGAATTTAATTTAGTGCCCCAAATGAGTGTGGAGGAAAATATTTTTTTTGGCAAAGAGCTTAAAAAAGGTATGTTTTCCAACAAAGCCCAAATGCAAAGCAGAACAAAAGGGGTGTTTAAAGAACTGGGTTTGGATATAGAGCCAAACGCAAAAATATCAGAGTTAAGTATTGCGTACCAACAACTGACGGAAATTGCAAAAGCAATACTGAATAAAGCGAAAATAATAGTTATGGACGAGCCATCCGCAACTTTGACAAATAAAGAAATGGAAACCCTTTTTTCTCTTATTAAAAAGCTAAAATCCGAGGGAACATCAATTATTTATATCTCTCACCGATTAGAAGAAATATTTAAATTGCAGACAGAGTAACGGTATTTAGAGACGGCCGTTTTGTAGAGCAAAAAAAGGTTTGCGACACAACCAAAGACGAGCTTATAAAACTTATGGTAGGCAGGGAGCTCACAGGCACTTTTCCCCATACTCATCAAGTTAGCGAGGAGGTAGTTTTAGAGGTAAAAGAGCTATTTAACGAAAAGGTAAAAAACGCATCTTTTAACTTAAAAAAAGGTGAGATTCTGGGCATTACAGGGCTTGTGGGTGCAGGGCGCACAGAGCTTGTGCGTATGATTTTCGGAGCAGACAACTATTTGGGGGAGATTTACGTACACGGAAAAAAAGCGGATATTAAAAGCCCAAAGGATGCAATAAGCTACGGTATTTCCCTGTTGCCGGAGGACAGAAAAACCCAAGGACTGCTTTTAGATAAAGGTGTGGACTTTAACCTAACAATGTTAGTGCTTAAAAAAATCGCCAAAAACAGCTTTATAAATAAAGACGAAGAAAGTAAGTTAGTGGATAAATACATTAACCAAATTAAAATAAAAACCCCTACCCAAAGCCAAAAGGTGCGTAATCTTTCGGGGGGCAACCAACAAAAAGTGGTGCTTGCCAAATGGGTGGTAAACGATGCGGATATTATTATAATTGACGAGCCTACAAGGGGTATAGATGTAGGGGCAAAGCACGAAATTTATCTCCTAATGGACGAGCTTGCAAAGCAGGGCAAAAGCATAATAATGATAAGCTCGGAACTCCCCGAGCTAATAGGCATGAGCGACAGAGCAATAGTTATGCACGAAGGGGAAATAGTGGGAGAAGTTACAAAATCAGAGTTAGATCAAGAAAGATTGCTTGCAATGGCATCTTCAAAAAAAGGAGAACAGGTATGAGCATAAAATCTAAAAAAATGTCCGGCGGAGAGTTTTTCAAAAAATACGGTATTGTTGTGGTTTTATTGGCGCTAATTGCATTTTTCACCATAATGCGCCCAACATTTATACTGCCGGATAACCTACTGGAAATAATGCGTCAGGTGTCCTTTACGGGAATAATTGCCGTAGGGATGACCTTTTGCTTGCTAACGGGTGGGCTGGATTTGTCCGTAGGCTCTAATATGGCTTTCGGGGTGATGATTGCGGGTATATTTATGGCGGCGGCACCCATTCCCGTAGGGGAGGGTATGGTTAGCTTAAACCCATTAATCGGCTGTATATTAGGCATATTGGCAACTACCGGTGTTGGTTTGTTAAACGGCTTTTTTGTAAACGAAATAAAAATACCGCCACTAATTGTAACTCTGGCAACTTTAGAGATGATACGTGGAATAGTATACGTACTTACAGGCGCAATTCCCATTTATGAAGGGATGACTCCGGAGTTTACATTTTTGGGGCAGGGTAGCATAGGTGTTGTGCCCTTTCCTGTAATTGTAATGGCGGCGGTGTTTATAATAGGGGGAATTGTGCTTTCCAAAACTGTATACGGTAGGCATATATACTGCGTGGGGGGTAGTCAGGAGGTAGCAAGGCTTTCGGGTATTAAAGTCAAAAAAATCAAATACTCGGTGTATGCCATAAGCGGTATGCTTGCAGGTGTGGCGGCTATACTACTCCTTTCCCGTATGAATTCCGCACAACCTCGTGCAGGCATTAGTTACGAGTTTGAGGTTGTAACCGCTTGCGTTCTTGGGGGAATATCCATAGCAGGAGGCGAGGGCAAAATTTCGGGAGCGTTTTTCGGTGTGGTAATTATGGGCGTACTGTTTAACGGACTTATTCAAATAGGGCTTTCGGAGTTTTACCAAATGATAATAAAGGGCATAGTATTACTTATTGCGGTGGGCATAGATGCGATGTCTCATGCCAAAAAAGAAAAATTGACAGACTTAAAAAAGGCAGAGGAAGAAAAAAATCCACCCAAAATGCAAACCACATAAGGAGCATAAAATGAAGATTGCAGTTATAGGCGGAGGGCCGGGGGGCTATGTAGCCGCACTTACCGCCGTAAAAAAGGGTGCAGAAGTGGTGCTTATAGAAAAGGAGCACTTAGGGGGCACTTGCTTAAACAAAGGTTGTATACCCACAAAAACATTACTGCACAGCGCAAATTTATATAACGAAACTAAAGAATTTGCAAATTTAGGCATTAATACAGAGGGTGTATCCATAGATTTTAGCAAAATCACAGAACGAAAAACAAAAATTGTAGCTCAACTGAGAAAGGGTGTAGAATACCTTTTAGCAAAAGGAAAGGTGGAGGTAATAACTGGGGAGGCATCCTTTGCAACCAAAGACACACTTACGGTAGCAACAAAGGGGGAGATGCTAACCATAAATGCGGATAGCATTATTATTGCCACGGGTAGTGTGCCCTCTCAAATACCCTTAGCGGAAGTTAATCATAAAAATATTATAAACAGCGACAGCGCCCTTGAGTTAGACAACCTCCCAAAAAGCATGGTTATTGTGGGCGGAGGGGTAATAGGCTGCGAGTTTGCCCAATGCTTTGCACGTTTGGGTTGCAAGGTTACTTTAATAGAAATGTTGCCCGCACTTATAGATACAATGGACGCAGATTTAAAAGAAACACTTAAAAGAGCCTTAAAAAAGGACGGTGTAGATGTGGAGCTTTCAAGCAGACTAACGCAAGCAGAGGATAAAACCACGGAGGTTGAAGTAATCTACATCAACGCAGAGGGCAAAGAAAAAAGGGTAGTAGCGGAAAAACTGTTTGTAGCCACAGGCAGAACGCCAAACACCCAAGGACTAAATTTAGAAAATGCCAACATAGAATACACAAATAAGGGTATTAAAACGGATAAGCATATGGGCACAAATACGAAAAATATTTATGCCATAGGCGATGTTACGGGGGGTATTCAGTTAGCTCACGTTGCGTCTCACCAAGGTGTTATTGCGGTAAACAATATTTTTGGAGGTAACGACGAATTTGACGACACCGCAATACCCTACTGCATATACACAAATCCGGAGATAGCAAGCATGGGGCTTACGGAAAAGATGGCTACAAAAATGGGTATAGAGGTAAAAACAGGCACTTTTCCCGTTAGTGCCAATGGCAGAGCATTAATAGAGGGTTGCAAAGACGGATTGAGCAAGGTGGTATTAAGCAGGGAGGATGATACTGTTTTAGGGGTGCATTTAGCCGCCCCCAATGCCACAGAAATGGTGTCCTTGCTTAGTGGCATTATAAAATTCGGCGCAACTGCTTTTGACGTGGAAGAGTGGATTTTTGCCCACCCCTCCGTTAGCGAAATTATACACGAAAGTGTACTGGATGCAAATAAAAAGGCAATACATAAATAAATTATAAGAGGTGTAAAATGGCACAAAAATATCCCGTAAAAATAACAGTTTATAAGAAATTTGATTGCAAAGAGCTACCCGATTACTCGGGGGGATGTCATGCTTTTGACGAAGGTGCGGAGTTTTTAGTAAAAACGGACGGCAAAATGCCGGAAGGCTTTTGTACATGGGCATGGCACGATTTATGGCCGGTAATTATGATTTTGCGTTTTGGTGGCAAGCTAACCTACTGCAAGCAGGAAAACATGATGTACTCCGCATGCTCGGACGGGCTGTCCCCCGTTGTATTTAAGTTAGAAAGGGTGGAGGCTTAAGTTGTTTCGAGTGCGTTAAGCATAGATAGTGCGGCAATTTCGTCTATTATCATACGGCTAAAATAACCCCCTCGTGCTCCGCCGATAAGAGACTCCGTTTTATCGTTTCCGCTGGCAAGCACCACAACCTCGGGAAGTTTTTTTAGCACACTTAGGTCTATTGTAAGCACTCTGTCATCAAGAATAGAGGGCACAATTACGCCTTGGGAGGTTATGGTTTTGGAGAAGATTTCCCCTTGGTCTTTAAGGGGACGGGCAATTTTCTTACATTCGTCTTTTGTAAGATAGTTGCTGTAAAAGGGTATGCGGTTTTCTTGCAAGGTGGAGCCAGCGCCAAAAAAAGCAATGTCTATCTTAGGAAAAAGGGAAATATGCTTTTTAATTGCCGGCTCTTCTAAAAGCATAGTTTTAAGTAGGGTGTTTTGCACAATGTAGGGGGCAGGAAACAAAGACCAGTTTGCACCGGCTTTTTGGGCAACGGTTTTTACAATATCGTGCCCATCTATGTAACCGGCGCTAAGTGCGGATTGAGATGCCACACTACCGGATATTTGCAAAAATAAGGAAGAGGGATAGGCTTTTTTGGGTGCAAACTCCTTTACCATTGTTTGTAAGGTGGTGCCCCAATCAAAGCCCACAACCATGCCGTCTTTAAGATTATCCAGCAAATGCTTTGCAGATGCCTTGCCCACATTGGTTTTGGATTCCTTGGGGTTAGAGCCTGAGGGCACTATGGTAACTTGCTTTAAATTAAGTATTTCGCAAAGCTTGGACTCTAACTGCCTGTAATACATGGGCTTGCTGTTAATGCGAAATTCCACGATATTCATATCCCGACATTTTTTTAAAATACGGGATACCTTAAAACGAGAGATGCCAAACATTTCTGCAATATCCTCTTGAGACATATCTCCTAAGTAATAAAGGGTTGCAATTTTGCTAAAGGTTTCTCGGTTTTCTTCATAAATCATTTGTATACCACCAAATTAACTTTTTTTTGGAATATGTACAATGATATCATACAATGCTCAAATGTGCAATATATAAATAGGCACTAAAATAATTAAAATATTTAAGGAGTAAAATAATGGCAATTTTAAAAGAATTAAGACAAAGGGTGCTTGTGGCTGGAAAAAAACTTCGGGAATACGATTTAATCGTAATGGCAGGAGGCACGGTTGCCGCAAGGGATGATGAGACAGGGTATTGCGTAATAACCCCAAGCGGAATGGAATACGAAGAGCTTACCTGGGAGGATATGTGCGTAATAGACATTAATACCTTTGAATTAATAGACGGGCACAGACGGCCTTCTTGCGCTTGCGATATGTTTACAAAAGTGCTACGAGACAGGCAGGATATTGCTTGCGTAACCCACGCACATTCTAAATATGCCACGGCATTTGCATGTTGCAATATGGAAATACCCGTTGCCACCACAACTATGGGTAATTTAGTGGGAGGGCCGGTGCCTTGTACTAACTGGGTACATCCCGATCCTCATAACGAAGAATACTTGCAAGATATTGTGGACTGTATGGGCAAAGGCTATGCGGTAAATATACGTAATCACGGTTTGGTGGTTGGCGGGCCTACGGTAGAAGAGGCAATCGAAAATATAATTACCTGCGAGGTGTGCGCACATACCGCCTTTGTTGCAATGCAGTTAGGCAACCCCTATTGGCTAAACGAGGACGAAACCAAAAGAGCCCACGACTTTGCAAAATCTGTTGTAGGGCAACATTTAAAATAAAGGAGTATTAGTATGAAATATCGTAAACTTGGTAACAGTGGCATTGATGTTTCCGTAATTGCACAAGGTACTTGGGCAATGGGCAACGATTTTTTTGGTGATGTAGACGTAGACTTAGCAATTAAGTGTATACAAGAATCCATAGACTGTGGTGTAAATTTGGTGGATACGGCGGCGGCATACGGCGAGGACGGCGAATCGGAAAAGGTGGTAGGCAGAGCCATAAAGGGCAGAAGGGATAAAGTCGTGCTTGCAACCAAACTGGGTGTACTCCGCTTTTACGGGCAAAACTATGTAAAATGCAGCGACCCAAACGTAATGCGTATCGAAATAGAAAACTCTTTAAAAAATCTGCAAACGGATTATATAGATTTGTATCAAATACATTGGCCGGACCACAACAACCCCTTAGAACCGGCGTTAGAGCAAATGCTTAAATTTAAGCAGGAGGGAAAAATACGTGCCATAGGCGTTTCTAATTTTTCTGTGGAGGAGATAAAAACGGCGGTGCAAGTAGCAGATATTGCCAGCATGCAACCACCCTTAAACTTGCTAAACAGAAGTAGTTTTGAAAACGGAATAATGGATATTTGTGTTAAGAACAATTTAGGAGTGCTTACCTACGGCTCTTTAGGCGGTGGTATACTCACGGGCACTATGGAAAAACCGGTTTTGGGGGGCAAAGAATTAAGAGGTGCTTTTTACAGTTTTTACGAAGAGCCTATGTGGTCTAAGTGCAACAAACTAATTGCTGTGCTAAAGGAGATAGCAGACGGAAGAAATGCAAGTGTTGCGGAGGTTTCCATAAACTGGGTGTTGGCGCAAAAGGGTGTTACATGCGCACTTTTAGGGGCAACCACTCCAAGTATGGCTACACAAAACGCAAAAGCGGCAAATTGGGAGCTTACGGCAGAAGAGGTTAAAAAAATAGACGAGGCGTACACCAAAATTATGGGATAGCAGTATAAACTAATATAGGGGAGGCTGTAATAATGGAGCGATTAAGGGTACTGGCAGATATGTGGGCGGAGGAAGCCCATAGGGATAAAATGCAGGAAAGAAAGCAGATTTGGCAAGCACTCAACGATTTTGCGCCTATTCGCCCTGCTATACTTGCAGAAACCTGTTTAATGACAGACTATGTAACAGAGGAAGAGCTTTTGTGCCAAGACGAGTATTTGCGGAACATAGAAAGGTATATGATAGAAAACATCCGCCATGCAAAAGAAATAGGGGACGATTTTGTATTGGAAAAATATATGCGTATCCCCTGGGATGTTTGCATAAGCAGTTTTGGTGTTGACATTAAAGAAAAGCATGCAACGGATATGTATGGGGACAAGGTTGCCTGCACATTTGAGCACCCAATAGCAAATAAGGAAGATGTAGCTAATTTAAGACAACGCACATTTTATATAAACAAGCAGGAAACCATAGAAAAATGCCAAAGGCTAAACGAAATTTTTAAGGGCATATTGCCTGTGCAAATAGGGGGTATAGACCCTGTTTACGGTAGCGGAGGGTACTCCCCCTTTTGTGGTTTGCTTATAACGGAAATTACATTAAATTTATATAAACTAATTGGCATGGATAACATTTATTTTTGGCTGTACGACAACCCAAAACTTTTCCACAAGCTTATGCGTTTTGTTACAGACGATTTTATTGCTCTGCATAAATTTTTGGAAAAGGAGAATTTACTTGCCTACAACTCGGATAATTCCCTTACAGGAGGGAGGTACGGCTACTGCAATGAAGCTATACCCAAAAACCCCATAACATTAAAAGATTGCTGGCTTTGGTGCAATGCGGAGGAAACAACTACAATTTCGCCCGAAATGTACAAAGAATTTATTTTGCCTTACCTAAAAGAGGGCGCATCACTATTTGGAAAAATCTATTTTGGATGTTGCGAAAATATAGAAAGCAGATGGGAATTAATTAAGGGCAGTATACCAAACATTAAAGCGGTGTCCACCTCCCCCTTTAGCAACGTAGAGGCGGTGGGGGAGTTGTTGGGCGATAAATATATACTTTCCAAAAAATTACAGCCTGCATATTTAGCCCAAAAAGAGCCGGACTTTGCAAATGCAAAAAAGGATATTCAAACAACGCTAAAAGCAAGCAAAAGTGGCAATGTAGAGCTTATTTTAAGGGATGTTTACAGGGTAGGTGCAAACAGAAAAATGTTTAGCGAGTGGGTAAATTTGGCAAAGAGTTTAATTAACTGAAAACTGTTTTTGCAAGGCTCGTTTTTTCTTCTAAAGGTAATTTTTCTGCACAAAAAACTGTTTATTTTAAAATACTAAGGGGGGAAGTGCCGATATTTAGAAAAATACATTCTTTATATATATTTTAGTGTTTGTATTACCTCTAAAAATATTGGGTGCTTTTCCTCTAATTTTATTGAATTGCATCGAAAAAAAACTCCTATTTCAATATTTTGAAAAAAACCTGCATAATATAAAGAATAATACTCTCTATCTAAACCAAAGGAAGTAAACTGAATAACAGCATAGTCTATATTATTAAAACTTGTTTTATAAACTCCATATTTAATAAAACCCGGAATGATGCGAGAAAAAGTAGCGGCATAACTATTTGCCTTTTCATCTACATTAATCGCTTCTTCTTTGGCTATTTCTCTTTTATGAAGTTGTATAAGCAAATCTTCGTCGTTACCGTCAAAGAAAATTGCACTCGGTCTAATATTTTCCCAAGGATATTGATTGGATATTTCTTCATATGTTTTTTGTTGTATTTCATTTGGAACTTCAATACAAAAAGTGCCATCAAATAATTCAATAGTATTAGTTTTTTTCATTACATTCTCCTTCATATCTCTACTCCTTAATATGTGTTAATCCCAAATGCTTTCGGTAAATTTACCGCCATTATCTTGGGGAACTAAAAAATCCAATACTTCTTCACCAGTTTTATAATGCTCAAAAATTACATGAACACTACATTTTTCGGGATCTACACCACTAAATATTTGATATAGCAACATGCTTACTTGAATTGCAGTAAAGCTTATTATCATAATCTCAGGGTCTTTTCTCATCATTTCACCATCCCATCCAAACCTAACCTCGCTTAAATCATCGTTGGTTTTAATATAGTATTCCTTACCGTAGTCTTTTCCTATGTTTTCCCATTGTACAGTATAATTATTAATAGCCTCTATTTGATCATCAATCCACATTTGTTGTTGCTTTTTTGTTACGGTTATTGTCATGGAGCCATCTTTATTTATTTCAGCTTTTGTAACTCGTTCATTGTTTATGCTGCCTTCATATAATTTTTCTGCTGTTATTCCTGCAGTATCAATAACTTCTGTAGTCCAAATAAAAGTCAATAAATCCTCAGGTAATGGAGTTGGTGTAGGGGAAGATGAGGGAATTGGTTCTTGTGCGCAGCCAACATATACAAATATCAGCAATATTACGGTTGTTACAATGACTATTTTTTTTATTTTTTTCATACCGCTACTCCTTAATATGTGTTAATCCCAAATGCTTTCGGTAAATGAGCCGTCATTGTTATGGGGGGAAGAAAAATCATATACTTCCTTACCTGTTTTATAATGCTCAAAAATTATGTTAACATTACATTTTTCAGGATCTACACCACTAAAAATTTGGTATAACAGAGCACTTACTTGTATAACTCTTAAGCTTATCGCCATAATCTCGGGGTCTTTCCTCATCATTTCCCCATCCCATCCAAGCCTAATCTCGCTTAAATCATCGTTGGTTTTAATATAGTATTCCTTACCGTAGTCTTTGCCTATGTTTTTCCATTGTACTATATACTCATTCAAAGTTTCCATTTCCCATTCAAGCCATATTTTTTGTTGTTCCGAAGTAATGATATACGTAAGGGAGCCATCTTTATTTAATAATACATCAAATACCTTTTCATCATCTTTCGCACTTTCAAAATGTTTTTCAGCAGATAATCCGGTAGTAGCTATAATTTGTGATGGAATTACAAAAGTCAATAAATCCTCAGGTAATGGTGTAGGCGTAGGAGTTTGTGAGGGAATTGGTTCTTTTGCACAGCCAACATATACAAATATCAGCAATATTACGGTTGTTACAATGAATATTTTTTTTGCGTTTTTCATACCGCTACTCCTTAATTTGCGTTAATCCCAAATGCTTTCGGTAAATTTACCGCCATTATCTTGGGGAACTAAAAAATCCAAAACTTCTTTGCCAGTTTTATAATGCTCAAAAATTACATGAACACTGCATTTTTCGGGATCTACACCACTGAATATTTGATATAGCAACATACTGACTTGAATTGCAGTAAAGCTTATTATCATAATCTCGGGGTCTTTTCTCATCATTTCCCCATCCCATCCAAATATAACCTCGCTTAAATCATCGTTTGTTTTTATATAGTATTCCTTGCCGTAGTCTTTGCCTATGTTTTCCCATTGTACTATATATTCATTCAAAGTTTCCATTTCCCATTCAAGCCATATTTTTTGTTGTTCCGAAGTAATGATATACGTAAGGGAGCCATCTTTATTTAATAATACATCAAATACCTTTTCATCATCTTTCGCACTTTCAAAATGTTTTTCAGCAGATAATCCGGTAGTAGCTATAATTTGTGATGGAATTACAAAAGTCAATAAATCCTCAGGTAATGGTGTAGGCGTAGGAGTTTGTGAGGGAATTGGTTCTTTTGCACAGCCAACATATACAAATATCAGCAATATTATTGTTATTACACTTACTATTTTTTTTGCATTTTTCATATAATAGCTCCTTTATAAATTATGCTCGGTAGATATCGGTATACTTATTTGTGGTAGTGTTGCTGATGTTTGAATATTTGAAATAGCTGCAGTGCCGGTAATCAAAGAAATATAAAGAAGAGGGATAGAAATAAGCACACCTAAAATTACATTTAAGACTACTTGTACATTCGGATCAATAGTAACAGGAGTGTAGTCGCCTTCGGGCAGAGTAGGAATATCTACCGAAGGAGCATAGTCTATGGAAGGGGCATATACAGGCTCGTACGCTTTTAATAAATCTAACTTAGGAGGTTCGTTGTTTTTGCTTTGAGAAACACCAACTACAGTGTTGACGGCACAGCCCTCTAAAGATGAAGATACAGTATATTCTGTAAAAATAGATTTCTTGCCATAATCAATCCCTGAAGTAAAACTTGCACTTACAACATTACCACTATTCTGCAAATTAATGGTATAACTAAATTCTTTTTGATACGAAGCCGATACTCCTGCAATGTCATTATAATACCCAATATTTTGAAGTACCAACATTCCATCTTGGTATGCAAAATTAAGCTTTGCATTATCCTCACTCCCGCTATACTCGGCATCTATATTATAATATAGCTCCAGCCCTGGTCCTAAAGGTATTCGCAACGTACTTCCGTCATTACTGATTGTTGCAGGCAATGCTAAAATTGCAGATTGCATAACATTTTCTAAATAAATTTTTCTTGCTTTATCACTCATTAGTGCAAATTCTTTATAGGAAAGCTCTATGCCTTGAACAAAGGCTTGGGAAAGCCTTTGAGTAGTCCAGCCCTCCGGCATAGATATTTTGCCAAGTAAAGAAGTGGCACTGCTTTCAAAGCTTGCAACAGAGGAAGAGTAATCGCTCATTAATGCAACAAGTTTATCTAATTTATCTATATTGCGATTAATTTCCGAAATATATTCATCACAAACAGATGTATTAATCCCGGCATATCGTGTGCTGTTTGCAATAGAGCTAATTGCACTTAATTTATTTTTTTGCATTATATAAGAATCTTTTAGTGCTAAACATATGTTTTGTACTATATTTGGCGTATCCGATTTCAAAAATACGACATCAAGCTGCCAACCTTTGCCATAATCAAGTATAGAGGCAAAGGTTTCTGCTTGGGTGGCAGATGTTGTTAATTGAGGAGGCAACGCATTATATGTTATTTCCGATAATTTACCAAGTGCTTCGTGGAGTTTATTTAGCTTTTCGCTAAAAGCATTCATTTTGGTAATATGCGCATTGCAAGCTTCACCTTGCCAAAACTCTGTAGTAAGTTTTGTGGTTTCTTGCTTTATGCGGTTAATAGAATCAGCATATTTTTCTTGTATATTGCCTATCACTAAACCAAAATTACTCATAGCTCTTATTTCGTTTTTAAAATTTCCCATGGTATCACCTCGAGGTTTGCTTAGCAATTATTTGCGAGAAGTCGTTGTGTCAAGTGCAAGTAATAGCTCTTCTTCTTTTAATAAATCATGATAATATTTATCTTCCTCTTCTAAATTGGATATGCTTTCAAGCAGTCTGTTTTTAGCACGAATACATTCATTTTTTAAACTATTGCCATAGTTTTCGGCAGTAGTATTTAGCCCTAAAATTCCCGATTGCAGCGACCACAAATTAGTGGGTTTAATGCCGTCTGTGAAAGCTTGGTGTAAATTGCGTAGATGAGAGTTTATTTCACTCTCACTGCATTGTGTTATTTGGTCCGATAATACAGAAATTTCGTCTATAACATTTATTTCCATTCGCATTTCAGCTATAGTATCGCAGTAGCAAGGCATAATAAAATCTCCTTTATTTTGTAAAATCTTTTGCAAGACTTTCATCTTGTAATTGAAATGCCCTTAGTGTTGCAAGTGCATTTAGATTGCACATTTCAAGCTCTCTGTAACAATCAATCATTACTGCACGCACACAATCTACATAATTGTTAAAAGCTGTATTGCTCGAGCCTATCCATTTATCGCTAAGTGTTTTTGCTGCATTTTCAAAAGAAGTGCGGTATTCTTCTAACAAAGAACTTTCCAAACTAAGTCTGTACATGCACATTTCAAAATCTGCCTGATTTAAAATAATTTTCATAGTGGTTCTCCCTTATAGCAATATCGTAATTTTAATTTTAAGTGGTGCCAACTATTCATCATATTCACCACTCCTTAAAAATACCTAAGAGCATCCAAAACCTTTGCTAAATAATTGTCGCCTATAATTAACTCAAATACACCATGATTTGTTTTAAGAAATATGATTTTGCCTTCTATTTTAGTAACGTAAGAAATATTTACAATATAAGATCTATGCACTTGTACAAAGGACTTTGGGGTCTGCTTAATAATAGTTGATAAATTATCCTTATACTTAGGATGTAGCAAAGAGACTTCCGCAGGGTGTATAATTATATAATTGCGATCGCTTTCAAAAAAGGCAATTTCGCTGTATGCAATGGAATACATAATGCTGTTAAAATAGTATTTATGTATCTTTTCCTTGCATAAGCTACACATACAGAAATCTATATCGGAAAGGGTGACAGGTTTGGAGTAGAAATTAATTGCATTTACATAAAAGCTTTTTTGCATATAGTTGCAATCGGTGTAATTTGATGTAAATACAATACCCTTGCTATATCCCAAATTACGCAAACCTTCCGCTGTTTGTAGCCCACTAATTCCGCTTAACATAACATCCATAAAAACAATATCAAATTCCAAGTGCTTATTTTTATAATTGTATAGTAACTCCTCGCCGGAGTTATAATGAATTAGCTTACAATTAGTATATTTATTTGCACTAAGCCACTTGTTTATTACGTCCATTAAATCTTGCGCATTAATTTTGTCGTCTTCTACAATGCCAATATTCATAACATACTCCTTAATTCTGCAAATACGGTAAATATATATTTGCAAAAAACTTATTATTTTCCGTGTAAATATATATGTTACCCTTATAACTTTGCACTATTTTTTTAATATGATTAAGCCCGTGTCCGTGCCCTAAATCCACTTTGTCGGAAATAATTCTGCCGTCTTTTATCTCAAAATTACCGTTGCAAGTATTTTGCACGGAGATAACAAGCATTTCAGCTCTTTTTCTAATAAACAGCCAAATAATTCGTTTGTCCGAAATTTTTATGCATGCCTCAATTGCGTTATCCAAAAGATTACCTAATACAGAGCATAAATCTAAGGTATCACCGGGCATGCTTTGAGTTTCCAAAAATTTATAAACAAATGAAATATTATGCTTTTTCATAACCATAAATTTACTGTAAAGAAGGTTGTTTATTACAGGATCGCTTAAAAAAATCATAGTAATTTTTTCTTCGTAATTACCCGTAACCTTTTTAAAATAATTTGATAGGCTTTTAATATCGTTATTGCCTAAAAAACCCTGCATAACCTGTACATGATGATTAATGTCGTGTTTAACTTCCCGTATTTCTTCTATAGCAACAGACATATTTTCAAAAGCTTCCCTTTCTAATTTTAAACGCTGTTCTTCAAGTATATATTCCATATTTTTATTTGTTAGTATTCCTATATGCATCACCAAAATAAAAACCGAAGAAATAACCGCTATAAATACTATGCTTATAATTAGCTCGCCTACGTTTAATATCATAGTGTTATTAGATTTAATATATAGGTTATCTATTAGTATGTCCACCGTAATTGCACCCAAAGTTACCATCACAATAAATAAATATTGAATTTTTATGGGAATAACCATTTTGTGTCTATTCCCTTTTCCTATATGTGCAAGTAAAATACAAAGTATAATCAGAGTAATTGTATGAACTATTGTACATATAATGCGGTCGTATCCAAATTGTGCAAAGGAGTTTATTTTTGCATTGTTTATTGCTACTAAAACTAATGTAGATACAAAATTCGCTATATAGGATATAAACATAACAATTAAACTCCACATAATTTTAACGGAAATTTTGCCGTTAAACACAAGTAATGCAAACATAAAATAAATTAATGTAAAAAACAACTTGCTTGCATAAATGGTAAAATCTGTAGTGATTGGTACATAAAAATCCGGATTATAATAATTAAAAATACTTATAGACGTAATAATAAATAATATACCTATATACATAAATTTGCGTTTGTCTTTATTTATTCCTAATTGCTTAATAAATAAATATGTTAAAAACGAGGTATCAACTATATTAATAATTACTTCCCAAACAAACCAATAAATATCCATTTGTATGTTCTCCTTGGAGCTTTGTATATATGATAACACGTTTTATGCGTTCTCACAAAGGTTTTTGTACCCTGTGCATAACTTTATGTCCCTACCCTATTGTGCTTGTTTTTTTTTAATGGTATTATCTAAAAAAAACAGAGTTATATGTGTAAAAAAGGCAGAAATGAGAATTGCTGATGAGTCTATGATTTCTTTATCAAAAAATTTTTTTCTGTCGTATGTGTGGGGCGATAATACGAGCCCAAGTTACCGGAAAACTAAAAAAAATCTATAAAAATGCATATGAGGAGGTAATGTTATGTCAGGACAAATAAGAATGACGCCCGAGCAAATGCGAGCACGAGCAAGCGAATTTGGAGTGCAAGGCGATAAAACCCAAGAAGTAATAAACAATATGGATAGATTGCTAAATTCCTTGCAGGAAGAATGGGAAGGTGCTGCATCTCGCTCTTTTAAACAAAAATTTGAGGAGCTAAGACCCGGATTTGTAAAAGCAAGAGAGCTAATAGAAGATATTAATAAAGTATTATCGGATACCGCACGTATTGTTGAAGAAACGGATAGAGAGCTTGCCAGTCAAATTGGAAGATAAAACTATTAAGTATGTACAGATAAATCCTATTATCTGTACATACCCAGTATAATACATGATTAAAAAAAAACTTGCACTAAAAAAAATATTAATATTTATTTTTACATTAATAATGATTTTTTCAAGTTTCTCCATTGTGAGTGCAGAAGAAGAAACAGATTTTTCTGTACTTATAGATACGAGATTGTTTCAAGATAATGTAATACAAAACCTTAATATTATACAAAATCGCCAAGACAAAGAAAATATAGCATTGGGTAGCATGCTGTTTACAACATACGCAGTGCAACAAAATATAGAAGAGGAAATAAAAGAAAAAAGTATATTGCTAAATATTTTTACGGATTCCGATAATAAAATAAAACATAATCCGTACAAAAAAATTAATAGTGATGTAATTCCTGCAGGCATATGGATTGTAGTTATTAGTGGTGCCGGCATAATTAGTTTCCTCGCAGTAACTTTATATTTTAAACTCAAGAGAAAGCAGGCAAAAAGCAATGTATATAACAATAACATTTAGAGAATCTAAATGGAATCAAGTAGATGTATATACAGACGAAAACCAAACAATTAAAGATGTAATTAAGATTCTTGCCACGAATTTAATGCCCGACATAAACAAAAGTGCTAATTTTGTTAAAACGATGCGTCATTTACGTGTTGTTAGCACTTATTCTACTTTTAGAGAGGCAGGTATACTTAATGGTGATATTATTGATGTATTAAAAAGTGCAAATGTATAGATACTTTAGATTGCGCAATTCATTCAAAAACTATGCATAGCGAGTAATAAATACAATAATTTGCAAAGTATTTATTAAAATACATTACATCATAAAAGGAGTTTTATATGCCTGAAGAACGTATCCAAGAGAACTCTATAAATAAAATCGAAAATAACCTAATAGTACAAAAAGAAAAAATAAGCCAATATCATTGCTCTAAAAATGAAATTGCGTCTATAGCTTACTTTAGAAGTGTTCTTGTACCTTGCACCCTTGATTTTAGAGAAGAAGAAGTCGATATTTCATATGATGTTTCCGGTTTAAGTGAGTTTTCTGCTTTAAAAAATAAAGAACAGGCAATTAAATTGCGTGCTTTGTATAATGTTGCTCTATTGGCAGAATATACAAATAAATTCTCTTTTTTATTGTCGCCGAATAACTTGTTTTACGATATAAATTTAATGCCCAAAATTTTAAATCGATTTTTAAAGAATGATGTGCATAACACTACGGAAACAGATTTTTTGCTTCAATATAAAGCACTGATTGGAAGCATTTGTCAAGAAAGGTACACTTTTCAAGATTACTATAACGGAGGTATAGATTTACTAAAAAAACAGAAGTTTTTAAAAGATGTATATAATTGTAATACCATAAAAGAAATATCAGATTTAATATTAAATTCGTATGAATACGAAACAAAGGAAACGGATCAAAATCTTGTTGTAATGGAAAAAAGTAAATTTACTAAGAATAGAATAATTACTATTGTTTCTATATTGTTAGTTTGCTTTTTTGCATTAGCTACTGCATATATATATTTTATGATACTACCTGAGAAGCAAAAAATTATAGATTCCACATATGCCTTTTTTGATGGTAATTATAGCGGAGTCGTAAAATTATTAGACATCCCAACTGAAAAACTGACAAAAGAAAATAAATATATGCTGGCTTACTCTTTTGTCAATATAGAGAAATTCACAGATGAGCAAAGAGCAAATATTCTTAATGATGTTAAAATTAGCAATGAAATTGATTTAGATGACGGAATATTTGATTATTGGATTTATATTGGCAGAGGAAAGAACGAAAAGGCATTAGATATTGCAAAAAGTATTAATGATACTCAACTCATAGGATATGCATTGCTAAAATATGAGGACGAAATAAATAAAGATAGAGAACTATCCGGAACAAAAAAACAAGAATTGCTTGCGGACATACAAAAGCAAATTGACGATTTATCGAAAAAAATAAACCCTAATGAAAAATCCCAAAATGTTTTTTAGAGGTGAATGATGGATAGTATCATAATTAGAAGAGACAATGATTATATAGAGTTACCTATAAAAAATGATATAAGATTAAATAAAAATTTTGAGTATACTGTTAATGCCAAGGCTCCTTACAGATTTAATATTACGCAAGATAATACCGTTGTATTAAATACTCTAAAAGATAAAATAGAAATGATTCCTCACGAATACATTAATCTTACTCAAACACATCAAGCAATGTTTTTCAAAAGTGTACAAAACACTTTTGAACTCTGTAATAATGGAGTTGTAGAAGTTGGTGCAGGCCTACATTGTGATGTTAAAATCGAATCAAAAAACAGAGTGGATTTTATTATTGAAAGTAACAAGCTTGTCTTATGTTCCGGTATAGACATATTTTTAAATGGGAATCAGATTAAAAATAGTGTGGTAGATTATAATTTTGGCGATGTGATTTTAGCAAATACTCTAAAGTTTATTTTGCATAGGAATTATTTAGTTATAAACGGAAATCCCAAAATGTACAGTACTAAATTATACCCATGGGCGCCACATAACAAACAATCGGACGAAATTAGAGAATACAAACGCTCACCCAGAATAATAAGACGCCTTCCGGATGATAATATAAATATAGTAATGCCATCACCAAAAAAAGAAGCAAAAAAAGGTCAATTAGCAAAATTGCTATTGCCACCTATAGTAATGTTAGCTGTTACAGCAATAATAACAATATCAAACCCAAAGGGTATATATATATTAATGAGCATAGCAGGTGTAGCGGTATCAATGGTAGTTTCTGTTACAAGCTTTATAAACGATAAAAAAGATACAAAGGAAGAGAATGAAAGGCGTACAAAAGGATATGAACAATATTTGCTTAACCTACGCAACAAATTAAATAAACTCAAAAACCGGAATATTGATGCAATTACATACAATGCTCCGGATATTAAAGAAATAGAAAATATGATACTTAGTTTTTCGGACAGAATATATGAGCGCAGTATATTTGACGAGGATTTTCTCGAAATAAGTATCGGAAATGGAACGATTAGCAGTAGTTTTAAAATTAAGGAATTAAACGAAAAAGTAGAAGAAAAGGAAGATGAATTAATAGAAGAAGCTCGCATAATTTATAATTTGTTTTCAACTATTCCAAATATGCCACATACACTAAATCTTAAAAAAACGCATCTTGGAATTGTGGGAGAAAAGCGCCATATTCATGAACAACTTAATTTATTTTTTATTCAAACAGCTTTTTTGCAAAGTTATCATGATGTGGAAATTATTTTTGTTTATGATAGCATAAAATATAAAGATAGATTTAAGTGGCTATACTGGCTACCTCATTTAAAAATTCATTCTATAAACCTAACAGGAGTAATTGGAGACGAAAAAACAAGAGATCAAGTGCTGGGAAGTCTTACAAAAATACTAAAAGAACGTGAAGTAAAACAAACAGAGCAAAAAAAAGAAGCAGTATTTGCACCCCATTATATTTTTGTAATAGATGAACCTACTTTAATTATGGATCATTCTATAATGGAGTATTTGCAACGTAATAATGCGGATTTAGGATTCTCTGTAATATATACCTCGAGGCAACGCGGAAATATACCCGAAAATATAAAATCTGTTTTGATTTTAAGAGATTCTAAAAATGGGGTGCTACAACTTGCATATGGCATAGATGTGAACACGCCCTTAACTTTGTGCCGAATGGGTAACACAAATTTCGAATTACTTAGTCGGAATTTAGCCGGCGTAAATCATCAAAAAGGAGTAATGTCCAAAATACCCGAAACTGTTACTTTTTTTGATTTATATGGAATAAAAGATATTGCGGAGCTTAATGTTTTAAAGCGTTGGAAAGAGAATTCAGCATACAAAACTTTAGCTGTGCCGTTAGGTTTTAGAAGTGAAGGGGATATTGTAGAATTAAATCTTCACGAAAAAGCTCACGGGCCGCATGGACTGATAGCGGGCACAACGGGTAGTGGAAAAAGTGAAATAATTCAATCATACATATGCTCTTTAGCCACAAATTATCATCCTCATGAAGTTGGGTTTTTGCTTATAGATTATAAAGGCGGTGGTATGGCAGGATTATTTAAAAAACTTCCGCACTTGCTTGGAACTATGACAAATCTTGATGGTTCTCAAAGCCTAAGGGCAATGGCTTCTATTAAAAGAGAGCTTGCACGTAGGCAAGAAGTTTTTAGTAGTTACGGTGTAAACCATATTAATCAATATAATAAACTATTTAAAATGCAAAAAGCAACGCAACCAATTCCACATTTATTTTTGATTTCGGACGAATTTGCAGAACTAAAAAAAGAGCAACCCGATTTTATGGCTGAGTTAATTAGTGCTGCACGTATCGGTAGAAGTTTAGGGGTGCATCTTATACTTGCAACACAAAAACCAACAGGTGTAGTAGATGATCAAATATGGAGCAATTCGAAGTTTAAATTGTGTCTAAAAGTACAAAATGATGCTGATAGTAACGAAATTTTGAAAACTCCCGATGCTGCAAGCATTACATTGCCGGGGCGTGCATACTTGCAAGTGGGCAATAATGAAATTTATGAGCTTTTCCAATCTGCTTGGAGTGGTGCAAAAATTCAAATAGAAGGTCAAAAACAAGTAGTAGACGATAGAGTGTACGTAATTAACTCTTTAGGACAAGGAATGTTGCTAAACGAAGATTTAAGTATAGGGGAAATAAAAACGGCAGATACAACTCAGTTAGAAGTGCTTATTTCCCATATTAAAAGCATATATAAAGATTTGGATTGTGTACAGGTAGAAAAACCATGGCTACCTCCGCTAAAAGAAAAGTTGGTATCCCAATATATCAATATAACAAATTATGAATTTATTAAAAATGGAGAGATTGATGCTAATATTGCTATAGGTGTGGTAGATATTCCGGAAAAACAAGTGCAACAAGAATATAAAATAGATTTTATAAAAGAAGGTAACTTGATAGTGTTTTCATCTGCCGGATTTGGTAAATCCACAACTCTTAGTACGATAATGCTGTCTTTAGCGGTAAAAAATAACCCTAAAAACATAAAATTCTATGTACTGGACTTTGGAAATGCTGCTTTAATTCAGATGCAAAGCTTGCCACATACTGCTGACTACATAATGATTGATGAAATAGAAAAAACAGAAAAACTTATAAAATTATTATCCGGTGAAATGATAAACAGAAAAAAGCTTTTTGCAAAAGAGAAAGCAGCAAATTTCAAGATGTATAACGAAATAGCAAAAGAAAAAATACCTGCAATATTTGTTGTTATAGATAATTATGATGTTATAAAAGAATTAGGATTCGAAATAGAGGATTTCTTTACAAAATTAACGCGGGATGGTGTGGGAGTGGGCATATTTTCAATAATATCTGCTACACGATTAGGCGCAGTAAAATATGCAACACTAAATAACTTTAAACTTAAAATCATTCACTATATGTTCGATACTACAGATGTGATTAGCCTAATTGGTCATCCCCCGTACAGTATTGAAGAGAAAAAGGGAGCTGCTTACGTCAAACTCGAAGATATTAATTTGATGCAAGTATACTTGCCAACAGAATATATAGATGATATATCTTATTCTCAAAATATTGCAAATATTGTACAAACCTTGAATAATGCTTTCCCGAATTATAAAAATAGTGGAATCAAAATGATTCCGGAAGAATTGCATTATGCAGATTTAGATCAATACGGACAGATAGATACGCAAAACTGCGTAGCTGTTGGAATTAGTGTGGAAGAAGTAAGGACAACGGGAATAGATATTAACAATGGCTCTGTGTTAATTATTGGAGATATAGAGACAGGAAAAACTAATATGCTAAAACTAATTGGAATTCAAATTAAAGAGAGAGCAAAAATATATTTATTTGATTCCAATACTTCGGAATTATATGAATACGCAAATAGAATACATGCAAGCTATATTGATGATGAAGAAAAAGCTAAAGAAGCACTTGAAAAGTTACTAAAAGAAGTTGACTTGCGTAATGATAACTATTCAAAAGCAAAACATACCGGAGAAACAAAATCACCAAAACAATTTTTTTCTGCCTTTCCGCAAATAGCTATTTTAATAGAAGATTGCGACTGCTTTTTAGAGTATCTAAAAAAATTAGTTATGGAAAATGTAGACAACTTCTTAACTAATATAATTCGAGTGGGAATAATTGTAATAGCAACATCTTTAAATTCAAAACTGAAGGGTTATGATAACAATACTCGAGTGTTTAAAAACTGCATACATGGGATAATTTTAGGCAATCCTAATTCTCAAACTGTTTTGCCTTGTAGCCATATTAGAGCGCATAAACAAGGTGTTGCTTACGGATTTAAATATGAAAAAGGAAATATTGTGCAAATGCAAATACCAAAATGTGATTAAGTGATGTTATTTAAAAATTATTTTTTTGCAAGATTCATTAAAGAAGAAAAAGGAGATTTGTTTGTTAGTATGGGATACGGCATTATTATACTGCTAATAATATTTTTAACATGCTTTTTTGCTTTTCCTGTTTATTCAAAATATCAAGCATTGCATACAGAAGCAAGGCAACTTGTTAGTGTAGCGGAAAATGTAGGAATTATTGGACAAGAAGTAGAAGAAGCGAAAAAAAAATTGGAAAATGCTTCAGGAATGGTTCCGGATAGTATGATTTGGGATGCTAATTGGCATAATGCTACAAATAAAACTATACAATTGGGAGATTTATTTACTCTAAAATTAGAGAAAAAGCATATTATTCCAATTTTTACACCTGCCTGGTCCAATAAATCTTATGGTTTTGAAGTAAATCTTATTGCCACTGTAACAGGAATTAGTGAGGTGTACTTTAAACCATGAAAAGCCTTTTAAAAGATGAAAGCGGGAATTTTGCTCAAATCATGCCTATGGCATTGGCAATTTGCATAATTATGGTTATGATTATTATCTTGTTAAACGGGCAAATCCACTCGCAATTTATGGAAGCAGAAATATTTTTGGAACGCGCAAGTAATGTGGCAGTGGATCAAACTAAAGCAGATGTAAATATTAGGGATGTAGTGTTAAGCATAGATTATGCTAATGCTAAATCGAAATTTGAAAATATACTGGTAAATACTAACGGATTTGTAAAAAACGGAGATTCATATGTAAAAAAAAACAATAATAAGATTAGTTATGTATTACAAAATATAGTTACATATGTGGAAAACATCGAAGATACAGCTCAAAGATTTGTGGTAACCGGGCAAATTAGTATGCGACTACCGTTTAATGTTGGAGTGCCCCTTATGACAAATCCAATAAATATTACTGCAAAATCACAAATACTGTATAAGGATTTGAGCTGATTTTACTTTATGTTAGTATATTTTTGTCTATATGGAGAAAACTATGTTGCCTGTTTTTGTAGATTGTACATTTATAGCTATAATAATAATTTGTGCGATAACGGATTGGAAAAAACGCATAATATCAAACTATGCAATTATAGTTTTATGTATAATTACAGTAATAAAATTTATATATTGCATTAATAACGGAATACCAGATATTTGGTACAGTTTTCTAATATTAGTTCCTTTAATTCCAATTTTTTTTGGATGGAAAAATCAAAAAGTAGGCTCGGGGGACTTAAAACTTTTAATTTGCGCAGGAATATATTTGGGTTTATTAAATGCAATAATTTCAATACTATTTACTTTTACAGTAATGACAATAAAATTTAGAAAATACAAATTACCTCTCCCGTTTGCAACCTATTTTGCTCCCGGTGCAATAAGCTTAATTGCTATAAATCAAATAATATTATTTTTAAATTAAAGGAGAAACAAATTATGGCTAAAGGTAGAAAAAAAAGAAAAAAATTTATTGTAGTTGTAGTTATTCTTGTTGGAATTCTGGTGGCATTACTTATTAGGTATTTTTGGATTAAGGGTTTATGATATGGCAAAATTGAGCGATAAAGAAACCGTAAATTACAGCCAGCCGAGTCAAGTAAATCAATTTTTTTTAAAACCGATTGTCTTGGGCTCTATTTGCATTGTTGTTGCAATAATAACAGGACTTTTTTTTGTGCCGTGGCTTCTTTCGGCTCAAAATGACACTATGGAAATAATTGTCGCAAAAGCGGATATTTCTTCCGGAGAAAAAATATCTGAAGAAATGTTACAAAAATCTACTATTCTTGCAAGCGGATACTCGGAAGGAGCGTATATAAATGCAGAAGAAGTGATTAACCAATATGCAAAATCATTTATTTATACGGGGGATGCTATAACAATCAATAAAGTGGATAATGAACCCAGATATTCCGGCGACATTGGAGATGCCACTCAAAGTGGAAAGCTGGTTTTTTCAGTAACACTGCCAAATTTATCAAGTAGTGTTTCAGGAAAACTAAAACCCGGAGATTTAGTTTCTGCACTAACTTCAGAAATAAAAGCAGTATCAATTGGTGCTCAAAGTATTCAAAGTGCAGAAGAATACGACGGAACAAATACGACCGATGAAGTCATATACAAAATAATTCCAGAATTAAAATATATAGAAGTATGTAACCTAACAAGCCAAAGTGGTAGTGAAGTAAGTGCAGATATTTCTCAAGAAACAAATACTGCAAGCCTTCCCGTAACTATTACCTTGTTTGTAAGCGAAGAGCAAGCATTAAAACTATTTAGTGCGCAACAACAAGGTAATATAGCATTTGCTTTTGTCGCAAGAGGAGAGGAAAGAGAGAGTTTTGTAGAAAAAAACCATTTAGTTATAAAGTAGGGGGAGTTATGAAATGGTGATAGGTGTTTTTGGTAAAGATGGTATAGGAAAAAGTGTATTTTCATACGTTTTGGGAGATAGCTTGTCACGATTTGGTGTGGTATCAGTTATTAATACGGACTTTAACTATCCTACGTTACCTCAGCGTATTTTACAAAACTACAAGACTGACAATTCTCTTGGTCATTACATTGATTCTATAGGAAGACAAGATATCAGAAAATACTTACATCAAGATTTTTCAAATAATTCTTTGTTTTTAGCGGGATGTGTGTCAACTGATGATTATTATACCTACGATTTTCAAGCAGGTGATGAACTAAGAGAGCAGCAAGTAAGGTATTTTATTGAAGATTGTTGTGCTACCACAGATGATGTTGTTGTAGATATTGCAGGACAAAGAAACAATCCCTTTTTTATTCCAACTACTCTAATGGCAAATTGCCTACTTGTGCTCTTAACTCCGGATATAGATGGAATATATTGGCTTATAAGCGTTAGAGGTATGTTAGAACAAATTAGATTGGCCAGACCATCTTTAAGGATTTTATATGGGGCTGCAAAATATGCAGATTATCATATAAAGGAGGTTTTTGAAGAGGAAACAAAAATTAAATTTAGCTTCACATTACCCTTAAGTTATGAAATTGCATACGATGATTTTGTACGTTCTTTAAAATCCTCGGGAGGTAGGCTTAAACAAACACGTTTATACAACGAAGAGGTGGAAGTCTTTTGCAATAGATTGAAAGGAGCAAAATAAAATGATTGGCAGTTTGCGCGATAGAATAAATTATCATTTTAAAAACGAAGAAATCTCCGAGATGTATTTAGAGGACTCTAAATTTGCGAATTTATTAAGACAAGTAAGAAATTATATTTCTGAGGAAAAATCCGAGGATTTAGGAGCGATAATTGAAGATGCTCATGCTGAAGAACAGCTTAGAAAACACATTAACGAATACCTTATGCAAAACAAGATTGAGTTTGAAGATCTTAGCAAACCTCAACTAATTAATCTAATATATTCGGGGATGGCAGGTTTTGATTTTTTGGATGAATTAATTCACGATCCAAATGTAGAAACAATTAATGGCAATGCATATTTTACTCAAGTAAAATACGCAGGGAAAGAAAAAATGCTGTATCCGAAACATTTTAGAGATACAGAACATGCAAGAAATGTTTTATGGAAAATGTGTTTACTTGGAGGTAAAGTTTTAGATGCGTCACACCCTGATATAGACTCGCAAATTGGTGTTGGTATACGTGTGTCTGCCATTATACCACCACTTACCAGAAAAGAAGCAGGCGTAACTTATTCTATTCGTAAACAAAGAAAGGAATTCATTACTCCTAAGCAAATGGTGCAAAACGGCACACTGACTCAAGAAGAGATGGAGTGTATATTGGATTTTGCAAGATATGGAATACCAATAGTGTTTTGCGGACAGCAAGATACAGGAAAAACAAATGATGTAAATGTGGTTGCAAGAAGTTTACCAAGAGAAAAATCTATTTTTGTAATTGAGGATAATACAGAACTCGATATTGAACAAAAAGCGCTCGATGGCAGTGTGCTTAACCATGTTGTGCATACTACAACTAGAGACAGTGATATTTCTACATTATCAAGAACATTGGAAAACCTTTTTGTAAAATCTTTACGTTACAATGTAGATGTATTGATACCGTCAGAACTTAGAGGAAGCGAGGCATATGCCGCATTACAAGCCGGTTTGGCTGGGGCATGCACACTCACAACTTTGCATGCAGAGAATGCGAGAGATGCATATAACAGGTTGCACAGCATGTGTAAATCATCTTCTGCCGGACAAGGAGTTGATGATGTAACAATTTACAAAGATTTAATTGCAGCTTATCCAATTATTGTATATAAACATAAACTAAAAGACACTTCAAGACGTGTAATGGAAATTATTGAAGCTATAGATTTTATTGACGGCAAAATGATATGCAACACTCTATCGGAATTTAAAATCACTAAAAATGAATACGATGAAGATGGGAGAATTGAATTTATACACGGAAAACATAATTCATATTTCGGCAGGCTTTCGGAAAGACTCTTAGACAGAATGTTAAAAAATGGTGCTCCGGAAGAAGTGCTAAAGAAATATAAACCTAAGCTACAACGCGGTAAAAACAAAAAGGAGGGTTTAGTCGAATGATACTGCTAACTGCATTTATAATAGTGCTTCTGATGATTTTAGGGCTATTTCTTATTTTCAAAATAAATTTGAAAGAATTTATAATAGAAATAATAATTCCTTTTGAGAAAAGGGTAGCTCAAAAAAGAAAAATAAATTATCTTACAAGAAAAAAAGAAAATTTTTTAAGCAAACAATTAGTATTAATAGAAGAAATGATGATAGTCTCAGGGCAAAAAAATAAAATGGCAAGTTTTAAAGTGTCATTTATTCTGTCATCAATTTTTGGTTTTTTATTAGGACTAATGTTAAATAATATTCCGCTGGCATTTGTATTAGCTTTCGGATTTGCTTTACTTCCTTTTATAATAATGACAAAACGCATGAACGAATTCCAAAGAAACCTCGTAATTAATTTGCAAAGTGCACTTGCACTTATCACAAGTAAATATTTGCATTCGGAAGATTTTATAACAGCTGTAACATCTGTTAAAGAGAGATTGCAAGAACCTGTAAAGCACATTTTTAGCGAATTTTTAGTGGATATGAATTTTATAGACCAAGCAAATACCGAAGAGGCCATTAATAAAATGAAACGTAAAATCAACCATCCGTTATGGATTGTATGGTGTAATATAGCAGAGAGATCGCTAAAAGATAATATATATAAAATGTCTTTACAAGATGTGGTAAATGATTTAAACGAGCTTGTTGTTACTCAAAACCAAATAGATACAGGTACAAATATGGTGATTTCAAATTACTTAAGATTTGTAATTATAATAGCTGCAGGGTCTATTATGTTTGCGGTTTTTTATGAGCCTTGGTATATAGCAATGACAACTACAGATGTAGGTCGCCTTGCTATTGCAATTATGGTATTGTTAATTATACTGGTTGGTATCTATATGGCAAAAATAAGCAAACCGATAAAATCGCAATTTCAATACGAGGATGGTGATGAAGAATGATAGTTGCAATTGCAATAATAGCAATAATTAGTTTAGGCACGATTGGTTTGCTGTTTGTGTTAAAAGGAGTAGCAAGAATTGCATCAAACAAAGCAAAAAAAGCAGTAATAGATACATCAATCACACCTGGGTTAAACGAAGGGATTAGTGAATCAATAATTAATCCAATAGGTATGCGCTTAAGCAAGTTGATAAAAATAAGGAAAATACGCAGAGATATAATGTCAGCTATGCTAAATAGATTAAGAATTAACGGTACACCCGAGGAATATATAGGAGAATTCATAGCAAAATCTATGTTAATATCTTGTGCAAGCATAGTATTTATTCCTTTTGGTATGTGGTGGGCAACATTGCTTTTAATAGCTTACGCAATTCTTTATAGTATTAAAGGAGTAGTAGATTTAGATGAAAAAATTGAAGCACTAAATAACCAATTAGAAAACGAATTACCCTATATGCTTTCTTTTTTAAAAAACAACCTAAAAACTAAGTTGAGTATAGTTGATTTTTTAAAAGATTATCGAATAATTTCAAGCAAGCGCATGCGTACAGAGATTGACTGGGTACTTTTTAAAATAGATGCAGGAGAACAACCGCTGCTGGTTTTAACAGATTTAGATATGCGATTAAGAATACCAATATATACACAATTTATAGGTATTCTTGCAAATATACACGAGGGTATTCCGTGTAATAACGCAATGGATAATCTAAAAGAAGTTTTAAAAATAAGAAAAGCAGAAAAATTGCGTAAAGAAACTTTGGCAGGACCGGATAAGGGCAATGGCCCTATGGCGATGTTACTTTTTGCTTTTGTACTGTTTTTATTTGTGGGGATATTTATATCAATACAGAATGGTCTTGGAGTAATATTTTAATTTTAATAAAGAAAGGAGTATTATATGTTAATTCAAATTTTTATGAACTTTTGGCATCTTATATGTTCGTTAAGTAAAAAGAGGATTGTGAGAGAAGAATCCGGAAAGTTTTTTGTTGATGAAGGTATGAGTATTATTTTGGCTATTTTGGCTTTTGGGCTTATAATTGCTGTTATTGCAATTTTTCTACCGGATTTTTTTGAAACTATATTTTCGAGCGCTCAAGACACACTAACCAATAGCCCGAAAACATAATTCTTATTGCTCTTGTAACATAACTGCTACAAGAGCAATACTAATATTATATGAGGTAATAAAAGAATACTATGAGTAGTAGCTATTATTTAAATTTAATAAACGATTGTAATTCGCTAATAAATACAAAACAACAGCAAATTGTGGAACTGCAATATAGAATTGATATGCTACGGCAGTTAAAAGAATTGATATCAAATGCAAATACAGAATTAAATGTCGATGTGCAAAACAGAAAAAACAGATTAAATAATATTGCAGGAGGTTATTTTTACGGCAATTCCAATACTGCACAAAAATATTATACAGGTATGAATGACGTAATAACCGCTTCTGCTTTTTCCAATGTTATTTTTAAAAAATATGAAAACTCAATTAATTGTGTTGATGGGGAAATAATTGTTTTAGAAGCAGAAATTGATAATTTAAATATGAGTATTACACAATTAAATTCTGAACTGGCATCTCATACTCAAAGTTATCAATATGCGTGTTTAATAGAGGACGAAGAAAAAAACAAAGAACTTTTAAGGAAGTAACATAATGAGAAATATTAAAATAGCCGATGCAGATTACGAAAAAAGCATACAAGAATATAAAATGTTGGCGGATGATATTGCAAAAAGAATTGACATATATATCCGAAGCTTAAATGAACTGACTACGCAAGCGGTTAAATCGGGAGCTGTTTTTAATAGCTTATGTATTTTTGAAAATAGTGCTGCAAATTTGAAAGGTGTTTTAGAAAACGCTTTAAAAGATTATTCCGATACTTTACTGGAATTTATAAATAAAGTTAAAAGTACAGATAACTATAATTTTTAATTGCAAAGGAAATAAATATGGCAAATACAATTAATGTAGATATAATACAATTAGAAAACGTAATATCAAAAATAAAGAGCATAGACAACACTAAAAAAATAAATTCCCCACTAAATAACAGCAATATTGAAGGGCAGGGGCTAATTTATTATAATGCAAAAATAATTGAGCAAGTGATTAAAGAAATAGAGTATGCATTTGATTACTTGGTGTATGATACAATCAGCATGTTAGAAGAAATAAAAAAAGAAATGCTTTCAACAGATTTAAAATTAGCAAATAAAATAGGAGGCAGTTAAAATGGGATCATACCGAGATTTTACTTTTGAATCTAAAACTGTAATAATAAATAATTTAAGAGAACAAAAAACATACGGGTACAATGAGGGCTTTGGGTTGTTAAATAATAAAATATATGAATTATGCGACAAAAGCACTTCACTTGCAGAAACTTTAGCACAAAATCATAGGCAGGTGTGCGATGCTTTTGATGGCCTTGCACAAAAAAATACTGAGGATAGTAAAAAAATAGAAAGTATTTATGAGCAAATAGAAATACTGGATACAAATATTGCCGGAAAGCTAACTGATGTGCAAAGTAGGTTAAAAGTATATTTAGATTACATAAATACACTAAAAACTTTTGTTTTTAAAAGGGCGCCAATAGGAAAGAACAGTACAGAAGCAGTAAAATTATTAATGGAATTAAAAAACAAAGAATCACAGATGATTTTTTGCAGATACAAAAAAGAAGTAGCCATAAACGGATTAATCAACATAATAGAAAAGGTAATAAATGCACCCAAATATCGAATGGATGCCCTAACAGGAAAATGGATAGAATTAACAAAAGAAGAGTATTTAAACACACTAAAATTGGCTATAAAAGAAGCTGCACTCGGCAAAGAAAATAAAGAATTCGTAGAACTAATTTTTGAAAAATTAAACAAGAGCATAGATGCAAACTCTGTTAACAATCCGACAGAAATACAAGCTGCATTACTAATGCTATCATCATCGGTAGTAGGTAAGGAGTACCAAATTATTTTGGATAGCTTAACAAAAAATGATGGACACATATTTAGTGATAAAAAAAGCGCGGCTATAGATGCAGGCAAAAAATTAATATCACAGACTCTAATTGATAATTTAGAATATATGGCATCAATATATAAAAAAGAAGTATTAAAATACGATATCCAAACAGGCACATTTAAATTAGAAACGGTATATACATATAATGATATACGAGTAGGAGAACACGACAATGTAAGAATGCCAACACTGTATGACTCACTTATAAACAGAAATCAATTTAAAAACAATGCAAATATAGATGCGAAGTTCTCGGTAATACATATTCACCCAAATTGTTTTGGACATACGAACGATCAATTTTCAGGCACAGGGGATAAAAATGATATTTTTGGAGATAAGCAGGTTGTAACGGTGTTAGGAGCAAGTGAAATATATTTAGTAGAGCCAAGTAGTGGATTAATATTTAAATTTGATGGTGGGGTGGATATTGGGGATGTTAATGCAAGAATAAAAAAAATCGCTACAACATATACTAAAATAGACTCAATTTATATTGGAAATACGGGAATAACAATTCCTAATAAAAAGAATTGCTGAGGGGGAAAAATGAAAAAGAATAAATATATTATAGCTATATGCATTATCATAGTAGTTGCTGTTACCACTATCTTAACCGATAGTATACTTTCGTATAAAGATGTACCTATATATAAAGTTAAGGAAGATATGGGAGATATAGTGGAGTTAATAACACCGGAGGGTATTAAATATGTTAAAGAACCTAAAATTCTGTGGGGTATTATTGGAAAATGTGAGGATTACAAAGGATGGAATAGTAGGATAGGAATAACAGATTTTTCAAATGATGTAGGGGTATTTAAATTTGAGGGAGATGAAAATATTACTCATTTAACAGTAAGAAATGAAAATATAAAATTAAGACCGTCTAATATTTTGTATAGAACTGACATAGATTATGACTATATACTGCATAACGAAATAGATAAAATTAGCTTTACAAGAAATTATTATAAAGCTGAAAATAGAGTAACAATAACAAACAAGACGGAAATAGAAAAAATTAAAGAACTTGTACTTAACGAAGATAAGTATGTATACATAAACACCCAAAGCAACTTAGATAATAGAGTAGGATGGGTTTTATTTTACAGCAATAAATTGCCGGGATTGTATTATACTAAACCAATTTGCGAATATAAAGGTGAATTATATTATGATAGTGGTAAAGGTACAGATTTCAGCCTAATGCACTGCATAAAAGACACAGGCACAATAAAGCTTCCACCGGCGGAGGAAACTTTGGAGTAATAAGAAGTTAAGAAGTATAGTCAGGAATAAAATAGCTAATAGGAGAAACGTATGAAAAAAAGTAAATTCACCAAATATGCCTATATCATATCAATAAGTGCTTTTGCTGCAATTATAATCGGTAATATGCTTTATTACATGAATATGCCTGTTTACAAAATTAAAGAGGAAAACGGAGAAATATCAGAGCTTATTACTCCGCAAGGTATCAAATATGTCAGTAAACCGGAGTTGTACTGGGAAGTAAGGGGGTTTAGCCAATTTAATAAAGGCTGGGGGAAAAGAATTGGCATAACGGATTACTCAAAAGATTTAGGCGTTTTTAGAATGGATGGAGATAAAAACACAGTTTATCTTAATGTTAAAAACAAAGAAATATTTTCAGAACCGAATGAATATATGTACAGAACGGATATTGATTATGATTATATTTTAGAAAACGAAATAGACCGCATAGAATTTATGACTTTTAGTATTTTTAATTCTGATATTATAAGAATAGTTAATGAAGAAAGAATAGATAAGATAATGTCATTAATACTAAATAAGGATAAAATAGTAACAATAAGTAACAGTGAGTCTGAACCGGTGGTATTTGCAGGTATGGCGATGCTTTGCTCGGAAAAATTACCGGGTCTATGCACAAGAATAAGTATATTTAATTATAAAGATGATTATTATTATCAAGTAATAGATTCCCCCACCTCCGGCACTCAAAACAAAGACATACTATATTGTGTAAAAGATGAAAATACAGTAGATCTGCCAAGCTGGATTTAAATGGCTATGGGTGCAGTAAAAAAATAAATTAGTTATGGGAGGAGTAGACAAATGCTAAGAGATTTTACAAACAATAAAAAAGCTGAATTAATAGCGCAAATTAAAGAAAAGCAAGTAGATATGATATGGGAGAGATTTCCAAATATCAGCGTTGCATTACCATCATCAATAACGGAGCCATGGAAAAAATCAGGTGAGTTTACTTGGAAATTAATAGAAAAAAACATAAAAACAGAAGCGGATATTGAAGAGATATGGGCTGAAGTACAGCGATTAGACACGGATTTTGGCAAGCGTTTTATGGCATTACAGGAAATCGCAAACAACAGAAAAATAGAACACATAAAAAATACTATATCGGGAAATATGGGCTATGGGTTAAATCAAGAAAAAACTCTATTTGCAAATTCGATAAATAGAATAAATGAGGATATAGAAAAAAGCAAAGTAGAATTTGAATACGGCAAACTAATTTATACCAATAAAAATGGTAATTTAGATTATAATTATGATGCCATAAGGCAAATAGTAATAGATACTATACAGGATAAAAGCGATACTGCAAAATTTGCGGCAGTACAGAAGATAATCAGTGGCTTTATAGATAAGAACGGAATCATAACAGACAAAAATAAACATGATTATTTTATGCTAAATTACATGGGTGCCGAAGAATTCGCAATATATGATAATGCAAGAACGGCAATGGAAGAAGCAATGAAAAAAAATCAAATGGCATCGGCAATATGGGGATTAGGATTGATACATAACCAAAATGATTTTACAAATGATATGGGAACATACGGAGCAAAAGGCAGTATAGCAGGAAATGCATGCGGAGCGATTGCAGTACACAACGTTAATCAAATATTAGGGAGAAATATACCATTTTCACAGACATATATGCTCTTTAATATGATGCTTCCATATGCAAAAATAAATGATGGAGAAATGGGAACGAATCCTGCTATGATATGGGCATATTTTAAAGCGTTGGGATACGATATTCAAACATATGCTAACATAGGCGGAAATTGG
This sequence comes from uncultured Christensenellaceae bacterium, assembly GCA_964628515.1. Lineage (GTDB taxonomy): Bacteria > Bacillota > Clostridia > Christensenellales > Christensenellaceae > CAZVNZ01. The sequence goes on from CAZVNZ010000005.1 coordinate 58,187, forward strand.
GCGGACTTTTCGATGATTTCAACTGATTATGATGCGTACATATCTTTATATTTGTATAACAACAGCAATGGGGCAGGTGCCCATTATGCTGCACTAAACTACGATGCAAACAAAGGGAAGTATATTGCGTATAATGATGGTGCAAAAATAGTAACTGATATAAATAATAAACCAATATTAGATGCGAATGGAGGATTAATATATGATTATACTCCAAAAGAGTATCGTGATTTTAAGTATATGTTTTGGGATGATAATGCTATAAACATGATAATAATAGGTATTTCAAAGAGGTAATAGTATGAAAAACAAAGCAATAATTTTATTAAGCTTAATATGTATAATATTGATTTTTAACGGATGTTTAAGCAGACATCCGGAAAACAACAATCTCGATACAAAATTTTTTTATTCGAATTATAAACAGGATGCAAATTTTTTTGCGGGTAAAAAAAGTGCAGTACACAATGGTAGAGTTTACTATTTTTCCAACGAAAATGAAAAAAGAGGAATATATAGTATGAAGATGAATGGAAACGATTTGCAATTAGAATTTGAAACGCCTGATGTAAGAAAAATACAAATAGACGAGAAAGGAACTGTATACGTATTAGAACATTTCAAGATGTATAAAAATGAAAATGGCATGGAACGCCAATTTGCCGTAGCATGTTATGAAAAAAATAATAATACCTACACAAAAAACTGGCTGTTAGGAAAAGCGGCAAATAATCTTTGGGATTTTTATATATCGGATGATACTGCGGTCTATTTATATGTGCAGTACAAATTTGCATCGGGGATGCCGGAGTTGCTGGGGTTTTGCACGTTAAATGGTATTGTGGCAAGCGGAAATGAATATTTATCAATAACATCAGAAAAAAAATTCGATACATCAATTGCGCCATTGAGATTTAATATTATACAATTAAATAATTTATGGTTAGGGCTTAATGAACGATATAGCGATTATGAAAAAAATGAAGAAATGTATGATTTTTATGCAGATACTGCAGGCATTATAGATTTAGATCATAATATTATGGTACTTGGTGATAATTATGTATTTGGAAGTTATGACAGAACTATAAGAAGTGTTAATGAAAAGGGTGTTATTAATTCAATAAAAAACGAAATATCAATTATAGATCCAAATACTAATACATTAATAGATATAAAAACATTACTTGGAGAAAAGGAAGTATTGTTTATTTTGGATAAAGGAGAATATGCATATATAATTAGCTCATCAAATAGCGAACTTCACTCATTATACAAATGGGATTTAGAAGATTTTGAAATTAAAAAAGTTTATAGTGAATGGAGCTATGGGAAAATATTATGGGTAGATGAAAACAAATTAATAGTAGCCAACAATAACAAGATACACATTAAGCAATTAAACGAGGACACGGTAAATGATGTGTTTGTAATGACATTACAAGATAACATAATACAAAAAGAATACAAAACAGATGTAGCAGGAGAATGGCTGTTTATATACAAGTTTGAGGAAACGCAAAACTCGGATATATTGCAGTATAAAATTAATATGGCAACGGGAAAAACGGTGAGGTGTGTGTAATGGAGGGAAAAAACTAAAGGTAGTATGTTTTGATTTAGTAATGATAAAGGTGCTGTTTTGATTAATGTTAAAAACAAAAACATACTATATTGTGTAAAAGACGAAAACACAATAGAATTGCCAAGTTGGTATTAAGAGGAGGTATCAGCATATGATGTTACAAAAAAAATTGAAAGGATTTAGCATAACTATGGTTTTGCTTATATATTAAAATGATTAACCAAAAAACAGTGATACTTTATTCGGTGCTATCAATAATATTTTATATAATATATTGGAATTCATTAGGACATATTAAAAATTTGCCGGAAATTTCAATAATATGTGCATTTATATTTGCTTTATTATCATTGATTATCGCTATAAAATTACAAAAATGCGGTAAGCAAGGTAGTTTACTATCAATACTAAAGGTAATGGATATTGTGCTCATAATTGTTTCGGGAATTGGTGTAATAGGGCTTATTTCTATAGTATTTATTTCAATTAATACTCTGATAAGAGGATAAAAAAGGAGAAATTATGAATTTAATTAAAAGAATAATCATAGCCATAATAAGTACGGGGATTATATTAATAATGGCAAGTTGTGCAACCACCGATATAAAGCATAATAATTTTGACACAAAAATGTTTTACTCAAATTACAAGCAAGATGCAAATTTTTCTGTGGGTAAAAAAAGTGCAGTACACAATGGTAGAGTTTACTATTTTTCCAACGAAAATGAAAAAAGAGGAATATATAGTATGAAGATGAACGGAGAGGACTTGCGCTTAGAATTTGAAACACAAGATATAAGAAAAATACAAATAAACGAGCAAGGGAATGTGCACGTATTAGAGCATTACAGAATTTATGAAAATGAAAACGGACCGGAACGCCAATTTGCTATTGCAAGTTTCGAAAACAATAATAATATTTACACGAAAAAATGGCTACAAGGAATGCCGAAAGGAAATGTTTGGGATTTTTATTTATCGGATGATACCGCGGTGTATTTATATTTGCAATATAAATCTGTCTCCGGTATACCGGAATTATATGGGTACTGCACATTAAATGGCAAGGAAGTATTGGGAAATGAATATTTATCAGTAACATCAGAAAAAAAACTCGAGACATCAACTACGCCTTTAAAAATTAATATTGTACAGCTAAACAATTTGTGGTTAGGACTTAATAAACGATATCGCGATTTTGAAAAAAATGAAGAAATGTATGATTTTTATGCAGATACCACAGGATTTATTGATTTAAATCATAATGTTGAGGTTATGGGGGATAATTATGTATTTGGATCTGACGAAAGGGCTATAAGAAGTGTTAATGCAAAGGGTGTTATTAATTCAATAAAAAATGAAATATCAATTATAGACACGAATACTAATACAATTATAGACACTAAAATATTGTTTGGAGAAAATGAAATTGTATTTGTTTTGGATAAAGGGGAATATGTCTATTTAATTAGCTCATCTTATAACGGAAATCAATCTTTATACAAATGGGATTTAGAAGATTTTGAAATTAAAAAAGTTTATAGTGAATGGAGCTATGGGAAAATATTATGGGTAGATGAAAACAAATTAATAGTAGCCAACAATAACAAGATACACATTAAGCAATTAAACGAGGACACGGTAAATGATGTGTTTGTAATGACATTACAAGATAACATAATACAAAAAGAATACAAAACAGATGTAGCAGGAGAATGGCTGTTTATATACAAGTTTGAGGAAACGCAAAACTCGGATATATTGCAGTATAAAATTAATATGGCAACGGGGGAAACGGTAAAGTGTGTGTAATGGAGGGAAAAAGTTATGGGAAAAGCTGGTTTATATGAATTGATTGGGCGCTTAGAGGCAGAAATAACGCAATGCCAATTAGATATTTCCAAACTTCAAAGAGAAATTGAGGAATTGGAAATGTGCAAAGCAGATAGAATGCGTGCAAAAGATGAGTTTGGCATAAATATGCAGTACAGAAGTAATTGCTTAAAATATATTTCGAATTTATCAAACAGAGCAAAAACAGCAAGAGTATATTATGATGGTATGAATGCTGATTTAAGTAAACATTATATGCTTTTAAGTGATATGGAAAGTGCATTGGTACAAATACAAAAAGAAATAAACGACAGAAATACACAGATAGGCAATCTATATGCCACAATAAACGCATGCGACAATCAAATATATGATTGCAGAAGTCAAATAGCGCAAATTGAACTTCAAGAAGCGGAAGAAGAGGCTGCCGCACAGGCGGCACAAGCAAGAGGTAAAAGGTAATAGCAAAGGAGAAATTATGAATAATGAACTTGTAGTAATTGATGAAGATTTAAGAGAAGAAGGCGAAAATGCAGTTAGGAATGCCAAAGCATTAGAAAATAGTTTAAATGAAATGATTGCTTTTTTGGATAAAGTAGGCACAGCAGGAATTGCCTCCGGCAATGCATCTGCAAATTTTAGTGTAATTGTAAATGAGATTAAAAGATTAAAAGGCGAATTTGAAAGTATAGGAAAAGAAGAGCAGATTTTGGTGGAACAATTTATAAATAATGTAGATAGTGCAGATGGATATTTATATTAGGAGAAAATAAGCTATGGAAATAAAAATAAATAAAGACATTATTAATTCAGGTGTTGCAAAGTTAGGTGGTATTGCTTTTAACAAAAGTAATACTACCATTATTACGGAGGGCAAAGGCAATGTTCAAAGCGGAATAGAAAATATAGACAATACCATTGATTGTGCTAAAAATAATTTATTTACGGTAAACGCATGTACTATTAAATATCTAAAAACTGTTAATAGTACAATAACCGAGACAGAATCAGCATTAATTAATATGATTAACGGTAAATAATTATGATGTATTAATGCTATTACATATCATTGTACAACAAGAATATAAAACATATGTTTTGTACCCTCTATATGCCCTTATGTCCCCACCCCATAGCATTTGTAATTTATTAATACTATAATAAAGGCACATAATATTAATTATGCAAAAATATGTGAAAAAAAATTAATTTATATAGGAGAAAGAAAATGAAAAAGCAATTTATATCTACTGTTTTAGCAATAGTGTTTGTGGCAATGTTAGGCATTGCAGTAAGTGCTTGCACAAAAGAGAGCGAAGCACAAAAACAAGCAGAGCCCACAGCTACGGCACAGATAGAAAACAGCACAAAAGAGGCACCCACGGCAGAAGTAAAAAAGAACGAAGAAAAAAAAGCAGAAAACAAGCCATCTTCAAGCCCAAGCCCTAAGCAGTCGGTAAAACCAACGGCAAGTGCAACCACAAAAGTAACTGATGAAAAAAAAGCGGAGGAGAGCGAAAAACCTAAAGCTACTGCCAAACCCAAAGCAACCGCTAAACCGACAGCCACTCCAAAACGTACGGAAGAACCAAAGGGGGCAGAGCCGGCACAAAATGATGTAGCGCAAAACACAACTCCAAATGCAGAAGCAACACCCGAGCCGCCTAAGGCAACACCCGAACCAACACCCGAGCCACCAAAAGCGACGCCTGCACCACCGCCTGTGGCAACGCCGGAACCACCAAAAGCAACGCCTGAACCATCTCGCTATATTCCTGCGCCGGATGAACCGTTAGATTATTATGGAAATCCGTTTAATCCTAATATGCCCATAGTGCCACCTCCGGAATTGGATGATTTTGGAAATCCAATATACTAAAATAAATAGGCTCTTCGATTTTGGAATATAGGAGATAATATTTGTGAACAAATTAAAGTTAAGTATGCTAATAGTGGTATTTACTATAATTACTGTAGTTTTTTCTATACCAACATTTGCAGCTACCGGAAGCTATGACGGACCGGCGGTTGTGGGAGTTAAGCATACTCCTATGCATTCCCGTGCAGATGCAACAGTTAGTTGGCAATATATGGGACCATATATTGCCAACTATCAATATGCAAACGAGCCATATGACTATGGCTTGAAAAATTATCCAACAATAATCGATTATAATACTAACAAACACGTATATGCCGCAACAAACTATGTGATTGCAAAAACAGCAATAGGATACGACAAAAATTGGGAAGCATTCGAGTACAATTATATAGCCGGCGAATTATATGAATCAATAGGCAATACAAATACTTATTTAACCTACGAGCCATTGCAAGCAGCAAATGAATTTCTGCCCGGAGGTAGATTTAGCGGCGGAGGAAACATTGGTTTTAGGATTAACCCATCGACAAATATAAAACAAATTACAAAACATAATACATATGCTACCGATTTATATTCCGTTGAAGTGGATTACAGAGCACAAAAATGGTTGGGCGAAAAATATGGAGGGTCTCAATTATGTATTGGAACACAAATGGTGTGCAATACAAATACAAACTCAAATACAGGCATTGGTGGCAGTTTATCAAGAATATGGTCGGGAAACAATATTATTGGCATGGGAGGTGCGCCTTATCCCGATTTAGCAATTCAAAGTATAACTCCAAATAAATTAGAATATTTGGAGGGAGAAACTATTACAGTTACAGTAGTAGTAGTAAATAACTCAAATAATACTAACGGCTATAATTCGCGCCCTATTAACGAATATCCACCGGGAGGACGACCAAACGAAATCGGTTTTGAATTTCGTAACCTTGGCGGAGGAGTAATAGATAGTCAAACGCAATATATGGAGGGTATAGCTAAAAATGGAGGCACTTCACAATATACATTTACGGTAGTAGCTCCTTCTGTTACTGTACCCACGCAGTTTAATTTTTGGACAATGGCAGATATGCGCCGTCCCAATGAAACGGATGAGTTTTCATTAAAATATGGTAACAACGTAGAAATAAACGAAAATAATAATACAGCTACTTCCCTCTCAAACATAACCATTAACCCAAGCAACAATCTAACAATGGTAAGCATAACAACAAATAAGCCATCTTACGAAGCGGAAGAAAGCGGTACTGTAACTGCGGTTGTAAAAAACAGCGGTGGCAATCCATTAAGCAATATTCCTGTAAGTCTAACGGTAAATCCGGCTAATTCTTTTTTAATAACTAATCCTAATGTAGATATACCGTATTTGGCATCGGGAGAAAGCACAAATATAACGTGGGATATTAAAAGCGGTGCATATGAATTAGATATCACAGGAGCTTTTAGTGCTACTGTAGACCCAAATAATGTTATTTTGGAGACAAATGAGAATGATAATTCTAAAACGTGTTATTCCGATGCATACCGCTTAAAGCCGGATTTAATTGTAGAAAGTGTGCTAACAAACAAAGAGCCGGACAAAGTATTTGAAGCAGGAGAAACTATTTCCATAACCGCAACAATACGTAATATTGGAAAAGCAAATGCAGGTGCTAATACTGTAAGGCTTTCCCAACTTGCTCCTGACAGTATGCAACAAGAAGGATTCGACCAAACACAAGAGCCACCTTTAAATCCTAATTTTGATGTAAATATTGAAGAATTAGCACCGAATAATATCACAACAATAACGTGGAAATTTATAAATCCAATTAGAATTGAAGCAAGAAAGGTAGATGCAACGGTAACGGCAGATATTAATAATATAGTACAGGAATTAAGGGAAGATAATAACGTAAATACCATAAAACTAACGCTTAATCCGGGAAAAGCAGATTTTACTCCAGAGTTTTTTAATGTTACGGATAATCAAACATTAAAAGGTGGATACGAAGCAATTATATCAGTAAAAGTAAGAAATATAGGTAAAATATCAAGCGATGGCGTAAAAGTAAAATTAATGTTAAACGGAGTAGCATATGAAGACAATATAGATATTCCCACGGCAATACCCAATTTTCCAACCGGATATCATCCTGCCGGAAGCAATCTTGCATTGTTTAGAGTGGCTTTACCTAAAAATGATGGTAAATATAACTTAGAAGTAACGGCAGATCCAAATAATACAGTAGAAGAAGAGAGAGAAGATAATAATACGGCAAAAATAAAAATAATAATTGAACAAGAGATAACACCGCAAGTAAAAGAGGTAACAGACGGGGATTTAGAGCAGGAATATGTAAAAAACGGCATTGCAACTGTCCCAAATATCCCTTGCAAAGATACTGCTATTTGGGAGGAAATAAGAAAAACCGGAGCCAAAACATACGAACTACGTGTATTCAATGCTAAAATGACCCAGGAATTTATATTAAAGCCTGCCGGTTACATTAAAAAAACCACAAAGCCTATGGAGATAGAAAGTGGTTTTGGACTTGAAGGCGAAAGCACAATAAAAGTAACTACCAACTACGACAGACCTCAATTTTTAATAGGAGCACAAATAGTACGAACATACTATCCCGAAACACAGTATGGAAATAAGGCACCTTATACTAATTATCACGAAAAATTAATTAGCTATGGAGGTACTGATTTTTCTAAAAGATGGATAATGCAAAAAAATCCTACAAGCGTAAAAGGATATGCAGTACATTATACGCCAAAGTGGTATCCCGATAAACAATATACAGGTATTTGTTATGCACTGTATGGGTTTGCGCCTACCGGAATGATTTCAAGCACTGCAGTAAACGGCAATGTGCAGATTATAGGAGATATGTACGATAGAGTAAGTACTGTCAGTCATTAAACATTTATTGATATTAAAGGAGAATATAAAATGCAATGTTATTGTGAGGAAATAATTAGAAAAAGCAATGATGTTTCTATTTTGCAAGGTATAAAAGCAAATATAGATATAGCGCAAAATAGCTACGAAACATGCTTAAAACAAAAGGATAATTGCGTTGGTTGGGCAAATGAAGCGGTAAGCTTAACAAATGGAGGAGCAATGGTGTCTAATGCCTCGGAATATAAAAAATCTATTATTCAAACGTTTATTTCTTTGTCCGCAGAAGTACAAAATCAAATAAATAACTTAAATAATAATTTAATTCCGCAGCTTAAAATAGAAGATGAAAGATTTCACGAGCATGAAAAAGCCGAAATAGATGCTTGGCAGGCATCATTAAAATAAAGAAATCAGGAGAAGAAAAATGGCAACGCAAATAAAAGTAAATGCAGGTTCTTTCGAGGATGCAACTGCTCATTTTAAAACATCTGTAAATAATATAAGAAAGGGTTTGGAAAGTTTGAATTCTACTCAGATAAATTGTACATCCTCAATGCACGGCAAAACAAAAACAGCTTTAGATGATGGAATGGCTATAATTTGTAAAAATATTGAGGGCAATATTGCAGAATTAGAAACTTTATGCAGTATTCTTAATTCTATTAAAGAAGAATTTTACTTTTTAGATAACGAAATTGCAAAAAATTCATTTGGATAATTAAGTAAAAAAGTATAGGTAAATTCTAACAGGAGACAAAAATGAGTAAAGATATAAGTATAAATTTTACTAATTTAAAGCATATAGAGGTTGCTTGCGAGGATTTTATTGCATTGTTAAGAAATCAAATTAGCAGTAACAGAATTAAAATGAGCGAACTACTTCTTTTTGGATGGCGGGGAATAAGCGCAGATAAATATAAAGAGTTTTTTGAGCAAATAGCAAATTCTCTTGAAAGAACAATATTTTTAATAGATAAATACAAAAACGCAATTACGGAAAAAACAAATGAAGGAATAGGCATTACAGGAGAAGACAGGAGTGTGCTTGGGGTGTTTGGTGCTTCTTCGGCGGCACCGGGAGAGATTTTGGAATACGACAGCGGAGCCGAAAACAGTGCGCAGGCATGGTATCAGAGTTTTGATAGTACAGTTTATACTTCAACTGAGGTGTTGGTTTCGGCAAGGCAATCTGCACTTAATTTAAGTAGCGATTACGGTATTGGGGCGGTAGACAATATAAATAATCAAATAGAAGAATTAAGGCGGACTATGGCAAATTTTAAACAAATTTATATGGATTTTGCAAATAGAATAATAAATTACGATAATGAATATTCTGCAAAAGTTTACCAAGATGTGAACTATGCTGCAAATGTAAATAACAAAAACTCTAAAGATTTAAACTATAAAACATATATGGGTAATTTTTTAACATTTAGAATAACAGTAGATGGCAAAGCAATTTTATTTGAGGGGCAGAGGTACATAATTTCTGCACCAAGCGCTGACTTCGAGCAATGGACAAATGTAAAGTCCATTATTAATACTAATATTAATTGGAATTTATTTGGTTCTCTTGGTAATACAGAGTTAGAGGGTACGGATGATTATTATGGTGGTATTTCTAAGGCGAATATGAGAATTGTCAACTTATCTAATATGGCTACTGCTGTTGTAAGTGTGTTAAATGAAATATTGGCAAATGTGCAAGTAACAGAAGTATATATTGATTTGGTTACAAACGGAGAAAAAAATGCGGCTATAATAAAGCTGGGCTCTAGTGATATGAGGAAAGACTTTGAAACAGGGTATATTAGTATGAGCTCTACTTTTTCCGGAAATAATAATACGTCAGGGTGGGTGTATGCCTCCGATGCTTCACAAACAATGCTCGACCGCCTAACGGGAAGAACATCAGATGATAGCAAAACATACAATACAACTATGGTATGGGATAAAAACCACAAGACAGATTCGCATTTTGCTTACATTGCTTATAATGCAGAGCAGGAACCTACTTTGAATTTTGTAATATATGACGACGACAAATTTAATATAGAATCTTATGATTTTTTAATTTTTAATGCTAAAACAGAACTCGACTTAATACCATATTTAAAAGAACCTATGAATTTAGACGCGGGGTTTGCAGATTTACTTGAAGAAACCCTAAGAAACGGAGGTTAAAAAATGTTACAAACAAAAGAAAACGGTAAAAAAACTTCGACAATTTTCGGAGTGTTGGTGGTGGTGTTTTTTATAATTAACTTTTTTGTAATATTGAATGTATTAGGAGGTCCTATATGTATTTTAGTAATCATTGATGGAGTAGAGATAGTTCCAAATTATGATAGAATTATCTATAATATAGGATTTTTGTTTATATTAGCAATACTGTATTTTATGCAGGCCTACAGCACACTAAAAAGCAAAATGATATGGAAAAAAATATGCTCATTTGTTTTACTTGGAATATTACTGCGAATTACTGTGGATTTAATACATATTTATCAAATTTATTCCATATATAAAGGATTCATATTTGATAATTTTAGCCTTAATATAATTGAAACATTATATATGATTGCGATAATATTTTTGCTATATTTTGTAATAGATAACAGAAAATTTGCATTTAGGAAAAAAATGCTTCCATTGTTAATAATACCGGCAATATTTGCTTTAATATATATCATTATATTTACAAATTTTGCAGAAGAATTAAAAACACAACATTTAACCCATGAAAATCAAGGGATGAGAGTTAATTTAAGATCAGCATTTGGAGAACCAAATGTGGTGTATTCTGAAGTTTTTTCTCAGTACGAGATAATATTATTATTAATATACTTTTTTGGTATTTTATTGCGCACGATATTAGGTGCATCTATATACTTTATTCTAAGGGCTTTCACAAAAAAAAGAGAGCAAAGCATTAGTAAACAAAGTGTTTTATCTACAAGTTGCGTATGCATTTATTTTATAATAAGTATAATAGTAAGCATAATTATATATAGCGGAATGCCATTAATAGTAGACGTAATAGAGAAAATATTTAGAGATAAAGAATTTATGCTAAGCGGATTTATATATTGGGCTGTAAATTTATTATTGTTAAGCATAGTTTTTTATTATAATAATTATAGAAAAATAAATTGGGCAAAAATACTCGGATTTTTAATTATAACTTTGCTACTGCGTATGCTTATTGAATGTATAATGCCTGAGGTAATCCGCCCCTTTGAGTATTTTAGTGTGAATACTGATGAAACGAGAGTAATATATATATGGTTTGCAGTATATATAACAATAGTAATAGCACTACTATATTTTTTAATAGAAAGGCGAAAATTCAAAATAACCCTGTCTCCTGTAGCTATAATATGCTGTGCCGCAATAGTTATAGCATCAATAATGTTTTGGCAAAGTATAGAGGATGTGTCGAGTTTATATCGGTGGCGGTATGTATCTGAAGAAGTAATAGAGCCACTAATATTTAGAAACATAAATTTCTACGGCAATCTATTTGTGTTTACTGTAGGAATATCTGCATACTTTATGTTTCAGCAATGGTCGGTACCTAAGAAAATAGAGGCGCCTGTGGATGTGGCGGAGTTAACACAATAGTTTAATTACTAATTATGCTAAGGTTGATACTGTATCAGTTGAAAATATGTCGGTGCATTTTCTCCAATTTACTTGAAGAAACCCTAAGAAACGGAGGTTAAAAAATGTTACAAACAAAAGAAAACGGTAAAAAAACTTCGACAATTTTCGGAGTGTTGGTGGTGGTGTTTTTTATAATTAACTTTTTTGTAATATTGAATGTATTAGGAGGTCCTATATGTATTTTAGTAATCATTGATGGAGTAGAGATAGTTCCAAATTATGATAGAATTATCTATAATATAGGATTTTTGTTTATATTAGCAATACTGTATTTTATGCAGGCCTACAGCACACTAAAAAGCAAAATGATATGGAAAAAAATATGCTCATTTGTTTTACTTGGAATATTACTGCGAATTACTGTGGATTTAATACATATTTATCAAATTTATTCCATATATAAAGGATTCATATTTGATAATTTTAGCCTTAATATAATTGAAACATTATATATGATTGCGATAATATTTTTGCTATATTTTGTAATAGATAACAGAAAATTTGCATTTAGGAAAAAAATGCTTCCATTGTTAATAATACCGGCAATATTTGCTTTAATATATATCATTATATTTACAAATTTTGCAGAAGTATTAAAAACACAACATTTAACCTATGAAAATCAAGGGATAAGAGTTAATTTAAGATCAGCATTTGGAGAACCAAATGTGTTGCATTCGGAAGTTTTTTCTCAGTACGAGATAATATTAGCATTAATATACTTTTTTGGTATTTTATTGCGCACGATATTAGGCACATCTATATACTTTATTCTAAGAGCCTTTACAAAAAAAAGAGAGGAAAGCATTAGCAAACAAAGTGTTTTATCTGCAAGTTATGTGTGTATTTATTTTATATTAAGTATAATAGTAAGCATAATTATATATAGCGGAATGCCATTAATATTAAAAGGTTTTTATGCATATTCTAACGACAATGAATTCTTACTTAGTGGATTTATATATTGGGCTGTAAGTTTATTACTGTTAAGCATTGTTTTTTATTATAATAATTATAGAAAAATAAATTGGGAAAGAATACTCGGCTTTTTAATTGTAATGCTATTGCTACGTATGCTAATTGATTGGATATTGCAGGCGGCTTTCAATCCTTATTCGCTTTTTGTACCGAATATTTATGCAATGGCAATAAGATATTTATTGTGTGCAGTATATATAACAACAGCAATAGCACTACTATATTTTTTAATAGAAAGACGAAAATTCACAATAACCCTGTCTCCTGTAGCAATAATATGCTGTGCCGCAATAGTTATAGCATCAATAATGTTTTGGCAAAGTATAGCGGATGTGTTGAATTTATACTGGACTAGGTATGTGCCTGAAGAAGTAATAGAGCCGCTAATATTTAGAAACATAAATTTCTACGGCAATCTCTTTGTGTTTACTGTAGGAATATCCGCATACTTTATGTTTCAGCAATGGTCGGTACCTAAGAAAATAGAGGCGCCTGTTGATGTGGACGAGTGAGATACTAAGAGGGATTTAAAATCCCCCTTACATATAATTTTGCTACTCACAGACCTGAGTTTTCCGCAATGTTGGTGGTTGTGTTTTTTATAAGCTTTTTGTACGAAAACTATCTGCTATGAGCCCCATAAAACGTCAAAACCCATATAAATCTTAATATATTACCGAGCCTTAATCTAAATCACTCGGTAATAACCCCATCTAAATCCCAAAGGTCCTCCCAACCTTTTGCATCCTTCCACAAAAATACCTGTCCTTTTACAAGTCTGCAATTTGCGTTAGAATTATTTATTGCGTCCATTTCTTCTGGGGTTAGAGGGTCCTCGGTGGTGCATTTTAGGTTGCTTACATATTCATTTTCGTATACGGAAAAGGGTATGGGTATCTGCCCTCTTTGTACCGCCCATTTAAGACAAATAACCGCAGGGTGTACGCCGTGCGCTTTAGCCGCAGCCACAACCGCCGGTATTTCCACATCCGCAACATCCCCCTCCGATTTGTCTCTGTCCGGACGAGTGGGAGAGCCTATGGGGCAAAAGCCTATGGGCTGTATGTTTTGTGCAACGCAGTAATCAAACAACTCCTGTTGTTGAAAACCGGGGTGCAATTCCATTTCAATTAAAGTGGGTTTAACCTTGCATAAGGGCAACACCGCCTTTAGTTTAGGTATTGTCATGTTAGACATTCCAAGCTGTTTTACAAGCCCCTCGTTGTAAAGCGTTTCCATCTGTGCCCAGGTAGACATAAATTCATCTACGGAAAAAGGCTTAGAGTCAGGGTTTCTGCTGTCGCCGTCGCAACCGGGAGCATGGTAGTTAGGGAAGGGCCAATGCACAAAGTAAGCGTCTATGTAGCTTAGCTGTAAATCCTTTAAAGATTTTTTGCAGGATGCTATTACTTCCTTGTGTTTGTCGTTCCATACTTTAGAGGTTATAAAAAGCTCCCCCCTTGTAACTGTGTTTTCCTTTATTGCGCTTGCGAAAACTTCTCCTATTAAGTCCTCGTTGCCGTATACGGAGGCGCAGTCAAATAAGCGGTAGCCACAACGTATTGCACCTAAAACCCCGTCTGCTACTTGGGTGGGGGTAAATCTGTCCGAGCCGAAAGTGCCCATGCCGATACAGGGGATTTTACTTCCGTCGCTTAATGTTATTTGCTTTACTGTTTTTGCATCAATAATTTCCATTTAATGTTCCATCCTTTAATTTACGAATTTTTATTTGTGGCAGTAGCACATCTAAATCCTCTTTTTTAAAACTGCCCGTTTCAAAGGTTAATGTGTTTGCCGCCGAAATAGCCGTAGCATACCGCAACATTTCTGTGGGGCTGTACCCTAAAGTAATTGCTTTTGCAAACCCTGCTATCATACTGTCTCCGCTACCTACCGTGTTTACTACCTTAATATATGGGGGGCAACTATGGAAAACGCCCTCCTCGCACCCCATTAGTACGCCGTCCTTGCCCATAGATACGGTTGCGTATTCTATACCGTCTTTATGGAGTTTAAGGACTGCATCCGCTAAGTTTTCTATGGTTTTTTCCTCTATAGTGATTAAATCGGAAACCTCATCCATATTGGGCTTAATTAATGTGGGAGTTGCTCTAACCGCTTTTTGCAAGGGCTCGGAGGGCACATCTAAGAGTACCTGCTTGCCCTGTTGCTTTGCTAAAGTAACCAACCTTGCGTAAAAATCCGTGCGTATGCCCTTAGGCAAACTGCCGGAGATACAAACTAAATCACAATTAGCAAGCGCCTGCATATAATCCGCTACAAACTGCTCTGTTTCGCTTTCCGTAACTAAAGAGCCGGGCTCTAAAAACTCTGTGCTTTTGCTTTGCATAACATCCCAAACATTAATACAGCAACGGGTTTCCCCCTGCACATATGTAAAATGTGGCTCAATATTCGGCTCTTTTATTAAAGACTCAAACAGCTTGCCGTTGTGTCCGCCCACCATGCCCATGGCAAGCACCTTTTCGCCTGTCATGGCTAGTATTCGGGAAACATTTAACCCCTTACCGCCTGCGGTGTTATTTACTTTTTTAACTCTAAGCACTTCGTATTTTTCAAGGCTGTCCACAACATAAAGTTTGTCAACGGAAGCGTTCATTGTTACAGTAACTATCATTGTTCCTCCAAAAGTTTTTTAAATTATGTTAAATTTAGTCGTTTATAAGAAGTATTTTACCGTGAACACTACCGGGTGTTTTAAACAACTCAAATGCCTTTGGGGCATCCCTTAGGGGAAATTTTTTGTCTATAAAATCCTCGGTAATGCGCAATTTTTTTGTGGCAAAATAATGTGCCGTAAGCGCCCACTCTTTACCGGGAAAGGGCATGGAGTACCCCTGCCAACAGCCCCTTATATATAACTCTTTTCGGTTAATTATCTCCCATTCTTTTTTGGTAAAGGTTACACTTGTGGGTGGTGTGCCGATTAGAGAAACATAGGCTTTTGCTCCGCTTAGCTCTAATGCGGTTATTAAAGTTTGGTTTATACCCACCACCTCAAATACGTACTTAAAGCCCTGTCCGCCCGTAAGGGCAAACGCCTCTTCCAAAAACCCCTCTTTAGAACTGTTAATAACGGCATCCGCACCCATTTTAACCGCTAAATTAAGTCGACTGTCGTCCACATCAAAAACCACGGTTTTTTTACTGCCAAAAATTTTAGACCACTGCATAGTTAGGTTGCCAATAGTGCCTGCACCTATTACAGCCACGTACTCCCCACCTTTATAGTCCACATTTTGTATACCGTGAAGTGCCACCGTTGCCGGCTCAAAAAAAGCCGCCACTTCGTAAGGCACGGATTTATCGAATTTTACTGCGTTTTGCTCGGGAATTACTATATACTCCGCAAAACTGCCCTGCTCTCTTGAGCCTATAAAGCTGTCATGCTTGCATTGGGCAATGTTGCCTGCAATGCAGTCCTCGCATTTTAAGCAAGGCACGCGGGGAGCGCCCGTTACTGCATCCCCAACTTTAATTTTAGTTACACCCTCTCCAACCTCCACAACCTCGCCCGAAAACTCGTGGCCTAATACCACAGGGTAGTTGTGCGCTCCGTTTTGAAGCACTCGGGGAATATCACTTCCGCAAATACCGCTGGCTTTTACCTTTATTTTAACGGTGTAGGGTCTTACTTCGGGTGTTTTGTAATCGTCGTAACGCAAATCCTCGTTACCGTATAATACTGCTGCTTTCATTGGTTTACCTCGTTTTAATTTATATTGTTCGCTTTG
>CAZVNZ010000005.1:74893-128138 GCA_964628515.1 uncultured Christensenellaceae bacterium
TAGCTATATGTGCATTTTATACCAAAAGTTATTGCATAACTTTTGACAAAATGCCATACAACTCAATATATTGCCTGTATCCCTCGTTGTAGGCGTTTAAATCCGCTGTGCTTGGGGTTTGCTCTCTGTTTATTCGCAAAGTTTTTTCTCTTGCCTCGTAAAAATCCTTGTACACACCTGTGCCCACCCCGGCTAAAATTGCCGCTCCTAAGGTGGTCGCCTCGTCTGCGTAGGGCACTACAAAAGTTTTTTGCGTAACATCTGCCTTAATTTGCGTCCAAAAATGAGAATTTGCACTACCCCCAATGGCATAAAATTTATTTATTTCCGCTCCTGCCTCTTTTGCCGTTTCCACATTGTGTTTTAAAGAAAAAACCACACCTTCCATGGCACAGCGTATAAAATGCCCCTTGGTTTTGCGGTAATCCACACCATAAAATACCCCCTTGGCTTTAGGATTCCAAATGGGGGAGCGTTCTCCTGCCATATAGGGTAAAAACACCATTCCGTCGCTACCTGCCCCAACAGCTTGCGCTTTTTTGGTGAGCAAATCAAAGAAATTTTCGTGGGTTTGCTCCGAAATGGCTTTTTCTGCGTCTCCAAACTCTTGTGCCATCCAACGCATAACACCACCGCCACCCACAGTACCGCCTTGCAGTAAATAGGTGTGGGGAATTACGTGAGTGCTTAGTATAAGCCGTTTATCCGCCACATATTTTTTAAGGGCGATGCTCATACCACCTGCTTGTCCCCCTTGCTCTTGGGTTTCCCCTTCGTCTATAACTCCGGCTCCGAGAGATCCGCAAGCGGCATCCAGCCCACCCGCAACCACGGGTGTGCCCTCCAAAAGCCCTGTAAGTGCAGAGGCACTCTTAGTTACTTTCCCCACTACATCATGACATTTAAAAATAGGAGGGAACATATCCGCATTTAAACCAAATGCCTTTATAAAATCTGCATCATAGCTTAATTTTTTCATATTAAAAAAATGCAGTCCGTAGCCTTGGCATACATCTTGAGAAATTTTTCCCGTCAGCATATACACAATATAGCTGTTAGATTGCAGTATGGTTTTTGTTTTATTGTAGATGTCGGGTAAATTTTCTTTGTACCATATAATTTTTGGGGTGGAGTAAGAGGGTTGCAGAGAGTTTCCACACAAATTAAAAATGTTGTCCGCCCCAATTTCTTTATTGTATTTTGTGCAAATATCTTTAGCCCGCACATCAAACCAAATGGGTGTGTTGCACAGTACCTCCCCCTTTTCGTCTATGGGAATTGCAGACCAACTTTGCCCGTCCACACCAATACCGGCAATGTCTTTTGGGTCTACTTTGCTTTGTGCCAAAACATTTTTAACCGCATCACAAACGGCAAAAAACCACTCTTTAGGGTCTTGCTCCGCATACCCTTCCTGTTTGTAGTAAACCTTGTAGGGCTGTGTGTCCTTACTGATTATATTTCCGTTAAAGTCGAACAAACAAACTTTACAGCCGGATGTTCCTATATCTATACCCAGTAGCATAACTACACCTTGTTGTTACAACCGCAAACAAGTATGCGTTTTTTTACTATTTCCATAACATTTTGTCTTGCTTTTTTGCCAAACTCTTTTGGGTCGTAAAGGCTTTGGTTGCTTGCAAATGCGGATTTAACACCGCTTGTATATGCCTCTCTGAGCTCGGTTGCAAAATTAACCTTGCAAATACCAAGTTTTATGCAGTCTGTAATATCTGCATCCGCAAGACCGGATGCACCGTGTAAAACAAGGGGAATATCCACCACCTTGCGTATTTCTTCCAATCTTTTTTTATCTAAAACAGGGTTGCCCGAGTAAAAACCGTGCGCCGTGCCTATGGCAACCGCAAGGGAAAATATCCCCGTTCTTTCCACAAATTCCTTGGCTTCCATAGGCTCTGTAAGCCCTGCATCCTTTACATCTAAATCGTCCTCTTTGCCCCCAACTTTCCCAAGCTCCGCCTCTGTGGGTATATCCTTGCAAAGCTCCACCACACGTTTTGTAAGGGCGATGTTCTCCTCAAAGGGTAGGGGAGAGCCGTCTATCATAATGGAGGAATAGCCTGCACTTAGGCAGTTGCTTGCAAGGTCGTAGCTGTTGCCGTGGTCTAAATGGAGCGCAACAGGTACTTTTGAGTTTTGCGCCATCGCTTTTACAATTCCGCTGTACACCTCGGGAGAGGCATATTTGCACATAGAAGATGTCGTTTGTATAATTACAGGAGCGTTAAGCTCTTCCGCCGCCCAAATTACCCCCTGTATTCCTTCCATATTTTCCGTATTAAACGCACCTACGGCATAACCGCCCTTTTGTGCGTCACTAAGCATTTGTTTTGTAGAAATATAAGGCATTAAAATTACCAATCCTTTTTAAATTTATTTAAGTCTTTTTTATGGTGATGATTAGCAAAATACCACCGTTATTTGCCTGTGCCGTATTTTTTGGCTTCGTCGTACATTGCCGCAATATTTTCCGGTGGTAGCTCGGGTAGCAGATAGTCGTGGCTGGCGGCAACAATGTATCTGCCCTTACTGCCTAAAATATCTATTATTCTGCGAGTCTCGTCCCTAACTTCTTGCTCGGTATGGTTTAGCAAAATATCGTTTTCGTCTATACCTCCAAAAAATACGCAATCTGCACCAAACTGCTTAATTAAATCCTCGGGCTTCATATTATCCGCATTTACTTGAATGGGGTTTATGGCGTCCACACCAATTTCGATTAAATCGGGAATAATTTCGTAAATAGTACCGCAAGAATGTATTGCGGTTACACAACCGTTGGCTTTGGCTTGCTGTATTTGCTTTTTCATATAAGGCTTATAAAACTTCCGCCACATATCGGGGGAGGTTAAAAGCGCCCGTTGCGAGCCAAAATCGTTACCTATAAAATACATATCTATTAAGCCTTTGTTAGCCTCAAAAGTGCGTCTGTCCACTTCGTGATAAAACTCAAAGCACTTTGCAATAATGTAGTCCACAACTTCGGGGTTTAAGTACATATCCAAAAAGAATTTTTCCATGCCCACAAGCTCGGTAGAATCATGAAAAAAGGGAGACCACGTGCCTGCAATAAGGCAATGGTTTTTAGCCCAATCAATTTGCTCTTGGGTAAAATTAACATCATAATCGTCAGGGCTTGGAAAGGAATATTTTTTAACATCCTCTAAAGTTTCGCACTCGGCTAAAGGGTGGTTTAGGGCTTGCCCAAAATGCAAACCTCCTCTTCTTATGCCCCAATCGGTGTCTATACTGCCGTCCTCGTATTTTTTAAGCTCCCTGCCAATGTATTTGGGACGAATGGTTTTATAGTCCATATCCAAAATATTGTAAAGTGCGTCATCCTCGCTTTTTGCATTTAAAAATTTTACGAGCTTTTCCGTAAACTCGGGAGAAGCACCGTACCACATAGGAAATCTATCCATAGTTTTATTTAAAAATGGTGCTAAGCCTCTTTGTTTGTTGTTCATTATATCTGCTCCTTTATTAATCGCAATGAAAAACTTCCTGCATATCTATCCACCAATCCCCATCTTTAGCGGTGTCTATGGGCTGTTGACAGGGCATACACTCCGCCCACCATTTTTTAGTGGTTTCGCATTCCCCCATTTTAGCCATATCCGCCTCATAATTATCACCAATATATTCAAAGTATGCAAACAAAAAGCCGTCTCTTAAAAAAATGGTGTAGTTTCTTATATTACAATCGTAAATTGTTTTTAGCACTCCCTCCCAGCAATTTGCGTGGAGTTCTTTGTAATATGCCTCTTTTTCCGGTTTTACTTTAATTATTTGACCAAATCTCTTCATATTTTTACTCCAATTCTTTTAGTTTAGCTTGTATTTTTTCTATATCTAAGGGGAATTTGCCGTACTCTTTAACACATTTAACAAAATATGCGTAGCTTTTGGCAGAAACATCGCTAGAAACGCTGTGATCGCTTTGTGCTATGTAACCGCCGTTTTTTGCCGCTTGCAGTTTGTATAAAACTTCTTTTAAAATACGCCTTTCGTCTCCGCTTTCCATTTCTCGTACATCCATATTACCCACAAAGGCAAGTTTGCCGTCGTACTGCTTTTTAAGCTCTACCACATCAAGATGGGCTTTTACCTCCACAGGGTGATACCCCATAAGTCCTATATCGATAAAGTCCTCATAAACCGCCCTTGCGTCTCCGCAACCGTGGTATATTACCAGTAGCCCTGCATCCTTAATGGTTTTAATAAGCCTTTGTGTAATTGGTTTAAAATACTGTCTCCACATATCGGGAGAAAAGAGCATGCCATTTACGTAGGCAATATCTCCCCAAATATAAAAGCCGGAAAGCTTGCCCTTTGCCTCTTCTATTTGGAATTTTACCACCTCTACCAAGTAATCTCCAATGCGTGCCATAAAATCGCCGAATAATTCCGGCTCTAACGCCATCCAAAAAAGTGCGTTTTCCGTGCCTACGCACCGCCACACAAACTCGTAACCCTCGCAAATACCGCCAAACACGGGGAAATCCTTCTCGTAGGCATTAACCCTGTCCATCCAACAAGGCAACCCCTCCACTAATTGATCCGAAAGGCAGTTTAGTTGGTCTTGCCCCTCTCTGTACAATCTGCGTGGGTCTCTTGGGCTTTCCAGCACAAAAGTTGCCATCTCTTCGGGCTCTTTTACCGCAAATTCTTCAAAGTGAGGCATTGGTAAATCCCCTCGTCTAAGTACGGTTGCGCCAAAGCCGGTTTTTACCGTAATATCATCACCCTGTTGTTTAAGTATTTCAAAATCCTTAATAATAGGGTCTAAATTCGGGTTTATAATAATGTAATCCAAATCAAACTTTCTGTAAACGTCTACATCTTTGCCCCATTCCTTTTTTGCATTTTTCATGAACCCCGTCCAAAAACCATCGGAAATAGGGACTCTGTCTCCTTTTTTATTGTTGAGTGCGGCGGTAAGCCTTTCTAATTTTTCTTGTTTACTCATTGCAAAATCTCCTTAATTTATTCCTCTATTACTTCCTGTGCCATTTTTACCCAGTCAAAAAGCCTTTGTGGGTCTCGCTTTACCGTGGAAATATCCTTCATTATTATTTCCGCATTACAGCCTTTAGCCTCGCTTAACATGCGTTTAAGGTCTGCTTTGGCATTTGCGTTGTCGTAGCTTTCTGTTGCGAATACGGCAGGGGAAGGTTTTATGCTTAGTACATATTTGTTTTTTGCACACTCCGCCATTTTAGGAATATCCGCCCATGCGCTTGTGGATACCTTACGCAAATTGGGTATTGCATCGAGTATCTCCATTTTATTGTGCAAAGGCTCGCAACAGCCGTAGTAGGTGAGTTTAAACCTGTTTAGCCATCTTAAATCGTGGTCTATGGCAAATTCTTTGTGCATAGGTGGGGAAACCTCGGAAAAAATTTGTGCGTTTGCACACCCCCACATATTTTTAGGGTGTACAGTACCGTCAAAATCATCCCCCGGTAATTCCTTTGTATATCCGTAGCCACCGCTGCCTATGCGAGTGTTGTTGCAGTCAAGCTCTAACAAATTAAGTTTGTCGAATTGGTCAAGCTCCACCATCCACGCATCCACCATTTTATTGTAGGCGGCTTTTACCATTTCGGGACGCAAATACAAGTCTACCATTGCCTGCTCTATGCCCCACCAACGTATAAGGTAATCCCAAGGTGTGTACCAAATGTGAGATTGCCCCACAAGTTTTACCTCTATTATGCCCTCGAAAATTTCCTTCATTGTATTAAAGGAATTGGCGGTTGCCAGTTCCATATATGTA
This sequence comes from uncultured Christensenellaceae bacterium, assembly GCA_964628515.1. Classification (GTDB taxonomy): domain Bacteria; phylum Bacillota; class Clostridia; order Christensenellales; family Christensenellaceae; genus CAZVNZ01. Next base: position 80,694 of record CAZVNZ010000005.1, read on the forward strand.
ATTTCCGGCAATTTTATTTTTTCTATATCCTCAATTTCTTCTATTTGAGGGATAAAGTGCCTGGAATAAATCTCGTTTTCGCTGTCTGTAATTGCGGTGTCCACTTCTTCTATTATGCCAAAATCTGTAGAGTGAAACACCTTTTCGCACTCTATATAGGGGCTTATAATCATATCCCCCTTCATATATTTCCATTGAAACAGGGTGCGTCTTAGTTTGGTTTCAAGCTGTCTTGCCCATGGGTGAGCAGTTTTTAGGGTAAGCTCGTCGTTTATATTCATTTCGTGCCAAGGAATTTCGTTTACCCAAAGGGTTGGGCGTGTGTGCTCTAAATCGTTTGTTTTTTGCCATAAAACCGCTTTTTCTTTATGGCAATCCAAAACCGCAATGTCTGCAATTTCCGTGCCTAATTGCTTTAAAATGTTTTTTTCTTCTTGTGATAGTGATATTTCTTCCGATGTAGGTATTTGGCCTACATGGCTTGGGTCGTGCAACATAGGGTTCTCCTTGTATTTTTTTGGGCGGCTTTTGTAGCCGCCCATATATTAGTTATTAGTTTAGTTTACCATTGAGCAGGCTCGTAATCAGCAACATTTTCTGCTGTTATAACTGCTTGAGGTAGGTAGTAAGCTGCGTTTGTACCAATGTCCTCGCCTGCAAAGTAATCTGCTGCAAGTTTAACGGGTACTGCGCCGTCAGCCTCTGCGGATTGATAAGTAATAGCGAAAAGTCCGCCACTCTTAACTAAGTCCATACCAACTTTGGAGTTGCCGGCAGCAATAACTTTAATGTCTTTTCTGCCTGCTTCGTCAATAGCTTGAGAAACACCCAAAGCTTGTGCGGAGTCGTCAGATACTACGATAGCTGTAAGCTCGTCGCCAAAACGTGTTAGCCAGTCGGCAACAACCTGTTTGGTTTTAGGAGCATCAAATCCCGGAGATTGAACGTCTAAAGTTTTCATGTCCGGATAATCTGTTTTGTAGTATTCTTCCACGTTTTTGTAACGTGCAAAGTAAGGAGATCCGCCGGGGATATGTGTGATGTAGCCTACGCCACCTTTTCCGCCCATATCGTCTGCAAGATATTTAGCTAACATTCTGAACTGACCAAAATCGTCGGGAGCTGTAATACCGATAACGTATTTCATAGCTTCGTCTGTAGGAATCATGTTAAATGCAATAGCAGGTATTTTAGCATCATACAATTTTTTGAACTGTTGTACACTTGCTTTTGCATCTAAGGATGCAAGGAATACCATGTCAGCTTTTTCTGCAATAGCTTTGTCTACGAATTGGTTTTGTTGGTTAAGGTCGCCGTTGGGATTCCAAATTTCGTAGGTTGCGCCGTATGCTTCTGCGGCTGTTTTAAAACCGTTTGCAACTGCTGTCCAATAAGGATGCTCGGATTGAGCTATCATTATTAGCTTTTTGCCTGCAATACCATCTTTTGTAGACTCAATCATAGGCTCTTTTACAGTTTCACGACCTGCGTACTCTATGTTCCACATATCCAGTAATTCTTTTTGCGTGGGTTTTTCCGGAACAGGACGGGTTTCGCCAACTAATAATAGGGGTTGACCGTCAGAGCCAAGCACGCCTTCAAGGTTTGTTGTGCCTGCAGGAGCTTCGGATGCAGGAGCGTCAGAAGCAGGAGCTTCGGATGCGGGTGCTTCAGATGCCGGAGCTTCGGAAGCGGGAGCCTCAGATGCCGGAGCCTCGGAAGCCGGAGCTTCGGATGCAGCCGGTGCCGGAGCACCACAACCCACTACTAATGCTGCAACCAGCACTAAAGAGAGTACGATAAATAATACTTTTTTCATTTTTTTCCTCCTAATTGGTTTTTTTAGCTATATTAAATCACATTACTGCGAATAGCTTTTGTTTTTGTTTTTTAACCGCAAGCGCATTTCTTCCGCCTCTTTTGCAAGAGATGCACGATAGCCTTTTTTAAGCCCTTGACGATAAATGGAGTACGCCTCAAATATTACTACTGCCGCAAGCAGAACGCCTGCCGCCAGCACTTGAGCATCAAACCCAAGCCCCATCATAATTAAGCCGTTAAACAATGCTTGTATGGTAATAACCGCAATCGCCGTTTTAACAACACTGCCACTGCCACCCGTCATTACCGTACCGCCTATTATTGTAGATGCAAGCACAAGCATTAGGGGATTTATCCCACGTTCTCCGTAGTTTGGCACGGCTGCGTTCATAGAAATTGCAAATAATGAACCTGCAAGCGCCGCACAAAAACCGGAGACTATAAATGTCATAATAACCTTTTTTTGCGTGTTTATGCCTGCCTGCCAAGCTGCCTCTTTGTTAGAGCCTACCATAAGTAAATCTCTGCCCCATTTTGCCTTTTGCAAAAGCAACTCGAAGGCAACAATCACCACGAGAAGTATTACAAACCTAATGGTAAACACCGAAAGGTAGGGTAGAGAGGTAAAAGGTTTTTCTATAACGTCTACAAGAGCGGAGCTGTCCGCACTTATGGTGTTCCCGTTGCAATAGGTGTATACAAAGCCTGAAAGGGCGGTAAGCATACCTATTGTTACAATAAAAGAGTGTACCTGTCCTTTTGCAACAAGCAGTCCGTTTATTAAGCCTACAAGTACTCCTGCACCAACGGCTATGCCTATTGCAAGCACCCAAGCGCCTATAAGTGCGCCGTCGCCTGCCGCCTCGCCACCAAATGCCTCGTAAAACATATTAAACTGCCCAAGGGTTAGGCACGCACCTACATTTATGGTAGAGCCTACGGATAAATCGAAGTTTCCGCCTATCATAACGTAGGTAAAGCCTATGCCTACCATAATTGGAAGTATGGTAGTTTTAAGCATGGGCACCACGTTGCCCTCTCCCCAAAAATTAGGAGCTAAAAAGGGCATTATAATACCTATAACAAGTAAGAATAAATAAATTCTGTTGTTGTTTAGTGCATTTGAAATATTGTTTTTGTTAAATTTAGTTTTATGCATAATCTCTACCCAACTTTCTTAAGGATCTTGCATTTACCGCAACCACTATAATAAACAGCACACCTGTTATCATCTTTTGGGTAAATGTACCAACACCTAAAAGTGTTAAAATATTACTAATTAAGCCTAAGGTAAATACACCGCCGAAAACGCCAATCATATTACCTCTACCGCCTGCAAGGCTCATACCGCCTAAAATAATGGCTGTAACCGATTGGAAGTCGTACCCCTGACCGATATAAAACGCACCAACTTGGTTTAGAGATGTCATAAATATACCGCCAATGGCTGCGCACATAGAGGAAATCATAAAGGACATCATAACAATTTTTGTTACGTTTATAGAGGACATACTTGCAACTTTTTGGTTAGAGCCCACAATTTTTAGCTGTGCGCCAAATTTTGTTTTGGACATTACAACGTAGCCTGCAATCATAACCCCTATCATAACATACAACACAAGGGGTATGCCTAAGGGGTAGGTTTGGGCAAGCCCGTTAAAGTCCGCCGCTCGAGATGTTAAATCTAATTGCAAAATGTTTGGGTCAAGGTTAGACATTAAAGGTAGGAAAAATCCTGTTTTATAGGTTTCTGCCGTTGCCATATCCGGATAAATTTGAGTACCTTGGTAAGACCATCTTACAAGCCCCTCTAAAATAAAGTTCATGGCTAATGTCCAAATAATTGCGTTTACTTTAAATTTACCTACTAAAAATCCGTTTATAAGTCCTATTGCAATACCGGTTACTACTGCGGCAATTATTCCGTATACAAGCCCGTAGCGCATAAACTCCACGCACATAACGCCGGAGATTGCCATAGTCATGGGGGCGGACATATCGCCGTATTGCCCTGTGTATATTACAAAAGCAATACCCGTTGCCACTATACCTAAGTAGGATACCGCATTAAGTATGTTTAAAAAGTTATTGGCACTAAAGAAGTTTTTGGAAATTATAGAGCCTACAACCATTAGCACGGCTATCATAAAAAATACGCCGAATTTAGAAACTGTGACAGCAAAAGAATTGTGTTTGGTTTTACGGCTGTCTAACATATTGTTTTGAGGATTAATATTCAACACTAAATGTACTCCTTTCACCATTTGCTGCTAACAGCACTTTATTTTCGTCTAAAGTTTCGTCTTTATGTAGCTCGCCTACCATATGCCCTTGGCGCATAACCACTATTCTGTCCGATAGGGATACAAGCTCGGGGAGGTCGGAGGATAGCAGTATTACCGAAACACCCTCTTGAGTAAGTGCAAATATTGTTTCGTGTATAAGTTTTTTAGCACCAACGTCTACACCACGGGTAGGCTCGTCCAAAATAAGTATTTTAGGTTTGGAGGAAAGCCATTTTGCAAGCAGAATTTTTTGTTGATTGCCTCCCGATAAGTTGGAGGTTGTAACCTCAGGGTCGGGTGGGTAGATGGATAGCCTTTGGTAAAGCTCTTCTAATATGGGTTTGCCCGATTTGGGAAAGTAAAAACCGCCTTTGCTTAAAGTTGGTATAATTGCGGAAAATATATTATCTCTGTTGGTAAGTCTTAAGGCAAGCCCTTCTGTTTTTCTGTCTTCCGTTAGGTAGGCAATGCCTTTTTGCAACATTTTGCTCATAGAGCTTACTTTGGTTTCTTCCCCCTCTATTACAAGGGTGCCTTCGTCCACCTTGTCTGCACCGCAAATGGCTCTGCCAAGCTCTGTTCTGCCCGAGCCTGCAAGCCCTATTACGCCTAAAATTTCGTTTTTCTGCAATTTAAAAGAAACATCGTGTATAAATCCGTAATGGGTTAAATTCTTAACTTCTAAAACCGTTTCTCCTAATTGGGCGTCTCCGTGTTTGTAAAAATCCGTAACCTTTTGCCCTATCATCATTTCTACAAGGCTTTCTTTGGTTACTTCGGAAATGCTTTTGGTATCTATTTTTTTACCGTCTCGAAGCACGGTTACTCTGTCTGCAATTTCAAAAACTTCGGGCAAATGGTGGGAGATATATACAATGGCAATCCCTTCCTTTTTAAGCTCTCTTATAATTTCAAACAGCGTTTTAACCTCCTCGCTGGATAGGGCAGAGGTAGGCTCGTCCATAACCAATATTTTGGGGTTGTTGTTTAAAACCTTTGCCATTTCAATAAGTTGCGATTCGTGTTGGCTTATGGTTTTCATTTGTGCAGTTGGGTCTATATGGTTTTCTAATTTGACTTTAGACAGGGATTTAAGCGCCCTCTTTTTTAACTCTTTTAAATCCACAAAACCACCTTTGCAAGGAATGTTCCCTGCAAATAAATTTTCCTGCACACTTCTGTTATAGGCTATGCTTAACTCTTGGTACATCATGCCTATACCCTCGGTTTTGGCTTCCGAAGGGGTTTTTAGCGATACACTTTTGTCGTAAATTAAAATTTCGCCTGTGTAGTCGTCGTAAGAGCCGGCTAACATCTTCATAAGTGTGGATTTTCCGGCACCGTTTTCTCCCATTAAAGCGTGTACCTCTCCTGCCCTTACCTCAAAATCTACATTATTGACGGCAAGAGTACCCGGAAACGCTTTACTTACACCATTCATCTTTAGTGCAATTAACTGTTGCTCCATTAATTGAGCCCTCCCATATTGATTTTTACCTTTGCTTGTTGAATATCTTTTTTACGCTAAGAATTATTTTTTTGATTTTGTGTAAATTATAAACAATGTGCAAGCACAATTCAATATGTTTTATGAAAAAATTATTAAAACGTTTTAATTAAAAGTTTTAATTTGTTTTACTTATGTTTAAAATGTGATATACTTTATATAGTAAAGCAAAGAATATTGGAGGTATAGTAGTGTCTACAATAAAAGATGTTGCTAAAATGGCAGGGGTTTCCATAGGTACGGTATCTAACTATATAACAAAATCCAGACCCGTAAAGCAAAGTACCGCTAAAACAATACAAAATGCCATTATAGAGCTAAATTACAAAGCCAATGCTTTTGCAAAAAACTTACGAAACGGTGTAAATTACGAGGTAGGCATAGTGCTACCCAACACTTCGGACCAATACTACTCCTACATACTTTCGGGTATAGAAAACGTTTTAACAAAATCCAGATATTACTTTAATTTAGCCCTAACAAACGACGTTGCGGAAACGGAAACCAAAATACTAAACAGTATGCTTGAAAAAAATATTTGCGGTTTAATTATAATTACAAGCCAGCCCCAAAACAAAGAGTTTTTTTTGGAAAATTTTATAAACAACAACATACCCGTGGTGTTTATAGACAGAAAAATAGCAGGTATAGAGCATAATTTTATTGCATTTAACAACTATAATACCGCAAGGTATATATTTGAAGAAATATACAAACAGGGCTTTAAAAAAATAGGATTGGTATTAGGGTTAGAGTCCTTTTCTTGCGAGGAAGAATGTAAAAAAGCCTACTTGGATTTTTGCATAGAAAAAGGCATAGAATACAAAGAAAAGCATATTTTGCACATCTCGCAATCAAAAGAAGAGGCGTTCAGAAGGGCAATAACCTTTTTGCAAGAGCAATCCCCAAATATTATTTTCACCACCTCCCAAACCTTGCTAAACGGCATAAGCAGAGCATCATCATTAATAGGGCTAAGGGCGGGCAAGGAGATATTTTTTGTGTCCTTAGGACAAGAGCTTTGGAGCAGTAACATTAAAGATATGGGAATAACAGGCACAATGCGCCCTGCACACACCCTTGGAAAAAGTGCGGCAAACTTACTTACGGAAAACATAGAAGCCCCTTTGCTTTTTGAAAAACAAGAGGTTATTTTAGAGGATAAAATAATATCTAAAGAAGTTTTTTCGGGCACGGATAACCCTAAAAATTTCGTTAGTAAAAAGGAAGTGCTTAAACTGCTGTTTTTGGAGTCGCCAAACGCATACGCCATAAAAAAGCTAAAGCCTAATTTTATGCAAAAAACGGGGATAGATTTAGACATAACAATGTGCGACCACGACCTTATAATGCAACGCATACTAAGCAATAAAAAGTACGATATCATTATGTATGATAATCCTTGGCTTGACTATTTGGCGGAAAAAAACTGCTTTTATAATTTAAACGATTTTATAAACTCTAAGGAGTTTGACAAGGAGAGTTTTCTCTTTGATATTTTGGAGAGGGTGGGCAACCACAAGGGCAATTACTACGGCGTACCCTTCTTGTACGGACCGCAATTACTGCTGTACAGAAAGGATTTATTTGAGAATTACGAAATTAAAAAGCAGTTTGAAAAAATTCATAATTACAAATTGGATACTCCGAGAACTTGGTACGAGTTTAATATAATAAGTAAGTTTTTTACGCAAAAATACAATAAGAAATCCCCTGTTAAATACGGCACGTCCGTGGCTTCCAGTACACAGGAAAATATGATACCTGAGCTTATGCCACGCCTTTGGGCGTGCGGCGCAAGTATTTTTGACAGCAAGCAAAACATAACGGTAAACACACCGAAATTCAGAAGGGGTATTGTAAATTTTATAGAAACCTACAACTACACCAACCAAAAAAACAAGTATTTATCCATAGACCAAACAATGCAGGAGTTTTACTCGGGTAAAACCGCAATGCTTTTAGTTTATGCCTCTTTTATTGCAGACGAAAACAACTATCGCAAATCGGGGGTTATTGGCAAGGTGGGGTATGCACACATACCCGGCGGTTGCTCCGTTTTGGGCAGTTGGGGGCTTAGTGTTGCCCAAAACTCCACAAAAAAGGACTCCGCACTAAAATTTTTAAAATGGGTAAGCGACCCTAACATGAGCAACTATTTCACCATATTGGAAGGACAATCCCCTCTAAAAAACGTGTTTTTTAACGATGAAATGCTAAACCACTACCCGTGGCTTACACTAATTTATGATACATATTCTTACAACAGACAACGCAAATCCATAGTAAAAAACAATTCTAGAGTGCCTATTATACTCTTTGAAAAAATCGTATACGAAAATATTGTGCTTATTTTAGACGGCAAGCTAAGCATGGAGGACGCACTTTTAAAAATGCAACAGGAGCTTGAAGCCCTTGTAAATGTGGGCAGACACTAATCTACAATTTAAAACATTAGAATATTTTCGATATTTACAGGAAAGCCTCACATATTTGCTATTTTTTGTTGCAATATACAACAGGTATAATTCGTATAAAAAAACCTTGTAAAAATGGGATAATTATAGTACTATTACAGTAAATTAAAAACCATTTGCATTTTTATACTGCATTTTAAGAAAGAGACATTTAATATTTAAAAATGCTAAACATATAAGGGTAACATAATATGAAAAACAAATTTAAACGCATAGTAATTTTAGTTTTAGTTTCGGGAATTATAAGTATGATTTTCGCCCCTGCCACTTTGGCACAGGGGGATATTAGCCCTGGGGATATTACCACAGAGGCACAAAGCCCACCCACAGACAGCCAACAAAACACGGAAAACACCGAGTTTGCAGAGCAACAACCAGCCACTGCAATAACAAAAGAAACTGCCCCCACAGACCTTTTAAACGGCATCACCATAGAAGAAGAAAACACCGATGCCCAGCCAAACACAACGGCAATGCAAGGTGCTTTTACCTTTGAAGAATTGCTAATAATAGCCCAAAGCGACGGTGCAAGGGTGGCAGAAATACTAAACGCATATACGGACGATACGCTGTTTGAAGAGCAGGTTTGCGAAATTCTTAAATATTATTACGAGTCTCAAAACCCCCAGCTTGAAAGGTTTAGTCAAACAATCGCAGACAGGGCTACACCAAAAATTACCGCCTTTGCACAAGCGGAGGCACAAAGGCAGGAGGAGGATTTACCCTTTGTATCGGGGGAGGTACTGGTTGTTTTTAATGATGATGCTACCCAAACTCAAATAGAGCAGGTAATAGAGGAGCAAGAGGCGCAAAGTGCGGAAGTTGCTCAGGTTTTGGAAGAAAAAATTGCGGTGGTGGAAATAGCTTTAGACCAAACGGTAGAGCAGGCGACAGAAGAGTACACCAACGACCCTATCGTAAAATTTGCTCAACCTAACTATATATATACTTTAGCGGAAGAACCGGCGGAGGAAAGCCCCAAGCAAATTATGGCAACCCCCAACGATTCCGCAGTTGCTCTAATGTGGCATTTAAACTCTATAAAAACTTTTGAGGCATGGGACTATATTGCCACACTACCCACCGCAAACAAGATAAAAGTGGCGGTTTTGGATTCGGGGCTTGAAATCAACCACCCCGATATACAGGCAAACATCAACAAGAGTTTATGCGTGGATGTAACCACAAAAACAGCGCCACCCTATCCCCAACTTACAAGAGATGCCACGGGTGTCACTAATGGGCACGGCTCTCACGTTACCGGGATTATCGGTGCTACTGCCAACAATTCTGTGGGAGGGCTGGGAGTTGCAAGCGGTTACACCAACAATATTTTGGAATTATTTACGGTTGATGTTTTTACGGCAGACACCAACAGCGCATCTACGGCAAGCATAGTAAGAGGGATAGAGCATGCTTTGGCTAACGGCGCAAGAGTTATTAATTTAAGCCTTGGAAGTTCGTTTAGCGGTTTTGTTTCCGACTATTTAATGGAAAGCGCACTAACAAAAGCGGTGACCAACGGAACGGTGGTGGTAGCGGCGGCAGGTAACGACTCTTTGAAAGATGCCTTTACCTACCCTGCGGATTACGACCAATGTATAAGCGTAATAGCTTTAGATCAAGGAGGAACGGTGCGTGCAAGCTATTCTAATTGGGGAGAAAAAAAGGATATTTCCGCCCCCGGCTCTAAAATATACAGTATAGCTTTAAGTGATTCTTATGCTTATAAAAACGGTACTTCCATGGCAAGCCCGGTGGTTAGCGCTGTGGTGGCAATGGTGCTTTATGTTAATCCAAGATTGTCCGTAGACGAGGTTAAGGACGTACTTTATACAACGGCTACGGATATTTATGACGAGGGCAAGGATTCAGACTCCGGCTACGGCAGAGTAAATGCTTACGATGCGGTGGTAGAGGCAAAAAAACGGGCAAGCGGAGAAAGCAGAACCCTCTCTTTAAACTCAAAAACACTATCTTTAAATAAAGGGGCAACTCAAAAGCTTACGGCAACGGCAAGCCCAACTTTAAAACCAAGCGATATTACATGGACTTCCTCTAACCCAGCCGCAGTTGCGGCGGAAAAAACGGCAGGCAGTTTGTGCGAGGTTACACTTAGCGCAAAATCGGTGGGCACTTCGGTTATAACCGCATACAGTTTTGGCTATCCTACCGCAAGTTGCACAGTTACGGTTAAGGAAAACGTAGTAAAAACAACTACTTTAAGCAGCAGCAATATAAGCCTAAATGTAGGAGAAAACCGTGGTATTTCCGCAATTCTTTCCCCAAATATAGATGATGGTAGCGTAACATGGAGTACATCTGACCCAAATATAGCACGTGTTTCAAAAACGAGTAGTGGTAATGTGCATAATGCAACCATAGTGGGAGTATCGGGTGGCAGCACAAAAATAACGGTAACCGCTTCGGGATACCCCACCGCAACTTGCACGGTTACGGTGGCACCAAACAAATTATTACCGCCAACATCTCTATACCTAACAAACAACGGAGATAAAAACATATATTTAAGCTGGAGCGCAGTTAGCGGAGCAAACGGCTATAAAATTTACAAATCCACGGACGGCGCAAATTACTACGAGCTTGCAAGCACGGCATATACAAATTATGCGGATACAGAGGGAAAAAAAGGCAACAACTATTACAGAATTACAGCCACTCACCAAAACGGAAGTTTAAACAGCGATTTTTCCGCTGTTGCTCAACTTTATTTAAATTATAGTGATGGTGGCAATAATTCGGGCAACATAAACAAAGACAGCTATTCCGATACCATAGAGGGCTTTGTAGACCGCTCCTACAATATTGTGTTGGGTAGAGAGGGGGATACGCAGGGCAAAAAAGCATGGACGGACAACCTAAAATCCGGAAATGCTCAAGGAGCAAAAGTGGCGCTTGGGTTTGTTTTCAGCGACGAATATTTAGGCAAAAACACCTCCAACGCAGATTTTGTGGAAATGCTGTTTAAATATTTGTTAAACAGACCCTCCGACCCTTCGGGGAAAAGCAGTTGGGTTAATTGCTTAGATGCAGGCATGAGCAGATATTTTGTTTTTTCGGGATTTATTAACTCTCCGGAATTTACAAACTATTGTGCAAGAATAGGCATAGTAAGGGGGGATTACGCCTCTACCGAGCCACGAGACCAAAGCTATAAAGTAACGGAATTTGTAAGCAGATTATACAAAATTTGCCTAAACAGAACACCGGACGCAGACGGCTTAAACCAATGGACAACGGCACTACTGCAAAAAACGGCGACAGGCTCTCAAATTGCCTACGGAATATTTTTTAGTCCGGAATTTTTAGGTGCCAACACCTCTAACGACGAATACGTGGACAAACTGTATCTTGCTATGATGGGCAGAGGTGCGGACGGCACGGGTAAAAGTGCGTGGGTAAGCAGTCTAAACGGTGGCAACAGTAGGCTAAATGTGTACAGAGGTTTTGTGTACTCCACAGAGTTTGACTTACTTTGCACTAATTACGGAATTTTAAGGGGAGATATTTAATCATAGGCTAATTTTTCTAAAACGCAACCAAAGTTTCCTTATGGTTGATTTTATCAACTATAATCAACTATAAATCCCTTGCCATTTGCTGTATAATACTACTATACTGTAATAAAAGCAGGAGGTTACATAATGAAGGAAATAAACATTGCAAAATCCATTGTAAACAAACGAAAAGAAAAAGGGCTTACACAAGACGAACTTGCCAATTATTTAGGTGTTTCTAAAGCATCTGTATCTAAGTGGGAAACGGGGCTTTCCTATCCGGATATTGCTATTTTACCTAAGCTGGCAACCTATTTTAATACGACGATAGACGAACTTATGAACTACGAACCACAACTTACAAAACAGGAAATACGCAAACTGTACTCCGATTTAACCAAAGATTTTAACAATTTACCTATGGACGAAGTGCTTATCAAGTGCAAAGATATTATAAAAAAATATTATTCTTGCTATCCTTTGCTGTTTCAAATTGCGGCTTTACTTGTAAATAACAGTATGCGAGGGGAAAACGCCGAGACAACCGCACAAATTATAGAAGAGGCAAAAAGGTTGCTAAAATATGTTAAAAGCAATAGTAAGGATGCAGAGCTTGCAAAACAGGCGCAACTGTTAGAGGGATACTGCCTGCTTGTGCAAAACCGCCCAAATGAAGTGGTGGCTTTAATAGATAAAGAGGAAATATCTCTAACATCTACAGAACCACTCCTTGCCTCTGCCTACGAAATGATAGGCAATGTAGCCGAGGCTAAGAGCATTTTTCAGGTGGGGATATACAAAAATATTATGAGCCTGCTAAACCTTATGCCTTCCTACTTAAAGCTGTGCAAACAGGATAAAAAAACCTACGAGGAGGCGTTAAAACGCACCTTTGCCATTGTGGATGCCTTTAATGTTGATAATCTGCATCCCACAATATTAATGCCTATATACATTTCTGTAGCAAGGTACAGCATTGACTTGGGCGACAAAGAAAAAGCCTTGGAATTTCTAAAAAAATACGCAGATTTAGCAACGGGAAATATATATCCGCTAAAACTCCACGGAGACGAGTATTTTTATATGTTAGATGATTGGCTGGAAAACACCCTAACCCTTGGTACAGATTTACCGAGAGACGAAAGGGAGATAAAGCGGAGCATAACACAAAGTGTGGAAAAAAACCCGATTTTTGAAGAGCTAAAGGAAGAACCTGCGTTTATAAAAATTGTGGAAAGGCTTAAAAAAAACGAGGATAACTAATCGTGAAGGCAGTAATAATAAAGAATTTATCCAAAACATATAATGAGAATATTAAGGCGCTTACCAATGTGTCTTTAGAGTTAGACGAGGGGGAGGTATTTGGGTTTTTAGGACCAAACGGAGCAGGCAAAACCACTACGGTAAAACTCCTTAACGGAATGTTAAATGCAACAAATGGCAGTTGCACCGTGCTAAACATAGACCCTGCAACAAACCCAAAAGAAGTCCATCAACTAACGGGAGTGGTTACAGAGCATGCCCAAATGTACAATAATTTAACGGGTATACAAAACCTTATTTTTTACGGCGCAACCTTTGGGCTTACGGAAAAAACAAGTAAGGAAAGGGGACTTGCATTACTTGAAAAATTAGAGCTTGCGGACGCTAAAGACCGTAAATTAGCCACCTATTCTACGGGTATGCGCCAAAGATTATCCTTGGCACGTTGCTTAATACACAACCCCAAAGTGCTGTTTTTAGACGAGCCCACCTCCGGCTTAGACCCAAAAAGCACCCTAACGGTAAACCATTTTTTACGCAATTTAGCTAAAGATATGGGAGTTACCATATTTTTATGCACTCATCAACTGCGTTATGCGCAAGAAATTTGTACACGCTACGGTCTTATAGAAAAAGGGGAGTTGATAGCCCTTGGCAATTTAGAAGAATTGCGAAACAAGGTGGCGACAAACATCACCGTAAAAATAAAGGCTACTAATGTGAGAGACGAGGAAAAATACAGCAAAACGGAATACGGAGAGTTTGAGATGCAGGTAAAGACGGAGGAGGAAATCCCCTCTATTATAAGAGAAATTGTAAATGGAGGCGGAAATATTTACAATGTAACTACAATATTGCCCTCTTTGGAGGATATTTATTTTGCCCTAACAGCCAAGCAACCGGAGGAAAGCAGATGAAAAATGCAAATAAAATAGCCACAATAGCTATTATAAAGAAAGATTTTAAAGCGGTTACCGCAGATAAGCAACTGTTTTCCGCCCTGCTTATTGTGCCTTTGGTGCTAACAATTATTTTACCCTCAATTTTAGTACTGTCCTTGCACTTTATGTCCGGAGATTTAGGGGAGTTAGAGGATTTATTAAGAATGATTCCCATTTCCGAGCAATCGCAAAATATAAATATTACTGTACTTTCTCTGTTACTTAATAACATTTTGCCATTGTTTTTTTTGATTATTCCGATAATGACATCCTCGGTAATGTCGGCAAGTGCCTTTGTAGGAGAAAAGGAGCAACGCACTTTAGAAACCTTGCTTTACTGCCCACTTAGTGTAGAAGAAATCTTTCGCTCTAAGGTTTTGGCATCTTTTTTGCTAAGTATGATGGTCTCCTTTATTTCCTTTTTTGCCATGCAAATTGTACTGGGTATAGAAATATTTGCAACAACGGGTAGTTTTGTTTTTCCAAGTATGAATTGGCTTATTATTATGCTGCTACTTGCACCTGCCATATCTATTGTTGCAATCTCCTTAATTGTTAAAAGCTCGGCAAAATCTCAAACGGTTATAGAGGCACAACAAAAAGCGGTATTTTTAATACTGCCCCTAATTTTAATTATTGTAGCACAATTTATGGGAGTTATGCTTGTAAGCGAATTGTTTTTGCTGATTTTGGGTGTGGGTATTGCACTTATTGCATGGCTTGTTTTTAGGAAATTAATGGGGAAATTTAGTTATGAGGGACTTTTGAGGTAGTTTTTTTAGACTGCACGAAAATCCCAAGCTATAACCGTAATAAAAAGTAACCAAAGGCTTAAGAGCAGCCCTTTAGCCTTCAATTTACCTTAAATATCGTTTAACCCCCAAACTCTTCCGCAATTTTTACCAACCCTGACGGTATAACATCATCATAACACAAACAAATAACCATAAAGTTTTCCTCCGGCGTTTCAAAAGGGGGTATTACATCGTGTTTTGATGCCTTTTCGTAACCGCTTTTGGGGTAGTAGTGCTCGCTACCTTGCACCACAATGTACTTGTACCCAAGAGTTTTGGCTATTTTATGCCCTTCTTTAATTAATGCCTGCCCAATGCCAATTTTTTGATGCTTTGGGCTTATAGCAAGTGGAGCAAGTATTAGGGCTTCCGTGTCGCCGATTTGCGCCTTTGTAAACATTATATGCCCTACAATATCCTCATTTATGGTTGCAACTAAGGATAGTTTTGGTATAAAGCTTTGGCTTTTTCTTAATGCAACAACTAAATCTTGCTCTGTGCCGTCGGCATGCTCTGCCGTGGCAAATGCGGATTTAACCACATTGTAAACATTTACATAATCTGACGGGGTTTCTGTTCTTATTTCCATTTTTTCCTCCTGTTTGCCTATACTTATTGCCTGAAAGTCAAAAACTGTAAACGTTTGCAATCCCTGTTTAATAACCTTTTTGGCAATATAGCTTATTTTAGTGTGCTACTATTTGTTTTTGCTTTTTATTTGTTTGCGAAACTGCACAAACTCACTTTTGCTACCAAACATTTTGTTTAGTTTTTCCCTTTCCGTTTGTCGTGAGTTTAGCCTGTCATATGCCAATTCCCTTTGCAGTTTGCTGTAACTCTCCAAACGTTTGGGGGACAACGCACCTTCCGAAATTGCGTGGCGTACCATGCACCCGGGCTCGTTTGTGTGGGTGCAGTCCTTATATTTGCACTTGGTGATTATACGCTCTACATCATCAAAAGTCTTGGAAAGGTTCCCGTTATACACGGAAAACTCCCTCATACCCGGCGTATCTATTACTACGCCTCTATTTTCCAGTAGCACCAACTCTCTGTGCGTGGTGGTGTGTCTCCCCTTCCCGTTCTGCTCTCTAATGGTGTTTGTTGCAAAAATTTCTTTGTTTGCAAGCCTGTTTATTAGGGTGGATTTGCCCACTCCGGAAGAGCCTACAAAGGCAACGGAAACACCTTCTTTTATATAGCTTTGTATTTGGTAGTAGCCCTCATCATTTTTAGAAGAATATGCAACCACGTCCACACCCACCGCAATTTCTTCTGTCTGACGTAATTTAGTGTGTAAATCCTCGCACAAATCCGATTTTGTAAGCACAATTACAGGGGTAGCCATACTCTCCCAAACCGCCGTTAAGTACCGCTCTGCCCGTCTTAAATTAAAATCATCATTTAAAGCCATGCAAATAAAAATAATATCCACATTAGATGCAATTACCTGTCCGCCTTTTCCCGTGCCGGCTTCCTGCCTTATAAGCACGCTTTTTCGCTCTATTAGATGATGAATTACCCCCACACCCTCTGTGTTGCATAAACGGTCGGCAAGCACCCAATCTCCAATGGCAGGGTAATTTGCGCCTTCATCTGCACTATAAGCAAATTTTCCGGATACGCAGGCGGTAAATGCGCCGTTTTCACCCATTAGGGTGTATATATCTCTATGTTGTTTTGTAACACGTGCTAAAAACAGCTCTTCGTGTTTTTCGCATAAAGTAGCTTTTTTTATAAAAAAATCATTTAAGCCGTATTTTGTTAATTCTGTTTTCAATTCCTTTTCCTCTCTTTACGTATGGCTAAGGCATTTTTTTATTAATGATGCCTTACCAAGCCACACTTGCGGAAACAAAAAAGCGCAGTTTCCCACTACGCTTAAAAATAACTAAAAAAATGTGCCGACACTTTCCTAATATTCCGCAAGGCATTGGGTACACAAACTAAACAAAGATTTCTCTTTATTTTATATGCACATAATTACCTGACGGATGCAGACATCAACACACCTCCAATCTTTTTGTTGTATTTAAAATAGCATATTTTATTTGGGGTGTCAAGGGGTTTCCAAAGTGTTTGCAATATTTTTCAAGTAAGAAGTAATATCCAGCTTTTGAGGGCAAACACTTTCACATTCCTTACAATCTGCACACTGAGATGGCTTAGTGCTGTTTTGCAATAAATTCCGAAAATACTGCATATGCACACCTATTTCTTTTTCTTCTGTTTTCTCCTCTGCATTAAAAATTGCAAAATACTCGGATATTACAATGTTTTGCGGACAAACAGGCTCGCAATATCGGCAAGATGTGCAAGGTATTACCACAGAAGAATTTATAATATCTCTAACCTGCATTACAGCATTTGTTTCTGCATCGCTAAAAGGAACAAAATTTGCTATATCGCCTATGCTTTCTTTTATTTGCTCCATATTGGAAAAACCGGATAAAATAATATCTGCTTTTTGCATAGATGCAGTAAAGCGAATTGCCCATGAAGCAGGAGATCTTGTAGGTCGAGCTTTTTTCAAAATTTCAGTTGCTTCTTTAGGCAGGTTTGCAAGCATACCTCCTTTTACAGGCTCCATAACAATAATTTTTTTGCCGTGTTTTACGGCTACTTCGTAACACTGTTTGGATTGTATTATAGGGCTTTCCCAATCAATATAATTAATTTGCAGTTGCACAAAATCCATATCGGGATAGGCGGTTAGTATTTCATCTAAAAGTTTTGCATTATCATGAAAAGAAAACCCAATATACCTGATTTTTCCTTCTTTTTTCTTTTGAAGCAAAAAATCAAAGCAATCATATTTTTGGGCAATAGGATAGGTATCTTGCATAAGATTATGCAGTAAATAGTAATCAAAATAATCTACACCACATCTGTTTAATTGCTCCAAAAAAAACTCTTCTGCTTGCGCTTTGCTTTTTAGCTTAAAAACAGGCAGTTTCGTAGCTAAAGTATAGGTGTTGCGAGGATGACGTTTAACTAAAGCCTCTTTAGTTACAAGCTCGCTATTACCGTAAATATAGGCAGTGTCAAAATATGTGTAACCATTGCCAATAAATTCATCTACCATATTTTTTACCTGCGCAATATCTATGCTGTTAGTGTCTTTTGCATCTGTAAGAGGGAGACGCATTAATCCAAAACCTAATTTTTTTTTCATAATTAATTCCTTTCAATTTTGTATTTTATTTTAGCAGTACATATAAATACTACTTTATAACTGAATTGAGGTAATGTCAATGGTGAAAATACAAGCTAAAACCACCGGACTTAGCCGGTGATTTCAACTTTTATGCTTTGTATTTTAGTAGGAAAACTATATTAATAATACTTACTCCGAGAAGCTGTACTCTCCGCTACCCACTTCAAAAGTTTTTCCGCTTGGTAAAATAATTGTTGCGGTAGAGTTAAAGGGCACAACCACATCTAAGTTAAATTTACTGCTTGAAATGCCCCATTTACATCTAATTGTGCCATACACCGTTTTAAATGTGGTGTTTGCACTTTTAATATATGTGCTTGGGCGAGGATTTATAATAAAATGCTTAAAACCGGGCGAGGATTTATCTTGCATAATACCACCAATTCTGGAATATAACCAAGAACCTACACTACCATAAGCATAGTGATTCATAGAATTCATATTGGAAGACCAAAAGGTACCGTCTTCTTTTATTGCATCTATATGCTCCCAAACAGTTGTAGCTCCTTTATCTACTTGATATAACCATGACGGATATTTTCTTCTTAGTAGGGTTTTATATGCGGTGTCTAAATGTCCGTTGTCGCTTAATGCTTCAAGAATATAGGGTATTCCCATAAAGCCTACGGTTAGTCTGCAATCGTCTTCTTCCAATTGTTTTGCAAGCAGTTCTGCTTGTAGTTCCATATTTGGTGCTAACTCGAATTTTAATGCAAGTATTTTTGCTGTTTGTGTCCAAATATTTACAACGCCATCTTTGGTAAAATACTTGCTTTTAAAAATAGTATATGCATCTTCAAACATTTTAATGTATTTATTGTAAACACTACTGTTTTTAAGTATTTTTGCAGATTTATACGTTAGCTTTATACATTGCATCATAAAAGCATCGGCAATGTACTGTATAGGAGTTGCCCCAACGTAATCTCCGTCCTCGGCATCAAGAGCAACCCAATCGCCGTATCCGTTTTCGGTACATATTCCTATGGGTGTGATATACTGATTGTACAGGAAATCACACCATTTTGTCATACTTTCCAACTGATTACTAAGCAAGTTCTCGTCTTCATAAAACTCATACATTGTATAGGGGCAAATTGCAACGGCATCGCTCCAACCGGCTGCATAATCCACATTATCCATACCTTTTTCAATATCTTCTTTAGATAATCCATTCCTTGTGTTAAATTCGTCTTTTACATATATTTGCTTTTCTGACGGATCTACTAAATTTATTTTAGGAATAATTACGGGTATTGCACCTTTTTCTCCCTGTTCTAAAGCTAAATCCATAAGCCATTTGCGTAAAAAGTTGTTTACATTATATATGTAGCTTGCAGTTTCCAAAAATACGTGAGTGTCTGCCGTCCAGCCCAAACGCTCGTCTCTTTGAGGGCAGTCCGTAGGAATATCCACATAATTACCTTTCATACCCCATTCTATATTGCTGTTTAGCTTGTTTAGCATCTCATTATCACAGATAAAAGTGCCTGTTCTTTCCATATCGCTACATATTACGCAAATATCGAAGTTTTCTAATCTTACATCTCCGGGAAACTCGCATACCTTTATGTATCTAAATCCGTAAAAGGTGGTTTTGGGCATATATTCGTTATAACCGTCTTTTAAGGTATACACGTAATCGCATAATGCAGACCTGTAATTCTCATTATAAAAATTGCCGTCGTTATCAAAAACTTCTGCAAATTTTAATACTACTTTATCACCTTTTTTGCCGGTAACTTTAACTAAAGGCATACCAACAACATTTTGTCCTACATCTAGCACAAGCTCTCCTTTAGGCGTAGTAATAATTTCTTTAATAGGAATTTTTTGAATGATTTTAACACCTTCGCTATTTGCACCCATTAGAACAGATTTATTGTAGTTTTCTATACGCACAGGCTTGTCCTTTGGGTATTCATCAAAGGCACAGCAATGTTCTCCGTCAAAAATTCCTGCAAAGCTTATGTTGCTAAAGCCGTATTTCCAGCTATCGTCCGTAACTATTTGGGTTATTTTGGAGTTCTCGTTTTCTATTGAGATGTATGCAAGAGCAGCAAGGTTATTGCTAAATTCAGTTTGCCTGTTTACGTCCGCCCACTGCATTATTCTATTATACCATCCGTTTGAAACGGTTATATCTATGGTGTTTTCCCCTTCTTGTAAATAGGGGCTAATATCGTATGTGTAATACTGCATATGCTTTAAATGAGCAGTCCAACCGGGAGATAGATACATATCGCCTACATATTTTCCGTTAATCTCGCAAAAATTAATACCCATACTTGTAATGTACAGCCTTGCTTTTTTTACTCCGCTTTGCAGGGTGAACTTTTTCTCAAACACTACGGGTCTGTTATATTCGTGCTCTTTGCTTGTTAAATCCGCTTTTGTATCAAAATCCGCCGTAATATAACTGCCTTTAAATTCTTCGTTTAGTTTACCCGTTTCAAAAAAACTGTTGCCGGTAAATTCTTCGTTTTCGTTATCGGTAACCCAAATATCTACATCATAGCGGGTATATGGCTTTAGGGGAGCACCATCATATTTAATATAATGAGATTTTTCTGTGGCTACAATTTGGCTGTCCCAAACTATATTTTCGCCCTCTTTAACAATAATGCGATTAGTTTTTTGTACAGAATTCTTTTTACCGTTTTCTATAATATAAGAGAAACGAGGCTTGCAAACGTCTAAACCAAGGGGAAAAATAAGATTTTCGATTTTAATTTTCATGTTGATACCTCTTTATAATTATTTATTCTGATATTTTTTTTATGTTAAATATCATTCATTATTTGTTTTAGTTTAGTAATATAATATTTGTAATTTTCTAAAGATGCATCCGGTTGTAGTTGATGATCGCAACCGGGTATGTACCCTCCTTGTTTAATTACAGGCAAAATACGCTCAAATTCTGCATCTATCGCCTTTTTTCCTTTGGAGATTTCGAGTTTATTATAACCGCCGATAAATCGAAGATTGGGGTATGTTGCCCTAACTTTATTAATATCCATTCCGGCATTAACATCCATTGGCAAAAAACCATCCACACCGGTTTTAATAAAATCGCTTATTAACGAGTTAAAATCTCCATCCGTATCCACAAAAATATATTTAGCACCTGCTTTTTTTAAAGAGGGAAACAGTTTTTCATAGTAATTGCCCAAAAATTCGTGAAACATAGCAGAGGAAATCATAGGGCCGTTTTTACCGCTTAAATCTTCTTGAAAATAAATTACATTTGCAGGTAGCATATTAAGTAGTTTTACTAAATACTTTAAATAAAAATCTAAAATGTACTCGTTTACTTTATGAAGTAAATCCGGTTTGTCATAAAATGCGTATAAATGGTCTTCTATTCCAAATAACTCTCTTGGAGCAAAAAAGAAACCGTCTATGTTAATGCGTATAGAGTAATCTCCCTTTTGATGCCCCTGCGTATACTTACCGAAAACTTCTTCAAAATCAGCATCGGAGAAAAAATCTGACTCTATTGTTTTGGAGTATTTAAGTAACTTATCAAAATCTGCATTGGTTTCTAAATAAGGTTTTCCCATAATTTCTGCCGTATTGTAGCGTATAGGTAACACAATGCCTACTCTAAGAAGATTATCAAAACCCAAATATTCCTCGTACTCCATAACGCCATTTGCCCAAGATGAACAAAGAAAATTATCTCGCTTTGTACCACATATTTTTGGATTAAGATAGGTTATGCTTTCTAAGTATTTTTGAGGCAAACCCTGTTTTGCAAATTCAAACATAGTTAAATCCCAAGGATAAAATGTTTCTTGTACACTTCCTCTATCTTTGTTTTTATTAAAATCAAGAGTTGCAATTTCTCTGTCTTTAGTATTCATAATTACTTCCTTACTATTTTAATAACAATATCGTGGTTAAACTTAGGTATTTTAATTGTGCTTCCGGGTACATCTACGCCTATGGAGTAAGTACCCGTTTGTGGAGAGTAAATATAGGCAGTATACACATCATTTATGTTTACCCAAACATCACCCCATAAAGCACTGCCATAATCTTTAGTGTCTAATTCCCGTTTATCTGCAATATAAATGTTGTATTCTTTATTTGTTGCACCATAAACGCATACAATGGTATTTGGGATGTTGCAGGTTGCAAAATCGCTTAGGGGACGTCCGCATACTAAATCCATACTGCTTATATACTCTTGCAAATATTTATACCAGGTGCGTATATATTTTTGGGATTCCGCAGTTCCTGTTGGGCTGTTTACTAAAATAGAAAAGTCTATGTAATCGTAACTTGCTCCGCACATTGCAGCAGTCCAAGCACGTTTTCTGTGTATCGTCCACCCGTCATAGTCTTTATACATAGAAGCTACATTGTCTTCGTCCATATTTAATATTTTATCCTCGTGATAGGTATCCAAGCAAAAGGCTTTGTAATCGTCTAAACAAAGGCTTTTGCTCATAAATTCTCCCATATTGTAACGTTTATTGTTATATATTATATTTTCTAAAGGGTGAATATTAATAATATCCGCATCCATAACCGAAAAATTATAATTTGTGTTAATAACAAGTTCTTTTCCCGGATGCCAATTCCAGCATTCTTCTGCGGCAATAAGATGTTGATTGGGTAAATCTTTCTCTTCATTTCGTATTAGGCTTATTAATTCATTTTGCCATGCGTTAATTTCTTCGGCAGTTACAATATCGGGAGTAAAGCAAACGGGTTCGTTGCAAATTTCAAAAATAAAATTTGGGTATTGATTTAACTCATGAACAACCTTTTTAACATATTTTTTTTGATATTCAAACAGCTTAGTATTTTGCTTACTCATTGCTTGGCTAAAGTGAACATCTTCTATATTGTTGATGTTGTTTTTAGAGCATAAAGGTATTAACTCAAACAGTCCTTGAGAGTAAGAATTGGAAAAAAGCACAATTTCAGCAATAACATTGCATTCTTTGGCGAAACTCATAAAATCGTGAAGGCGCTCAAAAAATTCCTCATTAAATTCCTCTAAATCGTATTTAAGTTTTCTGTTGTCGTGTATGCCCTCTGCCGTTGGTTTAAAAGGAGAAATATAATCCGGGCTTTCCGGCTTGCAGGTAGAATATGGGTTTTCTTTGGTTTGCAGCTCTCTAAACAACAAAAACAGACGTGTGTAATTTTGTTTTTTTGCCTTGCAATCGCAAAGATAGGCTTTGTAATCGAAAGGTCTGTTCATAACAGCTCCGTAATGCTCTGTGGCGCATATAAGTAGGATGGCTTTGTTTTTATACTCAAATACCTTTTTGTTTTGGCTGTGGCGTTTTATAGCGTTACTCATAAATATATATTCTCCTAAAGTATTTAAAATTTAGCCTTTTATTGCCCCTGCGGTAATGCCGGATACAATTTTTTTATTTAGTATTATATATAGTATTAAAGGTGGTATTGTTATTAAAATTACATCTGCAAACAGTAAATTCCAATTATTTGCATATCTACCCATAAAGTTATACAAGGTAAGCTGTACCGTTACGTTTTGTGCACCGGGTAAAAAATACAGGGGGTTAGTAAAATCGTTAAATATAGTTACTCCGGTTATTACAGCAATGGTTGCGGTAACAGGCATCAACAAAGGAAATACTACGTTAAAAAACAATCTGCCCTTTCCGCAACCGTCCACAAGTGCCGCTTCCTCGATTTCTCTTGGAACAGACATCATATAGCCTCTGTACAGCATAATTGCAAATGGTATGTTTAATGCTACTTCAACAAGTATCATGCCAAATAAAGACTTATATATGCCAAGTGCTTTAAGTACATAAATTGTAGGCATTATGGAGGGTGGTACCATTAGTCCTGCCAAGAGTACAAAACTTACGAATGTCATAAACTTACCGCTTCTGCGGTGAATAACATACCCTGCCATAGCACACACAACTATTAATATGGCAATGGAACCTGCGGTTATTATTGCGCTATTGGCAAAACCACGCACAAAAGAATAATTTTGCGCCGTAAATACTTCGGTATAGTTTTCGGCAATGTGGAAAGTCTCCGGCCAGTTTAAGTTCATTAAACCAGCGGCTTTTCTGTCTTTAAAAGAGTTTATGAGTATAAAATAAAAGGGAAGAGCATAGATTGCAATTACGCATATAGACGTAATTATTTCGGATGCGTAGCTTCTCTTGAATGCTGATTTGGTTTTCATATTTTTTCCTCCCTGTTTATTAAGAACTTATATAAAGGAAAGGCTATAAAAGCTATCAGAATAAACATTATTACATTTCCTGCGGTAGAAAGCCCATAAAATCCGGCTTGAAACTGCTTATACACAATTGAAGACAATACATCCGTTGCAAAGCCGGGTCCACCTTTTGTCATAGACCAAATTAAATCAAAATACCTCATACCACCTATAAATGCAAGTATTATTACGGAATTTATTGCCGGACGCATTAATGGCAAGGTAATTTTAAAGAATTTGTCTTTTGAATTTGCACCGTCTATCGAAACTGCCTCGTAGTAGTCTTTGGGTATTGCCTCTATGCCGGCTATGCAAATAATTGTTGCAACGCCAACTCCTTTCCAAACATCTACAAATATGATAGAGTATAATGCTAACTGAGGATTGCCCAACCAATCAACAGTTGGAAGTCCAATGGTAGATAATATATTGTTAAATACACCATTTGTGGGGTGCATAAGTACACTGAAAGTTAAACCTATGGCAAGTGTGCTTACCATATAAGGAAACAACACTACGGATCTTAGCATATTTTTATTTCGTATTTTAGAAGTAAGAAGTACGGCAAGTAAAACACCTATAACCACTTTTAGCACAGTTGTTACACTTGCATAAATAAGGGTATTTGGAATAGCACCTCTAAGAGAGGGCTCTTCAAAAAACATTTTAAAGTTGTCTAAACCTATAAAAGTATAATCTGTTAAATTCCATATTGTTAAGCTGTAAAAAAAGGATAAGAATGTAGGCATTATAAATATTATGACATATATTACAGCGGCAGGTACAAGAAACCAAAGCGTGTAAGCGGATAGCGATTTCTTCTTTTTTTGAGACAGTAACACAGTTTTTCCCTCCTATTTTTTTATATGCCGTACCAACTTTGGTACGGCATATAGTCAATGCTCTGCTTATTTATTTTACCAGCCTTCCAATCCAAGTTGAGCGGCTTGTTTTTCGCAGTCTTTATCGTAAAGCTCTGCCGCTTCTAAGGCGGTATTCATTCCGGAACCTACTGCAACACAAATTTGAGGGCAGTTTGGTCCTTTTACGGGGGTAACAAACTCTATTGCACTTGTGGCCTTATCATTTTCAAAGTATGGTAACATATCTTTTACCGCAGTAAAAGCGTCATCTCCTAAATCTACACCGTTTACAAGGAAGGGTCCTGTTGCTTTAACGGCTGCTCCGTAAATTGCTATGCCTTCATCGGACAAGTAGAACTCCAAGAATTTTTTTGCAAGGTCTGCATTTGGGCTGTCTTTATAAACATGTATTGTTGAAGAGGGCCACATTGTAACACCTTCTTCGCCTGCTTTATCTGCCCATACGGGCATAAAACCAATATCATTCACTTGGTCGGGATAATTTTCTCCAATAGTACCAAGCATCATTGTAAGCATAGGCCAATGCACACCATCACCGTTTGCGAGCATATCCATAGCAACGTCTGTGGTAGTTGCAAGGTAATCTTCGTTCATTAAATCTTTGGTGGAGGCAAGTTTTTCAAAACTTCTTAATGCCGCCGGAGTTGTTGCGTACTTTGCTTTGTTAGCAGTAAAATCTGCAGCAAATGTAGGTACTTCCTTTTGAACATTATAATAGTCACCCAAAAGAATTAACTGCGTAGACCAATCTTCTTTATAGGACCCAATAATTGCGGTTTTGCCTGCTGCTTTAATTTTTTCGCAGTTTGCAATAAATTCGTCCCAAGTAGTAGGAACACTAAGTCCTAATTCTTCGTAGACTTTTTTGTTGTAAAGTATTCCGCCCGCAAAAGAGGATGCCATGGGTATTGCGTATAGTTTGTCGTTGTAGCTTGCTACATCCACAAAGCCCTGTTGTAATCTACTTGCAAAAGGTTCGTTGGATAAATCTGCCATATTTTGTTCGGGATTCAAAACTATCATTTGCGCACCGGCATTGTTAATAAACAAATCGCCCATATCGCCTGATGCCAACCTTGTTTTTAAGATGTTTTCCGAGCCTTCAGCGGCTATAATATCAAACTCTAAATTAATTCCGAGTTTTTCCTTGGCTGCTGCGGCTACTGCTTCAATACCCGGTTTGGGTACAGAATCGGGAAATACTAATGTAAGCGTTCCGCCATCAGCTACGGGAGTATCTGCCACAGGAGCATCCGCCACGGGAGCATCATCTGCCACGGGAGTAGCCGGTTGGTCTGTTGCGGCTTCTTGTGCAGGCGCCGCTGCTTGATTGCAAGCTGCGAATACAAATACAGCTATTAGTACAATCACAATTACACTAAAGATTTTTTTACTCATTTTTTTCTCCTCCATTTTTTAATAAAGATTGATACATATTGACTTGCAAATTAATAATATCATCGGTTATTTATGAGTTACATAGACAAAACAGTATTGTTTAATGTAATATCCAAAACAATTAGACCATAATAATTGACAATATATATAGGATGGTTTATTCTGTAAATCGATAAACTTAGTACAATTCGTAATTTGCACTAAAAATTCAAGTATATCAAGTATATATTAATTTCTACCATTTTTAAATATGTGAGGGGATTTAATGTCTTTCAAAATTAAACTTATAATTACCTATACAATTTTAGCAGTATTACTTGCTTCCATATCTGCATTTATTTTTATATCTCAAGCAACCCAAATAAACGAAAGCAATGCAAAGTTTGAAATGGAGATAGATTGCAAAAGTATGTCACAGCAATTAGACGAGTTGATTAGACCAATGGAGTTTATATCTCTTAATTTACTATCCAATTACGATACATGGTTTGCTGCAAATACACTTTCTTCAGCTAACAGAAATACGCAAAACGGAATTAAATACGTAAATGGCGCCAA
Source organism: uncultured Christensenellaceae bacterium (assembly GCA_964628515.1). Classification (GTDB taxonomy): domain Bacteria; phylum Bacillota; class Clostridia; order Christensenellales; family Christensenellaceae; genus CAZVNZ01. Next base: position 107,583 of record CAZVNZ010000005.1, read on the forward strand.
AAGCGATTTACTCGATGCAATATCTACCTACGACATATACAAAAATTTTAAAAGGGTAAGCTTTTTTAACGAAAAGGGAGATTTTATTACAAGCGAATATCTAACACTAAGTAAAAGTTACTACACAAAAAACGGCTACAACCAGAAATACATAAAAATAGCAAACGAGCAGTTGGGAAAACCAATAATTACACCTTCGGGTAAAGATGTATGGGCACTAAGTGAACCAAAAGAGGTTTTTTCTTTGCTAAGATATATAAGAGGGTTTGATACAAAAACCTATATAGAAGTACAGCGTAGCAGAGGGGATTTACAAAGAGTTTTTGAGGTGCAACCCACTACATACAACAATATTATAGCCTTTACAGATTATAACGAAGTATTTTACACTACTCTTAAGGAAAAAAGCGAAATAGATTATTTTACAACTTTAGTTATGGCGTTGCCCGAAGACACAGTAAGCACGATAAACGATCCTCAAAACAACGAAGATGTGTTAGTAGCACAATACAAATCTAACTATAGTGGCATAAAAATATTTTTAATTAAAGACATAGAAATAGTAAAAAAGAATACAGAGGCAGTTTTTAGAATGGTGCTTATTATGGTAACTACTATGATAGCATTATCCATAATTTATATTTATTTAATGACAAACAGGCTTACCAAACCCATTAAAAAGCTTTATAAACAGATAGAATCCACTACTTTGTCTAATTTAAAAGAGGACAGAAGCTACGAAAAATCTTACGATGAAATTACAACCTTAAACAAAGCATATTCCGATTTGCTAAAACGCATAGACGATTCAGTAATTATGCAAAACAAACTAACCGTGCTTAATATGCAAGCTAATTTTGATTCTATGCAGGCAAGTATGAATCCTCATTTTTTGTATAATGTACTTAATATTATATCTAACAGAGGAATAGAAAGTAAAGACGAAGAGGTATGCAAGATATGCGATTGTTTAGCGGCAATGCTTAGATATTCGTCGAATACAAAAAGCAGAACTGCAACAATTTTTGATGAAGTTGCAAATGTAGAAAACTTTATTTATTTGCTAAAACAGCGCTACGAACATAAATTAGAATATTACGCCGATTTTGATGCAAATATGAATAATCTAATAGTACCCAAAATAATTTTACAGCCATTTGTGGAAAACAGTATTAATCACGGTTTTGAAAATGGCAATAAAATTATGAAAATATATTTAAAGGGTTATATAAAAGAGGAATGGATGTACATAGAAATTGAAGACAACGGAAACGGATTTTCTAACGATGATTTAAAAACCATTAATGAAAAAATAATTATAGCAAAGCAGGATATTATTACAAATTATCATAAGCCGGATGAGGAAATTGGAGGGCTTGGAGTATTAAATATTTTTATTCGCATGTATTTATTCTTTAAAGATGATTTTGAAATTATCATAGGTAATACTGAAAACGGTGCAAAAATAACAATAAAAATTAGATTTAGGAGGTAATATGATACGAGTATTGGTTGCAGAAGACGAACCGGCGTCTATGCGTCATTTATGCAATATAATAGAGCAATATTGCATTGAGGATTTTGTTGTCGTAAAAAAATGCGAAAATGGCAAAGAAGCTTTAGAAGAAATAGACAACTACTTTCCAGATTTAGTAATTACAGATATAAAAATGCCTATAATGAATGGCATAGAGCTTATAAAAGTAATTAAGCAAGTGTATCCCGATATTTTTTGTATAATAATTAGCGGTTATCAGGATTTTCAGTTTGCACAAGAAGCGGTACGCCAAAATGCGTTAAACTATCTGCTTAAACCATTAAGCCCCAAAACAGTAAAGAATGCTTTGGAGGAAATAAAAGAAAAAATTAACTGCAATATTTATTTGCATAAAACAGAAATAATACATATGTTTTTGCAAGAAAAGCCTGTAAACGTAAACGAGGTAAAAAGATATTTTCCAAGTGATGAATACTATATTGCAGTAAAGCGCAAAAATGGGTTAATGCGTCGGTTTTCTAGAAATTTTTATATAAGTAATCCTATGCACAATAATTACGATTTTTGTTATTTTGGCAGGGACCAAAACGAGTATATTTATATTTATCCAAAAGCCAACGGAATAGATAGCTTTAAGCGGTATACCGAGGCAAGCAGATTTGACGAGCAGGAAGTAGACGAGTTTTCCACTACGGTAATATACACTCAGTTAATAAAAAATGTAGAGCTTGAATGTGCAATTAATAAATTAATAAGAATGTTAGACAGAAAAATGCTTTTTGAAAAAGATGCTGTATTTAAAGTTAATAGCTTTTCTGATGATTGCTATTGCGATTGTAGCGATCTTTACGATGTAAATATTATTAAAGAAATCGAGTATAACACGCAAAAAGGCAACTATAAATTTATAAAAAAAATACTTAAAGAACAGTTATGTATGTGGGAAAAAGAAAACGCCCCTCAGCTATCCGTAGAATGTTGGCTAAAGCAAATTATTTCCGCAATACTGTGTAGCAGTAGCATTGATTTTCCAAAAGATGAGTTTGAGTTTGAAGTGGAAGAAGCCTTTTTTAGGTCTGTGTCTTATAAGGAATTATATGCAAACGTTTGCACAATCATAGACGCCATATACGAAAGCGACAAAAACAAAGCGGTTAGAGTAGATACTCCGGAGTTTTTTTCTCAAATAGAAAAATATATTAAAGGTAATTTAAGCTCTAATTTAACTCTAAAGAGTATCTGTGAAAAATTTAATATTTCTCAAACTTATTTAAGTAAATTGTTTAGAAAACATACAACTTATTCTTGTAACGAATATTTAACGGCAACAAGAATAGAAAACGCAAAGATGCTTATGGATGGCAATCCAAGCATATTAATTAAGGATGTGGCAGCTCTATGCGGTTTTTCGGATCAATTTTATTTCAGTAAATTATTTAAGAGCATTACGGGGCAATCCCCAACAGAGTATATAGCAAAACATAATATTACTTAATAATAGGTACAAAAAATTAGGAGGACAAATTGAGTATTTTAAAAAGTTTAAAAACAATTTACACTAAAGAAGGTAAGGATAGAGAACCGCCAAAAGAAGGTTTTAAGAGGTTTGGTTATATTCTTATTAATCACTACAACAAGTTTATAATGTTAAATCTTATATATATTTTGTTTTGTTTGCCCGTAGTTACAATGCCTGCGGCAACAATAGCACTTAACAGAGTGTTGTATAATTTGTACTATCACGGAAATTGCTTTTTTTGGCAGGATTTTATTGCGGAGTTTAAAAGCGTGTTTAAAAAAAGTTTAATATACTGCCTGCTTTGCGCAGGTTTCGTGTTTATGGCAGTATGGTGTAAAACTCTTACAGACAGCGTTTTTTTAACCGGACAAATGATAAACCTAAGTATAATTGCCTCTTTTGTAATATGCGTGTATTTATGGATTTTTTTGTGCTTTGCCCTCTCTATGCACTCAATTATTCAACTTCCCCTTAAGGCTGTTTTAAAAAATTCTGCAATACTGGCGTTTATAGAAATTAAAACTAATTTGTTATTGCTTTTTTTACCCGGGTTATGCCTTTTTATAAGTTATTTATTTGTTCCTTACTCTTTACCCGTGATAATAGTGTTGCTATTTAGTGTGGTACAGTTTTTAATTTGCGTAATTACTATAAAATCCATAGAGGCAAAAGTAATTGTTAAAAAATAACATTTCCTGTAAAAATAAAAGTTTTTTTAATTGACCCTATTTTTAAATACCCATCCCTTCATAAAAAATCCCCCCCAAGTTCACACAAATTTCACATTGTAGGCTTAAATTATAAAAGGAGCAAATAAAATTTAAGGAAGTATCTATAATGAAAGCAAAGAAAAAGTGGATTATACCCGTAGTTATTGTAGTGGTTATTGTGATTGTGGTGGCGGCGGTGTTGCCTGTCTTTGCAAGCAGTAGGGGCACAGAGTTGCCCACTTCCATAACTAAAACCGCAATAGCAGAATTGGGAGACATAGAAAAAACGGTTACAGGTTCCGGAAGTCTTGCTTATACGGATAGCGTTTCGGTGGAAATGCCCTCGGATTTAGAGCTAAAAAGCATAGATGTAGAAGTGGGCGACACGGTAAAAACAGGAGACATGTTGGCGCAAATAGACTCAATCAGCCTAAATACAGCCATAGACAGCGTCAAAACCCAAATAGAAAGCACAGATGCTCTAATAAACGACGCAAAAAGCGATACGGAGCAAAAAACAATTACCTCCTCTGTGGGAGGTCGTGTTAAGGCAATTTATGCAAAAGAAGGGGAGGACGTAACTGCCGTAGTTGCAAATAACGGCAGTTTAATGCTGTTATCCGTGGACGGCAAACTAAAAGTAAATATACAAGGCGCAAATAATGCCAATATTTCTCTTGGTGATGATGTAGACGTTCTACTATCCGACGGCAAAAAAAAGGAGGGTAAGGTGGCTCAAGTAAGCACGGAGGGTGTAACGGTTACTATAAGCGATAACGGTACTACTTTAGGGGATAGTGTTAGTGTAATTGCTAAAAATGGGCAGAAAATAGGCGGTGGTGTTTTGGAGATAAACACGCCTGTGGAAGTGTTGTACAGCAAGGGCAGGGTAAAAAGTGTAAACGTAGCCGAAAACGACAAAATTACCACAAGCACAAAGTTAATCACTTTAGAGGAAACGGTAGCCGAGGAGCAATACGAGGTTTTACTAGCTACAAGAGACCAATATGTACAAACGCTACGCACCTTATTGGAATACGCAAAAACAAACACCATTGTGGCAACAACGGACGGAGTGGTAAAGGAAATCAACGTTTCGACGCAAGGCACAAGCAGTACCCAAAGTACGGATTCTTCCCAAAGCCAAAATGTGGGGGTAACCTACGGCGGAATGGGTGGAGACAGCTTTATGCTTCTATATAATAAAGAGGGTGATGTAAGCGAGCTATCCACAGAGGACAGCTTCACGACAAAGGAAGAGTATCCAACTCCCACCCAATCGGCAGAGCCAAGCCCAAGCCCGACAATCACTCCAAACGAGCAAATTTCCGGCTTAATAGAGGTGTTTATTAACAATCCGGTTTCGGGTAATACCCCTCAAAGTACCATAATGCCGGGGCAAGGATATACGGGCACTATAAGTTGGATGCCAAACACACCTCAATTTGCGGGTGCACAAGTCTATACCGCAAATGTAGCATTAACGGCGCAAAAAGGCTATACTTTCGGTAGCGATGCCACTCCTAATGTTGCAGGAGGTCAAATAAGCGCAGTAACTTTAAACGAAACTAACAGCAGGCTAACCTTTAGCGTTACCTTTCCTCAAACGGCAGAGGCTGTAAAAACGGACAATCAGCAGTTGCAACAGTTACTGCAACAACAGCAACAACAGCAAGTACAGCAGTCGGGTACACCTTCGTCCTCCGCTATGGGTGGTTACAGCGGTGGGGGTGCATCCGCCTCAACTTCCCAAACCGCACAAAGTGCAGGGACATCAAGCGATGGTGCTTCATCATCATCATACACAAAAAAAGCTTTTGTAATCAGCACAAACAGTGCAATTAGCCTGACTGCAAACATAGATGAGCTGGATATTCTTACGGTGATGGAAGGGCAAGAGGTTAAAATTGAGTTAGATGCCCTACCCGAAGAGGTTTTTGAAGGGGTGGTAACCAAAATTGCAAACTCAGGTACATCAGGCTCGGGCGTTACAACCTACCCCGCTTCCATAGCCTTAACGCAAAAGGAAGGCATCAGCCTAAAAGAAGGGATGAACGCCTCTGCAACCATAGTTACGGGCAAAAGCGAGAATACCCTTATAATTCCCCTATCTGCATTAACAGAGCAAGACGGCAAGCAATATGTTACGATTTTTTCTTCTAATGGTGATGATGGCAATAATAAGGGCGCAAGCGAACAGGCAAATAGGGCTATGGGAGAACTAAGAGAGGTTACAACAGGGCTTTCAAATGCGCAGGAAGTGGAAATACTCAGCGGTCTTAGCGAGGGGGAGGAAATAATCTACACAGAAAGCATAAGTACAGACAGTAGCGGAGGAATGATGCAAATGTTTGGCGGTATGCCGGGTGGAGCAATGCCTCCTGCCAATATGGGCGGAAGGGCAAGGCAATGATTAGCTTAAAAAATGTTTCTAAAATTTATAAAATGGGGGAGGAAACCCTCTATGCCCTAAATGATGTTTCTCTTGAAATAAAAGAGGGGGAGTATGTGGCAATAACAGGACCTTCGGGAAGCGGAAAATCCACCCTTATGAATTTAATAGGGTGTCTTGACACCGCAGATAAAGGGGAATATGTGTTAGACGGCTTGCCCATAGAGGAATACACGGAGGACAGGCTTGCGCAAATACGTAACAAAAAAATTGGGTTTGTGTTTCAGCAGTTTAACTTACTGCCTAAAATATCCGCCTTGCAAAATGTGGAGCTACCTTTGTACTATCAAGGGATAACCGCAAAAGAGGCTAAAAACAGGGCTATGCAGGCACTTTGTGATATGGGGCTTGAAAACAGGCAAAACCATAAACCCACCGAGCTTTCGGGAGGGCAACAACAACGGGTTGCCATTGCACGTGCGCTTGTTACACGACCCTCTCTGATTTTAGCGGACGAGCCTACGGGCAATTTAGACCACAACACAGGCAGAGAGATTTTAAAACTGCTGGAAAACTTGCACAAACAGGGCAATACCATTGTGCTTATTACTCACGATGGAGAGATTGCCCAAAAAGCATCACGCAAGGTGTATATTCAAGACGGAAAGATTAAGGAGGAAAGCTTGTGATTGGTCAATCTTTTAAAATGGCTTTTTCTGCCATAGGACAAAATAAAATGCGTTCCTTTTTAACAATGCTTGGCATTATTATTGGTGTTATGGCGGTGGTTGTCCTTGTGTCCATTACTCAAAGTGCCACAAGCTCGGTTACAGACGAGTTTAACAGTATGGGCGCAAACAAACTAAGTGTAAATATTATGAACGCACGCAATAAAACCCTAACTTTAAAGGAAGTTACGTCTCTGCCACAAGAATACGAAAGCATTGCCTACGCCGTGCCAACCATAACCCAAAGCTCCACCGTTAAAGCAGGGGATACCTCGGACAGCTATTCGGTGGTGGGCACTACACCACAGTATTTGGAGCTTAATAATCTGGAGGTTTCCCAAGGACGCTTTTTAAAAACACCGGATTTAGACAACTCTGTTGCCGCCGCCATAATAGGTAGCGAGGTGGCGGAAGATTTGTTTGGTAGCGCTAAGGGAAATATAGTGGGGCAAACAATTTCAGTGGACGGTCGAAACTTTAAGGTGGTAGGAGTGCTTAAAGAGGCAGGTACATCCATAGGCAGTTCCACAAATTCCAATATAATAATACCTTATACCGTGGCACAAAGAATGTATTCAATAAAAGGGGTTACAGCTTTTAGCGCTATGGCAAAAAACAGCGAAAGGGTAAGCACCGCAGAGGCGGATTTAACTCAGATGCTAAGCACAAAATTTAATGACGACGAGGCATACAGAATTATGAATCAATCCTCCATGCTTGAATCCCTAAGCAGTATAAGCAACACAATGGCAATTATGCTTGGGGGAATTGCAGGAATATCTCTCCTTGTGGGCGGTATAGGCATAATGAATATTATGTTGGTTTCCGTAACCGAGCGCACCAAAGAAATTGGCATAAAAAAGGCAATAGGCGCAAGTAGAAGGCGGATATTATCTCAATTTTTAATAGAATCCTTAGTCCTTAGCACTTTAGGCGGTTTAATTGGCATAGGGGTTTCTTGGGTAGTGCTGTTGGTGTTTTCCGCAGGCTTTGGGGGCAACTATACCATGTCTGTGGATATGGCGTTGATAGCTACCGGATTTTCCCTTGTAATAGGGTTGCTGTTTGGCATAAGCCCGGCAAATAAAGCGGCAAAAATGCCACCCATACAGGCTTTGCGTACCGAGTAATTGTTTTGTTGATTTTTGCCTGAGTTTACTGTATATTTAAGAATATTAATTAAAGTATAATATACTAAACAGAGGTGTGCAAAATGCAAGAGCAAAGTATGTTTTATATAGGAGAATTAATTTTTGCTTGTGCAATTTTATTTGTTGTATTATTTACGGCTTGGGTAAAAAAGCAAAACGACATTAAACTAAATACCTTTATTAAAAACAGTTTTGGGAGTATACCCCAAAACAATAAAAACGGTATTGCAAGCATACAATCCTATTATAACTACTGCATTAGCAATTTGCCCGTGGAAAATGCAAAAATTATAGATGCCACCACCCAAAAGGACTTAAATTATATAGATGTATATTTAAGAATTAACAACTGCTATACTTCCGTTGGGGAGGAATATCTCTACAACCTACTTTTGCAACTAAAGGAGGAAGAAGAGCTTAACAAGGCAGAAAAACTAATACAGACTTTTAATGATGATGATTTTAGAGCGCAAGTTTCAAGAATATTGCTTAAAACGGGGAAAAGCAATAACAACGGGCTTGCGTTTATGCTTTTTAATGCAAAAACTTCCAAACTAAAATACGCTTTTTTGTATAAAATTCTTGCAATTTTGCCCATTGTACTTTTTGTGGTAAGTGCTTTTTTAGGTTGGGGGGCGGTGCTGTTTGGAGTGCTTATTTGCATTGCCAACACTTTTATTTATAACGCATTAATGTATAAGGTAGAAAGTAATTTAGAAAGTTTGCAGTATTTTTATTCGGTACTTTACGGCATAAAAAAATTGGCTAAACTGCCTAAAATAAACGAGTTGTTTACTAACATTAAAAGCATTTGCATAAAATTTAAGTATTTGGGCGGATTTATCTCGGGTAAAGCAAGAAGTGGTTTTGGAGAGTTTGAAGCTTTAACAATGCTGATTAAAATGTTTTTTCTTATAGACTTAATTAAATACAACCATACAATAAAGGTAATAGAAAAAAATATAGCAGATTTTAGGCAAATTTACAAGGTTATGGGAGAAATAGACAGCGCAATTTCCGTGCTTTCATTTAGAAAGAGCTTAAAATTTTATTGCAGTCCCACATTTACAGAGGATTTAAAACTGGAGTTTTCAGAAATTTATCACCCTTTAATTAAAAACCCTGTTACTAACAGCGGAAGTTTTGACAAAGGCTGTATTATAACAGGCTCTAATGCCTCGGGAAAATCCACATTTATTAAGGCAATGGCAATAAATATTATACTGGGGCAAACAATAAATACCTGTTGTGCAAAAAGCTTTTGCATGCCTCGTAGCTACATTGCAACCTCTATGGCACTAAGAGACGATGTAATTAGCGGAGACAGTTATTATGTAGCGGAAATAAAATCGTTAAAGCGTTTAATAAACCATTGTAAAAGCAGTAGGTGCATCTGCTTTATAGACGAAATACTAAAAGGTACCAACACAAAGGAAAGAATAGGGGCAAGCATTGCGGTGTTGAAAAGCTTAGCTAAAAATTTAGTGTTTGTAGCCACTCACGATACAAGGCTTGCCACAGTTTTAGGCGATATTTACCGAAATATTCACTTTTGCGAAGAAATAGGGGAGGGGGAAATTACCTTCGATTATAAGTTAAAAGAGGGTATTTGCACTTCTACCAATGCTATTTTACTGCTAAAACATATGGGGTTTGAGGAAAGCATAGTAACAGAGGCGAGTAGGTTGGTGGAGGTGGAGGAGGGTTATTGAGGTTTTTTGTCGGATGTGTTTATTTGCCCGACTAATTCTATAATATTGGTAAAAGCCACAGCATTTTTAGGGGAAATAATAGGTGGTAAGGGCACGGTCTATGGTTAGTTCCGGGTCCATGGTTTCTTCTATACGCTCCCGTCCTACCTGTGCCAACCAAAGTTTAAAAGGCTCTGCCTTAGGTGAGGGTACGGATTGTATAATCCGCAAAATTTGCTCGGTGGTAGCAACATCCGTTAAACGTTTTTTGCCGTCCGCTGCCATTAATTTCAACTGCTGACAATTTGTCAGCGTTTGGTCTGCACCCTCATTCTTTAGCCGTTCCTTTAACTTAGCCCAATAGTTACTAGCACCACGTTGTGTTTGTTGCCCGGTTAATACTCCCACCACATCAACAACGGAAAAAACCACTCTTGCAACTCCTCGTCCCAAGCGGTACGTATTTTTTTGTTTTCAAAAATTTTTAGTTGTTCCTTCCCCATAAAATCCCCCTAATAATATAATTATATGATTTTTATTTCTCCTATTTTCAGATGCTGACAATTTGTCAGCATCTGAAATCAATATAAATTCCCGGTTGCTGACAAACTGTCAGCATCTCACCCCCCAATCAATCCCCACTAAAAAACTCCTCAAACAAAGAGTTTTGACTTTCGTCGTGAGTAACATACCCCACCGCAACTTTATTTTGGGTAAGTTCTATAATCTTATCCGCTCTCTCTTTTCCAAAAGCACCGCAAAGCTCAATAGCACCCACCCCCGACTTAGCCAATTTTACTGCTAAATCGTAGGCTTCCTCAAATGTACCCACAGAGTATACATAGGCGTTATGCCCCTCATCTTCCATACAGGCATGGGGGTTTTCCCCTTTGTAGTTTCCTAAAATTATAAATGCAAATTTCTTTTTCATAGTGTTTACCTCTTATGATTATTTAGTCCAGCAGTTCTATTAGTTTTGCCTTAATTTCTTGGTTTTCGGGCTCAAGAATAACGGGGCAGTCGCTGTAATCTGCCTCTAATTTGTTTAGCAAGGTGGCAAACGCCATACAGGAGGGTACACCGCATTTACCGCAGTTGGTTTTAGGCAAAAAACTAAGTATTTTAAAAGCAGGCACGAGTGTTCTGCTTTTAAAGTTGGGGGTAATGTCCTCTTTGCTTTCGTAGGTATCGTTAATTAAATCGGTAATCCAATCTAAAAGCTCTCTAAGCTCTGTGGAGTTTGCATAACGGGTAATATTAATTTCATTGCCACGTAGGGTAATGCCTTTTACTCCGTCCTTAAACATTAAAGCCTTTGCGCTTTCCTGATAGTTTGGTTTGTCCAAAACAGCGTTTAAATAGGGGAGTAGCTCGGTTAAATCCCTATCGGTACGTGTTATTGCCTTGTATTTGGTTTCGTCCGCAAGGCAGGGTGTTGTGTGAACTATTTTTATATCGTTAATATACAAACCGTTAAATCTCCTTTAATTGTGCTATTTCTTTTATGGCGATAATTAGTGCGGAAATATCCTCTTTAGTGGTAAACATACTAAGGCTTGCACGTAAAGTGCCTCTGTCCGCTGTGCCTAAAAGGGTGTGCGCCAAAGGTGCGCAATGCAGTCCGGCTCTAACCATTATGCCGTAGCGTTCGTCCAAAAGAGTTGCAACTTTATAGGGGGAAAACTCCGCCACATTAAAGGAGAGCAGCCCAAGATGGTTACTTGCATCTTTATTGCCGTAAATCTCTATATTGGGAATTTCGGACAGCTCCTCTATAAGCATTTTTATTAGTGATGTTTCGTGAGTAGCAATGTTTTCTACCCCCCTGTTTAGCAAGAAATCGGCGGCGGCGCCAAGACTTACAATTCCTAAGGTGTTTTGAGTGCCTGCCTCGTATCTGTCGGGAGGCAAAGCAGGGGGATAGGGGGATTTTGCCATACTACCCGTGCCACCCTCTTTTAAAGTGTCCAAAGTTATGTTGTTTATATAAAGCCCACCCGTTCCGCATAGCCCCATTAAACCTTTATGCCCTGTAAATGCAAGCATATCTATGTTTAGCTCTGTACAATTTATTGGCACAACACCTGCCGTTTGGGCGGTGTCTGCAAGCACGGGAATATTTACGGCATGAGAAATCTCAATAATTTCTTTTAAGGGTAAAATATTTCCAAGCACATTAGAGCCGTGGGTTATTGCCACCAATTTAATTTTTGGGTGCAATTTAGCCTTTAGCTCCTCTAAATCTACATCTCCGTTTGAAGTACAGTTAATATAGTGAAGTTTAACATTTTTTTCCTGCTCTAACTTTTTTAGTGGTCGCCAAACTGCGTTATGCTCCACGTTGGTTGTAAGCACTTCATCACCATCATGCAAAAAACCTTTAAGAGCAAGGTTAATTGCCTCTGTGGCGTTTAGGGTAAACACAATATTCCCCGGCTTTTTAATGCCAAGGAGTTTGCACAAAGAGCGCCGTGCCTCGTATACCTTTTGCTCCGCATCCATTGCCTTTGTGTACGTGCCTCTTCCCGGGCTTGCGCCGTTTGTGCGCATATACTCTTCCGCCTCTTTGTACACACATTCGGGTTTGGGAAAGGTTGTTGCGCCGTTATCGAGATATATACTCATAATTACCTCATAAAAATAAAAATATTACAGCAAAAAAAAGAATAGATATTACTAATATTTTAGTACGTAATACTGACTGTGTCAACGATTAAAAAAGTCTGCAATCGTAAAAATGTACGAACTTTTACCAAAAAACAGTTTTATTTTACTAAAATGTTTGATATAATTAATGTGTTATTTATTGACTTAAAAGGGTAAAAAATTATACTATATATATATTCGTAAGTAAAAAAATTTTAATAGAGGTACAAGAGGTATTATGAAGCTTAAACAAATGCAGAAATGGCAGTTAAAAAAGCTTTTAATAAGTTTTTTTGGTATTGTAATAGTAGGAGTAACTTTTTTATCTATTACTTCAAGCCAACTTTACAACGATAAAATGGCAGAAGACGACTATTGGGTGGAGAATTTAACAATCCCCGAAAATTTGCGGACGGACGTAGAAAAATTCAGCGAAAACGCAACCATTGTAACTACGGGTACATACATAGAAAACTTAAAAGAAATCAATTTAAAAGCCTGCAATTTCAGACTGACATTTTTGCTGTGGTTTAAATGGGAGGGAGACCCAAATTTAGATATGAAAAATAACTTTACCATTTACAAAGGCTATATGAACAAAATGGAAGTTATAAAGGAGTCCAACGAAAACGGGCTTAACTACCAACTTGTGCGTTGCGATGCCACAATAACAAAGAATTACTGGGCAATTCGTTTCCCCTTAGAGTCTCATCAACTTAGGGTATATATAGAGCCCGGTTATATGATAAACGAAGTAAGATTAATACCGGGAGAGCAAAGCAGTCTAAACAAAGGGCTTAGCATAGCAGGCTATTACGTAGACAAATATGCAACGGGAGAATATGCAATACGCTACGAAAACGCCCACGGCGACCCATCAGTCCCCGGAGACGGCAGGCTTATAAAATCCGAGCATGTAACCGCATTGCAAATAAACAGAGACGGTTTTGGGCTGTACATTAAGTGCTTTGTTGCCCTTGTAGGCACAATTACATGGGTGCTTATTACCCTGTTTATATGCACATACCACTATGTAGACCCTCTGTCTATGATACCGGCGGCATTGTTTGGTACAGTTGCAAATATTATGGTAGGGGCAAACTTGCTACCCGACGCCTTGCAGGCAGGGCTTTTGGAGTACGTAAATATTTGGGGAATATTTATGATACTGATTGTGGCAATATCTATAATAAATATAAACCAAATACGCAAAAAATATGAAGACAAAGAGTTTTCCAAGCTATACGGCAGGGTAATGTTTTACACACTTTTAGCTTTGGTAGTAATAGGAAACTTAGTATTGCCAATTTCGGCATATATATTTAGTTAATAAAGGTAATTATGCTTAGAGAACAAATATACAAATTAATAAAAAAGGCGGAAGACGGAGAAAAAGTAAGTAAAGCGTATAACATTTTTATAATGATAATCGCTATTATAAGCGTATCTCCCCTTATGTTTAAAGAAAGCAACGAATTTTTAGAGTATGTGGATTTAATTACGGTGTACATACTCTTTGCCGACTACATTTTAAACTGGATTTGTTATGACTACCTAAGCAAAAAACGGGGCGTCAAGGCATTTTTAACCTATCCCGTGCGGATTTTTTCCATAATAGACCTTGTTTCTCTGTTGCCCTCTTTGGGGCTGTTGCCACCGGCATGGCTAATTTTGCGTATACTGCGTGTTTTTAAGCTGGTGCAGTATTCCAAGAGTTTTTCTTACATTACTAACGCATTTAAAAAGGAAAAGCACACCCTCCTTTCCGTTTTGATGATAGCGGTTGCCTATATATTTATTTCCGCCCTTACCATGTTTGCTTTTGAGCCCGATACCTTCGATAATTTTTTCGAGGCGCTGTACTGGGCAACCACGGCGCTAACCACGGTGGGCTACGGAGATGTGTATCCCGTAACGGAGTTTGGCAAGCTCATAAGTATGATTTCTTCCTTGTTTGGTGTGGCAATAATAGCATTGCCGGCAGGTATAATTACCGCAAGTTTTGTGGAAGAAATCAACAGAGCAAAGGAAGCCGGAATGGCAACGGACGAAACCACATCCATTGTTGAAAGAGTTTTGGAATACGAGGAAAAAACGCAGGGCGTGCATAACTCGGAAATGACTAATGCTGAAATACGCAAAAAAGCGGTAAAGCGTATGTATATGGCAAAAATAAGAACAAGGAGAAAGTAAAAGTGACGGATAAAAAACGTTATATTATTGTAATGATAATAAGTGTACTGCTTAATTTAATACTGTATAACGTGGCGCTTAGCCTAAACTTGCCTTTGTGGCTTGACTCCACAGGTACTATATTAAGTGCGGTTATGTTAGAGCCGTCGGCGGGGCTGATAGTTGGACTAATAGACAACTTTTTACTTGCAATAGAAGATGTAGACCCAAGCTCTTTAATTTATTATGCGGTAAGTGCGGCGACTGCAATTATTGCAGGTGTAAATATGCGCAAAAAAGGCAAAAGCCTTGCTTTTAGAATTTCAACCTCAATACTATATATAATAGTGACAACCACAATTTTGTCCGCCTTACTAACAATTTGGAGAACGGACGGCACAGGTGTACCGGACAACTTCTGGGAAGGCTTTTTCTACGCAAAGGCGGTGGCGGTGGGCGTACCTCAAATAGTGGCATGTTTCTTTGGCACATTTGTAATAAAGCTGTTTGACACCCTTGCAATGGCAGGACTGGTTGCCGTAATGTACATAGCTTTCCCCAAATCTATGAAAAAACCTTTGTTGTACGCAGAAGTACAGGGTCAATGATTATTTTTTAGCAACAAGAGCAATAAAAAAAAGGAGATAAGCCTAAAGCCTGTCTCCTTTTAGTTTTATTGTGATGATTAAATAGCGCTTGATTTCCGTGGTACTAAAGG
The DNA here is from genome assembly GCA_964628515.1 of uncultured Christensenellaceae bacterium. Lineage (GTDB taxonomy): Bacteria > Bacillota > Clostridia > Christensenellales > Christensenellaceae > CAZVNZ01. The sequence continues at coordinate 122,808 of CAZVNZ010000005.1, forward strand.
GTTTTAGTGATTAGCGCCTTTTATTTCTGAGCACGAGCGCAACAACTATAATAACAGCAACCGCAATAATCGCAATAACAATTATTAATGTTGTATCTATACCTGATTTTTGTGTTTCGGGAGTTGTTGTAGGTTCTGCCGTCGGTTCTGCTGTGGGCTCTACCGTAGGCTCGGGGGTGGGCTCTACCGTTGCGGAAGGCTCTGCCGGTTGTTCGGTGGTAACCGGTTGGGGTACATCTGTTGGTACAACAATAGGCTCGGGAGTAGGCTCGGGAGTAGGGTCTTTAGTTGCAGGAGATGCCAACACCTTGTTGGAAACCTCTAAAATATGAGTGTTGTCGTCCGCACCTAATTGAAAATTAGCATAAATAACATCTGCGCCTTTTTTAATATCCACTTCTAAAAGTTCGTTGCTCTTTTTTACAATTTGGGTAGCATCTCCAACTTTTACGTTCATCTTTAAGGAGTCAGTATAGCCGGATTCTTCGTTAATAAACTGCATTGTATGCTTGCCTTTGGAAATACCCGAAAGTACAAACATCCCATTGGCGTCCGTTGTAGCGGTCAGACTGCCACCCGTTTCGTCGTTTTTGGAAATAACCGTGCCGTGCTTAACACGCATACCGTCAGAGTCTATTACATAACCTACTAATTGAGGGTTTGTGGGAGGGTCTGTGGGTTTGGGTGCCGCTTTTTTTCCGGGAGATAACGGGTTATCCGACGCATCTAAGGGGCGGAAGGGAAAACCGGTACTGCTTTTAGGGTCGTACATCATGTGCATATAAACCGTTTCGTTAGGTGCGGAGTATTGCAATATAAAAGCACCTGTAATAGAAAGGGTATTAGCTATACCCGTTTGGGTTTCTGGAATATATGTTAGGTTAAAAGCGCCTATATTTTTACCGTTTGGGTCGCTTAGTTTAAAAGTATCGATTTCGGATAAATAAATGCCGTTAATGGTTGCCACACCGTCGGAATTTGTAATACCCTTGTTGGTGTCGTCAACCGTTACGGCATAGTTGGCAAGGGCGTTGCTGTCCTTGTCTATTAGATAAATTTTAAAGTTGAGTACATCGGGCAAAGCCATTCCGCTTTGAGCAAATGCCGTTAGAGGAAAGACTGTTACTACAAGAATAATTGCAAGCAGTAACAAAAGAACTTTTTTATTTTTTTTCATAATCATACACCTCATAAATATTTTGATATAATGCCACGAAACATATACCCGTGTATATGTTTCGTAAATTAGATTCTATTGCTATTATGATACTTGTTATTTAGTATGTCAACCCTTTTTATGTTGACTTTAAACGTCGGATGTCATTACGCTGTCAACAGCCGCAAGGACTGTTCCTTCTTCAAAACCGGTTTCTACATACATAGTATATTTGTATTTGTCGTTTTTCCATTCCACAACACCCATTTGGGGAGCTTTGGAGTCTGTTTTAACCACTACATCTATACCGCCGGGAGTTTTTACATCTTTAACGGATGTCCATTCCACATACATTCCGCTTAAATTTTCCACATCGTAATCGCCGGGTGCTTTGCGGTAGTTGTAAGTTACACCGTCCACGGAAAAGGTTACATCGTCCACAATTTTGCTTATGGAGCATGCAACAATATCTTGACTATTACGGGGCAGTCTTACGGTAATGCCCGTTTCTTTTGCCATTGCGTCTACATCATCATAAATAGTTATGGGGTTTACCACTTCCGCTCCTCCGTCTTTTGCAGGTACTTCGCTTGCAGGTGCTTCACTTGCAGGTGCGTCGCTTGCAGGTGCGTCGCTTGCAGGTGCGTCGCTTGCAGGCGCTTCGCTTGCAGGCGCTTGTGCTGACGGCGCTTGTGCAGGTGCTGCGCATCCTACAAAAAGTGCCATGGTTATTAGTAAAATAACCGTTATTGTAATAATTTTCTTCATAGTCTTTTTTTCTCCTTTTGTATACTATATAAGAATATTATCACACATAGTGCAACAAAAGTGCAACAAATTTTCTGAATAATAAGCAAGTTTACAAAAAATTAATATTATGCCTTTAGATTATTTTGTAAAACAACCCGTGATTTGTGCAATGCCAGTATAAATATCCGTGCCCGAGTTTTGGTATGTAAGTTTGCATATCCCACTCCGGATAATGCTTTATCATATGGATTTTATCCCCTGTTACCAGCGCACTGAAGGATATAAAATGCTCCTTTGTCATAGTATGATTGGCGGTTATAAAATACTCGTCCTCAATAGTTTCTATATTAAGCATATGCGCATCGTCCGCTTTTTTTGGTGTTAAACATTCTATTTTCTTTCCGCAACAACTAATACTTGCCTCTCCAAAAGCGGTTAGAGTATTAAAGCAGTTGGGGCAAAAATAAAATTTAAGTTTTTTCATGTTTCCTCCTACAATATCTTGCATAGCCATTCTTCCTTTAAGAATTTCTTCTATGCCCGTGCCAAGCAATGCGGACAGCTCTACAAGCAAAGATACATCGGGGCAACCCAAGCCTCTTTCCCATTTAGATACCGCTTTATCGCTAATATTTAAAGCATCCGCTAATTGCTTTTGTGTTAAATTACTTTGCTTACGCAAGGTGTATATCAGTTTTCCTGTTTTTTCGCAATCCATAGCAACCTCCTTTCTCGTTAATGGTATATTAAAACTACTCAAAAAACAATAAACGATTAGTAGAGTTTTACAAAAAGTTGGTAAAAGTTAAAAAAAAATATAAAAAAGTCACAAATGACACTTTTTATTTTTGTGATACGATACTACCAATAATGTGCCTTAAAAAAAGGTTAGTTGCTTTGTCATTTCATTATTATTATTGCATTAAATGCAGTTTAGTACCATACTATAAGGTAGAAATCGATACTTGCATATATTAGGCAATACCAATTACTAATTATGCAGGTTTTCTATAAAAATATAAATGGTGCTTGCTTTGTTGCAAGCAAAACATCAAAAGGGGAAGAGGGATGAAAAAATTAAATACAAAGGAAAAGTTGGCATCAAAACCTAAGGTTAAGCAAAAAAAACTTGCTACTAAGACGACTGTAAGTATCGTTGCGGTACTGATAGTTGCATTTTTTGTACTTACTCTTGTAATAGCAATTTCCGGAGGCAAAAGCATTACTGTTCAACAGGAAGAAAAAATAGAGTTGATTGCAAATTCCAACGCACATACGGCGGCAGAGTTTATGGATGTTTGCGTTTACGAGCAACAAGTAATTATAGAGGCAATGTTTAGTTTGGAAGGTATAGATGCCGCTCAAAGAAGTGCGTTTTTACAGGAATTACTCTCTAAAACCTGCAAAAAAAGTAAAACAATGCTAAGTATGTTTTATGTGGTGGGCGATAGTATTGTAGAGGGTGGTATTACAATTTACGCAACTCCAAACGAAGTAAAAACAGAAAGAAGTCAAACGGTATTTTTAAGCGAATCCGCATATAATGGTGTACAAAGCAGCAAGGCTATGTCGGTTTTAGACCCATACAAAAAAACCATAGACGATAAAGAATATTTTGTAATAACGGTACTGCAACCAATATTAGACGAGGCAGGGAATTTCTTGGGGGTTATAGGTAGCGATATAGATACCCAACTACTTGCTAAAGCGGATTACTCAAACGGAGGGTATGCCTCAATCAACAATATAATAGTATGCGGACATCAAACGGTTATTATGAACACCAACGATTACTCGGTAGTAGGCTCTAAATACGCAGATTCCACAGAAAGTACCAATCCGCAGTTGGTACTTGATGCGGCTAAAGATGCAAAACCCGTATTTTTTACTGATACTTATAAAGACGGCAAAAAATATGTAAATTCGGCAGTGCCTTTTTACGTGGGCACCTCCAAAACGGTGTGGCTAAGTGTTACAAGTGTGGCGGAAGAAGAATTTTATGCACCCATAACAAGCCAAATTGCCCTTGTAATCATAATTAGTGTAATAACATTAGTTGTGCTTGCCTTGTTTACTTTTATATTAATTAATAGAGCAATGCGACCCATAAAGCATATAGAAAAGGTTGCAAGACAAATGGAGCAGGGCAACTTAGATGTAATGGTAGAAAGCTACGGAAACGACGAGCTTGGAAACCTTGCTAAAAGTATGGATAATTCCATGAAGATTATTAAAACGTATATCGGGGATATACAAATGGCTATGGACTACATAGGCAAGGGGGATTTCTGTCTGCCCGAGCCTAAAAGGCCTTTCGAGGGAGATTTTAAAGTAATAGAGGATAGTGTAAGAAGAATTGTAGGCGAGATGACGGAGGTGTTTCACCAAATCAGCACTGCGGCGGTTATGGTTACTCACGGCTCCGAGCAGGTGTCGGGTGGCTCTCAAGCCTTAGCACAAGGCACTACCCAACAGGCAAGCTCGGTAGAGGAGCTTACGGCTACCATTAATTTAATCGTATCTCAAGTAAAAGAAAGCGCAAAAAATTCCAAAGAGGCGGCAAAAACCGCAACCTATTCTCAAAACATTGTGGTAGAGAGCAATAAGCAAATGGAAAAACTTATGAAAGCGATGAAGGAAATTACGGAAAAATCCACACAAATCCAAAAAATTATAGGCACAATCGAAGATATTGCATTCCAAACCAATATACTTGCTTTAAATGCGGCGGTTGAGGCGGCACGAGCAGGAGAGGCAGGCAAAGGGTTTGCGGTAGTAGCGGACGAAGTGCGCAACTTAGCAGGAAAATCCGCCCAAGCGGCAAAAACCACCAATACGCTAATAGAAGGCTCGGTAAATGCGGTAAATGCAGGTGTGGATATTGCCAAACTAACAGCGGAAGAAATGGAAAAAATAGTGGAAAGCTCTAAAGCAATTAAGGAAATTATAGACGTAATTTCCATTGCAACCAACGAGCAAGCCTTAGCCCTCGAAGAAATAAATGTGGGGTTAGACCAAATTTCTGTGGTAGTACAAACAAACTCCGCAACAAGCCAGCAAAGTGCGGCGGCAAGCGAAGAGTTGTTCGACCAAGCAAGCCTGCTTAAACGACTTGTTTCTAAGTTTAAATTAAGAAATTAATTTCTGTATAAAGCTATGTAGCTAAAAGAGGTGGCGAAATTCGCCATCTTTTTTGGTGCTTTAATGGTTGCACACATGGGTGTCCGAAAGCTTGCATATTTTTATTCTTGCATAAAAGTAACTACAACAAAAACTACACTAAAACCTAATAAAACCACCATTAATACCGCCTTAAATAAAAAAATATTGACAAACCAAACATCTTACTTTAAAATAGATATAGTTTTAAGGCCCTATGGTCAAGCGGTCAAGACGTAGCCCTCTCACGGCTGAAACTGGGGTTC
>CAZVNZ010000006.1:0-71134 GCA_964628515.1 uncultured Christensenellaceae bacterium
GTAATAACATTATTTTTTTGGATAAAGTGTCACCTATCATTGACACTTCAACAGATATTGAGAGAGAATTTGCCAAAAAACACTTGATTTTTAAGCAGGAAGTGATATAATAAAACGTAGGAAACTGCTATTGCGGTTGACCGGTTAATAGTTTAGAAAAATGATTTTATACCCGTTCTCACGACATTGAGAGCGGTTATTGCTTTATGGCTATTATTATAAATAATATTAAAGCTAATATTATGATAATAAAACTCATAAGCCCCACCCCCTTTTTATTATGGGAGTGCCAACCGCCTCGCATTTCCTACGATTGATTTTAGTATAACATAAAATATTTTAGAGATATAGTTGTAATATGCCAAAAAACACTTGATTTTTCTGTCAAAAGTAAAAAATAATAGAATAGGAAACTGCTTAATTACTCGTATAATGCTTTTATATGCCGTTGGTATCTTGTGGGTATGTTTATGCCAACAAGATATCCCAATTCGGTTAAAACATTAGATATAGCAGAAAAACCGTCTTTATAAAAAGCTGAAATACGGACGGTTTCATCCTTGATATTTTTATAATTTTCAAGGCAAACAAATGTCCAATCCGCACCGTCTTTGTCTAATATTATTCTAAAATACTTATCTATCCAATTTCACAAGCCCAAAAACCCAATAACAAAGGCATTTTGCATATGCCGATTAACCCTAAATCTTAAGAAAAAATTAAAATTACCCAATCAGGTTGAAAAAAATACCATATAATGTTATTATATTTCCATAGTTTATTCGCATAGTTTTTAAACGCAAAAATGGAGTATATATTGGAACCGATAATAATTGCAAAAGAACTTAGTAAGATGTATGTTACTAAGGCATCTAAATTTAGAGCATTAAACAAGGTAGACGTGGAAATAACAGAAGGGGAGATTTGCGCAATAGTGGGCACTTCCGGTAGCGGAAAATCCACATTATTAAGCATCCTTGCAGGCTTAGAACATCCATCTTCGGGAAAAATCTACATAAAGAAAAAACCTATACATAAAATGACGGAAAACGAGCTTGTTAATTTCAGATTAAACAACATAGGCTTTGTTTTTCAGTCTTTTAATTTGATGAACACCATGACAGCCTTAGAAAACGTGGCAATGCCCCTAATGTTTAGGGGCATTTCTCCTAAAGAGCGAAATTTACGTGCTAAAAAAATACTAACACAAATGGGGCTAAAATCCCATATTAAACATAAACCAATGGAGTTATCGGGAGGGCAACAACAACGTGTTTCCATTGCCCGTGCGTTAATCTCCAAACCCGAAATAATATTTGCAGACGAGCCCACAGGCAACTTAGACTCCAACACATCCGTTCAAATAATGGAGATTATGGTGCGTGCGGCAAAAAAAAGAGGGGCAACGCTGGTTTTTGTAACTCACGACCCGGAAAAAGCACTGTATGCAAATAAAATCATACATATTATAGACGGTAAAGTAGATAAGGTGGAAATGAATACCACCAACTTAATTTATAACGGTGCAACCACATTAAGTACAGAAACTTAAGTACGCTTTGTACTAAATCAAAATGCAAAGGAAGAGGAGAACAAAATTGAAAAAGGCTTTTATTATATTTTTGGCAATTACATTGGTTTTGGCAGTAGGCGTAAACGTTGCCTTTGCAATACCCACAGGCGCTACGGGTATTAACGAAACTAAATTGGCGGCGGAAGCAGGAAACAGTCCCGCAGCAAGTCCATCACAAAACGCCGACCCAACACTAACGCCAACACCACCCGTACCACTTTCGGGAGATATTGCAATAGACAATTACAGCAAATATCAAGGCATGGCAATGTCTTACGGTGCAGGGTATGTGCCTACGATATCGGGAAATACGGTACTGTTAAGACTACCCATAGTGCCTGTTGATTGGGTACCCGGCGAAGGTGAGGCAAACAAAAATATAACTATGAACGTATCTTTAAGTTTAGGCGGAGAAAGCTCTCCCTTTGTAATAAAAACTTACGATACCCCTTTTAATTACGGAAATCAAGCAACCACAAACTTTGAGGGCAAGCCCTCACAAATGGCGGCATGGCTTGTTGCTTTCGATTTAGAGCTAAAGCCAAACAGATACATGGGTACTTATCCGGTAACCGCCAACGTTTCTTACACAAGGGACGGCGCAGTATTTACGGAGGCGTACACAATAAATGTAACGGTGGACGGTATAGACCCAAAAGCAACATCAACACCCACACCCGAGCCTTCGGTTGGGCCTCACAGTGCGCCTAAGGTAATAATAAGCAATTACACAATTTCTCCGGAAATAGTCTATGCAGGAGAAGCCTTCGATGTAAATATAACTTTAAGAAATACCAGCGCAAAAGAAGCAATTAAAAATATTGTGGTAACATACAAAAGCCAAACCACGGATTTACTCCCCGACAGCAACACAAACTCCTTTTATATTGATAATATAGGCAAAGAATCCACAGAAAGTTTCGGCTTTAAAATAAAGGCAAGAGCGGACGCAAAGCCGGGTCCTCAAAAAATAGATATTGCAATAGCCTACGAGGACGCAAAAGCGGCGGCGCTTACGGCGGCGGACGAAATTACGGTGCAAGTAAGGCAAAAAATAAGGTTGGAGCACGACGAGCCTAAATTCCCTACGGATATACCTGTGGGCAGTAGTGTGCCTGCCACCCTAAAACTGTATAATAAAGGTAAAAACGTACTGTATAACGTAACGGCAAACTTAGATGTACCGGGCATAACTCCTGATGCTTCCGCATTTTTAGGAAATATGAACCCCGGAGACAGCAAAACGGCGGATATATACGCAATAGTCTCGGGCGAAGTAATAGGGGAAACCTCGGGTAATTACACAGTAACCTACGAGGACGAATACGGAGACAGCTACACCTTAGAAATCCCTGTAAATACCATACTTTCGGAAATGACGCAGCCGGATATGCCAATGGAAGATATGCCAACAGAGCCGGAGCAGACGGGTCTTCCGTGGTGGGTGTATGTAATAATAGCAGGAGGAGCGGCAGCGGTAATAATAATTGTGGTAGTTGCGGTTAAAAAGAAAAAGCGCCATAAAGAATTAGAGCAGGAAATAGAAGACGACGAGCTTTTTTAACATGGTGATGATAAACAAACAGCTTGTAATATCCCCAATTTTAACAAAAAAGCAAAGCAGACACTAAGTGTTTGATGGTAGTGTGAATGAATTTTTTTGATATACTAAAACTCGCCGCAGTTAATCTGTGGCGAAGAAAGTTAAGAACGTTGCTAACGGTGCTTGGTGTAATAATAGGCACGGTGTGTATTGTAGTGCTTGTGGCAATGGGTCTTGGCAACTTAGAGCAATTTAACGAGATGATAATGCAAAACACCAACCTAACCCAAATAGAAGTGTACCCCGGGGGTGGCGGTGGTATGACTATGATGATGGGCGGAGGAATGGCAATGTCCGCATCGTCCGGTGGAGATGCACAAGGGAAAATCACCAACGAAACCATAGATAAATTTAAAAAAATACCGGGAGTAAAATCTGCAACGGGTTTTATGGATATTCCTGCATTTATAATATTGGAAAAATACGAAAGCGGTGGTAATTTAAGTGCAGTAGACCCTGTGGCAATGGACTTTAAATTTATGGACGGGCAGGTATTTTCCAATACTGACAACATAGAAATAGTAATAGGCGCCAACGCAAGAAGTAATTTTTACAACCCAAGAGATATGAGCATGGGGTATCAAGAACCCCAATTTGATGAAAACGGCAACTTTATAGTACCCGAAGGTCCGGATGTGGAGTGGGTTAATCACCCTGTAAAATATTTTCCTTCTTATGGCAACCCTTTAAACCAAGAGGATAATCCCGACTCGGATATGCCAAAACCCAAAGAATACAGGGCAATTATAACGGGTGTACTGGAAAAAGCGGATAACCAACAAAGCTATTCTATGTTTATTAGCTTAGATGCGGCAAATAAATTAATCAGAGAAAACAGAAAACTACTGGAAGGTTACGGCATAAAAGAAGGTGTGTACCAAAGAGCATACGTAAATGCGACAGATGCAGACACGGTAGAAAAAGTACTAAACGAAATAAAATCTATGGGCTTTCAAACTTACAGCCCAACGGAATATATTAAGCAAATGCAAGACGAGCAATCAAGACAGCAAGGTCAGCTAATAGCAATAGGCTTAATTTCCTTAATAGTATCGGCAATAGGCATTGCAAACACCATGCTTGCAAGTATACTGGAAAGAAGCAGAGAAATCGGCGTTATGAAGGTTATAGGCTTAAGCATCCCCAAAATAAACTTTATGTTTTTGGTAGAAGCGGCCATGATTGGCTTAATAGGGGGCTTAATTGGCATAGCAATAAGCTATATTTTTGCGGGAGTGGTATCTATGGGCGGTGGCGAAATGCAACTTTTAGGCATGTACTTCCAAAACGGAGTAAGGCTGGTAATACCCTTCTGGCTATCCTTAGGAGCGGTGGCAATTGCAACCTTTGTAGGTATAGTTTCGGGCATTTATCCGGCACACAGAGCAACAAAAATGTCACCTTTAGAGGCAATAAGGTCTTGATTTTTATGGTGATGAAGAAGTTATAATTACTTTAGTACGAAAAAACCTCGGGGTGCTTGTCTTGAGGTTTTTATTTTGGTTGACATTATATCAAATATGATATATAATAACTTTAAAGGAATGAGAGGTGCATCATAAATGAACGAACTAACCAAGCTAAAAAGTAAATTAATGAATAATCCCAAGTTTAAAGAGGAATACAAAAACACACGAGCGGATTTTGAAATTATGAAAGCACTAATAAACGCAAGATGCGAGCAAGACATAACCCAAGCGGAATTAGCAAAAAGATCCGGTTTAAAGCAATCAAACATAAGCAGAATAGAAAACGGCACATGTAGCCCAAACTTAAGTACATTAAAGCAAATAGCAAAAGGGCTGGGAAAGGAACTGCATATAGAATTTCGCTGATCAAACATCCATAATCAAGCCAAAATCCGCCCACACTCGCCGATTTGGTAGGTTTTCTTTTGCTTACTTTTCTTTTTTCCCAAAAGAAAAGTAAGAGAAAAAGCAGGAAAACCAACAACACGAACATCGACTTCTAAACCATTTTAGATTAAAATAGCACTTTAATGATATTGTAATCGTAAATTTCTTGGTAGCGCCATTGACAATTAGAGCAATGCTCAGTATAATATAATTGAGCATTGCTCAAATCTACATACAAGGAAAAATACCATGAAAAAATCTACTAAGGCTGCGGAAGTAAAAGAACGCATTATTGAAGTGACGATTGCATTGATACAAGCAAGTAATGGCAATGCCACCGAGATTACCACCCGTGATATTGCAGAAAAGGCAGAGGTCGGTAATGGACTTATCAACTATCATTTTCAAACAAAGGAAAACTTAATAGCCATATGCGTACAGCGTATAATAGGGCAAGTGGTGGAAGGGTTCACCCCCAATATTGCCAATCCAAATATATCGGAACGTATGGCAAATGCAGCGACACGGGTATTTGAATTTTTATTTGCTAATCCTTCTATTTCCCGCATTTCTATACTGGGCGATTTATCTGCACCTACTAAAGAAAGCAATACAGTGAAAAGCCAGCAAAGCGTCTGTAACATTTTGGGAGAGAGCATGAATGATACAGACAAAAAAATATTTTCCTTTGTGCTTGTAACTGCCATGCAAGTGGCATTTTTAGCGCATCAATGTGGCGACAGTATGTATGGCTACTCGGTTGATACCCCATCTTCAAGGGGAGCATTTATTAAAAGAGTAGTGGATATTTTGCTTTATGGAGTAATGACAGAAACGATGCCATCATCGGAGGTTAAGCTATGAGAATTGTTGTAATAAACGGAACGGAAGTTAAGGGCTGTACTTATCAAATTAAAGAAATATTTTTAAATGGGCTTCAGCAAGGCAATGAAATTTCCCAATTTTATTTGCCAAAAGATTTGCCTTATTTTTGTACCGGTTGCAAAACCTGTTTTATGAAAAGCGAGGAATACTGTCCTCATGCAGAATTTGTAAAACCCATATGGAAGGCTATTCTCAATGCGGAATTGCTTGTTTTTACCTCTCCCACATATGCGTTAAGAGCCACCGCACAAATGAAAACACTGCTGGATCATTTGTGCGTGCATTGGATGGTGCACCGCCCTGAGGAAGCTATGTTTGACAAAAAGGCAGTTATATTGGTAAACGCCATTGGCCCTTTCACAGGCGGTGCGATAAAGGATATAACTACCAGCCTTTCATGGCTTGGAGTATCCCACATCAAAACATTGGGTGTTGGTTTGATGGAGGGTGTTATTTGGAACGAATTATCAAAGAAGCGTAAACATATCATTACAAGCAAAGTGAACAATATGGCACAAAGATACAGAAAAACATACACCGCAAAAAAAGGCATAAAGGTTTCGTTGAAATTTTCCATATGTAAGGCAATGCACAAAGCTACTGCAAGTAAAACCAACACGCTATCTGCCGATGACGCACATTGGGTTAGCAAAGGGTGGATTAATACAAAGCAAGGGGCAAAATAAGGCAATGTCATGCAAAACAAGTTAAGGCAATCCCGATATGGCAAGAAATTTTAACAGCTATCCGAATGACAGTGAGGTTACACGAATATTTACTCAAAATAATTAGAAGCAGTGAATTTGATAAAATAAGTGTTAAATTTTAACATTCAGTAAAATCTAATATAGATATTTCAGTAATTATATGTTATAATACAGAAAAATTATATAATTTCAGAGGTGTAAAAAAATGACAAAAATTCTTGCTTTTGATTTAGGTGCATCTTCAGGCAGAGCGATGCTTGCAGGCTTTGACGGAACAAAAATAACAATGGAAGAAATTCACAGATTTACAAACGATCCCGTAACGGTCAACAAAGTTATGTATTGGGATGTGCTAAGAATACTGTTTGAAATAAAAACAGGCATAACAAAGGCGGTAAACAAAGGTGGATTTGATAGCATAGGCATAGATACTTGGGGTGTGGACTTTGGCTTTATAGGCAAAGACGGTCAACTTATAGACAACCCCGTGCATTACAGAGACTCAAGGACGGACAACTACGAGGAATTCTTTAAAACAGTATCAAAAGACAAGGTATACGACTCCACAGGCATACAGCACATGCAAATAAATACGTTGCATCAACTGATTTCAATAGCCAAAAACAACAAAGATTTGCTGGATAGAGCGGATAAAATGCTGTTTACCCCCGACTTGCTAAACTACTTTTTAACAAACCAAATGAAAACAGAATACACCATAGCATCAACATCTCAATTACTGGAAGCAAAAGAGCGCAACTGGGATTTTGATTTAATTAAAAAAGCAGGAATACCCGAAAAAATATTCACCCAAATAGTAAAACCGGGAACGGTGTGTGGTAAGCTAAGCGACGAAATCTGCAAAGAATTAGGCGCACCTAAGGCGGATGTTGTGTGCATTGCATCTCACGATACGGCAAGTGCGGTGGCAAGCACACCTACGGATAAAGAGGACTTCATATACATAAGTTGCGGTACGTGGAGCTTACTTGGCACGGAAATCAAAGAGCCAATCAGAGACGAAAAAGCAAAACAATACAACTTTACCAACGAAGGCGGAGTTAATAACACTATAAGATTCCTAAAAAATATAATGGGTACTTGGCTAATACAAGAATCCAGACGCCAATGGATACGAGAAGGCAAAGAATACGGCTTTGGCGAGTTAGAAACAATGGCAAAAGAGTGCGAGCCCTTCAAATGCTTTATAGACGTAGACCATAACGACTTTATAAAGCCCGGCAATATACCCGAGCGCATACAAAACCATTGCGAAAAATCGGGGCAGTACGTACCTAAAACCATTGGCGAAATCGTGCGTTGCATAGACGAAAGCTTGGCTATGAAATACAAATACAACATTTTAGCAACGCAGGACTGCACAGGCACAAAATTTGAAAGCATAAATCTGTTAGGCGGTGGCGCACAAAGCAAACTGCTGTGTCAAATGACGGCAGACGCCAATAACATGAAGGTTATTGCAGGCCCGGTGGAAGCAACGGTGCTTGGCAACATTGCAGTTCAACTAATGGCAAAAGGCGAAATTAAAGACTTTAAACAGGTAAGAGAAGTAGTTAAAAACTCCGCAGGAGTAAGCTACTACGAGCCACAAGGGGAAAATTGGGACGACGCCTACGCAAAATTCTTAAATATAGTGAAAGGTTAATTGTACTATGAATGATATTTTACAAAAACTAAACGCAGATACTAAACAAAACAGACTAAACGCACTAAAAGAGATAAAATCACAATACGAAAAAGGGGAACTTAAAAAACCGGAGGTTACAAAAGACACCAACAACCACGTGCATACTATCTACTCCTTTTCCCCATATTCTCCAACGGCGGCAGTATATATGGCGTATTTGGCAGGGCTGTGTACGGTGGGTATTATAGACCACGACAGCATAAGCGGTGCGGAAGAATTTATAGAAGCAGGCAAAATTTTGGGTATAACCACAACAATAGGTGCAGAAATGCGTGTCAGCTTTAAAAACACATCACTAAAAGGCAAAGTGCTTAATAATCCGGACGAAGATACGGTGGCGTATATTGCACTACACGGACTTCCCCACAACCAAATAAACGGCTTAAACGACTTACTGGCAAAAGTAAGAGCAAAACGCAACGAGCGTAACAAACAGCAAATAGAAAAGCTAAACGAAGTAACAAAACCTTATGGTTTACAAATAGATTTTGATGCAGACGTAGCACCCATTTCCATGACAAAAGAGGGCGGCAGCATTACCGAGCGCCATATTTTGTTTGCACTAACCAAAAAAATCATAGAAAAATACGGCAAAGGCGAAAAACTAATTACCTTCCTAAAAACAGACTTAGGCATACCCATTGGGGAAAAACTGGAAAAAATGCTTATGGATACAGCGTTTGAAGCGTACGACTACGACGTGCTAAACATCCTGAAAGGCTTTTTTGTACCAAAATTCTTTATTGCGGGTGGCGAGGACAGCTTTGAGGTTAAGGAAGTGCTTAATTACGTGCGTAAGTTAGGGGTTATTCCCACCTATTGCTATTTGGGTGATGTTGGGGAAAGCCCTACGGGAGACAAAAAAGCACAAAAATTTGAGGACGACTACTTAGAGGAAGTATTTAGCGTGGCAAAAGAGTTAGGGTTTGAGGCTATGGCATATATGCCTTCAAGAAACACTAAAGCGCAACTCCAAAGGGTAATAGATTTGTGCGATAAATACGGCTTTATGGAAATATCGGGGGAGGACATTAACCAACCACGCCAAAGCTTTATTTGCGAAAAACTAAGAGACCCTATGTTTGCGCATCTAACGGACAGCACATGGGCGCTTGTTGGCCACGAAAACATAGCAACCACAGACTTAGAAAAAAGCATTTATTCGGACAAAACCAAAAAAGAGTACCCGAATATGAAGGACAGAATTTCGGCATATAAAGAAATAGGCTTGGAATATAAAGGAAAATAAGGGTAGATTAGATATATGCAGTTTTCAAACAGAATGAAGGAATTTGACTTAAATATTTTCTCGAAACTATTAGACAAACGCAGAGAATTGGAAAAACAAGGCATGGAGGTTATAGATTTATCCGTGGGCACACCGGATTTCGAGCCGGATAATCACGTAATAAAAGCAATGGCGGATGCGTGCCTGGATAAAGAAAACTACAAATACTCCATAGCGGACAGCAAAGCGCTTATCCAAAGCGTAATTAGCTGGTACAAACGCAGGTACGACGTTACACTTACAGAAGAGGAAATAACCTCCGTTTACGGCTCTCAAGAGGGTGTGGCGCATATAGCCTTTCCTCTTATTAATGATGGTGATGTTGTAATAGCAGGAGAGCCGTGCTACCCCGTGTTTAAGTACGGGCCTTTGCTTGCAGGGGCAAATATGCACTTTACCCCCTTGCTTGAAAAAAACAACTACTTAATAGACTTTAAGAGTATAGACGAAGACATAGCCAAAAAAGCAAAGGTAATAATGGTCTCCTACCCAAACAACCCTGTAACCGCAACCGCACCCAAAAGCTTTTACGAGGATTTGGTAAGCTGGGCAAAAAGGTACGATGTAACGGTTATACACGATAACGCCTATTCCGAGCTTGTTATAGACGAAAAACCGGGCATATCCTTTTTAAGCATAAAAGGCGCAAAAGATGTGGGCATAGAGTTTAACTCTCTTTCAAAATCCTATAATTTAACGGGCATACGCATTTCCTTTGCCCTTGGTAATAAAGAAATTATAAAACGTTTTAAACAAGTACGCTCCCAAATAGATTACGGTATTTCCTACCCCGTGCAAAAAGCGGCAATATCGGCGCTAAACGGCAATCAAGACATACTGGATAAAAACAGAGAAGGATACAAAAGCAGAGGAAAAACCTTGTGTAGCGGTCTTAGAGAAATCGGCTGGGATGTAAAAAACCCAAGTGCTACTATGTTTGTATGGGCAAAACTCCCCAAAGGCTACGAAAAATCCTTCGATTTTGTTATGGAGCTAATGGAAAAAACAGGTATAATATGCACCCCCGGCGACAGCTTTGGGCATATGGGGGAGGGCTACGTGCGGTTTGCTCTTGTTAGAGATGAAGAGGTTATGCGCAGGGTAGTGCGGTTGATTGATAAAAGCGGAATGATTTTAAGTGATTAGTGGTTAGTTTAAAGTGGTTAGGCTTTTTGGGGAGTTTCCCCCAAAAAAGCCTAATTCCTTATTTTCCGTTAATACTTTTCAAAATGTACTATACCCTCGTTATAGGTGGAGTGGGTATGCTTTTCTTCGTCGGGATACCCAAGGGAAATTAGTGCAAATGGTATAATTTCCTTTGGAATATTTAAAATTTCACGTACCTTTCGCGGTGCTTCTTCCGTGGGGTAACACCCAAGCCAAACACTGCCTATACCAAGCCCGTTTGCCACGCACAAAATGTTTTGAGTGGCGGCGGCACAATCTTGTGCAAAAAACTCCGTATTTTTACCGGTGTTTGCAAGCACTACTATGCAAGCGGCGGCGGTAGGCAGCATCTTCCAATAAGGGCGAATTTCCGAGAGTTTAGCTAAAGTGTCTTTGTTTTGCACCACCAAAAACTCCCAAGGTTGAGAATTATGGGAGGAAGGGGCAAACATACCGGCTTTAAGTATAGTTTGCATATCCTCCGTGCTAATTGCTTTGCTTGTGTATTTTCTGATACTTCTTCTGTTTAAAATACAGGACATATCCATAACTTATTTACCTCCGTAAAATTAAAATGTATATTGCATTTTTTCAAAAGTTATGCAGTAACTTTTGGTATAAAATGAATATATAGCTACATTAATTCTGTTCGCAAAGCGAACAATATAAATTAAAATGTATATAGCTATTTTACTACTATCATTACCTATTTGCAAATTTTATCAATATTGTTTATAATATAATTTGTTAAATTAAAAAAGGGGTTTTCTTTATGATAAAAAGAGAGATAACAAGAAATTATCATAATATTTTAATATCGGAGTATTTGCAAAAAAAATATCCTCAGATAGAAAACATTAAAAAGTACATAAAACAGGGAGAAATGCGCCTAAACGGCATACCCGTAAAAAAGGATTTCAGCTTAAACGAAGGGGACGTTTTAGATTTATATCTGCCACAAGAAATATATACTTTGCAAACCATAAATATAGTGTACGAAGACAGCAACCTTATTATTATAAACAAAATGCAGGGTGTACCCATAACGGCGCCAAAAGGCAGTTATTGCCTTATGGACTTTGTGGTGGACTATATGCGCTCTAAAGGAGAAATTATAGAAAGCACAGGCAACGTACCCTTTGCATGCTATAAATTAGACGACAACACAGGGGGTCTTGCAATGTTTGCAAAAAACTCCGATGTGTACGACGCAGTGCGCACCGCTTTTAGAGAAAGACGGCTAAGACGGGTGTTTAAAGCAATTATTTGCGGAGAGCCCAAATATACTCACGGCGAGTTTGCCCATTTTTATTTAGCGGACGATAAAGGCAGGGTAAAAATATCCTCGGATAAATCCATAAACGCTATGCCCATTTACACAAAATACGATGTTATAACCACAAATGGCGAATACAGCGAGGTTTATTTAGAGCCTGTAACCCAAATTTATAACCAAGAGCGGATGCAAACCCAAATTGCAGGGTACAATATTTTAGGAGACCAACTATACGGCAACCCAAAAATCAACAAGCAAACAGGGGTGTGGGAGCAAGCCCTTTGGCTTACAGAAATAGAATTTATTTCGGGAGTGCGAAATATTTTAGAATATATGAACGGGAAAAACATAGTAACAACGGATGTGGTTTTTCCGTATGTGGAGATGTAGCGTGTTTATAACAACAGAGTTTAAGGACTACGAAATTTTAGATACCGGCGAGGGCATGAAGTTAGAAAACTGGAATGGCACTATTTTAGCACGTCCGGACCCACAAATAATTTGGGAAAAACAAAACCCTCAACTGTGGGAAACCGCCCACGGCATATACATCAGAAGCCAAAAAGGTGGCGGAAGTTGGGAGTTTAAAAAAGAAATAAAGGACAGATGGACGGTAAACTACAAAAACCTAAGCTTTTATGTGCGCCCCACAGGTTTCAAGCATATGGGACTGTTTCCGGAGCAGGGCAGTAATTGGGATTTTATGGGTGAGCAAATCGAAAAAAACGGGGGCGGTAGGGTGCTAAATCTGTTTGGGTATACGGGAGGCGCTACGGTAGCCTGCGCAAAAGCAGGGGCAAGGGTAACCCATATAGATGCGGCAAAAAGCATGAATAAATGGGCAATGGAAAACTTAGAGCTAAACGGCTTACCCCCACAAAGAATAATAGCGGAGGACTGCCTAAGATTTGTACAAAGAGAAATCAAAAGGGGAAGTACCTACGACGGTATAATAATGGACCCACCCTCCTACGGCAATGCGGAGGGCAAGGTTTTTAAAGCGGAGGACAACATTTTCGAGCTTGTGCGGGAATGCGCAAAATTGCTAAGCGACACCCCAATTTTCTTTATAATAAATTCCTATACAACAGGACTTTCTTATGTGGTTACCCAAAATATACTAAAATTATGCCTTCCCAAAGGCAATATTTTAGGGGACGATTTAGCACTTACAACCAAAAACCCAAATGTGCTGTTGCCCTGCGGTACAACTGCAAGATGGTACTTAGATTAATTTGATGATTATATACGAAGACAACCACATAATTGTGGCAGTAAAACCCCAAAATATGCCGGTGCAAAAAGACTCCTCCAAGGATGCGGATTTTCTTAGTAGCATAAAAGAATATGTCCGTGTAAAATACAATAAAAAGGGGGAGGCGTACATTGGTATGGTGCATCGTTTAGACAGGACAACAGGAGGTGTTATGGTGTTTGCACGTACATCAAAAAGCGCAAAAAGGCTAAGCGAGCAAATAAAAAACAAAGAGTTTTACAAAACCTATATTGCGGTAACAGACAAACCAATAAATAATGAAGGCAGTATTGTAAGCTATCTTATAAAAAACACCGCAACCAATACATCAAAAGCGGTAACAAAAGAAACACAGGGTAGCAAAGAGGCAATACTAAACTATAAAGTAATAAAACAAAACAAACCGTACAGTATGGTAAAAATAGAGCTTATAACAGGCAGACACCACCAAATACGTGTGCAACTCTCAAGCATTGGTTGTGCAATTTTAGGGGATAAACGCTACGGCGGTACAAAGGGGGAGCAACTGCATTTATGGGCGCACAAACTAAGTTTTTTGCACCCCATCACCAAAGAAAGACTATACTTTGAAGCACCTTTGCAGGAGTATATGGAAAAGCTGTTTAATAGTTAAGGAGTAATTAATGAGGATTAAATGCTACGGAAAACTTAATTTGGCGCTAAGTATTACAGGCAAAACAAAGGACAATATGCACCTGCTTAATATGATAATGCAAAGCATAAGCATATACGACGAGCTTAACATCACAAAGGCAAAAGACTTAAATGTTTCTTGCGATACCCTTAAAATAAACGAAAAAAACACGGCAGTAATGGCGGCAAAGTTGTTTTTTGCGCATACAGGCTTGCAAGAAGGGGCAAACATACATCTAATTAAAAATATACCCACCCAAGCAGGATTAGGGGGCGGAAGTGCAAACGGTGCAGGGGTGCTTTTTGGGCTAAATAAGGTGTACAACACAAATTTGCCCGATGAAACCCTTCAAAAAATAGGCTTAAAAATAGGTGCAGATGTGCCCTTCTTCATAAAAGGGGGTACAATGCAGGCAAAAGGTGTGGGGGAAAAACTAACACCAATTACAAACAACTGCAACTTTGAGTATCTGCTAATAAAACCAAAAGGCGGTGTAAGCACAAAACTGTGTTACGAGGGGTACAACAAGGCGTCTGCATCAATCATCAATATAGAAAAAACAATAGACGCACTAAAAGAGGGCAACAGGGGGGAATACTATAAAAACACGGGAAACGCTCTGCAAAAAAGCGCCACCCAAATACTTCCGGAAATTGACGAAATTATTAAAGACTGCTACCAAAACAAAGGGAAATTTGCCATGATGACGGGTAGCGGAAGTTGCGTTTTTGCCATGTTTGCAAAAGAGGATATAAATAGTGCATACGAGTATTTCAAAAAAAGCAAACCCTATGTAAAAAGGGCGGTAGACACAATAGCGGCACTACTTACCCTACAATAATTTGAAAATTCACGCAAAATATATTATAATGTACCTATGAGAAAATACACACCAAACAACAAAGGGGTAAGCGCTAATACGAGTTTATCCAAAAAAAATAAGAAAATCATAATTTTAGGAGTGGTGGCTATTGCCATAATACTTACGTTAATTATCGGAATTAGCAGGGCGGTTACCAACATCACCTTTAACAGAAGTTTTTTGGAAACAAGAGACTTAATAAACATCGGCATTAGGACGGATATTTCCCCCTTTGGACAAATTGACGAAAACGGCGCAATTACAGGCTTCGACAAGGATATTGTAGATGCGATTTTAGCCGAGATTATAGGGGACAGCACCAAACTTTACGAGTATAACACTGTAAGCTCCCAAGAAGGCGGTGCGGCAATTAAATACGCCAAAGACCAAATAGTGTTAGGCATGCTAATAGAAGGCACAGAAAAAACCAAAGGCTTTTTGCTTACCAAGCCTTATTATTATGATGATGTAGTAGCGGTGGCAGGTATAGAATCCAAAGTGGAAAGCTTAAAAAACATAGAGGGCAATAAAATAGGAGTGTTGTCAAACGCAATTTCTATGACGGAATTTGAAAAGTATTTAGAGCGCCACGGTTTAGAGTTTGAGCTTTTCAGATACACAGACTACGAAAGCGCACTAATAGACTTACAGCACAACAGAATAAACACCTTTGTAGCACCAAGAGCCATAGCAAACACCCTAAACACCAACCTTGTACGCATACTAAACGAGCCTTTGTACCAAGTGGGGTACTGTATAATGCTACCCAGCACTCAATTTGCGGTGCAAGCCAAAATGAACGGCGCAATAGACGTACTAAACGGTAACGGCGGTATAGAAATCATCAAAGAAAAATGGGGGCTTATTAACTAAAAATAAAAGCAGTTGTTTATATTTGTGAATATTAGTTTATAATTTGTTTATAAATTATTTACAGTAATGCACATATGGCATTATTGACAAGGCATAATTAATGTGTTAATATGTGTTTGTAGGCTAAATAAGGCTACACCCACAAGTTTTTTATAGGAGGAAAATGTAGTGAAGATAAAAAACATTAGCGAACCTCAGAAGTTCTTTGAGCTTTTAAAAGAGTGCAAAGGCAAAGTGGAACTTGTAACTTCAGAGGGCGACAGACTTAATCTTAAATCTACTTTGTGCCAATACATTGCACTAACACAAATGTTTAAAGACGCACAAATAGACGAATTAGATTTAATCGTGTCTGAGCCGGAAGATTTAAATCTCTTACTTAATTACTTAGTAAGAGGTTAAAAACCTTTTGATATTTAACCGTGGCATAATAACCTGTCACGGTTTTTTGTTTACAGAATTTAAAAATAACAGGAGTTAAATTTGAGTATAGAATTTGTTTTAGGCAATACACTAAGCAGTAAAGACGAATATTTAGAGGAAAAAATAGCTCACCTTTTAAAAGAGGATGTGTTTGCAAACATACTTGTTGTAGTACCCCCTCATCTTACCTTTTATTACGAAACTACTTTGCTCAAAAACCTTAATTTAAAGGGTAGTTTTGGCATAAGTGTGCAAAGCCCCAACCGAATAGCCCAAAACATACTAAACACCGTGTACGGCAAGGTGGTAAAGAGTATAGACTCAACAGGCAAAGCGCTGTTAATCAGAAACATAATAAATAAAAATATTACCAAGTTAAAATCTTTGGGAGCAAGCGGAAAAAAAGCCAATATAGCGGTGCAAATTGCAGATTTAATTACAGAGTTTAAAATGATGGACATTACCCCAAATATGTTGCTGGAATTAAAAGACTACCCAAACGAAAAAACCCAAAACAGAATAGAAGATATTGCCTTTATTTACGAGGAATATCTAAAAGCAAAAGGGGACAACGCAGACAACGAGGATAAATTTAATTTAGCAATAGATTGCATAAAAAATTGGGAAGCAATTAAAAACGCAAATGTTTTTATTACCGCCTTTGAAAATTTAGACTCTCAAAGACTAAGATTTACAAAAGAAATTATGGCAACCGCAAAAAACACCGTAATTTCCTTTTTATACGAAGAGCCAAACCACAAAAACGCCAATTTGTACGATATTTGCAACTATTCCCGAGAAAAACTTATAGCATATGCCAAAGGTGAAAACTTTACTTCCACCCTAATTAAAAAACAAAGGGCTGTAAGCGAGGATATTGCACATTTAGCCAATAACATCTTTGCCTATATTCCCCAAGAATTTGAAAAAGCCAAAGATGTAAGCCTAACTTACGCACAGTCAGAAGAAGAGGAAATTAAGTGCGTAGCGGCACAAATTGCCTATTTAAACAGTAAAGCCGGCATAAAGTTTTCGGATATGGCTATTGTATACAGCGGAGAGGAAAACTACAAAAGGCTTATTACGGAAACCTTTGACGGCGCAAACATACCCGTTTTTACGGGGGAGAGACGGTTACTATCGGACAACCCCTTTGCAAAATATTTACTGCTGTTGCTAAAAATGTGCAAAGGCAAACTAATTAAAGACAATATAGTTTCCTTTGGTAAAACAGGCTTTGTGTTAGGCACAAATATGGATATTATGCAAAACTATATATACTCCAAATGCAAAGACGGCTTTTCTCTGCTAAAAGAGATAAATACAGAGCAGGAAGAAGAGTACAGAAAAAACCTAATGGCGCCCATTGTTTTTATTAGAGAAGCATGCAAAAACCTAAAGTACCCCCACGAAATTTTAGAGGCGCTGATAAATTATATAGAAACCACAGGCGCAAAGGCTATTTTAGACGAGCAAATAATAAATATGCATAAAAAAGGGTATATAAAAAGCGGAGAATACACCGCCCAGGTGTACGAAAAGGCGCTAAGAATACTTAAATTGGCTAAAGAGGTTTTTTATAATGAGGAAATGTCTAAAACTGCTTTATACAATATTATTAAGGACACTATGGACAGTACCCAAATAAATATAATACCACCCCTTACAAACGAGATACAGGTAAGCGAGGTTTCCCAAGTGGGTGTTTTGGATTTTTATGCGCTGTTTATGGTGGGGGTAAACGAAGAAAAAATCCCCGATTACTCCACCACAGACGATTTACTCACAGACAAACAAAGGGAGTTTATTTTAGATAAAGCCGTAGGCGTAAAACACCTTACAAAAACCCAAAAACAAAGGATTTCTCTGCTTAAAGCCTTTAGTGCTCCTAAAAGCAAACTGTTTGTAAGTTGTGTAAAAAACGAAACAACGGCTGCCTCCCCTCTTATTTACAAAATTAAGGAGATTTTTAAGGAAATAAAAATAAACGATGCCACAGAAATCATCCCCCTGCTAAAGGAAAACGTGTACACACAAACGGCACAAACTCTAAGGAAATTAAGTATAAATAAAGAGATTACCCAAAAAGAAAAGGAAATTTGTGCAAGTCTGCTAAAAGAAAAGGATGCACGCACAACCCTTATGCTAAACAGTGTGTCGGCAAAAAACCACGCAAGGTATTTAAACAAAGAAACGGCAAAACTTTTGTACAAAGAAAACAAAGGTAGCGCCAGTAGGTTTGAAACCTTTTACAGATGCCCCTACAAGCATTTTATGCAGTACGGCATAAAACCCAAAATATACGAAGAATACGTGCTAAATTACGCAGAAATGGGCACATATGCCCATAGTGCATTGGAGCTTTATTTGCAAAAGCTAAAAAAGGCGGATGCAAAAAAAATTACAGATGCTCAACTAAAAAAAATCATTGGCGAAAGCAAGAAAGAAGCCAAAGAAATCAACGAAAAATACTGCATATGCAAAAAAAACAGTAATATGATTGCCCAAATGGATAAAGAAATAGACATTTGTGCAAACACCATAAAAAATCAGCTAATGCAAAGTAAATTTGAGCCTTTCACCACAGAATACGCATTTACCCAAAAAATAGGAGAAAACATAGAAATAACGGGAAAAATAGACCGCATAGACATTGCGCAAATAGAAGGCAACCAATATATTACGGTAATAGACTACAAAACGGGGAGTGCAAACTTCTCCCTAAGCAATTTGTTTTTTGGCTTAAATACCCAGCTTTTAATTTATATTTTAGCGGCAAGGGAGCTTTACAAAAATGGCATAATTGCAGGTGCTCATTATTTTAGTGTGCATATGCCAATTTTAGACGCACCCACAGAAAACTTAGACAATGACTACAAAATGAGTGGCATAACACAAATATCACCAAAAGAAGCCCAAGAATTATACGGCACGCAGGACAGTAATTTTTACTCTTTACGGCTGTCTGTAACAAAAAATGGAGAGTTTAGCAACACATATAAAGGTAGCTTTTTTGACGAAGAGGAGATTAAGTCTATGCTAAACTACACTCAAAAGCTGATAATAAACGCCTTTGAGGAAATAAATGGGGGCAGTACCCAAATTATGCCCATTAAAGAGGGGAGTACCACAAGTTGTACTTACTGCGATTTTGCAAGCATATGTATGTACGACAAAGAAACAAACCCTAAGAGAGAGGTAATAAAGCAAGAAAAAGAATATTTAATCAAGGAAATGAGTAAATAATGAAATATACCCAAAAACAAGAAGAAGCAATTTTTACAAGTTTAGATAAAATATTGGTTGCGGCGGCGGCAGGCAGCGGAAAAACCAGCGTAATGGCAAAGCGGATAGTGCGCTTAATTAAAGAGGGGTGCAGTATAGAAAATATGCTTGTAATGACATTTACAAAAGCCGCCACCCTTCAAATGAAGCAAAAAATAGCAAAAGAGCTGTACAGCGAGGCTAAAGAAACGCACAACAAGGCGCTATATACAGAGTCCGAGCTTATAGGAGGCTCGGATATTTGCACAATCCACAGTTTTTGTGCCAACGTGGTGCGCCAAAACTACGATATTTGCGGTTTGTTGCCCAACTTTAAAATAATAGACGAAACAAAAGCAGATATAATAAAGGGGCAGGTACTGAGGGATATGTTTGACAGTATGTACGAGGAGGAAAACCCGGACTTTTTAAGGCTGTTAAACCGCTTTACAAACCGCTCAAACGACGGTGTTTTAGCAAAGCATATACTTAAAATTTACTCATATATTATTGGTAAGCCGGGCACTTTTAATTGGATAGAAGAGGTTAAACCAAAAGACATAAAAGAGTACATAAAACAAATAAAAAGGGATTACGAAAATAAATTGATACAGGACTTAGAAACCGCCTTAAATATCTTTGAAAATGTGTACAAAAGGGTGGAATTGCTAAGCGAAAAAATGGAAGCACAGGAAGCGCAAACGGTAAATGATATAGAAGGTATGCTAAACACAGCTATAAATCAAGGTTTCAGCGCTTTTAGAGAAAAATACCAAAACTATACCTTTAAATCCTTACAATTAAAGAATTGCGCATCGCAAGAGGAAATAAAGGAAATACGAGATTTAAGAGAACAAGGCAAAAAGCTAATAAACGCCATACTTAAAAACACATACATAGAGGACTTTGAAAATACGGTAAAAGAAGAGTTAAGGGTAACTATGGCGGATGCAGACAGCATTACAAACATTGTAAAAAAATTTGCAGAGCAGTACAGAGAGGCAAAGGCAGAGCAAAACCTTTTAGATTATGAGGATTTACAGCAATACGCATTACTTAGCCTGCAACAAAACCCTATGCCTTACGCAAAAAAGTACACGCATATTTTTTTGGATGAATATCAAGACACCAACCCCGTGCAAGAAGAAATAATAAAGCAAATAAATATAGACAACAACTTGTTTATGGTGGGAGATATTAAGCAAAGCATATATAAATTTCGCCTTGCAGACCCCACAATTTTCAGACAAAAAGCGGCAGATTTAGACAAAAAAAATCTAATTAATATGAACGAAAACTTCCGCAGTAAAAAGGAAATTATAAAATGTGTAAATAACATAATGAAAAATGTAATGAGCGCAAAAGTAGGGGAGATAGAGTACACCCAAGACGAAGCCTTAATACACTCTTTTGAGGGCGGAGAGGCAAAACTGATACTATGCCCTAAAACAGGAGAGGACAAGCATATAACACAAGCAAAAGCGATTGCAAAAAGCATAAAAGAGCTGATTGGCACTATAATAGAAGAAAGGGGAGAGCAACGCCTTTTAAACTACGAGGATATTGCCATAATAGTGCGCTCTCGCTCGGATAATGTGCAGGCGATAAAAGCGGTTTTCAGAGGGGAAGAAATCCCCTGTTCCATAGACGATGCAGAGGAGCAAATAGCCTTAGAATTGTTTGTAAACTTTTTGCGTATAATAGACAACCCTTGTAACGACATTGCTCTTTTAAGCGTAATGCGCAGTATTTTTTTTAATTATGATGAAGAAGATTTTGCAAAAATACGTGCTTTTTGCAACAACAGAGAGGTAGATTTTTATTTTGCGGCTAAAAAATACGCAGAGGAAAAAACCGACGATTTGGCAGTGAATCTAAAGGAATTTTTTGGGGAGTTAGAAGGGCTTAGAGAGTACAAAAACGCAAACATCACCAAAGATACGGTGTTAGAGGTGATGCGCAAATTTAACTTTAAAACCTACATTTCCTCTTTGCACAGTTGCCCAAAAGACACCTTTAACAACCTAATTAATACCATAATAGATTTAAGCGAAAGCAACGACTTATACACCCTGCTTACCATGCTAAACGACATAAAAAAGCGTGAGGGCAGGTATTCCAAAAAGGAAAAAGGCAATACCACAGGTGTAAAAGTGCTAACCATACACGGCGCAAAAGGGCTTGAGTTTAGTGTGGTGTACATTGTGGATTTAGATAAAAAATTTAATGAAAGCGATTTATCCGTGGACTTTTTAATAGATGGGCAGTACGGAATTTTGCCCAAATATGTTGATGATGTGCAGTATATCAAACGGCAGACGGCAATAAGGGAGGTTGTCAGGGAAAAACAAAGCTTAGAGCTTAAATCCGAAGAGCTTAGGGTGCTGTACGTAGCCATGACTCGTGCAATGGAAAAACTAATTTTAGTAGGCTCTATACCCTCGCAGGATATGCAAAAATGGGAAAATATGAAGCCCCAAGATGCAAACAGCTTGCTTGATTTTATTTTGTGCGCACAAGCCATGAATTACGAAATATACACCGACGAAAACCCAATCATCACCAAAGAAGAAGAAGGGGTGTCATACTTAAACGCCTTAGAAAATGTGGAGGCAAACAGGGAATTTATAACTCTACCACCCTACAAAAAAGTGCCGGCAAAGCTGTCTGTTACCGCAATTAAAAAGGAGCAAAACAAGTTTTTTACACCCGTATACAAAGAAAACACGGACGGTGAAATCTCGGGGGCAAGGCTGGGAACGCTAATCCACAGCATTATGGAGGCAGATGGGGAAGATGCGGTGGCAAAAGCGGAGGAAATGCTTACAAATATGCTAATTTCTAAAGAAGAGTTTGACGCAGTTGTAAAAAACAGTAAGCTAATAGAGAATTTTTACAAAACACCCCTGTACGAAAGAGTTAAAAAGGCAAAAAAGGTTATAAGAGAGCAGGGCTTTTATTTAAAGCTAAAGGCAGAAGAAATAGGCTATAATAATTATAATGATGATGAAGTGCTGATACAAGGTATTATAGACCTTGCATTTCTAGAGGATAGCTGGGTAATTGTGGATTACAAAACAGATAAAGTAACAAGCAGGACAGTAGATATTACCGCAAAAAGCTATAAACCGCAGTTAGATTTATACGCAAAGGCGCTAAGTGCAATTACAGGGCAGGAAGTCAAAGAGTGCCATTTGTATTTTATGCGGTTAGATGAATCAATACTGTTGGTCTAAAATAAAATTGCTTATGTCCGTCAAAATTTTATACCCCTCAACATTGGTGTCTATTAAAAGCACAGCCTCGCTAAGTTCCTGAGAAATAAGGCGTTTTCCTTTTAGTGCAGACGGTATTTTTTCGATTAATTCGGCGTCCATAGCATCGGAGTACACAAATGCTTCTTCCACATGCCCGTCTCTTAGTTGCAAAAGCAAGTCTACCTCGCCCCAGGTAAAGCGCTGTTTTAAGCTAACATCAAACTTAGGTGCAAGCCCAAAAATAAAATCCCAACTTGCATTACGCTCGCTGATTTTATCCGCCTCTTTTTGCATTTTATCCGTAATAATTAAGGGGGTAAGGGTGCCATAAACCTCGTTAAAACTCTTATTAAGTGCGTGCATCATGGAGTTTACCGTAATTTTGTCGTTAAGCTGGGCTAAATTAATAACTCGAGAACGCACGGAGGCAATGCCCTTAGACTCGATTTTTTCTTTGGAAACATTAAGATAATGAGTAAGTTTGTTGATGTCCGAGTTTATAAGTATTGTTCCGTGATGAAAGATGCCATTCCCACGATGACAAAAGGCATTTCCCGAAAACTTTCTACCCTCACAGGTTATATCGTTTCTGCCGGAAAAAGTAGCGTTAATACCAAAGGATTTTACTGCATTTAATATAACTTCGAGGTTTTTGTGTAAGTCGTAATTATCTTTATGCACAATAAAGGAGAAATTAAGGTTGTTCATATCATGAAAAACCGCACCGCCACCCGAAATACGTCGTGCAAGCACACCGCCGTCCTCTTCAAGCTCGTTGTATCTGCATTCTACCCGTGCATTTTGGTTTTTGCCTATAATTACGCTGTCTCTGTGCTTGTAGAGGTACAAAATAATGTCCGCTTCTCCAATATTGTTTACAAAGTATTCCTCAAGCGCCAAAGTGTTGTGTGGGTTATTGCTCAAATGGTTAAAATAAAAATAATAATTCTTTAACATAAAAAACTTCCCTTCTTTACTTTTTAATAGTATAATATAAATTAAGAGGTTTGTGAAGTATGGATTTTATTCAGACAGAAATGCACTGCCATACTAACCTTGTTAGTCCTTGCTCGGATATTTCTCCTAAAAGTATAGTACAAGAGCATTGCAACGCAGGTTACGGCTATGTTTTTATTACGGATCATTATCACCCTATTGTGTTTGAGCATAAACGGCTAAAGAAAAAAAGCTGGGAGGAAAAGGTAGACTACTACCTAAGGGGTTATAAAAAAACAAAAAAAGCGGCAAAAAACACCGATTTAAAAGTGTTTTTAGCAATGGAGATAACCTTAAACACTAAAAAAGGCATAGATTTTCTTGTGTACGGAATTACGGAAGAATTTTTATATAAAACCAAATATTTGTACAATTTAGAATACGGCGAGTTTTATAATCTTATGAAGCAAAACGGTTTTTTGGTGTTTCAAGCGCACCCGTACAGGAAGGCATCCTCTCCTGTTGAGCCTATTTGCTACGACGGCATAGAAATTATTAATACAAACACTCAACATAATTCTAAAAACAAAATGGCGATAGAATTTGCATCTCATAACAACCTACTGCTAATAAGCGGTAGCGATGTACACAGAGAGGCAGACATTGCACGGGCAGGAATACTGTTGCCGGCAGGGCTAAGCAATGGACAAGAGGTAGCGGAGTACATTAAAAATACAGGGTCTCCCGAGCTTATTGTTACGTTTAGAGCCTAACAAAAATGTTTATTAATATTTGAATACAATTATTAAAATATAAAAAAGAGGTATGATAAAATGGCAAAAATAACAAAAGAAATGAATATTATGGATATTCTGGCAATCGATAACGGTTGTGCAGGAGTATTTATGGAGGCAGGAATGGGTTGCCTTGGTTGTGCGGCGGCAAAGTACGAAAATTTAGCACAAGCATGTGCGGTACACGGCATAGATGCAGACGTTTTAGAAACCAAATTAAACGATTATTTTGCATCCAAACAGGCATAAGAGGTCAAATTTGCCATATAGAAATGGCACATTATTATAGCAATTAAAAAAAGGAGAAAAATTATGGAAAAATATGTATGTTCCGTATGTGGTTACACTTACGACCCGGCAGTTGGAGACCCGGATGCAGGCGTTAATGCCGGTGTCGCTTTTGGAGATGTTGATGCAGAATGGGTATGCCCACTTTGCGGTGCTGATAAAAGCGCATTCGAAAAGGAATAACGGAGGGTTATATGGCGGCTACACAAATTACAAATAAAGTATGGTGGGTTGGAGCACAACATCCGGATTTACGTGTGTTTGATGTTATTATGTATACAAAATTCGGTACATCTTACAACGCATATCTGGTAAAAGGCGATAATAAAACCGCACTTATAGATACAGTTAAATGCAAATTTGCAGATGATTTAATTGCAAATATAAACGAAGTTGCGGATGTGGCTAAGTTAGATTATATTATTTGCAATCATACAGAGCCTGACCACGCAGGTGCATTAGGGCGGTTGTTAGACATTGCAAAGGATGCTACGGTAGTTTGTTCTAAAGCTGCTAAAGCTATCTTAAAAGAACAGCTTAACAAAGATTTCAAGTGTATGACGGTAGGAGATGGGGACACCATAGATTTAGGCAATCAAAAACTAAGTTTTATATCTGCCCCCTTCCTACATTGGCCGGATACAATGTTTACCTATCTTGAGGATGAAAAGCTCCTAAGCACTTGCGATGCTTTTGGTTTTCATTTTTCCGCCCCCAATATATTTGACGACCTAACCCCCCTTACAGAAGAAATGCAGGAATCTCAAAAACTGTATTTTGACTGCATAGTGTCCCCCTTCAAATCCTACGTTTTAGACGGGATTAAAAAGGTAGTGGATTTGGGTATAGAATTTACTATGATACTGCCCTCTCACGGTCCTGTACTAAGAACAGGGGCGATGGAGGCGGTTACAAGGTATGCAAACTGGTCTACTTTGCCAAACAACAACCCCAAAAAGATATATATAGCCTACGTATCTTGCTACGGCTACACAAAAGAGCTTACAGAGCAGGTATATAACGGTGCAAAATCTTTAGGTGCAGATGTAGTAATGGAAGATATTACAGAGGCAGGCATTGCAAAGGTAGTAGAGTGCATAAACAATGCAGACGCCTTTGCCCTTGGCAGTCCAACGGTCAACAGAGACGTTTTAAAGCCTGTTTGGGACGTGCTAACCTCTCTGTGTACTTTTATTGTAAAAGGCAAAAAAACGGCGGTTTACGGCAGCTACGGCTGGAGTGGAGAGGCATGTAAGTACATGAGCGAGCGCCTAAACAATTTAGGAGTTAAAGTAGTAGGGGAGTCAAGAGCAAAAATGATTCCAAGCGAAGAAGAAAAGAAATCGGCATACAACTTAGGAGTAGAGCTTGCAAAAAGTGTTGCAGAGTAAGGTGTATTAGAGTTTAATCAAGTTTTTGAAATTTAGGGGGCTATATGCCCTCTTTTTTTTAAATTGAGAATGGATAATGCAGAATTGAGAATTATTGTGATTAGTGTTAGAAATTAGAAAGAGCACCCCAAAGAAATATCCCAAAAAGCCCCAAACGCAAACCTAAGCAAGCCCTCTGCAAGAGCGCTTTAGGGGGGAGAGGGGAGTGCAGAGGGGGAACGGGGGCTCCCCGCATCCCCCTTTGCAAAAACTCACTTAATAGCTGTGGTGGGCAATTAACAGCCCACCCAAACCAAATAAACCCACAAGCCAAAAAAGCGTATAAGTGCGTAGTGGTAAGTGGTTAGTGGTTAGAAATTAAAAAGAGCACCATCAAAGGAATACCCACACAAAAAAAGGAATACCCAAGAAACCCATCATCACAATAGAAACAAAAAGAGAAAAAGGAAAGCGTGCGCTTTCCTCTTCCTCAAGAAACATTTTTTGAGAGTATGTATTTATACTAACCTATGAAATAGGATTGTATATATTATAGATTTCCTTGCTTGATTCCGTAATCAGCACACAGTAAGTTAAATTCTGTAGAATTTACAAACCCTGCCAATACTGCAAATCTGGTTGTACCACTTGCAAGTAAGTCTGTCCAAGCCTTTGTTCCCGCAGGATCTCCGGCTCTGCCAAAGAATGCTTTATATAAATCTGCAACATATTCTGCATTAGATTTATTTTTGTCTGTATACTCTTTGCTCAGTACAAATCCGGAGCCAACCTGTGCACCTGTAGCATTACCGGTGTTTAGAGCTGCTGTCCAGTCATTTAAGCCTGTAACATCACCTTTTCTGTATAAGCATGTGTCGTAGAATCTTTGTACAAAAGCAGTTACTTTTGAGTTTTGGTCTCTTGCTTCGTCGGATGCGTAGCTACCTGCGGAAATGCCTGCAGCCGCACACATTTTCTTGTACTCATCACTACCTACGAATTGAGAGAATAAGTATTTTCTGCTTACACCTAAGTCTGCAACCTCTTTCCAGCCTTTAACCTCGGAAGCGGACGGTGTTCTGCCAAAGAATGCTTTGTATAACATCGTTATGAATGCTTCGTCGTTTAAGTTCTTATTTGTCAGCTCATCGCTGAATACAAAACCGTAAGCTGTGGAAGCACCTGTTGCCTTACCGCTTGTTAGTGCGGATACATAGTTTGCTTTTTCAGGATCGGATGCACGTCCAAGTACGTTTACATATAATCTTTCTACAAAAGCTTCTACAGGAGTATCAATTTTTTCTGTAACTGTTACTGTTGTTGTAGCTTTAACGTTACTACCGTCAACAGCTGCTGCTGTAACTACTACGCTTCCGCCTTTAATGCCTGTTACTACACCGTTGCTGTCTACTGTAGCAATGCTTGCATCGCTAACAGACCATGCAACTGCTTTGTTAGCTGCATTTGCAGGAAGTACGTTAGCTGTTAATTGTGTAGTTGCACCTTTAGCTATTTGTGTATTACCTGTTAGAGTAATGGATTCTACTTTAACTACAGGTACGCCTGTTACTTTAACTTTTGCTGTGCCGAAAACTTTGCTTCCGTCTTTAGCTGTTGCCGTAACTGTTACGTTACCTTCCCTAACTGCTGTCAGTACACCGCTTGCATTAATTGTAGCAACTTTTGTGTCGTCTACTTTCCAATCTACTGCTTTGTTAATAGCATTAGCAGGAAGTACGTTAGCCGTCATCTGTGCTGTTTTACCTGTTACAACTTCGGTAGCACCGCTAACCGTAATTGTTTTAACAAGTATGTTTTCGTTTACTTTTACTGTGATCTCATTAGAGATAATATCATCTCCGCCCTCTACAGTCTGTACAGCGTAGAATACTACATTGCCGGGCTTTGTTCCAACAAATACTCTGTCGGTAAACGTAGCATCGCCCGTGCTCTTTGCTTTGTTTATTTCCCATGTAACTACTTTGTTAGAAGCATTAGCAGGAGTAAACTCTACATTAAGTGGTAGTTCTTTGCCCTCAAGTACTTCTTTGTCTGCAGAAATTTTGATTTCTTCTGTAGCAATGTTTACTATTTGGATTTCTTTTGTTGTAGATATTACATGATCATCAGCATCTGTAACTTTTACTTCAACAGTTACTGTACCTTCTTTATCAAGTGCTGTTATATCGCCTGTTTTGCTGTTTATTGTTGCAAACTCTGCACCATCTGTTATAGCCCACTCTACGCTTAGAGGTTCAGCATCGGCAGGAGTTAATCTTGTGGAAAGAAGCTCTGTTGTATTTTTACCTATTTTAGAAGATCCTAAAATCTGTACTTTGGTTATAGGCTTAATAATGCTTATTTCCAATTCGCCGATTACTGTGTAGGGGTAGGTTGATTTAGTGCTTACTTCTACAGTAATTATACCTGCTTTTGTGCCTGCAGTAATAGTTTTTTCTAAAGGCTTCCCAACTACATCTGCAAGTGTTGCGCCTGTTTCGTTAGGGTCTATAATCTCCCAATCCAAATATTGCGCAGGATTTGCAATAGTGTCAGGTAGTACAGTAGCAGTTATACCAAGAGAACCGCTTGTATGTATTACAGGTTTAGTACCCTGTACTGTAGGAGCAACTTTAATATCTGTCATTGCATTAACAACAGAAATTGTATAAGTTTTTGTATTTGTAGCTGTGCTAAAAGCAGTATCTTTTACTTCGTAACTTTTAGCTGTTACGGTTACACTACCTTCTTTAACACCTTTTAAAATACCTGTAGCTTTATCGATAGTTGCTATACTTGTATCGTCTGTACTCCACTGTACAACGTCTGTTGTATTTACAGGAACACCTTTGCTATCGGCAAATTTAGATTTCATTTGCAAATCTTTTCCAACTTTAACATAGGTTTCTGTATTTGTTATTTGCAAGCTGTTTGCCGCAGATTTTTTCGTAATCATAAAGCTGAACGCTTTAGATTCTACTGCACTGCCGTCTTTTGCTTTTGCTTTAACATCAAATACTGTTTTTGCACCTTGGAATCCATATATGCTTAATTTGCCGTCTTTACCGTTTGTGCTTACAGTTTCCTTTTTACCAAAGGTAGAATCCTGCTTATCTCCGGTAATAATGTAATCTAAAGCTTGGCTGTCTGCATCGTTTGGTGTTATTTCAGCATTGATGTTCGCACCATTTAAAAGAGTAGCCTTTGCAGGATCTTCGTTTGGCTTGTTACCATCGTGTGCTTCCAGTAAATGAACATCTTTATCTGCTATTTTAATAGTAGAAGATTCCCAATCACTTGCGCCAACATTGCTGCCTTTGGTAAGCTCTATTTTAGTGGTTTTAACATTACCTACAACTACAACCGTAGTAGTACCTATTTTGCCACCCTTTGTTATGGCAGTAACAGTAATTGTAGCGCCTTTTTTAATGTCTTTGTTAATTGTAACTAAGCCCTTTTCATCTACGCTTGCAATATCTTTATACTGTGAGTCAATTTCCCAAGATTCTACTACATCTGTAGAATTTGCAGGAGCAATAGTAGCCGTTAGCTGTACTGTAGGCTTCTCAAGAGAAATTACTGCACCTTTAGGTGTTACAGCAACGCTTGTTGCGGGTACTATTACACTTATTTTTGCAGAACCCTGTGCAGCGTTAGAGTCGTTTACTGTTGCAATAACCTCAACCTCGCCGGCTTTTACGCCTGCAAGTTTGCCATCAGGACCTATAGTTGCCTCGCCTGTACCGTTTTTTACTTCCCAATTTACAGTAGCACCGGATACATTAGGGTCAAGTGTAGCTAACATTGTTAAGTTACCGCCTACAGGTACAGTTGTTGCATCGCCTGTACCTTTAACTGTAACACTATTAACATATTGCACTACTGTAAAGCTAGCGCTGGCGGCTGTGCTTGTGCCGTCTTCTGCCGTTGCGGTAATGGTTACTGTACCTGCTTTAACACCTGTAATTACACCTGTTTTAGCATCTACAGTTGCAATACTTGTGTCACCTGATGTCCAAACTAAATTTTTGTTTACAGTATCACTATCAGGAGTAATGGCTGCAGTTGCTGTTATGCTTCTACCCACTGCAACTTCTTTTACTTTGTTGGTAACGCCTATTCTTGTAATAGGAGTTGTAAACTTAACGGGTGCTTCTAAAACAATAGAATCTCCTGTTGATGTAGGTGTTAAAGTTGCAACTAATACTGCTGTCTTAGCAACTGTGCTTGTAACTGTTGTAGTTGCAGAGGTAGCATCACCAAAAGTAATGTCACCGGTAGCGTCATCTTTAACAGTCCACTCAACATCGTGATCGGCGGGTAGATTAGCAATATCTATGTCTAATGCTACGCCTGTGGCTACTCCTCCCTTGTCATCAACAGTAATACTCGGCGGATCTGCCGCAAGTGCAGTCAGCGGAGTTGCGAATGTAATTATCGCAAACAACATTACTGTCAAAATTGCTGAAAACTTAAATAATTTTCTCTTCATTAATATTCCTTCCTTTCCACATCATAATAATTAATTTAATATATTTTAATAAAGTTTTTAAGTATACACTCTTATGTAATTTTTATCCAATATGCTCAACAGCAAAGCCATTTTGGGTACAAAAAATAAACATAAGTATTGCTACTTTTATAAACTTCAAAAAATACTTGTATTTCCTTAAGTTTGCAAAATTTGCAAGTTAAGAATCAATCTTTTTTGAATGCTTAGAAGTATTTGCACTCGAATTATTCTGCATATAGTTGAGATTTCTTAAAATTGCAATAAACTCTTTTTTGTTTTTATCGTTCAATTTTTTAAAACCTTCCGCTACTTTTTTTGTTTCGTCTTTTAATGTTACCATTGTACTACGATCTCACCTCGTGTTATAAACACATAATAGCATTATTTATAGGTGTTGTCAACACGATTGTTAAAAATATTTTAACATCTTTACAACTTTTAAATGCCAAATTTAACTTTTGTGTTTTTTTGGTCAAAAAAACTTTTTTTTTCTGCAAAAAAGCACAAATTCTAAATTAAGACAGCAAAAAGCATCATAAAAAAATAAGATTTACCTCCTTTTTTAAAACTATTAAATTGTGTTATTTGCTGAGAATGTTATGTAAAAAATTGATTTATAAACGGCTATAATAATTATAGCATAAAATTGTGCGTAATTGCCCTTATAATTCTACTTTTTTAAGTTAAACCCCAAAGCATACACCCATCTTTTTTGCAAGCTGTATTATGCGGTCCTCTTTTGGTACCGTTTTTGTTTTGCCTGCAACAAGGCTTAGAGGGTTTTCCGTAAGCTTGTTATCCGCTAAAGCAACGGTATACCCGAATTTTTTGTCCGAAATAAGCTCTGCCGCTCTTGCTCCAAATTTTGTGGCTAATATGCGGTCGTAAGCACTCGGGCTACCCCCACGCTGTATATGCCCGGGCACAGTAACCCGAGACTCTATGCCAAGTGCGCTTTGGATTGCGCCGGCTATCCTTAAAGATAGGGATGTAGTACCCTCCTCCTGCCGTTTTTCTGCAAGTGCTTTTTTCTTTAATTGCGCCTCGTCTGTGCGCTTTGCACCCTCCGCAACCGCAATAATGGAAAAGGCTTTGCCCATAGCCGCACGTTTTTCCACCGCATCCAAAACACTTTTGCGGTCGTAGGGGATTTCCGGTATAAGAATTATATCCGCCCCCCCTGCAATTCCTGCATATAATGTAAGCCAACCGGCTTTGTTGCCCATAAGCTCCACTATCATCACCCGCCCGTGAGACGCCGCCGTGGTGTGCAGTCTGTCTATAACCTCGGTTGCAATATCCACCGCCGTATGAAACCCGAAGGTAACATCCGTGCCCCAAATATCGTTATCTATTGTTTTTGGCAAGCCTATTATATTTAACCCCTCGCTACTAAGCAAATGCGCCGTTTTATGAGTGCCGTTACCACCTAAGGTAAGCAAGCAATCCAGATTAAGCTTTTCGTAGTTTTTAACCATACTGCTGACTTTATCTATATTATCGTCCTCTATTTTACGCATATTTTTAAAGGGGGTGCGTGCCGTACCTAAAATAGTACCCCCAAGGGTTAGTATCCCCGAAAAATCCTCTTTCTTAAAACTGCGAGCCTCTCCGTTAATAAGGCCGGAATAGCCGTTTGCTATACCCACAATTTCTACGTTTTCCATATGCTCGTAAGCGGATTTTGCAACCCCTCTTATTGCCGCATTTAGCCCCGGGCAATCGCCACCGCTTGTAAGTATTCCTATTTTCATTAATGTAACCTCAATTTTGCTATATAAAGAAATCTACCGCTCCGTCAAATACCGTTTTATCCTCCGTTTTTCCACGGACATATACGGTGGTGTCGTTTTCCCTAACATATGTGTATAAATCCACCTGTTGCCCTATTTTAGCCTCGGAAACATAATTTATGCGTAAGCTTTTTACCTTGTTTTGCACCAAAAAATCCTTTTCAAAAAGCTCGCATACCCAGTTTGCGTATTTTGCGTTGTTCATGTGCATATTCATATCCGTTTCGCTGTACATTACCGTGCGTGTGCATATAAACTCCAGCTCGTCTGTGGGTATTATAATTTTAGTGGGAAGCTCAGGGCTTGCAGGCAGGGTAGCATCGTGAGGATAGGGAGACCCTAATGCCTCGGGGCGCAACAAGCACCGCTTATTAATATCAAAAAGTACCCATATGGAGGACGCCTTGCCAAGCTCTTTGCCATCATCATCACGAATTAAAAAAAAGCGCCCAAAAGACAGCTTGGTGGGTGGGGCAGGGTAGGTTAGCATTTTTATGCTGTCGCCGAGTTTGGGGTAGCTGTACATTTCTAAGTACAGCCGTGTAAGCACCCAAGCATAGCCTTTGGTGTTGCCCAAAAAGGTTCTGCCAAAGCCAACTTTTGTGGCGTGGTCGTCCGCTATGTCTTGCATTCTGCTTAGTATTGCGGAGGGCATAAAGCATCCGCTTATATCTACATCGAAGGCACGTAATTCGTATTCTTGCTCTAAAGTATACTGCATAATTTACTCCATTTTATATTAACAATAGTATAATGATACCATTTTGTTTGAGAAAATAAAAGGGTTTTTGTATTTATTTTTGGGGTGATGGTGGGGTAGATTGTATAATAACTTGCAGTAGCTCGTTAAGTTTAGGTAAATCGGAATTACTTCTCATATAAATCAATAGTCCTATCAATTATAATTTCACCGGTTTTAGCGGTTGCCTCCGTAATAATATCAACTTTGCTCGTAAGCCTTTCCTCTAACTCGTTTTTAAATGCGCATAAGTCTATTAGAGTAAAAGGACGGATTTTACTTATGATTAAATCAACATCACTTTTAGGGCTTGCATTTCCGTTGGCATAAGAACCAAACAGCTTTACGCTCTTAACAGAATAGTTAGGAGCAACAACGTTTACCGCTCTTTTAATATCATCAATATTTAACATAATACAACCGTTAGTGTATATTCAATTTATTAGTGCAATATCCATATATTTGCAATACACTCAATTACTGAAATTACTCAAAAACGCCTTAATTCTCTCCTCCTTAGGATTGGCAATAAGCTCCTGCGGAGTGCCCTCGCTAAGTACAATGCCTTTGTCCATAAACACCACTTTGTTTGCCACTTCCTTAGCAAAATTCATTTCGTGGGTTACTATCAGCATTGTCATATTTTCTTCCGCTAACTGTTTTATAACTTGAAGCACCTCTCCCGTAAGCTCGGGGTCAAGTGCGGAGGTAGGCTCGTCAAAGCATAGCATTGAGGGGTTCATGGCTAAAGCACGAGAAATTGCAACACGCTGTGCCTGTCCTCCCGAAAGCTGACAAGGATAGGCGTTTGCCTTGTCCTCAAGCCCTACCTTGCTTAGCAGCTCAAAGGCGGTATCCATTGCTTGTTTTTCCGGTATGCCAAGCACGTTTATAGGCGCAATAGTTATGTTTTGCCACACGCTTAAATGGGGAAACAAATTAAAGTTTTGAAAAACCATACCAATATGCAAACTCGCTTTTCGGATTTCTTCGTCCTTTAAATAAACTGCGTGGTTACCTATGTTTTGGCAAATAGCCACACCGTCTGTTATAATACTGCCTTTTTGCACTCGCTCTATACAATTAATACAACGTAAAAGGGTGCTTTTTCCGCTACCCGAAGGGCCTATAACCGCTGTAATATCGTTTTTTTCTACTTTAAGGTTAATATTCTTTAAAACTTCTGTATCTCCAAAACTCTTATATAAACCTTCTATTGTAAGTAAACTCATTTTTTGCTCCTAAATTCTGTAATAGCCCATTTTCTTTTCTATACGTTTTAAAACTATGGTGGCTATTGCGTTTATCCCTAAATAAAACAATGCCGCCACCACAAAGGGTATTATGCTTGCCTCTCTCATAGCGGCGGAGTTTGCCATTTTAAGCAAATCCCCAAGGGCTATTATGCTTACAAGTGCTGTGTCTTTAACAAGGTTTAGCACCTCGTTGCCCATAGAGGGCATAACAATCTTAAATACCTGGGGTATTACGATTTTACGCATTGCAAGCCTGTTGTTCATACCAAGCACGGTACAAGCCTCATATTGCCCTTTGTTTATGGATTGTATTCCGCCTCTGAAAATTTCGCTGTAATAGGCGGTGTAGTTTAGTACAAAAGATATTAATGCAGATGTAAAACGGTCTATTTTAATGCCTAAAAGCCCAAGCCCAAAATACAAAAAAAGCACCTGCAAAATAAGGGGAGTACCACGCATAAGCACAAGATATACATTATATATACCCCGTACCGCCTTGTGCTTGCTTAGACTTACCTGCGAGCCAAAAAACCCTAAAGGTATGGAAATAAGTAGGGTTAAAGCAAATAAAGCAAGGGTAATACCCAAGCCGTTAGAAAGCTCCGAAAAAAGTTTAAAAAAATCTTCCAATTTGTTCACCTGTGTTGTTTTTAAATGCGGATAGACAACCGCCTATCCGCATTATAATAAGCATAATTGTGTTATGTTAAATTATACCATAGCCTTTGTTACGTCTCTGCCAAACCATTTAGTGCTGATTTCTTTAGCCTCTCCGCTTTTTTGCAGTTCTGTAATTGCCTTCATAACTTCGTCGTGGAAGGATTGCTCTCCTTTTCTAAAGCCAATGCCGTATTCTTCGGGGGCTAAATGCTCCTCTAAAATTTTAAACTCGCCGTCCCTTTTAGACAGATAGTATTCCGCAACCACAAGGTCTACCGCTATGCCGTCCGTTTGTCCGGAGGCTACGTCCATAAGTGCGGTTACATTATCTTTATAATCTATAACCTCAGAAAAAGATTTAAGCAATGCCTCGTTGGCGCTAAGTGCGTCTTGAGCGGAAGAGCCGTCCTGCACACCTATTTTTTTACCGCTTAAATCCGCAAAAGTAGCAATAGGGGAATCCGCTTTAACTACGATTACCTGAGCATTTTCCATATACGGAGGGCTCATTAGCACCTTTTCTATGCGCTCGTCTGTTATTGTGTAGCCGTTCCAAATAACGTCTATATTGCCGTTGCCAAGCTCCATTTCCTTTGCTTTCCAGTCTATTGGTTGTAATTTTAAATTAATACCCATTTGTTTTGCAACCGCTTTTGCAAGCTCTACGTCAAAGCCTGTAAGCTCGCCGTTTTCGTCCACAAAGCCCATTGGGGGAAAGCTGTCGTCTAAGCCCATTATAATTTCCCCTTTGTCTTTAATTTTTTGTAAAGAGTCGTCTCCGCTTGTGGGTGCACTCTGTGCGCAACCTACAAAAAATGCGGATACCAATACTATTGCCACCAAAGTTATTAAAATCTTTTTCATGCTAATCTCCTTTTGTACCGTAAATATTCTTACTAATATAATAAAATATTATAATTCATTGTGATAAATTAGTAAAGGGTTTTTATGATAAATCATTAAAAAAGTCAAATAAATTGTAGTCGCAAACAAGCCTAAGCATAGTAAACCTGTTTCTTATGTAACAGCATAGGCTTAGCACTTCTGCGTTTTCCTCCTCACTTAAATTTATTTGTGCCGGTGATGTATAACCACCGAGGGTAGTAAGCACCTGCTTTAGTTTGTCGTAGGTGGGCAACTCTCGTGCAATTCTTACCGCCTCATCAAAGTTGGCTTTTAGCAACTCTATGTTTAAGTTGTCTGTAACTGTGGGTAGGTTTTGGTCTATTAGCATTTGCTTGGTAAAATCCCCGAATTTTGCGTATTTATCAATGATTTTATTTATATCAAATGCGTTTGGTAAATTCTCCTTATATATTTTTTGGGTTAAATTCACAAAAGTAGGGTAGTATTTTACCGCAAGTAAGGTGGCAATACCCACTTTTTCTCCGTGCAAGGCATCTTTTTTAACATTATTATAAGGTATAACCTCCAAAAAATGAGAATAATGATGCTCAAAACTGGAGGCACTACGAGTTATTTTGGTCATCTGCATGCAAATTCCCGATAGTAAAAGCCCGTACATCAGCTTACGCATACCCTCTGCCTTGCCCTGTTTTATTTCCTCGACGCTGTCTACAATGCCGTCTACCGCCTCTAAAGTCAGTTTTGCAACGTAAGGGCAGTAGTATTCGCCCGTGTATAAATTGCCTATTTTCCAATCTGCAATGGCAATATATTTGCTTAGCATATCCCCAACACCGCTGGCGGCTAAATACTTAGGTGCGTTTGCAATTACCCTTAAGTCTGCAATTACTGCCACAGGCGCTTGGGCAGGCAGGGTGTGTTTTGCACCTTTTAGCGTAACGGCGGCGGAGTCGGACACAAAGCCGTCCACGCTGGCGGCGGTGGGGGCGCAAATAAAGGGCATACCCAACTTAAAGGTTACGTACCGTGTAATGTCGCAAATAACCCCGGCACCCACGGCTACTCCCACATCGTACCCTTGCATTAAGGCAAGGCGCACCATTTCTATCTTTTCCTCGTCGGGATGCACATTTTCCCCGTTTAGTATCAGCTCTTTAAATTGGGGTAGGCAAGCCCTAATTTTTTCTGCCGTTGCCTTGTAAGTGTTGGCATCAAAAATAAACAACGGTTTTTTAAAATTTAGCTTATCTAAAATCTCCGCCATTTGCAAAAGGGCGTTTTCTTCCACTATATACTCCCGTGTTATTAGAGAGTGATCCTTACCGCACTCGCAATTTTTTACGTCAAGTAGGTTTTCAAACATAATTTTACCTCTTTGTTGTTACTTCCTAACTATATTAATACCAAATTGCATATAAAATCAAGTATAAAATGTTTGTTTGCATAAAATCAAAAAAAGTAATATAATAGTACAAAATATATATCGAGGTGCGCTATGTCAAAAGCTAAGGATTTTATAAATAAACACAATTTAAGTTATACAACCATAAATTTAAGGGAGCAAATGCCCCAAATTTTAAAGGAAATGCAGGACGGACTGGATGGCAAAGAAAGCTCTTTACTTATGGCATTATCCTACCTAACCCTAAAAGACGAGGTAAAACTAAACACCCCCGTTATTTGCGTGGATGCCGGTGGTACTAATTTAAGGCATACGGTAGCCCATTTTGATAACAGCGGTAATTTTGTTACGGATAAAATCCACAGATGCACTATGCCCGGAGTAAAAGAAGCAATAAAAGCGGAAGATTTTTTTATGGAGCTTGCCAAATTTATTCTTCCTCATTGTGATGTTACCAAAGAGATTGTACTTTCTTTTGCATACAGAGCAACCACCCTTGAAAATTTAGATTGCGAAATTGTGGGCATAACAAAGGAAGTTAAGGTAATAGGCTCAAAAGGCAAGCATGTAGCAAAGGAAATTTGCGAGTGCTTGGAAAAATTAGGGGTTAGGGGTTGCAATATAATAGTAATAAACGATTCTGTGGCAACTGCGCTTAGCGGAAAGGCGGAGCATTTAAAGGACGGATTTGGCAGTTTTACAGGCACAATATTAGGTACGGGTAGCAACAGTTGCTATATGGAAGAAATTAAAAACATAGGCAAATACAAAGGGGAAAAGCAAGGGGTAATGGTAATAAACACAGAGGCAGGCAGTTACAGCACCCTACCACGCTCGGATATAGATATAGAGTTTAACGAAGGGATGAACGATAAAACCATAGGCATTAGCGAAAAAATGTCAAGCGGTGGCTATTTAGGTGCACTTAGCTGTCTTGTGCTAAATAAAGCCTACGAAGAAGGGGTGTTTTTAATTACGGAGTTTGAGTTAGAAGCGCTTACAACCTTGGATGTAAACGAGTTTTTAACAAGGGGTAGCGGAGTTATTGAACAACAGTTCACCAAAGATGAGGACTTAGAAAGCGCAAGAGAGCTACTGCTTAATTTGGTAAAAAGAGCAGGTAATATAGTAGCATTGCAAATGGCGGCATGTGCAAAAAAGGCATATAAAACCAACAACAAAATTTGTATGACGGTAGAGGGTACAACCTACGAAAAAATGTACGGACTAAGAGAGCAGGCAGAAAAGGTGCTTTTAGAGTACCTATACGAGGAAGGCTTGGAAGCAGAAATTATTAACGTGGACACAGCGGTGCTTAAGGGTTGTGCCATAGCAGGACTGTCAAGATAAAAAAACTATAAATATTTTGTTTAAACGTATATTTTTTAGTTTATATATTTACTATACAGAACTAAGTACAAGGAGTATTCTAAGTGCGAGGGCAGCGGTATAAATAAAAGTAACTGCCCAAAAGGCAGTTTTTTGATTTTATATGGGTTTGCAAAGGTAAAAAAGGTTTAAATATGCTTAAAGAAATAACGGAGGGCTACACACCCACCTTAAAAGAACTAACAAATATTATAAAAGAAACCAAAACAGAGGAATTATTTACCCTTGCAAACGAGGTAAAAACCAAAGAGTTTGGCAATAAGGTTAAAATTAGAGGAATTATTGAGTTTTCCAACTACTGCAAAAAAAGGTGTGCCTACTGCGGAATAAACTGCGAAAACACAGACGTAAAAAGATACAGAATAGAGCCAAGAGAGCTTATAGCACAGGCGGTAGAAACGGCAAAATACTACAAAACCCTAATACTCCAAAGCGGAGAGGATAATTACTATACCACCGAAATTATTTGCGACATCATCACAAAAATAATGGAAAAAACCAAGGTGGCAATTACCCTGTCTATCGGAGAGCGAAGCTATAAGGACTACCAAAAGTTTTACAATGCAGGGGCAAAGCGGTATTTGCTAAAGCACGAAACGGCAAACGAGGATTTATATTACAGTTTACATAAAGCAAGTTTGGAAGATAGGATTAACTGCCTTACAGCCCTAAAAAAAATAGGCTATGTTGTGGGCGGAGGGTTTATGGTGGGTCTACCCAACCAAACGGAAG
Source organism: uncultured Christensenellaceae bacterium (assembly GCA_964628515.1). Classification (GTDB taxonomy): domain Bacteria; phylum Bacillota; class Clostridia; order Christensenellales; family Christensenellaceae; genus CAZVNZ01. Next base: position 39,392 of record CAZVNZ010000006.1, read on the forward strand.
AAACTTTGGCAAAGGATTTGCTTTTACTAAAAGGGCTTGATGTAAATATGGCAGGCATAGGGCCTTTTATTGCCCACGGCAATACTCAACTTAAAGGCAGTGCGGACGGCAGGGCAGATATGACACTAAAAATACTTGCATTAGCAAGACTGCTAATGCCCAAATGCAATTTACCATCTACCACCGCACTAAATGTTAAGGGGGGTATGGCAAATGCCCTAAACTGTGGTGCAAATGTAATAATGCAAAAGGCAACGCCCTATAATTTGCGAGGGCTTTACGATATTTACCCAAAAGATGTGGGGGAAGAAAAAACATTGAAACAGCAGAGAGAAGAACTGCAAAATAACTTGGAACGCATGGGTTTGCAAGGAGTATAATGATATGAAATACAATATAAAATCGGAATTGGCACAAGAATTTGTAAACGAGGAGTTTATAGAAAAAACTCTGGAAAATGCAAGAAAACTGGCATCGGAAAAGGAATACGTAAACAAAATTATAGATAAAGCCTTGCAATTTAAAGGTTTAGAGCCTAATCAGGTTGCGGTGCTAAGCTATGTGGAGGATAAAATGCTGCTAAAACGCATTTTTAATGCTGCCGCTACCGTAAAGCAACATATTTACGGCAAACGTATTGTAATGTTTGCCCCCCTTTATTTATCCGATTACTGTGTAAATAACTGCACTTATTGTGGGTATCACGCAAGCTCTAAAATGCCACGTAAAAAACTAACCAAAGCGGAATTAATTGCAGAGGTGGAATATTTGGAAAGCATGGGGCATAAGCGCCTTGCAATAGAAGTGGGGGAGGACCCGAAAAACTGCCCCTTAGACTACGTTTTAGACTGCATAAAAACAATTTATTCGGTAAAATGCAAAAACGGACAGATACGCAGAGTAAACGTTAATGTGGCGGCAACAACGGTGGAGGATTACAAAAAGCTAAAGGATGCCGGCATAGGTACTTATATTCTCTTTCAAGAAACCTACCATAAAGACACTTACGAAAAGGTGCACCCATCAGGCCCTAAGGCAAATTACGAATACCACACAACCGCTCACGACAGGGCTATGCAGGCAGGTATTGATGATGTTGGGGTAGGTGTGCTGTACGGGCTTTACGATTGGCACTACGAAATTGTGGCTCAAAGTCTGTACGCAAAGCATTTAGAGTCGGTATACGGTGTAGGTCCTCATACCATTTCCGTACCCCGAATAAAAAAGGTGGAGGGTATAGAAAACAGCTACGAGCATGCGGTAAACGATGACGATTTTAAAAAGATAGTGGCAATACTGCGCCTTGCGGTGCCTTATACAGGGCTAATACTAAGCACAAGAGAGGGGCAGGAGTTTAGAAAGGAAATAATTAAGCTCGGTGTATCTCAGGTTAGTGCAGGCAGTTGCACAGGGGTGGGTGGCTACACAACCAAAACCCAAAAACCCCAATTTGAAGTTTCCGACTTGCGCTCTCCCATAGAAGTTACAAAAGAGTTAATAGAGGATGGCTACATACCCAGCTTTTGCACGGCATGCTACAGAGAGGGTAGAACGGGGGACAGATTTATGCAGCTTGCCAAAAATGGTCAAATAGCAAACATATGCGGAGCAAACGCTCTGCTAACCTTAAAGGAATACGCATGGGATTACGGAGACGCAGAACTCAAAAAGAAAGCGGACGAGCTAATAGAAGATAGCATTAAAACAATACCCAGCGATATTGTTAAAAAGAAAGCCCAAAGCTATATAAACGAGATAGAAAAAGGCAAAAGAGACTTTAGGTTTTAGGGGTAAAAATTATGAATAATCTTAACCAAACACCTAATGCAAACAGGTTGCACATTGCAATTTTCGGCAAAACAAACGCAGGCAAATCCAGCGTAATAAACGCAATTTGCAATCAAGATATTGCGCTTGTTTCCGAAATAAAAGGTACAACCACAGACCCTGTGTATAAGGCAATGGAGCTTTTGCCCATAGGCCCTGTGCTTTTTATAGACACACCGGGGATAGACGACACCTCAAAATTAGGGGAGCAACGCATTAAAAAAACAAACGAGGTTATAGCCAAAACGGATTTAGCCATTTTTGTGATAAAGTGCGGAGATTTCGATTTGGAGGAAGAGGAAAAATACATAAAAAAATTAGGCGACACCCCGTTAATTATTGCATACAACAGCTTTGAGGAGGATATTTCAAGTTGCGAAGGCAGTTTTTTGGAAAAAAGCGTTGTTATAAACGCAAAAACCAAAAAGGGTATAGACGACCTAAAAAACCTTATAATAGAAAACGTTACGGAGTATGAACACCAAAGCATCACCCAAGACTTAATAAATAAAGGGGATGTTGTTATGCTTGTAATGCCTCAAGACGTACAAGCCCCAAAAGGCAGGCTAATTTTGCCACAAGTGCAGGTTATTAGGGATTTGCTTGATAATGATGCAAAGGTTGTGTGTGTAAAAACGGGGGACGCTAAGGCAATGTTGGGGGAGCTTAAAGAGGCACCGAGTTTGGTTATAACAGACTCTCAAGTGTTTAAACAGATAAACGAAATGCTGGATAAAAACATACCCCTAACCTCTTTTTCTATGTTGATGGCAAAGTACAAGGGGGATATACACACTTTAGTTGCAGGGGCAAAAGCCATTGCAAACTTAAAGGTAGGAGACAAGGTGCTTATTGTGGAGTCTTGCACGCATCATGCAAAAAAAGGGGATATAGCAAGAGAAAAGCTACCCGGTTGGTTGGAAAACTATGTGGGGGGCAAGCTGGAAATACATAATGTGGCAGGCAACGATTTTGCGGTGGATGTAAATGCCTATAAATTAGTAATTCATTGTGGGGGTTGCATGATTAACAGAAAAAATATGCTTAGCAAAATAGATATTTGCAAGGAAAACAACGTACCCATAACCAATTTTGGGGTGGCTATTGCCTTTTTAAATTCTATGCTGGATAGGGTTGTGTACTGAAACAAAAACAAAAGGGCGAAAATTTTGTTATTCACCCTTTGTTTTATTACTATAATATTACACCGAAAAAAATTCGATGATGGGGGCAATCTTTAGCCTCAAATTAGTGCTTTTATGCGTTTTCTATAAAATCTATAATTTGCTCTTTGTTTTTAACTCCCACAAATTTAGACATTTTTGCACCGCCGTCAAATAAATATACCGTAGGTATGGACATTACGCCGTATTCTTGGGCAATGTTTTGGTTTTCGTCTACATTTATTTTTACAACGGTGATGTTGGGTAGCGCCTCTGCAACTTCTTCAAGTATAGGCCCAAGCATTTTGCAAGGTCCGCACCAGTCTGCATAAAAATCTACAAGCACAATCCCCTTAGACCCTAAAACCTCTTCTTTAAACTGCGATTCGTTGATGTGTTTTACTCCCATAACAATTAAACTCCTTTGTTTTATATATTATTTATAAACTATTTTTAATAGTCTAAACCATATTTATTCCCCGACAGCATTAAACTCGTTTTTTAGTAAAGCGGTAGATGCAAGGGATAGAAATATTATAACACAAATTGCCACACTGCCAAGTATTGTAAGCATAATTCCTATTTGGTACTCTATGGCAAGCAAGGGAGACACTCCGGCTAAAATTTGCCCCGTCATCATTCCGGGTAAAAACACTATGCCCATACCAAACATAGAGGTTATGGTGGGTAGTACGGCGGAGGTAAAGGCTTCGTCAAAACTCTTTTTAAGTGCTTGCTTTTTGGTGGCGCCAAGCATAAGTGCTTGCTCTATTTCTCCACGGTTTTTTGCAAACCCGTCTTGTAGGGTGTTTAGGGCAAGTAGCATGCCCGTCATGGAATTACCCACCACCATGCCCGAAATACTAACAAAATAACGGGTGTCATACCAAGGGGAAACACCGATAACCAAGGCTAAAAAGTATATCATAACAACGGTTGTGCCAAAAACTAAAGAAACAAAAACCGCCTTTTTAATTAAGGGACGGATTTCCTTTTTGGCTCTTTTAATGGCACTAAAACAGGCAAACATCACCATCCCCAAAAAAATAGCGAGGGTAAGCCATATGCTTGAGTGCTCAAAGGCAATGCTAAGCAAATAGCCTGCAATTACAAGTTGCAAAGACATTCTTATGCTTGCCAAAACCAACTGCTTTTTATGCCCGATACCTCTTATTTTAAAGATTATAAGCAGTATTACAACAAATACATAGGCAAACAAAAGTTGCAATACAGATATTTCTACCGAACCCGTAGCACATCACCCCCTTTGTGCAGGCGTATAATATGTTTGCACATTTGTGCGCTGATTTCGCTGTGCGTTACAACCACCAAAGTTTTGTTTTGCATATAATTTATAATATTGCCCATAACCTCCTCTTGCGTTTTGCTGTCAAGAGCGGAGGTAGGCTCGTCTATTAAGTAAGTATCGCTGTTTAAACACAAGGCACGTGCAATGGAAAGGCGGGATTTCTCCCCACCCGAAAGCATTTTTGTGGGGCTGTCCAAAGGAATGTTTAGGCAGGCAACCTTTAATATCTCTCTTAGAAAATCCTCATTAGGCAAAGGCTTACCACAGTATTCAAAGGCAATTTTTAAGTTTGATGCTACATCACCCTCGAAAATTACAGGGTGTTGGGGCACCATGGTTACAATGCGTCTGTAATGCGGAATGGTGTAAATGCTTGCACCGTCGTACAAAATTTCCCCTTCGTCTGCATAAAACAGCCTGTCTAACAGCTTTAGCAAGGTGGTTTTTCCGCTACCCGATTCTCCAATTATTGCCGTTTGTGTGCCTTTATCTATATCGAGCTTAGATATATTAAGTATATCTTTGTATTTTAATCCGCTAATGCTAATCATCATTAAACACCCAATCTCGTTGCAGGGTAAAACTCAGTAGGAAAATAATTAAATCCACCACAACCTTAAATAGAGTATCTGCAATATCTCCTAAGTGTAACAAAGAGCTTAAAACGGATACCGCCAGCCAGGAGAGCACAAGTTGTGCTACTGCCAATATCACAAATCTAAAAACAGTACGGTTTTTGTTGGCAGAAGCCTTAAAAACAGCCCCCTTATTTATTGCGTAGGTTGCAACAGAGCATAATATTCTCGAAAATAAGGTTGCCAAGAGTATTTTGATTTCTGAAGGAATGCCTTTAAATAGGGTTAAAAACAGGAAAAAACTGCCAATATCCACAATATAGGAAATCAAAGCGGAAATACTAAACTTTATAAAAACTACGTAAAGGCGCATAGTGTCCTTTAAAATACCGAATTTTAAAAGGGTTTTGGGTGCGTCCACGTTGGTTAGTTGCACAATTTCCATACCTTGTATTTTTGCCTCCAGCAAAATATTTTTATAAAAATTTGCGTCTCCGCATTTTACATTACTTAGAATTTCAGCGTTACTGCCACACATTCCCATTAGGGAACAATTAATTAAATCGCCCTCCGTGCCCGATAAAAACTCATATATTTTTACGGGCAAATTTCTTTCGTTGTTGTTTTGCAATGCAACAAGGGTATTTGGGTTTTCAGCTAAAAGCCGGGCTAACTGCATAATTTTATTTATATTACTACTGTTATTTGAAAGACAATCACAAAATATTAAAAATTTCGTATTTAAATTTTTAAATGCCTCCCGTAGATTTTCTTTTCCGCAAAAAAACGTGTTTGCAAACCCTAATTTGCTTATTTTTTCCACAGAATTTTTGTCGGTTGCAATAACGGTAAAATCCATAGTGTTCATAATTAAATATTAACATTTTATTAATTGTTTTGCAATATTTATATATTAATGTATAATAGAGTAAGCACATATATTTGGAGTACATAAATGCGCACAATAAGAAATATTATAATAATCATAATAATCCTACTAATTTTTATATTTGTATTTGCCGGACAAGGCATATTTGATAACTATTTGCCGTTGCTTGAAGCAAAAGGAGCGGTGGTTACCACGTTTAAAGGTGGCGTTTTTGATATGGAAAACGGCGGATATGTGGTAAAAAGCGGCGATAAAGACGCCTTTGTGGATAGTATGCTCGACAAAGGCTGGGCACTAAAAGACATTGGCGATAACGGCTATACTTTTGAAAAGGAAGGGCAACAGGCAGAGTATAAGAGCAGAGATTTTATGTTCTTTTTCAAAGTTTACGAAATGGTGGAATAAATGAAAAAACAAGTTTATACAATGAAGGATGTTGCAAAGTTGGCAGGAGTAACACAGCCAACGGTGTCTCACGTTATTAACGGTACGGCAAGCATATCCAAAGAAGTTACAAAAAGGGTACAAAATGCAATAAAAGAGCTTAATTACAGGCCAAACGCACTTGCAAAGGGGTTAAAAACAAATACCACAAAAACAATAGGGCTAATAATGCCGGATATTTCCAACGGCTACTATGCAACCCTTGCAAAAGTGGCGGAAAAAATCTTTGCAAATTTAGGGTATATTTCCTTTTTAACCTGTACGGATTACGATGTAACTTTAGAGCGCAAACTTTTAGAGCAACTATTGCGCTACAACGTGGACGGCATTATAATTATGTATTCCCTTACAGATAAAGAGCTGTTAAAAAGCCTTTCCTTTAGCGGAATTCCTATGATAGTCATAGACGAAGTGCAAAACGAATCCATACCCTGTGCAATATATGCAGACAGCTTGCTTGGAGGGTACTTGGCAACCGACTATTTAATTAAAAAGAAAAAGAAAAAGCGTATTGCATATTTAAGCGAAAAACTAACCTCCCCCATTTTGAAAATGCGTTTGGATGGCTATAAAAAAGCCTTAACAGAGGCAAATATTCCCATAGATAACAACATCATCATAGTGGAAAAGGATATTTACGATAAATTTGATATGGGGCTTATGCTGGGCAGAAAAATCGCCGGCAGGGATGTGGATGCGGTGTTTGCCTCCTCGGATGCTCTTGCCTTTGGGATTATGCGTGCACTAAACGAGGCTAAAATTAGAGTACCTAAAGATATTGCCCTTGTGGGCTATGACGATTTGCCCATGGCGGCACTTGCAACTCCTGCACTTACCTCCGTTTCTCAACCGGTATACACCCAAATAGATTTAGCGGTGGAGCAACTTATGATACAAATTGACGGAGATGGTACGTGTAAAAAAGAAATTATCTTAAAACCCGAATTAATTATCAGAGAAACCACCTAAAGCTATTGCAAAAATAAATTGAGTGTAGTAAAATTATTTTAGGAGTTATTTATTCGTATAAATAAACGGAGGGAAAATATGTATTTTTGTGGATTGGATGTAGGTACAAGCGGTGTAAAAGCGGTAATTTTCGATACTAAAGGCAATATAATCCGCACCGCATACAGAGAGTATAACTTAGAGCTAAAGTCGGATGGTACAAGAGAAATAAGAGCGCAGGAAATCTGGCACAACACCAAAGAGGTATTAAAAGAGGCTATTTGCGAGTTTACCCAAGTAAAAACCATTGCAGTAAGCACCTTTGGCGAGGCGTTTATACCAATAGACAAGGACGGAAACGAACTTAGCGAGGTTATGATATACACAGACAGAAGGGGAGAGTCGGAGTATTTTGACGCAATGAAGAAAACCTCAGACGAGGAAATTGCTCAAATTTGCGGACTTCCGCCCTCACCCACCTTTTCTGTTTCCAAACTTTTATACATTAAGCACAACTTACCAAAAATTTACGATGACACCAAGCATTTTTTATTGATTGGAGACTACATCACCTATAAACTGGGAGGGTATTGCACTACACCAACCTCTCTTGCATGCAGAACCATGCTTTTTGATGTAAACAAAAAACAATGGAGCAATCACCTTTTAAATAAGTTTGAAATAGATATAGAAAAGCTGTCTACTACCACAGATACAGGCACAAAACTGGGTAAGATACGGAGTAGTATCGCAACCGAGTTAAACATCAACAAAGAAATAGAAATTATAGCAGGAGGGCACGACCAACCAATGAGCGCAATCGGAATAGGCTTTGCGCCCAAAACAACGGTATGCTCCATGGGTACTTCCGAATGTATGACACCTGTTTTCGAGGGCACTCTCAACCCCGAAATTACCCTAAAAAGCAGTTTGTCCTCCGAGCTTATTTTTGGCAATAAGTACTGCACCCTTGCTTACAACGCAACCTCAGGCTTGCTTATAAAATGGTTTTTTGATAACTATGCTCACGAGTACGAAAAACCGCCATACAAGCTTTTTGAAGAAAATTTAAAACAAACGCCATCAACCATTATGGTACAGCCCTATTTAATGGGCAGCGGTACGCCGTATATGGATCATAAAGCGCTTTTTGCCTTAATAGGCGCGGATATAGGCACAAACAGATACGATGTTTACAAAGGGGTAATAGAGGGGCTGTGTCTCGACCAACGTTTAAACTACGAGGTAATAAAATCCCAAAAAATAGATATAGAAAGCCTTGTTTGCGTAGGCGGAGCATCTAAAAACAAGGCATGGTTACAAGCAAAAGCGGATATTATGCAAGTTTCTGTGCATACCTTAAAATGCAGCGAGGCAGGTGCGCTTGGCTGTGCAATTATGGGTGCGGTTGCATTAGGGGAATACAAGGATATTGAGCAGGCAGGAGAAAATATGTGCGAAAGGGTGGATACAATAGAGCCAAACAAAGCAAACAAAGCATTTTACGACGAAAAATTCCAGCTATACAAGACTTTACACAAAGATGCAGAAAAATATTGTAATTTTGCATATTCATATAATGGAGGTTTAAAATGAACAATCAGAAAATAAGGAATGTATTTGAAAATAACGAGGGTATTTTTAATATGGTACCAACTTGGGTTCCTCGCCCTTTTAACAGACCGGGAAAGCGCTTAAGACTGCACCCTGACGACTACTATGCCATGGGGCTTAGCAGAGGTGCTATTGTAGAGCGGTGGTTTTCTTCCATAACCAAAGTGGAAACGGAAGGGGGTAGCGAGCACGAGGGAATGAGTTTTGTTAATGTTGATGATAAAATCAGCGATAAACTCCTGTTTTTAGATGTAATTAACGAGTTAGGGGCGGAGCTTATAGGCGAAGAGCTCATAAAAAAATACGGTACATGGCCTATGTATTCTAAGTTTTACGATTACAACGAGCCTTTGTTTCATCATGTACATCACGGAGAGGAGGCTTGCGCAAAGGTGGGGGTTACGCCCAAACACGAGCATTATTTCTTTCCAAAACAGTACAACAACCACTTAGGAATACGCCCAATAACCTATTTTGGCTTTGACCCAAGTGTAAAAAAAGAAGAGGTTAAAGCAAGGTTAGCAAACTACGAAACGGCGGACGGCAGAATTTTAGAGCTTTCCCGTGCCTTTAGAATAGAGCTGGGCACAGGGTGGTTTACACCCGCAGGAGTGGTGCATGCTCCGGGCTCCGTGCTTACCTACGAGCCTCAATGGAACAGCGATGTAATGGCGCTATGGGAAAACATAGTGGAAGGCGAGATTTTTGATTATCATTGGTTATGCGGTTATTTACCCAAAGGGCAGGAGCGCAATTTAGACGCAATTATGGATGTTGCGGATTGGGAGTTAAACACTATCCCCAATTACAGAGAAAGATTTTTCCGCCCACCCACTTTAGATACCCAAGGAGAAGGCTTTAAGCAGGACTGGATTTGCTACGGAAACGATTTTGTAGCCGCAAAAGAGCTTACGGTAGAGCCGGGGGCTACGGTAGTGGTTAAAGACAAAGGGGCATACGGTTGTATTCTTACACAAGGCAGAGGAGAGTTTGGTACATACGTTTGCGAAACACCCACATTAATAAGATACGGACAGCTAACGGCAGACGAGTTCTTTGTGTCTAAGAAAAAAGCAAATGAAGGAGTTAAAATAAAGAACACATCCAAATACGAGCCACTTGTAATATTAAAGCATTTTGGGCCGGATGTATTTTAAATTAATCATAGAAGGAAAGGAGAAAAATTATGGAAGGTAAAATGAAGGTACAAAACTTTATAGAGCCGTTAAAAATGGAGTCAGAAGAACACGATATTCCTAAAATTGCGGATAACGAAGTGCTTGTTAGGGTAAAAGCGGTAGGCATTTGCGGTTCTGATATTTCTTATTATTACGGGCATAGCCCTCTTGATACCAAGGACGGAAAAGGCCCTCTGTATTTAGGGCACGAGATTTCCGGAGTGGTGGCGGAGGTTGGCAGTATTGCATCTAAAATGGGGCTGTTTAAAGAAGGGGACAGAGTTGCCCTAAACCCTGTACAACAATGCAATGCTTGCGAGGCTTGTATGCGTGGCGAGTTTAATATTTGCTCTCACAGCGAGGTTATAGGCGTTAGTGTAAACGGCGGATTTGCTCAGTATGTAAAAGTTAAGTATACTCACGTATATAAAATTCCGGATGCCGTTTCCTTTGAGGACGGCGCACTTGCAGAGCCTCTTGCTTGTGCAACCTACGGCGTTAAAAATTTAGATGTTCAAATGGGGCAGACGGTAGTGGTGTTTGGCACGGGTACTATTGGATTTATGCAAATTCAACTTGCAAAAGCGGCAGGGGCAGGAAAGGTTATCGCTATAGGAGTGGTGGATAATCAACTGGAGTTTGCACTTAAAAATGGTGCGGATTTCGTAATAAATTCTTTAGACGAAAAATCCAAGTTTTATGCTAAAGACTTAGCCGCTAAAGTGTGCCGGCTTAACAACGGCAACTTAGCACCACGGGCAATAGTAGCAACCTCCGCAATGAGTGCGTTGCAAAGCGCAATTACCGTTACGGGCAAAAATTCCACTATTGTGTACTTTGGCTTGCCCTCTCCAGAGGACAAACTGCAAATACCCGTTTTAGATGCAATACAATCTAACAGGACAATAAAATTCTCATGGCTTGCTCCCCTTGTTTGGGATAACGTGTTTAACCTTATTGCAAGCGGTCAGGTTAATTTAAAGCCTTTAATTACTCATAAATTCTCCTTAGAGGATTTAAAGAAGGGTCTCGATTTTATGAAAAACAGCGAGGAGTTTAAAATTAAAGGAGTTGTGCTTGTAGATTAATTATTTTGTAAAAATAAATTAGTATATAGTTGTACAAGTTGCAAGGCAGAGCGTTTTTTTGGATGCTCTGTTTTTGCTTTCCATCCCCCGCCTTGGCACCCCCAAAAAAATATGATACCCTAACACTACAATAAACGGACAATAAAATAAGGGTAATCTGTAACATAGATATTATGAGCAAAACTTTTTTGTGCAAAGTAAAAAATAATCTTTCTATATTTACAAAAGACAAACTCAATATTTTTTCTGTAATAATATTTGCATTTGTATTTTGTATTTTGGTGTACTTTAATTTTAAATACTTATACCTAACCATAGATTCGGACTTCGGCGGAGAAATGGGGTTGTGGAATCAACTTGCCCAAAATGGCTCTATATTAAGCACAGAGTGGTTTTACAGCACGGAAATTCGCCTGCTTAACGTTCAGCTAATTATGCCCTTAATGTTTAGCATTTTTGACAACTGGATTTTTGCCGTAGGTGTGGGCAATATTATTTTGTACATTATATATAGCATCCTACGGTTTTTTAATGAAAGCCCTAAAAATCCGTCTAAAATGGATATTGCTTACCGCACCCATATTGCTCGTAGGCTTTTCCTACCCCTATTTTGCAAACGTATTGCTACAAACCTACTACCTACACCATATTTCTTTATTATTTGTGATTATGGGCGGGTTTATCCGCTTAAGCAAACAAAAAGAGTATAGCAAGGGCTATGTTTATGTGTTGTACGCTGTACTTGCGGTAGTGTCTTTACTAACCGGACTTGCAACAATAAGATACATTTTTATTATAAACACCCCCTTGTTTTTGGCTGCACTTTGGCTACTTTACAACGCAAACAAAAAAGGGAAACCAAGCATAAAAGAATTGCTGAAAACAAACGAGGCAAAAATGCTGTATATAGCATTGGGGTGCACTATAATTGCATTTCTGGGCTACTTTATAAATACAAATATACTTAGTAAGTATTACACATTTGCGGTACAAACGGAGGTGCCGTTTTCTTCAAAAGCCGTGCTAACCATTGTAGACCAATCTTTTGGGGAAATACTGAAAGCCTTTGGCTATACAGCAGGTGTAAAAGCCCTGTCTTTTGACGGCATAATAAACATTCTTGCTTTTGTGGCAATGGGCATAACTATTTTTTGCGTGGCAAAACTCTTTAAAAACCGCTATAAAAATAAAGATTACGGGCAAAACCTAATTGTAGTGTTTTTTATGGTGTCTTTTGGGGTAAACTTCTTTGTATACGGATTTGTGGATTTTTGGGATATACCCTACGCCAGATTTTATATGCCCGTAATAATACTTATTGTGCCAATATTTGCAATTTATTTTAAAAATACTAAAAATAAGTTTTCAAAAATGCTTATTTTTGTGTTATTATTAATGTATATATTTTGTTCCGGCTTCGGAGTTTTAATAAACACCAAAGAAACGGATGTAAACAAAGACATAAAAGGAGCAATGGAATACCTCATAAATAACGATTACGAGTACGGATACGCTACATTTACCCAATCGGATGTAATTACTGTATTTTCTGACGGCAAGGTGGAAGTAGCCAAGTTTATTTTAGACGAGGCAGGCAATATTACCCCTCATAAATGGCTTTCGCCAAAAAAATACTTTGCAGAAGGGTATCACACAGGAAAAACATTCTTACTGCTGACAAAAAACAAGGACTCTGTATTTACAAAGGAAAAGGGCAATTTAGTATACGAAGACGAGGGTTATGTTATATATAATTATGAAACCAACCCAAATTGGGAAGAATTAATTGTACAGGGGTAAAAGATAAATATGAACATTTTATACATAGTAGTGCCTTGTTATAACGAGGAAGAGGTGCTTAGGGAAACTAACAAACGTTTAACCCAAAAATTAACAAGTATGATGGAGAGCAACTTAATTTCCGAAGACAGCAAAATTATGTACGTAAACGACGGCTCTAAGGATAATACTTGGGATATAATAGAAGAACTTAGCGTTAGTAGCAAATATGTAAAAGGGGTAAAACTATCACGTAACAAGGGGCATCAAAATGCACTTTTTGCAGGGTTGATGACGGCAAAAGATATGTGCGACGTTACAATTTCCATAGATGCGGATTTGCAGGATGATATAGAAGTATTAGACAAATTCGTAGAGCATTATAAAAATGGTTGCGACATTGTCTATGGCGTAAGAAGCAGTAGGCAGATGGACACCTTCTTTAAACGCAATACCGCCCAAGCCTTTTACAAAATACTTAAGTTTTTTGGTGTAGATGCGGTCTATAACCACGCAGATTATAGGCTTATGAGCAAAAGAGCCTTAGAAACACTAAGCGAGTACGGCGAGGTAAACTTGTTTTTACGGGGAATTGCCGTGCAATTAGGGTACAAAACTGCCACAGTGGAGTACGAAAGAAGCGAGCGCTTTGCAGGGGAGTCTAAATACCCTTTAAGCAAAATGATAAGCTTTGCCTACGACGGTATTACATCCTTCTCCATAAAGCCCATACGTATTATAACTGTAATAGGGCTTATAATATTTTTGGTAAGTTTAGTTATGCTAATATATTCTTTAGTGGTAAATGCTTTAGGAAACACCATAGCAGGCTGGACGAGCTTAGTAATGTCTATATGGATACTTGGAGGCTTACAACTTTTAGCCATAGGCATAATAGGCGAATACGTGGGAAAAAGCTATATGGAAACAAAAAAAAGACCACGGTACATAATAGAAAAGATAATTTAATATTGACACAAGCAAAAAATTGTGCTAAAATATCACAGTATCTAATATAAAGGCGTACAAAGCCTTTTTTTAGATTAAGTCTTTTTAAAACCAATACGGAGGATTAAAATGCGTACTAAAATTACACTGGCTTGCACAGAATGTAAGCAAAGAAACTACGATACCATGAAGAACAAAAAAAATACACCGGATAGAATAGAGCTTTCCAAATATTGCAGATTTTGCAAAAAGCATACACCGCATAAGGAAACCAAATAATTTAGGAGTATATTATGGCGAAAACTAAGTTGCTTGGCAAAGATAAAGAAAGACAATTAGAAGAACAAAAAAAGATTGCCAAGAAAAAAAATAAAAAGCAAAAAAGAAGCCCAATACGGTTTTTTAAAGATGTTTGGGGAGAAATCAAAAAGGTTACATGGCCTACCAAACAGGACTTATTTAAAACCACTTTTGCGGTTATAGTTTTTATTGTGATTTTTACCGTAGTAGTTGGGCTTATGGATTTAGGTCTAAACACTGTTATGCGTGAATTTTTACTGTCTTAGGAGCATAAATGAGTATAGATAAGATAAATGATGCCAACATCTTAGATGAAAATGAAAATAAGCATCTTCCCACAGATGAAGAAGGCAAGTTTATAAAACAGGAAAAAACGGATAAACCTTACTGGTATGTTGTATACACATACTCCGGTTACGAAAACAAAGTTATGGACAATCTGCTAAAAACGGTGGATAACCATAATCTTAAAGATACCATTATAGACGTAAAAGTGCCAATGCAGGATTCTGTTGAGGTTAAAAACGGTAAAAAACGTCACGTATCCAAAAAAATGTTTCCCGGCTACGTAATGGTTAAAATGTTTTTAACGGACGATACCTGGTATGTAGTGAGAAATACAAGAGGAGTTACAGGCTTTGTAGGCCCAAGCAGTAAGCCAATACCCCTATCCGACGCAGAAGTGCGCTCTATGGGTATAGAAAACGTACGTATTTCCTTAGATATAGAAGTAAACGACAACGTAATCGTAACTTCCGGCCCACTGGAAAGCTTTGTTGGCATAATAGAAGAAGTAAATACAGAGCGTCAAAAGGTAAAAGTGCTTGTATCTATGTTTGGCAGAGATACGAGTGTGGAGCTGGATTTCGTACAAATAAAGAAGATTTAACAATTTTTATGTAAGTAAGGGTTTGCATATCGCACATAAATTTAAGTGCAAAAGGCAAGCCGATTATATATAAAATGTTTTCCGGTGGGAGAGAAATTAATTTTCTCATCTGAACCACATCACATAAATTGGAGGATAACAAACAATGGCAAAAAAAATTACGGGGTATATTAAATTGCAAATACCCGCAGGAAAGGCAACACCTGCACCGCCCGTTGGGCCCGCATTAGGTCAACACGGCGTAAACATTATGGAGTTTTGTAAAAGCTATAACGAAAAAACGGCATCTCAAGCCGGTCTTGTTATACCTGTTGTAATAACAGTATATGCAGACCGTTCCTTTAGCTTTATTACAAAAACACCTCCGGCAGCTGTGCTTATTAAAAAAGCACTTAAAATCGAAAAAGGCTCCGGAATACCAAACAGAACAAAAGTAGGTAAAATTACCAAAGCGCAATTACAAGAAATAGCAGAGCTTAAAAAGCCGGACTTAAATGCGGCATCAACCGAGGCTGCTATGACGATGATAGCCGGTACTGCAAGAAGTATGGGCGTAGAAGTGGAGGGTTGAAGATGAAAAGAGGCAAGAAATATTCAGATAGCGTTAAAACATATAACAAACTTACCTTATTTGACCCGGAAGAAGCTATAAAAATCTGTCTTGAAACAGCAAAAGCAAACTTCGACGAAACAATAGAATTATCTGTAAAATTAGGTGTAGACCCTCGCCATGCAGACCAACAGGTTAGAGGTGCGGTGGTACTTCCTCACGGTACAGGCAAAACCGTACGTGTGTTGGTGCTGACAAAAGGGGATAAAGCCAAAGAAGCACAAGAGGCAGGAGCGGACTTTGTAGGCGCAGAAGAGCTTGTGGAAAAAATCCAAAAGGAAAGTTGGTTTGATTACGATGTAATCGTAGCAACTCCCGATATGATGGGCATTATAGGTAAAATCGGTAAAATTTTAGGGCCAAAAGGCTTAATGCCAAACCCAAAATCCGGCACGGTTACAATGGATATTGCAAAAGCAATTACAGAAATTAAAGCCGGTAAGGTGGAATACAGACTGGATAAAACAGCAATAATCCACGTACCCATTGGCAAAAAGAGCTTTGAAACAGAAAAAATCGCACAAAACCTTAAAGCATTAATGGAAGCGGTTATTAAAGCAAAACCATCGGCTGCAAAAGGCACATACTTAAAGAGTGTGGTTATTGCATCCACCATGGGCCCCGGGGTAAAAATCAACCCCATGAGATTTATCTAAATTTTATTTAATAAATCTAAAAAGCTAATTTACTTAACGGAGTATAATATATAAATGAAAAGAAAAGTATTTCTTACCATCGTCATTATTATCGCCGCCGCAATAATTTTCTGCGGTTGTGGCGGTCCTGCGGCGATTGTAAAACCCAATCCGGCCGGCGCTCTCTTTAAGGTAGAGGGTAGCTGTAGTGCAGAATTAAGTGAAGATAAAACAGTGTTGGAGGTTTACGGCACTACAAATCTAATGGACGGCACCAACGGGGTTATTTCCGTAATAGACCCAAACGGTACAACCATAGAGAAAGTAAACGTACAAAAGCAGGGTGATAACTTAAAGCACACATTTAATGTTGCGCCAAGTTGGCCTAAAGACGTGTACGCCTTTGTAACCTTCGATACACAGCAAGGAGACCAACAAAGCTCTGTTGTAAAGGAAACTTATGGCGTCAAGTTTGAAAATCTGGAAGGTGAAGATATAATCTGGAACCAAAAGGGTGTAATAGCTTGTTTTCAAAGTGAATTAGTTGCAATAAAGTAAAATATCAAGTAATAAGTGCTTCTTGACTGTAAAGTTAAGGAGCATTTTTTAATTTAAAGGAGGAAAAAATAATGAACGATCAAATTAGGGAAATTGCGGGAAGAATTAGTGCTCTTAGAGAAATTGAAGAGGTATCCATTGAAGAAATGGCAAAACTTACGGAAAAAACGGTGGAGGAATACAAAGACTACGAGGCAGGCAAAACAGATTTTTCCTTTAGCTTTCTGTTTACCGTTGCAAACCGCTTAAATGTGGATATTACAGATATTTTAACGGGAGACGGCGCAAAACTGAAAACATTCTCCGTAGTAAAAAAAGGGGAAGGCTTAAAGATGGAGCGCAGAAAGGAATATAAATATCAGCATTTGGCACCCATTTTTAAAAACAGGCAGATGGAGCCTTTCTTAGTTACGGTAGAGCCAAAAGATGTAATGTCCGTTAAAAAGCATTCTCATGAAGGTCAAGAAATTAACTACGTAACAAAGGGTAGCATGACAATGTATATTAACAACTCGGAAGTAACATTAAGCGAGGGAGATTTAGTTTATTTTGATGCAACCGCTCCCCATGCCATGAAGGCGCTAAACAACGAGCAATGTCAATTTTTGGCAATAATAACAAAGTGAGGGAAAAACATATGCTAATGTACGAAAAATATACGACAACAGATTTTAACAGTTATGAGGAGTTTTCAAAAAATTTCGCATATAAAATACCGCAAAATTTTAATTTTGCCTTTGATGTGGTAGACGAGCTTGCCCATACAAAGCCTGATAAATTAGCGCTTTTATGGACAAACGACGAGGACGAGGTTAGGGAGTTTTCTTTTAAAGATATTATGGAAAAATCCAACCAAGCAGCCAACTTTTTTGTTAAAAACGGCATCACTAAAGGAGATAAAGTAATGCTAATACTAAAAAGGCATTACGAGTTTTGGTTTTGCATAATAGCCCTTCACAAAATTGGTGCGGTTACCATACCTGCTACCAATTTGCTCACAAAAAAAGACCTTGTGTACAGAAACAACGCCGCAGACGTTAAGATGATAGTTTGCACAAAAGACGGCGACATTAAAGACCACGTAATAGACTCTCTAAAGGATTCCCCAACGGTAAAAAGTGTCGCGCTTGTACGGGAAAAAAGAAAGGGTTTTGTAGATTTTACAGAGGAGATGGAGGCTTGCAGTAAAGAGTTTGCCCGTCCAACAGGCAAAGACGCAACCACAAACGAGGATATTATGCTTTTGTACTTTACATCAGGCACTACGGGCATGCCTAAAATGGTTGCTCATAATTTCTTGTATCCATTAGGACATATAGTTACGGCGGTTTACTGGCATAAAGCCACAGATAACGGTATTCACCTTACAATAGCGGATACCGGCTGGGCAAAAAGTGCATGGGGTAAGCTATATGGGCAATGGCTGGCGGAAACCTGCGTATTTGTGTACGATATGGAAAAATTCGTACCCGATTTACTCCTAAATAAAATAAGCAAGCACAAAATAACCACACTTTGCGCACCTCCAACCATATACAGATACCTAATTAAAGAGGATTTAACCAAGTACGATTTATCCGCTTTAAAATACGCATCCATTGCAGGAGAGCCTCTAAACCCGGAGGTTTACTATCAATTTTTAAATGCGACAGGGCTTAAACTAAAGGAAATATACGGACAAACAGAAACCATGCTTACAGTAGGCAATTTTGTGTGGATGGAACCAAAACCGGGTTCTATGGGCAAACCCAACCCTACCTACGAAATAGATTTAATAGATGAAAACGGAAAATCTTGCGATGCAGGGCAAACGGGGGAAATAATAATCCGCACAGACAAAGGAGTGCCCATAGGTATGTTTTTAGGGTACTACAAAGACGAAGAACGCACAAAAAACACATGGAGCAACGGCATTTACAAAACGGGAGACGTTGCCTGGAGAGATGAGGACGGCTACTACTGGTACGTAGGACGTGCGGACGACGTTATAAAATCATCGGGCTACAGAATAGGGCCTTTTGAGGTAGAAAGTGTGTTAATGGAGCATCCGGCGGTACTGGAAACGGCAATAACGGGTGTGCCCCACGAAATAAGAGGGCAGATAGTAAAAGCCACCATAGTGCTAAGTAAGGGGTACGAGCCCACAGAGGAGCTAAAAAAGGAGTTGCAAGACTTTGTTAAGAAAAACACCGCTCCCTATAAATACCCAAGAATTATAGAATTTGTAACAGATTTACCCAAAACCATAAGCGGAAAAATTCGCAGAGTGGAAATAAGAGGGGAAAAAGACAAATAATTTTAAAAAATGTTTAAAAATGAGGTAGAAAACACTACCTCATTTTTACCTTTTTGTGGTATAATATAATGTGATTTTGTATGAGGAAGTATATATATGAATAACAGTATTGGCAGGTTTAAAAAAATAGCAGGCAGTATGGCGGCACTTTGTGTGGTTTATATGTTCACCTTTATATTTTCTCTTGCTTATTATTCCTATGCGGAAGTTTTGGCGCTAAACACTACTACGGCAATTTCTTTGTTTAATTCCTTAGGGGGATTGGGCGTTGTATTAATGCTTGCACTTATAATTGTAATTTACACCGCAAGCAAAAAAAAGCAGGGTATAGTAAAAGGCTTGTTTTGGGCAATACTTTTAGTAACCGCCGCAAATAGCCTGCCCTTTTTTAGCAACATTGCAAACTTTATTATGGCAGATTTCTTTACGGTAGTGCAATTTTCTCAAATGTACATAAGTACCTTAATGCTTTGCGCTGTGCTTATTGCTTTAATTAATGAGTGGCACCTGCCAAACAAACGCATTACCAAAAAAATTGCATTTGTAGGCATAATAATAAGCCTAATTTCTATTGTGATATTTTTCGCAGACTCAAAAAAATATGTACCCGAAACAAATTTGGGCGATATTATGCTTAATGCAACCTACTTAATATATTATGTGCTGATTGCTCTTATTTGCTTAGCAGTACACTTTATAGCAAAAAGCGAGGCTAATTTTACTGCCATCATCACCCAAAAAATAGAAGAAGGCAACAAAAACGAGACAAAACTAAGCAAAGAAGCAACACAAGAAACCAGGGAAAACAAGGAAGAAAAAGGAGAAAATGTGTGAAAAGTTACAGAGAAGTTTTAGAGCTTAAAATAGAAAAAAGACGTCAGTTTGTAAATATTACCCCAAAGGTAAACTCCGCCCTTGCAAAAAGCGGTATTAAAGAGGGGCTTTGCCTTGTAAACGCAATGCACATTACGGCAAGTGTGTTTATTAACGACGATGAAAGCGGTCTGCACAGCGATTTTGAGAGATGGTTAGAAGGCATAGCGCCGGAAAAACCCTACGATATGTACGCCCATAACGGCTACGAGGATAATGCGGATGCTCATTTAAAACGCACAATAATGGGCAGAGAGGTTGTAGTTGCGGTTACAGACGGCAGGCTGGATTTTGGCCCGTGGGAGCAAATTTTCTACGGCGAGTTTGACGGCAAGCGCAACAAAAAACTAATGATTAAAATTATTGGAGAATAAGTGCCTAAAAATGCTTCATAAAGAAAGAGACCCACACAGACGTAAAGGACCGGCAGAACGTATGTGGGCTCCTATAAAAATAAAGTTTACGGATAACTATAAATATGTTGCGGATCAGCATAATTTCGGTTACGTGTTTTTATATTATTTTTCCTTTATTGTGGGAATGCCCTTTGTTTATTTATTTGCATTTATTAAATGGGGTTTTAGAGTAATAGACGGAAAAAATGTGCGGTTACTAAACAAAAAATCGGCAATAACTGTGGCAAACCACGTACATAATATAGATTCCTTTATGCTAACTAAGGCGTTTTACCTAAACAGCCCCTATGTAATTGCACTTAAACATAATTTTGAGGCGGTGGTGGTGGGTGGACTTGTCCGTATTTTAAGGGGTATTCCCCTGCCTACGGATATTCAAAATTTTAGGTTTTTTTCCGCTTCAATTAATGATTTACTAAACAAAAAAAACAAACGAGTGCACTTTTATCCGGAAGGGGAAATTAAGCCCTTTTGCACCGAGCTTAGAAGGTTTCAGTCGGGGGCGTTTCACTTTGCAATTAAAAACAATGTGCCTATACTGCCCTTGGTTTTTGTGTTTCCCAAAGAATATAAAATACGCTTAATAGTGGGAAAACCTGTATATATAGAGGATATTGCGGAGGCAAAAGGATTAAGCGAGCCTAAGCAGGTTTCCTTGTATGCAAAACACGTCAAAAATATAATGCAAAATATGATGGACGATTTTTACAGTAAAAACAATAAGAAATAAGAGGAGTATTTATGAAAATTAGGAAAGTAGTAATTCCGGCGGCAGGTCTTGGCACTAGATTTTTGCCGGCAACCAAAGCCCAACCCAAAGAAATGCTACCCATTGTGGACAAACCCACCATTCAGTATATTGTGGAAGAGGCTGTGGCATCCGGCATAGAAACCATTGTAATAATTACAGGCAGAAGCAAACGTGCAATAGAGGACCACTTCGACAAATCCGTAGAGCTTGAGGTGGAGCTTAAAAACAAGAATAACGAGGAAATGCTTAGGGTTGTGGACAACATAACAAATATGGCAAACATCATTTATGTACGTCAAAAAGAGCCTTTAGGCTTAGGGCATGCCATTTTGTGCGCAAAAGACTGTATCGGCGATGAACCTTTCGGTATTATTTTGGGTGATGATATAGTAAGCAGTAAAGTCCCGGCGCTAAAGCAACTTATGGACGCCTACGAGGATAAAAAGGCAAGTATTTTAGGTGTGCAAAAAGTTCCTATGCAGGACACCTGCAAATATGGTATAGTAGATGTAGAAAAAAACGGCGCATTGCATAAAATAAATGCGCTGGTGGAAAAACCAAAAGTGGAAAACGCACCCTCCGACCTTGCAATTTTAGGCAGGTATGTGGTAACACCCAAGCTGTTTAAAATGCTTGAAAACACAAAAGCAGGTGTGGGGGGAGAAATACAGCTTACAGACGCACTAAATTCCCTACTTAGCGAGGAGGAAATTTACGCTTGCGAGTTTGAGGGCAAAAGGTACGATGTAGGGGACAAAATGGGCTTTTTAAAAGCAACTTGCGAGTTTGCATTAAACAGAGAAGATTTATCGGCAGACTTTAAAAAATATTTAATAGATTTAGTTGGAGGAAAATAATAATGAGCGACATTTACGACGTAAAACTTGCACCATCGGGAAAACAAAAAATAGAGTGGGTAAAAAGATATATGCCCGTACTAAGAAGTTTTGAGGAAAAATACAAAGGGGAAAAACCTTTTGCGGGAAAAACGGTGCTTGTATGCGTGCATTTAGAGGCAAAAACGGCTTATTTAGCCCAAGTGTTTCAAGCCTGCGGTGCTAAGGTGGTTGCCTGTGCGTCTAATCCTCTTTCCACTCAAGATGATGTTGTAGCAGCCTTGGTGGACGGCGGTGCAGAGGTGTTTGCAATACATAATGCAGATATGGAAACTTTTGAGAGACACATTAAACAAGCCATTGAATGTAAGCCGGATTTAATAGTAGATGACGGCGCAGACGTTGTAACCACCCTCCACAAAGAATACAGCGCACAAATACCAAGCGTGCTTGGCGCAAGCGAGGAAACCACAACGGGTGTTATTCGTTTAAGAAATATGGAAAAGGCGGGAGAGCTTAAAATACCTGTAATTCCCGTTAATGATGCACAATGCAAGTATTTGTTCGACAACAGATACGGCACGGGGCAAAGTGTGTGGGATGGCATAATGCGTACCACAAACCTAATTGTAGCAGGCAAACGTGTGGTGGTTGCAGGTTACGGCTGGTGCGGAAAGGGTGTTGCCATGCGTGCGGCTGCCTTAGGCGCAAAGGTAATTGTAACGGAAATTAATCACATAAAAGCAATAGAGGCGGTAATGGACGGCTTTGAATCCATGACAATGGACGATGCGGCGGCAGTTGGAGATATTTTCGTGACGGTAACAGGTTGCGAGGACGTCATAACCA
Organism: uncultured Christensenellaceae bacterium; assembly: GCA_964628515.1. Lineage (GTDB taxonomy): Bacteria > Bacillota > Clostridia > Christensenellales > Christensenellaceae > CAZVNZ01. The sequence goes on from CAZVNZ010000006.1 coordinate 62,167, forward strand.
AAAATCATTTCGGAAAAATGAAGGACGGAGTAATCCTTACAAACGCAGGGCATTTTGATTGCGAGGTAAACGTAGGCGAGCTTGCCAAAATCAGCACCGGTGTAAAGGAGATGCGCCATAATATAGAGGGTTACATTCAAAAGGACGGCAGAATACTTAACGTTATTGCAGGAGGCAGGCTGGTAAACTTAGCCTCGGGAGACGGTCACCCCGCAGAAATTATGGATATGAGCTTTGCGCTGCAATTTATGGCACAGCTTTATTTGCTAAACAATCACAAAAACCTAAAACCCGGTTTGTTTGATATGCCACAGGAAATAGACTACGATGTGGCAATAACCAAACTTAAAAATTTAGGCGGAAATGTGGACGTACTAACGGCAGAGCAAAGAAAATACCTCTTTGGAGAATAATTATGGATACTAAGATTATCAACGCACGTATAGTAACTAACGACGAAATCCCCGTAATTGCAAAAGGGCAAATAAATATTAAAGACGGAATAATTACTTACGTAGGGGAGGAAAAGGAGTACAAATGCGATAAAACCATAGACGCTAAAGGCAATACGGTTATGCCCGGGTTTGTAAATACTCACACCCACATCCCCATGAATATTTTCCGCTCCTTTGCAGACGATATGGAGCTTATGGACTGGTTGCAAAACAAAATTTGGCCGGCAGAGGACAAACTGACAGAGGAAATCACTTACCACGCAAGTATGATGGCACTTTGCGAAATGGCGGCGGCAGGCATTACCGCCTTTAACGAGATGTACTATTTTACAAGGCAAATTGCACAGGCTACCATAAAAAGCAAGCTAAGGGCGGTTATTTCTCGTGCGGTAGTAACACCGGACGTAGCAACAGGCGATGATAAACTAAAAGAAGCGATAGAGCTTTTCGAGGAGTTTAACGGCTTTGACAGACTGCAAGTCTATTTATCCCCCCATGCTCAATATACGGTAAACAACCAAATGTTGCAAAAAATTGCAAAAGAGGCAAAACGGCTAAACACAGGTATACATATGCACATTTCCGAAACTTTGGGCGAGCATCAAAGTTGTATTGCGCAAGAAGGGCTAACCCCCGTAGAGCTATGCGAAAAAATGGGGTTGTTGGATGTAAATTTCTTAGGCGCTCATTGTGTGTACATAACTCATAAAGATATGGATATTATGGCAAAGCACAAGGCAAGTGTACTAAGTTGCCCCAAAAGCAACTTAAAATTAGCCTCGGGCATTGCCCCCCTAAGCGAGATGATAGAGCGAGGGGTAAACGTAAGTTTGGGCACGGACGGTGCGTCGTCCAACAACAAACTTTCTATTATGGAAGAGATGACATACGCCTCCTATTTGCAAAAGGGCACAACAAAAAATCCTAAGGCGCTAAACGCACAGCAAAGTCTACTACTTGCAACTTACAACGGAGCGCAAGCCTTAGGCATAAACAGCGGAAAAATCAAAGTAGGAAAAAATGCGGATTTAATTATGATAAACTCCCACAAATTAAGGTATCTGCCCCACTACGACATTATTTCCAACTTAGTGTACAGTGCGGACGATAACGATGTTATGCTTACCATGGTGGGCGGAGATGTGGTGTACGAAAACGGCAAATTTGCTTTTGCGGACATAGAAGAAGTAAAAGAAAAAATTGCCTTTTATGCAAAAATAATGAAAAATTAATTTAAAGGATAAACAGATTGAAAAAAAGTTTTTTAATTGCATTATGTGTTGTGCTTTGCACAATTACAATGTTTGGTTGTACTAATATACCCGACTTAGCCGTGGAGGAAGAAACTAACCCCCCACAGCTAACAGGGGGTATTACAGATGAGGGTATCAACCTTAAAAACATTAATATACAAACGGAGGACAATACAACAAAGATTGTTATGTCTTTTATTAGCGGTTCTCGAGTATCGGGGGTAAGCGAGGCAAAAGTCTCCGCTTTGCCCGTGTACGATGTGTCTACCCTAAGCTCTCCAAGCAGACTGCGTGTAGACCTAAACGTAGATTTTTGGGATTACGAGGACACCGCCAACATACCTACGGAAAGCATTGTACTTGGCGTTTTTAACACAATATATTCCCATAAGGGAAATATAAGCGTATATTTTCAATTAAAAAACGATGTAGAAGCAACACTTAACGAAAGCGGAGATAAATTAGAAATAACATTAAAAAACGTTAATGCAACCACGCAAGAGCAGTATTTTGCAGGCATTAACGCATTTGAAGAATACGAGCAGGATTTAATAGACAAAGAACTTAAGTTTACCCCCACCTTATGCAATGGACTTAACGCAAAAATGCTAATTTCCGCACCCTTCGAGTCGGAGGAAAGCGCAAAAGCCTTTTGTGATAATGCAAACGAGCTTATAGCAGGCAAAGTGCCCACTAAGCAAGCCTTTGTGTTTAAAATGCAAACAAACCAACTGCCCGAGCATAACAGGGAAGTCAGCACCCAAAATGTCAGCGAAAAAAAGGTAATGATGGTAGACGACGTAAATTTAAATCTACCCGTGCTGGTGGAAAACGGTAAATACCTAACCACCACGGCGGACGGTAACATAATTTATGCTCGTGCCTATCTACCCAACTACTATCAAGATAACGAGCAGGTGGTAAAAGAGCGCCTTTGGGTGATAGAGCAAAGTGGCAGAAAAACGGAGTTGCCCCTACCCGATTTTTACAGCGTAGAAAAATGCGAGGCATCGACAGACGGCAGATACCTTGCAATTTTAGATAGCGCAGTACACAACAAAGTGCTGTACGTTTACGACAACACGGAAAACAAGCTGTACAACATGGGGGAGGAAGGCTTTGGCGCCATTACCGCAAGTTTTGATTGGGCACAGGACAAAAACATAATTTACGCCATGTCCGGCGGTGGTACCGTTCAACTAAAACAGTACGATTTTTCTAAGGGTGATGGTGAAAGAATTTCCTCGGTGGAGGAAAAAAAGGGAGCACTTGGAAAAATTGAGTATTTCGAGGGCAACATTTATTTTGTGGACAGCACCGCAGGCGAGGGCGGAGAAATATACAAGGTGGATATTGCCACCCACCAAAGAGAAACGGTTACGGAGGGTATAGATTTCAGACTATCCAAAGATGGTAAAAATATGGCTGTAATAAGCCAAAAAGCAGGGGATGAAGAGCAGGTAACACTTGACTTAAATATGCTTAATTTAGAAACGGCAGAGGAAAGTTTGGTGGCAAAAGACGTACTGATAGAAGATTTTTCCTTTGACGCAAACAGCGACACCCTTTATTATATGACACCAAACTACGAAAATGTAAATCCGGACTACCCATTTGCCTTAATGCAATATTCTTTATCCGCAAAAAATACGGATGCCGTAGGATACTGTGCAACCGGGAGATTTAACACAAGCAAAACCAGTAAGGAATTGTATATTATAGACTATTACAGCCAAGCAAACAGTAATTTCTACATAACATACATTTACGATGTTAAATGAAAATAGAGCTAATAGGCATAAATTCAAGCTATGTGCATACAAACCTTGCAATTAGGCAAATCAAGGCAAATTGCAGGCATAGCTTAAACATCAGCGAATATAATATTAATATGGATGTTGATGATGTGCTTAGCTTAATATGCACAAAAAATGCGGATATTGTGGGGTTTTCTTGTTATATTTGGAATATAGAATACGTACTTAGGCTATGCGAAAACTTAAAAAAAATTGCGCCAAAAACCATAATTGTGTTGGGCGGGCCGGAGGTTTCTTTTGAAAACCAAAGCTACGACAGTGCAGACTACATAATAACGGGAGAGGGCGAGGAAGCCTTCAATTCCTTTTTGGATAACTATTACGAAGTAAGCAGCGAATACGCCAAGATAGAAAACTTAAACAACTTAAAACTCTACGAAGAAGAGTACGACCCAACCAAAATTTACTACTACGAAAGTACAAGAGGTTGCCCTTATTCTTGCACCTACTGCCTATCGGGTAGCATTGGTGGGTATAGGGGGAAGGATATTTCTTTGGTAAAAAAAGAAATTAAAATGTTTATAGATAAAGGGGCAAGGCTAATAAAGTTTGTAGACCGCACCTTTAACGCAGATATTAACAGGGCAAAGGAAATTTTTAAATACATTGGGGAAAATTCTAAAAACACCACCTTTCATTTCGAGGTTACTTTAGATTTGTTTGATGACGAACTTATTGAAATACTTAAGGACTCAATGGGCAAAATACAGTTAGAAAGCGGTATTCAAACCACCAACAAAACAACACTTGCGGTGGTAAAGCGAAAATCGGACGTTGCTAAAGCCCTAAACTACGCACAAAAAATCCCAAAAGACGTGCATTTGCATTTGGATTTAATTGCAGGCTTGCCTATGGAAAACTTTATGTCCTTTAAAAAATCTTTTAACGAGGTGTTTTTCGTGCAACCGGATAACCTACAAATCGGCTTTTTAAAGGTGCTTAAAGGCAGTACACTAAAAAAGGAAAACAGAAACATAATATACAGGCACTACTCACCCTATGAGGTACTAAAAACGGATTACCTAACGGCAGAAGAGCTTTTTGCAATTAAAAGGTTAGAGTATGTTTTTAACGTATATTACAACAAAAAAAAGGCGGTAAATGCGCTAATTTTTGCAATAGAAAAATCAGCAAAAACACCCTTTGATTTTTTTTATGATTTTTCTGTGTACTATTATAATAACGAGTATAACAAACGCCCTCAAGGCATTAAGGAATACTACAAAATTCTTGCAAACTACTGTAAAACCATATTAAACGAAGAGAGTTACACAGACTTTTTATGCAAACTAAAATTAGATTATATGCTGGCAAATATTAAGGAAGATATACAAGAGTTTGCAGAAATCACCCCAAACAAAGAGTTCAAGCAATGCTACAAAGAGGTAAAAGAGAGGGGAATATTTACCTCCCATATATTAAAAAACGCAGTAATAGGCGGATTTATTAAAAACCCCGACACACTTTTAGACGGGGAATGTATAGTGGTTGCCCACAACAATTCATTTACAATTTTTTAACATTTTTTTTAGTAAAATACTGTTTACAAAATTTATTTTTCGGTTATAATAATATTGAAAGTCAAAGAAAGTCAAAGTTAGACTTTAGGAGGTGACGGTCAAAAAATGAGTATATTAAGCGATACAATAGAGCTGTTTATAAAAGAAATGTTAGAGGAGGAAGGCAGTACCAACCTACAAAGAAACGAGCTTGCGCAACAATTTAACTGTGCACCCTCCCAAATAAATTATGTGCTAACCACAAGATTCACTCCAAACAGAGGGTATTATACAGAATCAAAACGAGGGGGAGGCGGATACATTAGGGTAGTAAGGGTAAATGTAGAAAAAGGCGATTATATAGCCGATTTGATAGAAAAAAGTATAGGCGACACCCTAAGCGAGAGGCAAAGCAGAGAGTTGGTGCAAGGGCTTATAGAAACGGATTTTATAGACGAGCCGGTAAAAGAAGTAATAAATGCGGCACTTAGCGACAGGACATTAGAAGGGGATGCAAGGCTAAGGTCAAAAATACTAAAAGAAATATTACATACTGTATTAAGTAGAAAATAATAACGGAGGTACAAAACTATGTTATGTCAAAAATGTCAAAAAAATCAAGCAAATGTGCACATGATGCAAAATATTAACGGAGTGGTAACGGAAGAGCATTTATGCACCGAGTGTGCAAACCTAAACCAAAGCGAGTTTTCCGGTTTTAGTCAAAAAATGTTTGGAAACATCTTCTCGGATAGCTTTTTTGGAAACGATTTTTTCCGCAGACTCTTTGGGGGTCAAAACAGTATGCTTGCAATTCCAAGCATGGCAGGAGAGGATTTAAAGGTAAGGGAGTACGACGAATATGCTCTGCCGGAGTATAATAAGGCGTATCAAAATAATAATAATGAGGACAGGGAAATGCCAAACGCAAAGAAAATTTTAGCACTTAAAAAAGATTTAAAAACAGCGGTTAAAAAAGAGGATTTCGAGAAAGCCGCAAAAATACGAGATAGAATAAAAGAGCTTGAAAGGTAACGGGTGAATAGTATGGAAGGAATGTCAAAATTTACACAAGGCGCACAACAAAGTATTAATAATGCGGCGCAGTACGCAAGCAATATTGGGCAAAGATATATAGGCACAGAGCATTTGCTAATAGGATTACTTAGAGAAAGGGGAAGTGCGGCACAAATATTAGAGTTACAAGGCATCGAAGAGATGCAAATAAGAGAGCATATAGAAAAGGATAACGCATTTTCCAATTCTCAAGTAATAGGCTATACCCCACGCACCAAAAAAATTATAGAGATGAGCGTGGCATTTGCAAGGCAGTTAGGGCACAACTATATAGGTACAGAGCATTTACTTCTTGCAATAATAAGCGAAAAGGAAAGTGTTGCGTTTAGATTGCTTAAAGAAATAGGCGCAGATTTAGGAGCTATGCAGGAAGAAATTTTAGAAATTGGTGGCGAGGCGGTTGCAGGGGAAATCAACAAGAAAAAATCAAACACACCTAAGCTTGATAAATTTGGCAAGGATTTAACCAATGCGGCAAAAAACGGCGAGACAGACCCTGTAATAGGCAGAAGCGGAGAAATTGAGCGTATAGTCCAAATATTATCCCGCAGAACCAAAAACAACCCTGTACTTATAGGGGAGCCGGGTGTGGGTAAATCCGCTATTGCAGAAGGGCTTGCGCAAAAAATTGTTGAAGGCAATATGCCTCATACTTTAAAAGATAAACGTGTGGTAATGTTGGATTTGGCAAGCATGATTGCAGGCTCTAAATTTAGAGGAGAGTTTGAAGAACGCTTAAAAGATGCTTTAGACGAGCTTAAAAAGGACGGCAACGTAATTTTATTTATAGACGAGTTGCACACACTAATAGGTGCAGGCTCTGCCGAAGGCTCTATGGATGCGGCAAACATACTAAAACCCATGCTTGCAAGGGGCGAAATACAGGTAGTAGGTGCAACCACCATAGACGAATACAGAAAGCATATAGAAAAGGATTCCGCATTGGAGAGAAGATTTCAGCCGGTACAAGTAGGAGAGCCCACGGCAAGTGAAGCGGTTGCAATTTTAGAGGGGCTACGAGACAGGTACGAGGCGCATCATAAAGTAGCCATTACAGACGAGGCTATAAAATCCGCCGTAGATTTATCCGTAAGATATATAATGGATAGGTTTTTGCCGGATAAAGCCATAGATTTAATAGACGAGGCGGCATCTAAAGTGCGTATATCCATGTTTACCTCCCCTCCCGATTTAAAGGAGTTAGAGGATAAGTTAGCCGTTTTCACTCAGGAAAAGGAAAACGCAATAGCTCACCAAGATTACGAAAACGCAGCTATTTTAAGGGATAACGAAAGGGGAGTAATTGCAGAAATCAAAGAGCGTAAGGAAAAATGGCAGGACGAAATTGCACAATCCAAAGGTGTTGTTACGCAGGAAGATATAGCGCAAATAGTATCTAACTGGACAAAAATACCCGTATCCAAGCTAACGGAGGACGAAAGCAAAAAATTGCTAAAGTTAGAAAAGAAGCTCCACGAGCGTGTAATTGGGCAAAACGAGGCAATAGAGGCGGTTTCCCGTGCTATAAGACGTGCAAGAGCAGGGCTTAAAGACCCACAAAGACCAATAGGCAGTTTTGTATTCTTAGGGCCTACGGGTGTGGGAAAAACAGAGCTTACAAAGGCGCTGGCATCCTCCATGTTTGGGGACGAAAATGCACTAATACGTTTGGATATGTCCGAATATATGGAAAAACACTCGGTGTCTAAGCTAATAGGATCACCTCCCGGATATGTAGGGTACGATGAGGGCGGACAGCTAACCCAAGCAGTAAGAACAAAGCCCTACTCCGTAATATTGTTAGATGAAATAGAAAAGGCGCACCCCGATGTATTTAACATTTTGCTCCAAGTTTTAGAGGACGGCAGACTGACAGACTCCAAGGGCAGAACGGTGGATTTTAAAAACACAATAATAATTATGACATCAAACGTCGGAGCAAGCGAAATTGCAAAAAGCAAAATAGGGTTTGGTAATCAGGCGGAGGAAAAAGAGCAGGAAAAAGCCTACGACGAAATGAAGGAAAAAATGGTGGAAGCACTTAAGGATTTGTTTAGACCGGAGTTTATAAACAGATTGGACGATATTATAGTATTCCACAAGCTAACGGAAAAAGAAACCTTGCAAATTGCCAAGCTAATGCTTAAAAATTTGGCAAAACGTTTGGAGGAGAGAAATATAAAAATTTCTTACACGGACGGGGCTACAAAGCTAATGGCAAAAGAGGGTATGAGCGAGCAATACGGCGCAAGACCTCTAAGACGTGCAATACAGCGTACTATTGAAGACAAGCTATCGGAAGAAATTCTTGCAGGCAAGGTAAAAATAGGAGACAAAGTAAATATGTATGTTGCTGATGGTAATGTGGCTTTTAAGAAGGATAACTGATTAAATTAGGCTATGTACGCATTTTGTCAAAACTTGTTGCACAGACAAAATCTACATAGCCTTTGATTTAAAGTATGACGCTTTGCGTCAGACGTTAAGGTAGCTATATACGCATTTTGTCAAAACTTGTTGCACAAGACAAAATCTACATATCCTTTGATTTAAAGTATGACGCTTTGCGTCAGAGTTAAGGTAGCTATGTACGCATTTTGTCAAAACTTGTTGCACAGACAAAATCTACATAGCCTTTGATTTAAAGTATGACGCTTTGCGTCAGACGTTAAGGTAGCTATATACGCATTTTGTCAAAACTTGTTGCACAAGACAAAATCTACATATCCTTTGATTTAAAGTATGACGCTTTGCGTCAGAGTTAAGGTAGCTATGTACGCATTTTGTCAAAACTTGTTGCACAAGACAAAATCTACATATCCTTTGATTTAAAGTATGACGCTTTGCGTCAGAGTTAAGGTAGCTAT
>CAZVNZ010000006.1:71234-86516 GCA_964628515.1 uncultured Christensenellaceae bacterium
TTGCGTCAGAGTTAAGGTAGCTATATACGCATTTTGTCAAAACTTGTTGCACAAGTTTTGACAAAATGCTATAATATACCGTAAGCACTAAAAGTGCTTACGGTATATTTTTTGCAAATGCAGAACTCACTTGTTTTAAAAAACCGTAGGCATACTGCTACGGAATATTAATATAGCAAATATTTTTTTATTGTAGAATTACAATATGTTTTATGGTAGCTATATACGCATTTAATACCAAGAAATATTGCTATATTCCGTAATTTATACAGAGGTTACATTGCTTTTATGGGGACAGAATCTAACTTTGGAATTTTTATTGTAATATCGTTGTTGTTTGCCTTTTTTATTACATACTCAACAACACCGTTAGTACGCAAATTTTCAATAAAAGTCGGTGCCATAGATGTTCCCAAAGATGACAGACGTTTGCATTGCGAGCCAATTCCCACAATGGGGGGGCTTGCAATTTTTATAGCTTTTGCTTTAGGTGTAATAATTTTTGTGCCCTTAGCCACAAACTATATAGGGCTTTTAATAGGTGCTCTTATGATAGTCATAATGGGTATGATAGACGATATTTACAACTTAAAAGCATGGATAAAACTCTTAGTGCAGATAGGCGCCGCCCTTGTGGTTTGCTTTTGCGGTGTGCTTATAGACAGAATAACTTGGTTTGGCGAAATTATATTTTTTAGAGATTGGTCTATTCCCATAACGGTGCTTTGGATTGTGGCTATAACCAACACCATAAATCTGTTAGACGGCTTAGACGGGCTTGCTTGCGGAATTTCTGCAATTTCTTCCCTTTCTCTTTTGGTGGTCTCTCTGATTTCCGCAAGGTTTGATGTTGTGGCTATTGTTGCCGCTGTGCTTGCAGGCTCCTGCCTTGGATTTTTGCCCTACAATAAAAACCCTGCCAAAATTTTTATGGGTGATGTTGGTGCCCTGTTCTTAGGGTTTGTGCTATCCGTAATTTCCATACAGGGTTTCTTTAAGGTAAATGCGGTAGTCTCCTTTATTATACCTTTTATGGTGCTTGCACTCCCTATTTTAGATACGGTTTTTGCAATACTGCGTAGATTGCTCTCGGGCAAACACCCCTTTGCCGCCGATAGAAAGCACTTTCATCACAGATTAATAGACTCCGGGCTTAACCAAAAACAATCGGTGGTTTTACTTTATGCGGTATCCGCACTTTTGGGTATTTCCGCAATTTTGTTTTCCGCACGGCAATTTTTCGGTGCGGCTCTTGTAATGATAATTTCCTTTGGAATTGGGGTGGTAAACTGGATTGTTATTAAAAAAGAAAATAAAAATACGGAAATAAAACAGGAGAGGGAAGATGTTAAATAGCGAGCATAGTACATCATTGCACGATGCCGAGGTGGTGGCAAAAAACCATCCGCAAATTTGCTTTAGAGGCGAGATTGACTGCCTGTATGCAGAGGCACTGTACGTGTGTGTGTATTCCAAAGAGCAAAACTTAGGGGAAATTCACAGACAAATCGTGCATATATGTCACGTAATTAAAAAACTGATGGCAATAGAGGCAGAGCAAACATCACAAAAAGTGGACGATATTATAGAAATGGACTCAAAATGGCTAAGGACGGTTTCAAACAATCCCAAAACTCATATAGGTACAGACCACTATCTACCAAACGAAAACGACGACATGATGCTAATACTGTTAAATAAATTAAGAGCAAAAATAAGAAGTACAGAGCGTGCTTGCGTAAATGCAGATGTAAACTACGGTGCAAACGCATGCTTGCAAGAAAGCCTAAACAGGCTGTCTTCCGCTATTTATATTATGATGCTCAGATACAAACTAAAGGGTAAAAAATAGGGCAAGTACCCTGTTTTAAATAAATTTTTTAATATTATATAAAGGAGCTTTTTTATGAAAATTACAGAAGGTTTAACATTTGATGATGTACTGTTAAAGCCCAAAAAGAGCGAAGTTGTGCCAAACGAAATAGATGTTAGCAGTAACATAACAAAAAAAATTCGGCTAAACATACCTATAATGAGTGCGGCAATGGATACAGTTACGGAAAGCTCACTTGCCATAGCTATTGCCAGAGAGGGCGGAATGGGCATTATTCATAAAAATATGCCAATAGAAAAGCAAGCGGAAAATGTAGACAAAGTTAAAAGAAGCGAGCATGGAGTAATTACAGACCCATTCTCTCTATCTCCCGATCACAGCGTGTTTGATGCGGACGCTTTAATGGGCAGATACAGAATTTCAGGCGTGCCCATTATCGAAAAAGACGGTACTCTAATAGGAATTATAACCAACAGAGATATGCGTTTTGAGACGGATTATTCCAGGAAAGTCTCCGAAGTTATGACAAGCAAAAACCTAATAACTGCGCCAATAGGTACAACCCTTGAGGGCGCACAAAAAATACTGTCCAAATACAAAATAGAAAAACTGCCCTTAGTGGACAACAAAGGTAAGTTAATGGGGTTAATCACCATAAAAGATATAGAAAAATCTATACAATATCCACATTCTGCCAAAGATTCCAACGGCAGATTGCTGGTGGGTGCGGCGGTTGGCACAAGTAAGGATACTTTAGAGAGAGCGGAAGCCCTTGTAAAATCTAAGGTGGATTGCATTGCCATCGACACTGCCCACGGGCACTCGGTAAATGTGCTTAAAATGGTTGAAAAAATAAGAAATAAGTTTCCAAACATAGATATTATTGCAGGAAACGTGGCAACTAAAGAGGCGGTTAAGGATTTAATTTCCGCAGGAGCGGATTGCGTAAAGGTGGGTATTGGCCCCGGTTCCATTTGTACCACTCGTGTGGTTGCAGGCATTGGTGTTCCACAGTTTTCCGCTATCATAGAATGTGCGGAGGAAGCCAAAAAATACGGTATAGAAATTATTGCAGACGGTGGCATAAAATACAGCGGAGATATTACAAAATCCATAGCGGGCGGTGCGGCTGCGGTTATGATAGGAAGCCTGTTTGCAGGCACTAAAGAAAGCCCGGGAGAAATGGAAATTTTCCAAGGAAGAAGTTTTAAGGTGTACAGAGGCATGGGCTCGATATCCGCTATGCAAAAGGGTAGCGCAGACAGATATTTTCAAGAGGATAACCAAAAATTAGTACCCGAAGGGGTGGAGGGCAGAGTGCCTTTTAAAGGGCAACTGGCAGATACTACCTTCCAAATGGTGGGCGGTTTAAAATCCGGAATGGGTTATTGCGGAGCAGGCACTATTGCAGATTTACAAAAAAATGCGGAATTTGTAAGAATAACAGGGGCAGGGCTAAAAGAAAGCCACCCTCACGATATTAACATTACAAAAGAATCTCCCAATTACAGCGTTAATTTATGAGCGGACAACAAAACTTTGCCAAGTTGGTAGATTATTTTAATAAATACGACGGCGTAGCGGTGGCATTTTCGGGAGGTATGGATTCCTCATTGCTACTGTGCGCCGCTATTGAGTCTCAAAAGGAAAAAACCATAGCTCTTACGGCAAAAACGGACTTTTTTACATGGGATGAGTGGTACAGAGTAAGAGATATTACAGAGGAGCTTGGGGCAAAAAACGAACAACTTGAAATTGAAGTCCTGACTAACGAGGAAATTACAAGCAATCCAAAAGACAGATGCTACTTTTGCAAAAAAGCTATTTTTACTAAGGTAATAGAAGTTGCCGGCAGATACAACTGCGAAATTGTGGCAGAAGGCTCAAATACAGACGATTTAGCCGACTATCGTCCGGGCAAACAGGCAATTTTAGAGTTGCAGGTAAAAAGCCCGTTGTTAGAGCTAAATTTCGGCAAAGAGGATATTAAAGAAATGCTTAAAGCCATAGGCAGAGGGTATTACATCCTCCCCCCAAACGCCTGTCTTGCAACAAGAATTAAAACAGGCGAGGAAATAACGCAGGAAAAGCTGGACTTCATATATAAGGCAGAAAAGCTTATTAAGCCTTACGCAAATGGAATATTAAGGGTAAGGTGGGATGGCGGAAATATAGTTGTTCAAGGCGAGGAAATTAAAAACAAGGAATTTATAACAGAGGAGCTAAAAATAATGGGTGCGAAGGAAATAACCTTTGGAAAATACGAAAAAAGCGGTAGTGTAAATGCTGGATAAAATTTTACAAGATGTTAAAGACAATAAAATAGATGTGCAGACTGCAAAAGCCCTTATAGGAAGCTCTTTTATAAGTGATTTAAAGCATACCTGCGTGGATAATATGCGCAACTTTACCCAAGGGTTTGGCGAGGTGGTGTACTGCGAAGGCAAAACCAAAGAGCAAATTGAAGATATTGCCCTTGCAATGGTAAAAAATCAAACAAAAAACGCCATGTTTACACGACTTAGCGAGGAAAAACTAAGTGCGGTTACAACGGCGGATAACCATGCAAAATACTTTAAAGATGCAGGCATAGCAGTTTTAAACTACGAAGAGCCAAAAGAAAAAATTGGCAACATAGCCATACTTTGCGCAGGCACTTCGGATATTGCCGTGGGTGAGGAAGCGTGTGTAACAGCGGAAATTATGGGCAATAATGTTACTAAATATTATGATGTTGGGGTTAGCGGACTGCACAGGCTACTTAATAAAATAGAGGATATACGCAAGGCAAATGTGGTGGTGGCAATAGCAGGCATGGAGGGTGCGTTGCCAAGTGTGGTAAAAGGCTTAATAACAGCCCCCCTAATAGCAGTACCCACAAGTGTGGGCTATGGCGTAACAAACGGCGGACAAACGGCATTGTTTGCCATGCTAAACAGTTGTTCCACAGGCATTGCGGTAGTAAATATAGATAACGGGTTTGGGGCAGGCTACATAGCATCATTAATAAACAGGGTGAATATATGAAAACACTATTTATAGAATGTGCCTCCGGCATCAGCGGAAATATGATGCTTGGAGCCTTAATAGACTTGCAAAACAACAAAGAGGATTTTTTGCGAGAAATACATAAGTTAAACATAGGAAACTTATACGACATCATCATCACAAGGGCAAAAAAACACGATGTTTACGGCACGCATGTGGATATTATAGTAAAAGAGGAGCCCACAAGCAGAAATATTTTTGACATTCGTGATATTATCGCAGGCAGTAGCATAACAGCCAACGCAAAGGCGCTTGCGGAGGAAATTTTTAACACCCTTGCAAAAGGCGAGGCTAAGGTGCATAAAACCACCATAGGTAAGGTGCATTTTCACGAGGTGGGTGCTATTGATTCTATCATAGATATTTGTGGCTGTGCAATTATTTTGGATGTTTTGGAGTACGACGAAATCGTAGTTTCTCCAATTAATTTAGGCAGTGGCAAGGTAAAATGTGCTCACGGGTTATTGGATGTACCTGCGCCGGCGGTAAAAGAGATACTAAAAAATGTACCTACGTACATATATAATAAAGAAAACGGAGAACTCACAACACCAACGGGAGCGGCAATCATCAAAACCATTGCAAACAGATACAATGTAATAGATACCGACGGTTTTAACGCAGGTATTGGGGTAGGAACAAAAAATCTGGTTACTCAACCAAATATTTTAAAGGTGTATTATGATGCGTAAAGAAATTATTAGTGAAATTAGTTTTAATGTAGACGATATTACGGGCGAGGAAATGGGATATTTTTTAAATATCGTTATGGAAACAGGTGCGCTTGACGCCTGGGCAATGCCTATTTTTATGAAAAAACAAAGACCGGCATACGCAATAACCGTTTTGTGTAAAAAAGAGGAGGCGTCTAATATTTGCGATTGTATTTTTAAGCACACAAGCACAATGGGTTTAAGAATAAGCGTTAAAGACAGAATAGTGCTTGAGCGCCAAACGGTGTTTTTTGAGTCCTCCTTCGGCACGGTTAGAGTAAAATGTGCAGGCAACAAAAAGCATATAGAGTACGACGATTTAGCAAAAATAGCAAAAAAATACGATACAAGTATATCAAGCATAAAAGAAAAAATTATGCAGGAAATAGATTTTTAATTCAAACAAAGGGAGAATTGCCAATGAAAGAATATGCTCAAAAATCCATAGAAAACATTCAAAAAGAAGTGCAAGAAAAAAAGGTGCTTTTAGCCTTATCGGGAGGTGTAGACAGCTCTGTTTGCGCCGTACTGCTACAAAAAGCCATTGGCAGTAAGCTTACTTGCATTTTTGTGGATACAGGACTTATGCGTAAAAACGAGGCTGCGGAAGTGGAAGCACTTTTTACACAGCAATTTAAAGTAAATTTAATAGTTGTAAACGCTCAAAAGCGTTTTTTGGATAAACTAAAGGGCGTTACAGACCCGGAGCAAAAGCGCAAAATTATAGGCGAGGAATTTATTAGGGTATTTGAGGAAGAGGCAAAAAAATTAGGCAAAATAGAGTTTTTGGCTCAAGGCACAATTTATCCCGATATTGTAGAGAGCGGTGTGGGGAAAAACAAGTTGGTAAAAAGCCATCACAATGTGGGCGGACTTCCAAAAAACATTGGCTTTGACGGCTTAATAGAGCCACTTAAGGAGCTATACAAAGAGGATGTACGAGCCCTTGGCTTAGAGCTTGGCTTGCCCAAAAATATGGTATACAGGCAACCCTTCCCAGGCCCCGGTTTAGGAGTGCGTGTAATTGGAGAAATCACTCAAGAAAAGTTAGATGTTTTGCGAGATGCGGATTTTATAGTAAGAGAAGAAATAGAAAAGGCAAATTTAGATATTTGGCAATATTTTGCGGTAATAACGGATATGAGGAGTGTTGGTGTTAAAAATGAAAGCCGTACCTACGGCACCACCATAGCAATAAGGGCAATAAACACGAAAGACGCAATAACGGCAAATTTTGCAAAAATCCCATATGAAGTGTTAGAGGTAATTTCCGCACGAATTTTGGATGAAGTGGCGGATGTCAATAGGGTGGTTTATGATATTACCAATAAGCCTCCGGCTACTATTGAGTGGGAATAGGTCTTACATCCTTGCAAACCCTGTATTCATGCGGGTTTGCAAGGATTTTTCTTTTTATTGGCTACAAATTGGCTACATTTGCAGAATCGGCTACCGTTCCCATGAGTACGTCCAACTTGTTGGCTACCTCAATCTGCTTGCTGGGATAGAGGTGGCTGTAAGTATCCATTGTGGTCTGCACCTTTTCGTGTCCCAGCCGGTCGGCGATAAGTAACGGCGAGAAGCCCATCTCAATGAGAAGGCTGGCATGGGAATGTCTGGTATCATGCACCCGAATCACCTTAACGCCGGACTTCTTACACCCTCTCAGCATTTCATGTCGCATGAAGTGCTTCGTAAAAGCAAACAACCTATCATTCCGCTCTAAACCGTAGCACTGTGCTATATATTCTCGTAAACAATCGCATAAGCCTTGTGGTATGGTAATGGTGCGGTTGCTCTTTGGGGTCTTGGGCGTTGTGATGACATCCTTGCCGTTTAACCGTTGAAATGATTTGTTGATGGTGATAGTCGCTTTATCAAGGTCAACATCAGAAAGGGTTAAGGCGGTCAGCTCCCCAATTCTCATGCCGGTGTAGTAGAGTGTCATATAAGCAGCGTAGGACTGCGGCTTGTCCTTGACTGCTTCAATGAACCGTTCAAACTCATCCTTTGTCCAGAACAGCATTTCATCAGCATCTTTCTTGCCCATACTGCCTGCCTTGTGACAAGGGTTTTCCGGCAGGTTATAAAACTTGACCGCATAATTGAATATGGCAGTGAGCTGATTGTTGATGGTCTTTAGGTAGGTATCTGCGTAAGGTTCGCCATTTTCATCACGGTAGGAAGTCAGCTTGTTCTGCCACTTGCGAACGTCTGTGGAGGAAATCTCGTTCAACGGGATTTTACCGAACACAGGCGTTATTTTTTGGTCGATAATCCAGTGCTTGTTATCCAGCGTAGAGGGTTTTAGACGATGGCTTAAATCCTCAAAATACAGTTCGATAAAATCGCTAAACAACATTCCAACATCAGCCTTGGTTTTGATGATAAGCTGGCGCTCCCACTCTTGCGCCTCACGCTTAGTGTCAAAACCCCTCTTTTTCTTGTGGATAGTTTTGCCTTGCCAGTCGGTGATGCGGCATTGAACCATCCATTTCCCTGTGGTGCTATCTTTTTGTACGGACATCAAATTCTCCTTTCATATAGATTCCGACTCGACTTGTTATTTGTTTTCTGATGGTGTTTCAGTTTCCACGGCGGTGGCTGAATAGTAAGCCAGTGTCTTGTCCTGCCAATCGCTGTATTTGTCTGCTGTAATCATGCCAGAGCTTAGCTCATCACGATAACTTTTCCATTCTTCCAAGAACAGGCATATATCCGCATTGAAGTCAGCAGTTTTATCTTTACCGTCAAACACAATAGAGCACTGCCAGTTCTCGTCACGGGGCGGGCGTTTCACATCTATGTTGAAGCGCAGCCCTGTGACTTTTTCTATTTGGAACAGAAACCCCATAATGTCGGCAAGGCAATCCACCTTGACATCAGCAGAATTGTTTCCCAGCAGGTAGGTTGACGTGGTATCCAGTGTTCGTGCCAACTCGTTGATCATGGCAATAGAGATTTCAATTTCGCCACTTTCATACTTCTGTATGGTGCGTAGCGACTTGCCAAGCATATTGGCAAGTTCGGTTTGATTGTAGCCTTTTCTTTTGCGAACCTCTCGGAGACGCTTCCCGATGGCGTCGCGTTCAATTTCATTCATAACGATTCACCTCAAAATCAGTATACCATAAAAAATACGAATGTCAAGTACATATTTTATATTATTATCTATTGACAAAAGAATTATAAGTGCGTATAATGAAAATACGTATTATAAATACGCATTTCAAAGGAGGATGAATATGCAAGCACAATATATTACAGCAAAGGAAGTGTCTGAGGCTCTTGGTATCAGCCTTGGCAAAGCCTACAAAATCATTCGTGAACTAAATAATGAGCTAAAGAAGGAGGGGTACATAACGGTAGCCGGTAAATGCAGCTTGAAATACTTCAAGCAAAAAGTATACGGATTTGAGGCGGTTGCACGATGATGACAGACCTCATAAGCACAATGACAGCGGGTATGCGCTCCATGGAAGTGGAGCGTAACCCTTCTTATCCACTCAATGATATTGGGACAGCAAGGTTGTTCTTTGACCTTAACCACGATACCGCCTGTTATGTGCCAGAAGCGAAGTCATGGTACATATTTGATGGGAAACGTTGGGCGAAAGACGATGGTGGACTGCGTATCATGGAACTCTGCAAAGCCTTTACACAAGCGTATCACAACTACGCACAATCACTATCCGGCGACACAGATTTTATTGTCAAATACGCTGACGCATTGCACGGCAGAAAGCGGAGAGAATCCATTCTACGTGATGCCTGTTCCATTCAACCACGCAGCCTTGCCGAGTTTGATAATGACAAGCTACTGTTTAACTGCATCAACGGAACATTCAATCTTGCCACAATGGAGCTACAGCCACATAATCCTGCTGATTATCTCACCAAACTATCCGGCACAGAATATCAAGCTGGAGCGATTTGTACACGATGGGAACGCTTTATAGGCGAAGTCATGCAGAATGATGAGCAAACAGCAAGGTTCTTGCAAAAGTCCTTTGGCTATTGTTTAAGCGGCGAAACGTCGCTGGAGTGTTTCTTTATCCTATATGGTAGCACTACTCGAAACGGTAAGACAACAGCTTGTGAAACAATATCTTACCTGCTGGGAGAATATGCTCGTTCCGCTCAGCCGGAAACGCTGGGGCGACACTCTCGTGACGGCTCATCACCAAGCCCCGATATTGCCCGGTTAAAAGGTGCACGGTTTGTAAATATGCCAGAGCCGGAGCGTGGTTTGGAACTAAACGCCGCACTCATCAAGCAACTCACCGGTGGTGACACCTACACAGGACGGTTTCTCCATGAGAATCCTGTGGAGTTTACGCCAGAGTTTAAAATCTTCATCAACACAAACCACCTACCTCGCACCAGTGATGACAAGGTATTTTCCAGCGACAGAGTAAAACTCATTCCATTTGACCGACACTTTTCGCCGGAGGAGCAGGACACAGGCCTTAAAGCACAATTCCGACAGAAAGATAATATCAGCGGTATTTTTAACTGGTTGATCGAGGGCTACCGACTTCTCAAACTGGAGGGGTTATCCGTACCGGCAAAGGTTGTACAGGCTACCAAAGAATACCGGCAGGAAACAGACATCGTAGGAACATTTCTGACCGACACGCTGATGGAAGCTGATGGCTGCCGAATCCAGACGGCGGTACTTTATCGCAAATATACCGACTGGGCAAAAGACAACGGATACCGTCCACTTAACAACAAAAACTTTGTGGGAGAGCTTCGCCGAAGGTATGATATCCGGCGTGATGGGCTTCGAGGTAACGAAATCATTGATGTGGATTATATCCCTGCAAACGCACCGTGGAGAAACAGCTTATAACAACAAAATCTCGTATCACTCGTTTCACTCCTAACATGAAGTGAAGCAAGTGATACGAGTGATACCAAATTATTAGGGAGGTTTTATCATCGAAAACAAACGTGATACTGGTATTTATTTTAAGGTTTCGCCTCGAGAGCTTGACCTCATCAACCAAAAGAAAGCTCAGGCAGGCATTCGCAACACCAGTGCGTATCTTCGCAAAATGGCGATTGACGGGTACATTATACACCTTGATATCAAGCAGCTTGATGATGTGAAACGGCTTTTATCCAACGTAGCGGGTAATGTCAATCAGATAGCGAAACGAGCCAACGAAACAGGCAACATTTATTCCGAAGATATTGCCGATGTAAAAGGACAGCTTGACTGCATCAGAACCGATTTCGGTGAGGTATTAAAGTCACTGGCAGAGCTGGAATAGTGTATCAATTTGGTGCAAAAAGGAGCGGATTATCGTCGTATATCCGCTCCTATCTATCTTCATCACTATGTATCACTAAGGGGGACTTATATGGCAACAACAAGGCTTATGCCGCTACATACCGGAAAAGGGCGTGCTATAGCGGAGGCACTGGGTAGGACAACCGACTATGTAGAAAATCCAGATAAAACAGACGGCGGCGAATGGGTTACAGCTTATGAATGTGATCCACTCATCGCCGATCAGGAGTTTTTGTTCTCCAAACGGCAATACACAGCATTGACCGGTAGAGATCAAGGAGACTGTGATGTAATTGCCTATCATCTTCGGCAGAGTTTCAAGCCCGGTGAAACCGACCCTGCAACAGCGAATAAAATCGGGTATGAACTGGCAATGTCGCTCACCAAAGGCAAACATGCTTTTCTGGTTTGTACTCATGTGGATAAGGAGCATATTCACTCGCACATAATATTCAATTCTACAACGTTGGACTGCTCTAGAAAGTTCAGAAACTTTTGGGGTTCAACATTCGCTATTCGTAAAATATCTGATCGGTTGTGTGTAGAGAATGGGCTATCCATCATAGAAAAACCAAATCCCAGCCGGGGTAGTTATGGAACGTGGATAGGTGGTGAAAAGCAACCATCTTTACGAGATATTCTAAGGCAAACAATAGATGCTTCTATTTCAGTCGGTAAACCATTTGATGAGTTTATAGCTACTATGAAAGCGGCAGGTTGTGAAGTCAAGCAAGGTAAAAATCTTGCGTTTAAGCTGTCGGGGCAACAGCGTTTTTTTCGTTGTAGTTCTCTTGGTGAAGATTACACTGAAGCTGCTATTCGGGAACGGCTAACTGGTAAGCGTATAGTTGCACCAAAACAAGACGTTCTCGTACCCACAATTAAGCAAAAAGAGTTTAGCCTACTCATCGACATACAAGAGAAAATTCAGCAAGGTTATGGTGCGGGATTTGAGAGATATGCTAAAAACTTTAACCTAAAGGAAGCTGCCAAAACGCTCGTATATTTGCAGGAAAATGGGCTTGATGATTATGAGGTTCTTTGTCAAAAAGCCGAAGCTGCAAAGGTTAAGTTTAATGATAATGCAGGTCGTCGAAATGCAATTGATGCTCGGCTGAACGAAATTGCGGAGTTGCAAAGGCATATCGGTGCATATGGTAAAACATTAGATGTTTATCGGCAGTATCGCGATGGTGGCAAAGATAAAAAATATTTTGCTGAATATGAAGCGGCAATTACTGCTCATCGTGCCGCTAAAAAGTATTTTGATACCATCGGATCGAAAAAGCTTCCGACAATAAAAATGCTCCAAGCTGAATATGCTGCCCTTGCCGCTGAAAAGAAAAAGTTATGGCAAAGCTACCACAGCGATAAGGAAGAAATGGTCAGATTGCTTATGGCAAAACAGAATGTAGATCGCTTGCTTGGCAAGTTACCGCAAGCACAAAATGATCGTAACAATGAACGTAATGAGCGGTAGTGTTTTATAGGTTTTAGCACACCGGAAGGTGGGTGCAGCAGACGCGAAAGCGGCTTAAAGGACAGGGCGGTTTTCGCTCTGTCCTTTGGGGTTTGGGGCAAGGCCTCAACAAGCAAAAGTACAGGATGTATATACCTGTGCATTGCTTGCCACTACTGAAATGCAGTATTTAAAACACAAAAAACCTACTTAACTCCTTCTTTGGTGGCATGTGTAAATGGGCTTGACATTTTCATACTTTTGCCATACAATAGTTGGTAAGCTAACTAACTTACCAATTTAGAAGGAGGGTGTTTTTTGGCTAAAGTTAAATCTGCCGATGTGCAAGCTGAGGGCCTAAATTTAAACGATGTAGATTTCACCCTTCAAACGTTTGGAGAGTTTTTACGTAGTGTCCGGAAGGCAAGACGTGTATCAATTCGGGAATTTGAAGAGCAAGTACATAAAACTCGTGCGTATCTTAGCGACATAGAGCGAGGCAAAAACAAACCGCCCGATCGAGAGCTGCTGGACATAATGATTAAGCAACTTAATCTAGCCGATTTTCCTAGTATTGTAAATCGTCTATACGACTTAGCTGCTGTTGGGAGAAATGTGGTTCCTGATGATTTGCGGGGATGGATTATGGAAGATGAAGTGCACCGAGATTTGCTCAGAAAATGTAGAGACAAAAAACTAACATCTGCCCAAATGAATGGGCTTTTAAAGATAGTGGAGGATATGTAAAATGGCTGTTATGAATAGCTCTATTGAGAAAAAATTATGGGATGCGGCAGATGCGCTGCGCAGCAACTCGAGACTAAAATCTTCGGAATATGCGACCCCGGTATTAGGACTTATTTTTCTTCGCTTTGCTGACTATCGGTTTACATTGGCAAAAGAAAAAATTGAGAAGCAAACTGGAACTAGCAGGCGCAGTGTTGGTGGTAAAATTGATTATCAGCATTTAGGAGTGCTATACGTTCCAGAGACTGCACGGTATAGTTATTTGTTAAAGTTACCCGAAAGTGAAAACATTAAAGAAGCTGTTGTGCAAGCAATGAAAGATATTGAAGACGAAAACCCCGATTTTGGTCTTAAAGGCATTTTGCCAAAGCAATACTCCCGTGTTCCTAAGGATATACTGTTTTCGCTTCTTAAAACATTTTCGGAAATTGATATGGCAGAACACAATGGAGATACCTTTGGTGCCATTTATGAATATTTTCTAGGGAAATTCGCCTCTTCAGAAGGACAAAAAGGCGGTGAGTTTTTTACGCCCAATTCATTGGTTCGTTTAATCGTAGAAGTGTTGGAGCCCTATAACGGATTGCTCCTAGATCCTGCCTGTGGTAGCGGGGGTATGTTTGTACAAAGTGCAAAGTTCGTAAACAGACACAGCGGAAATTCTGATTGTGACATTAGTATTTATGGTCAGGAAAATGTTGAAGATACAGTAAGATTATGCAAAATGAACTTAGCAGTTCACGGTATCCAGGGAGACATCCGGCTTTTCAATACCTATTACGAAAATGCACATAAATGCTACCAACGAATGAATTATGTGATGGCGAATCCTCCATTTAACGGGAAAGGCGTCGATAAGGAGCGTATAAAAGGAGACAAGCGGTATCCATTTGGACTTCCGACAAATGACAACGCCAACTACCTTTGGATACAAGAATTTTATAGTGCCATGAAGCCAAATGCTGGTAAGGCGGGTTTTGTAATGGCAAATTCTGCCGCAGATGCAAGAGGCACTGAACTAGAAATTCGCAAACAGATTATTCTAAGCGAGTCTGTGGATGTGATGATTTCTATTGGTTCAAATTTCTTTTATAATGTTACCCTTCCCTGCACCCTATGGTTTTTTGACAATCACAAGACCAACCACGGGCGCAAGGACACTGTTCTTTTTATTGATGCCCGTAACATATTTACACAGATTGATAGAGCTCACCGTGAGTTTTCCGATCAGCAGCTGGAATATCTTGCAAACATCGTCAGAATGTATCATAATAAGGATATAGAGAACATTTTTGGTAGTGAGGATTTGCTAAAGGAGCAATTTCCAGACGGAAAATATAAGGACATTCCTGGGCTCTGTAAGGTGGCAAGTATTGCCGATATTGAGGCGCAGGGCTGGAGCCTTAACCCGGGGCGCTATGTTGGCACAGCTGTTGAAGAGTTCGACGAAGAAGACTTTTTTGAAAGCTTTACAGCGCTGAACGCTGAGCTTTTGCAGCTCAACGAGCAGGCGCAGATGATAGAAAGGGCAATAGAGGAAAACTTTCTGTTGTTGGTGAATGGGAAATGAGTGAGTGGAAAAAAACTATTATTACTGAATATTGTATAGCGGTTAAAGATGGAACGCATGATTCTCCGAAAAGAACGGAAATCGGATATAAGCTATTAACATCTAAACATATTGGTGGAGAGAAGCTTTTGATTGATGAAGCATATTGCATATCCGAAAAAGACTACATCTCGATAAATAACCGAAGTAAAGTTGATAGATGGGATATCCTAATGGGTATGATTGGAACCGTCGGAGAATTATACTTGGTGAATACCGAGCCTGATTTTGCAATTAAGAATATGGCGCTAATTAAATGTGGTACAGAACATAAAGCAAAATGGGTGTATTACTATTTAAAAAGCATACATGGGCAACGGCAAATACAAGAAAAGATGTCGGGTTCATCACAGCGGTTTATTTCTCTAGGCGATATGAGAAGTTTGTTTATTCCAAATCCAGAAGAAAAAATTCAAAGCAAAATAACAGCTCTCTTAACGGCTTACGATAACCTTATCGAAAACAATAACCGCCGAATTGCTATCTTGGAAGAGATGGCACAAAAGCTATACCGTGAGTGGTTTGTGCATTTTCGCTTCCCCGGACATGAGAATGTCAAAATGGTAGAATCGG
>CAZVNZ010000006.1:86616-125701 GCA_964628515.1 uncultured Christensenellaceae bacterium
TGGTTTGTGCATTTTCGCTTCCCCGGACATGAGAATGTCAAAATGGTAGAATCGGGGATGGGATTGATTCCAGAGGGGTGGAAAGTAAGCACAATTGAGGCAAATATAATATTGTTGCGCAGGGGAATTACTCCTAAGTACGATGACACTGCTCTCAAAACAGTTATAAATCAAAAATGTGTGCGTAATTTTTCTGTTGATATGGGCGTAGCGAGAAAGCAATCAAAAGACTATTCGCCAGAGCTGAATCTACAATGTGGAGATGTGCTCATTAATTCAACAGGAGCTGGGACATTGGGTAGGGTGGGACAATTCTTTGAAAACATTGCGAATACCACTGTTGATTCTCATATTACCATAGTGCGCCCTTCAAAAAACTGTATCTGCTATATTGGTGCAATCCTAAAGTCTCTTCAACCTGAGCTTATGGATATGGGGGTAGGTTCAACTAATCAAACCGAACTGAATCGAGACTTAATCAAGAACATACCAGTTGTAGTCCCTACAGATGAGGTGCTAGGTAAATTTGAGTGTGGCGTTTATAACTGGATGGTATTAAAAAATCAGCTGGTATTAAAAAACACTAACCTCCGCAAAACCCGTGACCTACTACTCCCTCGCCTAATCTCAGGCGATATTGATGTTTCAGAACTAGACATACCGATAAAGGAGGGATGACCGTGAACCCTTACACAGAGGACAATTTGGTAGAGCGTCCAGCCATGGAACTATTGCATTCACTGGGCTGGAATGTGTTAAACTGCTATGACGAAAAGTATGGCAAAGATGGAACCTTAGGGCGTGAAACGCCTTCCGAGGTTGTTTTGGTGCGCTATCTGCGTGAAGCGTTGGTGCGACTTAACCCTAAAATAGTCAGCGATGCAATTGATATTGCCATTGAAGAGCTCACCAAAGACCGCTCGGCTATGTCGCCTGTTCGTGCGAATGCAGAGATATACAAGCTGCTAAAAGATGGTGTACCTGTTACTTACCGTGATGATTATGACGAGGATGTTGATGGCCTAGTACAGGTCATAGACTGGAAAGAGCCCTCTAATAATACATATTTGATGGTCAATCAGTTTTGGGTAACGGGTGCTGTTTATAAACGCAGAGCTGATATTGTAGGCTTTATCAACGGTATTCCACTGGTGTTCATGGAGTTAAAAGCAACACACCGACATATCGAAAACGCTTACAATGAGAACTTGAGGGATTACAAGGACACTATCCCTCAAATCTTTTGGTACAATGGTATTGTCATCATTTCCAACGGAAGTCATAGCAAGGTTGGCAGCATTACCTCCACCATGGAGTTCTTTAATGAATGGAAAAAGATTGATTCAGAAAAGGAAGAAACAAAGGTTAGCCTTGAAACTATGCTTCGTGGTACTTGCAACCATTCCAAGCTCCTTGATATTTTAGAGAACTTTATTCTCTTCCAAAACGATGAAATTAAGATCATTCCCAAGAATCATCAGTTTTTGGGTGTCAACAACGCCATTGCTGCTGTTTCCGATATAAACCGTCGGGATGGCAAGCTTGGTGTGTTTTGGCATACACAGGGCAGTGGCAAAAGTTTTTCTATGGTGTTCTTTACACAAAAGATTTTGCGAAAGATTCCGGGTAACTGGACTTTTGTCATTGTCACTGACCGTAACGATTTGGACACACAGATATACAAGACCTTTTCTTCGGTAGGCGCAATCAACGAAGAGTGTCAGGCAGAGAGCTGTGAGGGTTTGCGTGACCTGCTACGTGAGGATCACCGCATGGTATTTACTCTCATTCAGAAATTCCAGTGGGAGGATGTGGCTCAGCCGGTTACCCTGCGTGATGATGTTATTGTGATTACCGATGAAGCTCACCGTAGCCAATATGATACCTTGGCGCAGAATATGCGTAGAGCACTTCCTAACGCCTCTTTTATTGGGTTTACCGGCACACCATTGGTTGAGGGCGACGCCATCACACGAGATGTATTTGGTGATTATGTCAGCGTTTATGACTTTTCTGCTGCCATTGCAGACGGGGCAACGGTACCCCTGTATTATGAAAATCGCATACCAGAATTGCAGCTTATCAATGAGGACTTAAATGATGACCTTGATAATGTAATTGAAGAGGCCATGCTGGATGAAGCACAGGAGGCAAAGCTTGAGCGAGAATTTTTGCGCCAGTATCACCTCATTACCAGAGAAGAGAGATTGGATAAGATAGCAGCAGATATTGTAGAGCATTATATGAATCGTGGCTATATGGGAAAAGCCATGGTTGTTAGCATTGATAAAATTACAACTGTCAAAATGTATTTAAAGGTAGAGAAGGAATGGCAGAAGTACAAAGGTAAACTACAGGAGCAATTAAAGTCAGCCGGTGGCGATGAAAAAACAGCATTGCAGGCAAAAATTGCGTATATGGAAGAAACCGAAATGGCAGCTATCGTATCTTCTTCCCAAAATGAAGTGGATGATTTCCGCAAGAAGGGCGTTGATATTTTGCCTATTCGTAAGAGAATACAAAGCGGGAACCTAGATGAATACTTTAAAAAGGCAGAGCATCCACTAAGAATTGTATTTGTTTGTGCCATGTGGATTACAGGCTTTGACGTGCAATCCTTGTCTACTGTATATCTGGACAAGCCTATGAGGAATCACACATTGATGCAAACCATCGCTCGCGCTAACAGAGTGTTTGCAGGCAAGAGTAGCGGTCTGATTGTAGACTATGTAGGCGTTTTTAGAAACCTTCAAAAGGCGCTTTCTATCTATGCGAAGCCAGGTCAGGGTGGGATTGAGGCACCTGTCAAAAACAAAGAGCAGCTGCTAAGTGACCTAGGAGAAACCATTCGGCAGACGACTGATTTTTGTAACAGCATTCACATTAGCCTTGATAAAATTTCAGCATCTAAAGCAGGTTTTGAAAAGATTGGGCTAATTGATGATGCTGTTGATATTCTTGTTAGTACTGAAGAGCATAAAAAGCGGTTTTTACAACTTGCTGGCTTGGCTTGGAGGTTGTTCAAGTCCATACTGCCAGATGCGAAGGCTTATCAATTTGAGGAGCCTTGTCAGCTCCTTCATAGTCTTGATAGTAAGATAAAGGCACTGGCGCCACCTGTTAGCATTGACCAAGTAATGAGTGGTATTGAACAGGTACTTGACCTATCCATTGATACAGAGGGCTACATCATTTCAGATAATCAATATAATACGATTGATTTATCAGGGCTTGATTTTGAAAAGATGCGTCGGGATTTTGAGAAGAAGCACAAAAACACCGAAGTGCAGAAACTTAAAAACAAGGTTGAGCAAGTGCTTAGTGACATGGTCGAAAAGAATAAAACTCGTGCCGACTACTTGGAGCGTTTTGAAAAGATGATAGAGGAATACAACGCTGGTAGTAAAAATGTTGATTTGATTTACAAAGACCTTGTTGACTTGGCGGAGGCGCTGAGCGATGAACAAAAGCGGCATATTCAAGAAAACATTTCTGAAGAGGAGCTTGCTCTATTTGACATTTTGATTAAGCCTGAGATGGAGTTAGTCGAGCGAGAGAAGCAGCAGGTGAAACAAGCCGCACGTTATCTCTTGGAATTACTGAAGAGGGAAAAGCTGGTTTTGGATTGGCGTAAGAAGCAGCAAGCCAGAGCAGATGTTCTTTACACCATTGAGACCGTGCTTGATACTGATTTACCTCGCAGCTATTCTACAGAGATTTTCAGGAAAAAGTGTGAAGTTGTGTATCAACATATTTATGACAACTATTACGGTGCAGGAAACAGCTTGTATAGCATGGCTGGATGACTCTGTGAAGTGGCACGAGCTCTGAGTATAAGATATCATAACAAAGGACACGCCGGCTCATTCTAAAAGCGGCGTGTCCTAGAAACCTTATCTACTTGCAGTAGTACCCAGTGGCTTGCAGGTGAGGTTATGAATGAAAATCACTGGCTACATTTTGGCTACAAAATTTCCGGATAATAGGTTCAAGGGTGAAAATACTGACAAAATCTGCTACGAAATGTGTACTATCAATACACAAAAACACCATTGAAACAAATAACGAAGTCGAGTGGGAATAAGGGGGATGCTCGCTTAGTATATAAAAACTCATTTTATTTTTACTTACTATTTAATACATAGTCGTTATTATTAGAAGTTAAAGAAAGATATGTTGAGGAGGTAATTATGCCTATACCAAAATATAATCAAATGTATAAGCTTTTTTTAGAGGCAATAAAAGACGGGAGCACATATACAATCAAGCAAGTCAAAGACATTATTGCTAAAAAGCTAAGTATTACCGATGCCGAAAGGCTCGAATTGCTGCCAAGCGGTTTGCAATCGGTTTTTGATAACCGCATTGGTTGGACACGCACATATCTAAAAAAAGCGGAGTTGATTGATAGTCCGGCTCGTGCCACATTTGTAATTACTGATCGTGGTAAAAGGGTAATTGCCGAAAATCCAACAATAATTGACGATAAATACTTAATGCAGTTTAACAGTTTTAAAAACTTTATTAAGCCAAGTAGCAATGCACAAACTTTAGTAGAAGCAGAGACTTCAAGTGATTCGCCTGCAGATGCTTTTGAAAAATCTTTTGTTCAGATAAATGCACAGCTTGCTGATGAAATTTTGTCAGAGATAATAAAGCTCTCGCCTACCGCATTTGAGCAGATGGCAATAGACCTACTTTATAAAATGGGTTATGGAGCATTTGAAAATGCCGGAACAACGACCACGAAAAGTGGTGATGAAGGTATTGACGGAATCATCAGAGAGGATAAACTTGGCTTTAATCTTATTTATATTCAAGCAAAAAAGTGGAATTTATCGAGTACTGTCGGAAGACCGGAAGTGCAAAAATTTGTTGGAGCAACATCAGGAAAGGGTGGCAAAGGGCTATTTATAACAACGGCAAAATTTACAAAAGAAGCTATAGACTATGCCAAAAACCAACATATTGTTTTGATAGATGGGGAAAAACTTGCAAAACTTATGATAGAACACGATTTTGGTGTAACACCTAAAAAGGTATTTGAGATTAAAACCATTGACACCGATATGTTTAATGAGTATGAAGAGTAGCGTTATTTAGGTTTAATGTGATACAATAAAAATGGACACTCCGAAGTCCAAGAGGTAAAATAAAGAAAATGTAGTGTAAAGATGAGAAAAATAATAGACAGAGAAGTAAAGCTTGTATACGTGGAGCAGATAAAGCTATAAAAATTTGATTAGTATACAGCAAATATAGTGAAAGTGATTTGGTAGAAAAAGCAATATGTCCTTTACAAAAACCCTAACAACCAAAGAAAAAAACAAAGCCATACCCGAGGAATATAACTACTTTGGAAAACTAATCGGCAGCTGGCAAATAGATTATGTAGACAACAGCCATTCTCAAATAATAAAAGGAGAATGGCATTTTTCGTGGATTCTTGAAGGAATGGCAGTACAAGATGTTATTATACTTCCTAATTTTGAATACGGAACAACAATTCGTATGTATAATCCGTTGACTAATGCGTGGGATGTTGCCTACTTTTTTACAGGCAAAATAATACGGCTTGAAGCAAAAAAACATGAGGATATGATAGTACTAACAAACATAGATGATTCACGTAAAAAATGGGTTTTTGCTAAAATAGAAACTAATTATTTTCATTGGCAGGATGTTACGGTACAATCAAACGGTAATTGGCACATAAATTACGATTTACACGCAAACCGCATATAGACAACCTGCTTTGGATTGTAGCTTGCAAAAACCATCACCATTAAAAAATTCACCCAAAAAAGGAGCTAAAAAAACCATGAACCCCAATACCATAGACCTAATCTTTGAAACTCGAGAAGATTTTCGAAAATGGCTAAGGGAAAATGCAACAACAAGCGAAGGCGTGTGGCTAATTTTTGGAAAAACAAAGGCGATAAAAACCCTTAGTGCAAAAGATGCCTTAGAAGAAGCTTTGTGTTTTGGTTGGATAGACGGGCAAATAAATGGTATAGACGATACTAAATACCGCAAATATTTTACATGTCGTCGCAAAAACAGTCCGTGGTCGGGAAAAAACAAGGGTATAGTAGAAATACTACGCAAAAACAGCTTGATGACCGACTTAGGAGAGCAAGCAATAAAAATCGCCAAACAAAACGGTATGTGGGATGCCTCCCCCTCCGGTAGTCTGACAGAGGAGCAAATTGCAGTTTTTGAAACTAAACTTTCTGCATTTTTAACCGCCTACGAAAATTATACCAAAATGCCAAAATCCGCTAAAACAGCCTATATACGAAGATACTCATCATACAAAAAAGAGGAGATACGGCAGAAGAATTTTGTAAAAATCGTGGATGCACTAATCAAAAACTTAAAACCTACAATATGAAGAAAAAAGAAAAACCCCTATAATAAAGCAGTTTAAGGAGCAAAAATGGAAATAACCCAAGTTTACAAAGAAAAAATGCCAAAAGTAAAATTAGTGGGCAAACGCTACTCAAATAAGGACAGAGACGAATCAGGTACATTTGCAAAATTCTGGCAACAATGCTTTGAGGAGAATTGGCTAAATACCCTAAAAAAATGCGACAGTATTCCTATTATTAGTGATGATTTGGTAGGTGCAATGCGTATGTGCGGAAAAACGGGGGATTTTGAGTATTGGATAGGCGTTTTTCTTGCAGATACGGCTTCTGTGCCGGATGGGTTTGAAGGTGTGGAAATCAACGCAGGGGAAATTGGAGTATGCTTGCTTTACGGTAACGATAAAAACGGGGAATTATACAGTATTGAAGCCTCGGATATGGCTATGGTGGCGCTGGATAAAAAAGGCTGGAAATTTTCGGATAAAGGCTGGTTTTTTGAAAGATATAACAACAAAAGATTTACAACACCGGACGAAAAAGGTAATGTAATATTGGACATTTGTGCGTATTTGATTTAGAATAATAACAGACACCAAAAATCACTCACCCCAAAAAGGAGCAAAACATGGAAAAACAAAGATGCCAATGGGCGCAACTCCCATTATTTCACGAGTATCACGACAAGGAATGGGGCAAAGAAGAGCACGACGACATAAAACTGTTTGAAATGCTAATGTTAGAGGGCGCACAAGCAGGGCTTTCTTGGGCAACCGTGCTAAAAAAACGAGATGCTTACCGCATAGCCTTTGACGGCTTTGACCCAAAAAAAATCGCTAAATACGACGCAAAAAAAATAGAAGAGCTAATGGCAAACGAAGGAATAATAAGAAATAGGCTAAAAATAAATGCAATTATAACAAATGCAAAGCTGTATTTGGAAATCACAAAAAATGGCAGTTTTAACGATTTTATCTGGAAATATGTGGACTACACGCCTATTGTAAATGTAGTAGAAAAAATGGAAGATGTACCGCCAAACACACCTATTTCAGATCAAATAAGCAAAGATTTAAAAAAGCTGGGCTTTAAATTTGTAGGCTCTACCATAATTTATGCTTTTATGCAGGCAGTTGGCATGGTAAACGACCACGAGGAAAGCTGTTTTTGCAAAAACAGCAAAATATAGGTTAAACCGGCTTATGAATGATAAATTTAAAATAATACAAAAGGAAAAATGGAGCAGAAAAGAGCATTTTGACTTTTTTTCCAATGATGACGGCTCCCCCTTGTACGAAATTACCACACACTTAGATGTAAGCGATTTTTACGATTATATAAAGAAAAATCAGCTTTCATTTTATTATAGTTTAATTTGGGCAACAACGGAAGTAATAAACGAAATTGAGAATTTCAGATACAAAATTCGTGGCGAGGATGTAATTTTGCACAGCCGTTTAATCCCCTCATTTACAGATATTAAGAAAGACAGCGAGCTGTTTCAAATTGCTGTGGTGGACATTTATGGCAGTATTTTTGCTTTTAATGATGAAGCTAAAAAAATCACAAAGGAGCAACAAAGCTATTTTTCTACTGCACTTAGCAATTATGATGATGATGCTTTAATACAGTTTTCTTGTGTGCCTTGGATTTCCTATACATCACTTAATATGGAAAGAAGCAAGGACAATAACGATAGCATTACTAAAATTACATGGGGAAAGTATGAACGTATAGCGGAAAAATTACTACTACCCTTTACTGTTCAAGCAAATCACAAATTGATTGACGGCTATCATTTGGGGCAATTCTTTATAAAACTGCAAAATTTTATAGATAATATGTAACCGACATTAAAAAGAAAGGAAAGTGGGCAAAAAACCCATAAGGACAGCAATGCAAAACAAAATAATAATAGTAGGCGGTGTGGCAGGCGGAGCGTCTGCGGCGGCTCGCTTAAGGCGACTAAATGAGGACGCAATCATCATCATAATGGAAAAAGGGGAGGCGATTTCCTACGCAAATTGTGGCTTGCCCTACTACATTGGCGGTGTAATTAAGGAAAAATCCTCCCTAATGTTGCAAACACCCAAATCCTTTAATGCTCGATTTAATATTGATGTGCGTGTTAATAACGAAGTTACGGCAATAAATAGGGCAAGCAAGAAAGTTACGGTTAAAAACACAAAAACAGGGGAAACATACGAAGAAGGCTATGACAAGCTTATTTTAGCAATGGGCGCACAGCCGTTTATTCCTCTTGGTGATGATGTTGATTTAACGGGGGTTTTCACCCTTAGAAACACCGAGGACACCTTTAAAATCAAAGAGTTTATGGACAATAACAAGCCTCGTGAAGCTGTAATTGCAGGGGGTGGTTTTATAGGTGCGGAAATGGCGGAAAACCTTGCAAACGCAGGACTAAAAGTAACGATTGTAGAGCTTTCCGACCAAATAATTACCCCTCTTGATTATGATATGGCTAAAGAGGTTGAAAAGCATATGCAAAGCAAAGGGGTTAAGTTACTGCTTAAAAATGCTTTAAAAGAGGTAAAAGCCGGTAATAGCGGACTTGAAATCAGTTTAAGTGACAGAAAAATTAGCGCAGATATGCTAATTTTGGCAATAGGTGTAAAACCCGTAAGCGAAATTGCAATAAGTGCAGGGCTTAAAACCAACGAAAAGGGGGGAATAATCACTAATGCCAATATGCGCACAGAGGACGGAGATATTTACGGGGTGGGAGACGGCGTAGAGTGTGTAAACTTTGTAACTAAAAAACCCACTATGATACCCCTTGCCGGCCCTGCAAACAAACAAGGGCGGATTGTAGCGGATAATATTTGCGGTGCTACTGTCAAGTATAACGGCACTCAAGGCAGTTCTATTTTAAAGATATTTGATTTAACGGTGGCAACCACAGGAATCAACGAAAAAACGGCAAAAGCCCAAAATATAGATTACGATAAGGTGTATTTGTACTCACCTTCCCACGCAACCTATTATCCGGGAGGGGTTAGTATGTCCGCTAAAGCTTTGTATCACAAAAAAACGGGAAAAATTTTAGGTGTGCAAATAGTGGGTGGCGAAGGGGTGGATAAACGGTGCGATGTTATTGCAACAGCAATAAGATTTAACGCAACAGCCACAGACCTTTCAAATTTGGAGTTGTGTTATGCTCCCCCTTATTCTTCCGCAAAAGACCCTGTAAATATGATAGGCTACGTAATAGAAAATGTGCTTACAGGCAAGGTTAAAAACTTTCATTGGCATGATATTTTAGAGATAAAACAGGACAAAAATGCTTGTTTGCTTGATGTGCGCACTAAAAAAGAGTTTGAAAAGGGGAGTATGGAAGGTTTTATTAATATCCCCCTTGATGACTTGCGTGGCAACTTAGCATCGTTGGATAAAAGCAAAAAAATCTACGTAACCTGCCAAATAGGGCTAAGAGGCTATATTGCCTGTCGTATACTAACGCAAAAGGGCTTTGACTGCTATAATTTAAGTGGCGGATATCGGATTTATGATGTTGTTTTGGGGTGAGAGATAGGCTCCCCCCTCAACAATGCAAAATATTGGTATACTCGGAAATTTCCCGACTAACCGTAGCAATATCCTCTATGCACAATTCGTGCACATTTTCATGAGCGGTAATGCGTGCAAAAGTTTTAATTTCCTCATTAGTGCAAACCAAAAAATTAGCCACTCGCTTAGTTGCAACCTCAATATCTAAACGTTTGCGCAATTCCTCGTTTTGCGTGGCAATGCCCACAGGACATTTTCCGCTGCCACAAATGCGATATTGCTGGCAACCAAGTGCCATTAATGCAGAGCTGGCAAGGGCTACACCATCCGCACCCATTGCAAGCGCCTTTGCAACGTCCGAGGCTACCCTAAGTCCGCCGGTTATTATTAAATCCATTTTAGAGTCTGCTTCATCAAGAAATTTTCTTGCTCTGTACAGGGCATAAATTGTGGGTATGCTGGTGGCATCACGCACTATTTTAGGGCTTGCCCCCGTGGCACCCCCTCTGCCGTCTATGGTAACAAAATCCGCATTTGCATATATGCAACATGCAAGATCTTTCTCCAAGCGTCCGGAGGCAATTTTAACGCCAATAGGTCTGCCCTCGGAGGCAAATCTAAGCATTTTAATAAGCTCCTTTAACTCCTCTTTTGTGTTTACATCGGGAAATTTAGACGGGCTTATAATATCTTTGCCAATGCTTTTTTTACGAATTTCCGCAATTTCCGCAGTTACTTTATCTCCGGGCAAATGCCCACCCATTCCGGGCTTTGTGCCCTGCCCAATCTTAATTTCTATGGCGTCCGCTCTCTTTAAATTTTCGGGAGTAACGCTGTATTTGTTTGGCACATACTCAAAAATATATTTGTAAGAAGCATCCATCTCTTCGGGGAGTATCCCTCCTTCTCCACTGCACATTGCGGTTTTTGCCATTGCACT
Organism: uncultured Christensenellaceae bacterium; assembly: GCA_964628515.1. Taxonomy (GTDB): domain Bacteria; phylum Bacillota; class Clostridia; order Christensenellales; family Christensenellaceae; genus CAZVNZ01. Next base: position 97,453 of record CAZVNZ010000006.1, read on the forward strand.
GCCTTTGGCTAAAGCAATTTTTGCCTCTCTTGAAAGTGCGCCGAAAGACATATGAGACACAAAAACAGGGGAGTCTAAAACCATAGGTTTTTTTGCATTTTTTCCGATGATGGTAGTGGTACATATTTCTGTATGTTCGTCTAAAGGGGGTGGGTCTATCTGGCATCCCAAAATCGTAATACTATCCCAAGAAGGCATAGGTATTTGCGTGCCCATTGCCTCTATTACAGGCTTTCCCGTAACCGCCATTCTGTGTATTTCGTCCATATATCTTACCGTGGAATCCTCTCTGTAATATTCCTGCGAGTATTCAAGCGGGCTGGTTGGTGCAAGTGCAAAATTTTCCTCGTTTTGCTTTTGCTCCACCGCATGTTGACCGCACACGGGGCATATTACCTCCTTAGCTGTGTTAGCATCATCAACGGTAAAAACATGAGTACATACCCTGCATATAAACTTTCTCATAGCACACCTCTAAAATTCTAAATGATAATTATTATTAATTGGATTATATTTTATATTATACATAAAATTTGCCAAAATGCAATAGATCTATCCTTTAAAAAGCTACAGAATTTCCGTAAAATAAGGGGAGGCAACCACCAAACCAACTTGACTATTACCCCCCACTAATATATAATTTATATATATTTATGGGAAGGGTATGTAATATGGATTTTTACAAAAACAAAAAAGTAGTTGTTACAGGAGCAGACGGTTTTATAGGCTCTCACCTAACACAAATGTTGGCAGAAAAGGGAGCAAAAGTAAAGGCGCTTGCCATTTATAATTCCTTTAATAATTGGGGTTGGTTAGAAGATATAGAAGATAAAACAAACATAGAGGTTATTTGCGGAGATGTGCGGGACAGCGCTTTTTGCAGAGAGCTTGTACGTGGTGCGGATATGGTGTTTAACTTAGCGGCGCTAATTGCAATTCCCTATTCTTATATTGCGCCGGAAAGCTATGTGGATACCAACATAAACGGTGCGCTTAATATTTGTCAGGCGGCAAAAGAGCTTGGGATGATACGTGTAATACAAATTTCCACAAGCGAGGTTTACGGCACGGCTAAATATGTGCCCATAGACGAAAAACACCCTTTGCAACCTCAATCGCCATACAGCGCAACCAAAATAGGCTCGGATTCTATAGCTATGAGCTTTTACAACGCCTTTGAGCTTCCTGTAACCATAGCAAGACCATTTAACACCTACGGGCCACGGCAATCGGCAAGAGCGGTAATACCCACTATTATCTCTCAAATTGCATCCAGGTACAAGGAAATCAAGTTAGGAGATGTTTCTCCCACAAGAGATTTTAACTATGTTAAGGACACCTGCAAAGGCTTAATGATGATAGGTAGCTGCGAAAAAACCGTAGGAGAGACGGTAAACATAGGCTCTAACTTTGAAATAAGCGTGGGAGACACGGTAAAAAAAATCAAGGAAATTATGCAAAGCGATGTTAAAATAATCACAGACGAACAGCGCATACGCCCAAAAGGTAGCGAAGTACACAGACTGTGGTGCGATAACACTAAAATAAATCAACTAACAGGCTTTACTCCGGATTATTCCATAGACGAAGGGCTAAAACTCACAATAGACTGGTTTACTCGGGAGGAAAATTTAATAAAATACAAGGCAGGTATATATAATGTCTAAAAAAGCGGTGATACTGTCGGGGGGGCTTGGTACACGGCTAAGACCTTTTACAGAGGCAATTCCTAAGCCACTTTTGCCCATAGGCGAAAAAGCGGTGCTGGAAATTCAAATAGAGCATTTAAAAAAATTCGGGTTTGAGGAAATTATTCTTGCAACCAACTACAAATCGGACTATATAGAAAACTTTTTTGGTGATGGTAGCAGATACGGTGTAGATTTAATCATAAGCAAAGAAGAAAAACCTTTAGGCACCGTAGGCCCCATTAAACTCATAGAGGAAAGACTGAAAGACGACCCATTCATCATCATGAACGGGGACATAATAACCCTTGTGGATATGGGAAATTTATACGATTTTGCGTGCAGTAACGAGGCGTTGCTAAATGTTTCCATTAAAAAAATCGTAACCCCCTATGCTTTTGGCAACATTTTTTTCGATGGTGATAGAGTTACAAACATAGAAGAAAAGGCGGATATTATAACATATGCGTTAGCCGGCATTTACGTGATGAAACCGGGAATTTTCGACCTTATACCCAAAGATGAATACTATGGTATGGATTCGCTGATATTAAAAATGCTTGAGGGGAAACAGCCTATTTATAAATACGAAATCAACGAATATTGGCTGGATATAGGAAGAATAGAGGACTACGAAAAAGCAAACGATGCCTATAAAAAAATATACGGTGAGGGTTGATGAAAAAGGGTGTATTGGTAACGGGTGCGGACGGCTTTATAGGCAAAAAACTTTCACATATGCTAAAAAGCGACTACGAAGTCAGCACATTTAGCATAGGTGATGGTGATATTGCAAATGACGAGCTAAAATTTAAGGATATTTCTCATGTTTTTCATTTAGCGGCGCTCACTTTTGTGCCGTATAGTTGGGAAAATCCAAAGGAATTTTACAGAGTAAATGTACAGGGGACGGAAAATGTGCTGGATTTTTGCAAAAATAACGGTGCGTCCCTTACTTTTATAAGCACATATGTGTACGGTATGCCAAAATACCTGCCAATAGACGAAAATCACCCTATAGACCCAAACTCTCCCTACAACCACAGCAAATATTTGGCAGAACAGCTATGCAATTTTTATTCGGCTAATTTTGGGGTGCAAACAACTGTGTTGCGCCCTTTTAATATTTACGGCAAAGGGCAGGCACAACACTTTTTAATTCCGGAAATTGTAGGGCAACTTTTAGACACTACCAAACCCGAAATAAAATTGCAAACCCTAACGCCTAAACGGGATTATGTGCATATAAATGATGTAATTTCTGCACTTATGCTAACTTTAAACCAAAAGAAATCCGCAACCTACAACATTGCAAGCGGTGTAAGCGTAAGTGTGGGGGAAATTGCAGATATTGTTAAAAAGGTAAGCGGAATAAACAAAGGGGTAGTAAGCGCAAACATAGAGCGAAAAAACGAAGTAACGGACATTTGTGCAGACATTTCCTTTGCAAAAGCAAATTTAGGATGGCAACCCGGTGTTAGTTTTGAGGAGGGGATTGGGGAGCTTGTTAGATGAAATTAAGAAGTTTACAAAAAAAGGATATTCCCTATATGTTGGAATGGATGCAAGATAAAGATATTGCAAAGCAATTTCAGCAAGATATGCAAAGCAAAACGCCCCAAGATGTATTGGATTACATAGAAAAAAGCGAGAAGGATGATACTCTGACAAACTTTGCAATAGTGGACGAAAAAGACGAATATTTAGGCACAATAACCCTTAAAAATATAGATAACATCAATAAAAACGCAGAGTATGCCATAGCTTTAAGAAAAAAAGCCATAGGGCAGGGGGTAGCGCATTTTGCAACGACAGGTATATTGGAATATGCATTTTTAAAGCTTAATTTAAACCGAGTTTATCTAAATGTACTTTCAGATAACCTAAGAGCAATAAAATTTTACGAGAAATTCGGTTTTAGTTTTGAGGGAGAATTTAAAGCGCATCTTTGCCTAAAGGGCGAATTTAAAAACCTAAAATGGTACGCAATACTAAAGGAAAATTATATAAAAGGCGGTAAATCTAAGTGAAAATACCGGCAAACGTGCTAAAAAACGAGTTTTTATTGCATAGTGTTGAGTACGAAAAAAAGGCAATAGAGGTACTAAGGAGCGGTTGGTACGTTTTAGGCAGGGAAGTCATAGCATTTGAAGAAGAATTTGCCAACTACATAGGCACAAAAAACTGCGTAGGGGTAGGCAACGGTTTGGACGCAATTTACCTTGCATTAAGAGCCTTGGGAATATCAAAAGGGGACGAAGTTATAGTGCAGGCAAACGCATATATTGCCTGTGTAATTGGCATAACGCAAACGGGCGCAACCCCCGTTTTTGTAGAGCCGGACGAGTATTTCAGCATAGATGCTTCAAAAATAGAGGAAAAGATTACGAACAAAACAAAAGCCTTGTTAATAGTCCATTTATATGGGCACTCCGCTGATATGGATAGGGTTTTGGAAGTGGCAAAAAAGTATAATTTGTTTTTGGTGGAAGATTGCGCTCAATCTCATGGCACATGTTTTAAAAACAAGAAAACAGGCAGTTTTGGAGATGTGGGATGCTTTAGTTTCTATCCGTCAAAAACCATTGGTGGTTTTGGAGACGGTGGTGCCATTGTTACCAATGATGATGATATTGCAAGCAAAGTTAAAGTATTGCGTAATTACGGAAGCGAAAAACGTTATTACAATGAGGTTGTGGGCGTAAATTCCCGTTTAGACGAAATGCAGGCAGGGCTACTGCGTATTAAACTAAAATATGTAAATGACTCCCTAATGCAAAGACAAAAAATATGCGAAAGCTACTTAAAAGAAATCGAAAATAACGCAATTATTCTGCCTAAAATAAGGGAGGATACCTATGTTGCGTGGCATCAGTTTGTTATACGCACAAACAGCAGGGATGCTTTTGCGGATTATCTCAAAAATAAAGAAATAGACAGTATAATACACTATCCTATACCCCCACATCTGTCTAAGGCTTACGAATATTTAAAGATTAAACAGGGCAGTTTGCCTGCTACGGAAAACTACGCAAATACCATGCTTTCCTTGCCCCTTTATATCGGGATGACGACAGAAGAGCAAAATTACGTTATTAATGTGGTAAATCAATATAAACAGGGGGATGTTTAAGTGGACAAACCAAGGCTTATTGAGTTTAATCAAAATGGAGACGAAAAGGGAAAACTTGTTGTAGTTGAGGCTAATAAGGATATTCCTTTCGATATTAAGCGTGTATTTTATATTTATGATTCCCTTAAAAGCACGGTACGGGGCAAGCATGCAAACAGGAAAACCAAATTTGTGCTGATAAATGTTTCGGGGACTTCAAAAGTGCGTGTAACGGATGGATTTCACGAGGAAGTATTCGAGCTTAATCGTGCGCATATAGGGGTGTATATTCCTGCAATGTTTTGGAAGGATATGTACGATTTTAGCGAGGATTCCGTACTGCTGTGCGTCGCAAGCGAGCTTTACGACCCTACGGAATACATACGCAATTACGAGGACTATTTAAAAGAGGTTAAAGGAAAATGACAAAGCTATCCATAATAATTCCCGTTTACTTTAACGAAGGAAATTTAATACCTCTATACAAAGATATGGAAGAAAAAGTGCTAAAAATCCTTGATTGCAATTACGAAATTGTGTTTATAGACGACGGCTCAGCAGATAATTCCTACTCGGTTTTGTGCGAACTGCAAAAAAATCACAGCCACATAAAAATAGTAAAGCTGTCAAGAAATTTTGGCTCGCACTCCGCAATATTAGCCGGTTTTTCCTATTGCACAGGGGACGCGGCAGTAATAAAAGCGGCGGATTTACAAGAGCCTTCCGAGTTAATATTAGATATGTACGAAAGCTGGAAAAAGGGCAACAAGGTGGTTTTAGCAGTGAGAGAGGGCAGGGAGGAATCTGTGGGCACAAAAATTTTTGCAAAAGCCTACTACGGACTAACACGCAAATTTGCCTTGCCGGATATGCCAAAAGGCGGTTTTGATTGTTGCTTAATAGACAGAAAAGTTATAAAAGCATTAGACATGATGGACGAAAAAAACACCTCTATAATGGGGCAAATACTATGGTGCGGATTTAAGCGAGATGTTATTTACTATGTTAGAAAAGCAAGAGAAATCGGCACTTCCAAATGGACACTTAAAAAAAAGCTAAATTTAGTATACGATACATTATTCGGATTTTCCTACGCACCCATAAAATTTCTAACCATAATAGGCACAATATTTGCGTTAGTGGCAGTAATTTGGGGAATTGTAATACTAATTAGCAGAATTGCAGGCAGTATAGATGTAACAGGATGGACGGCAATGATGCTACTAATTTTGTTCTCCTCCGGATTAATTTTATTTGGAATGGGGATTATAGGGGAATACCTATGGAGAACCTTCGATGCGGCACGAAACCGCCCGCCCTATATTGTGGATGAGGTTAGGGATGAGGGGGAGTGAGAACAGCTTAGGGTATATATGCAATATAGCGCATAACAGCATATAACACGTCACTATTACATATAAATGTGTTATATACAGAAAAACCGATTAAATAGCGCAAATGTGCTATTTATATGTTGAAAAGCTCTGAAAATTATGTTAGAATATCAACATTATTACATAATAGCATAATAACATAATAACATAAATTACATAGAGGAGTAGTATTTATGAAAGCGGTACTAATAGGGTTTGGTTATTGGGGGCCAAATATAGCACGCAACTTAAACGCATCAAAGGATTTTGAGTTTTATGGTGTGTGCGATGTAGACACAAATAAATTAGAAAAAGCAAAAAGCATATACGGAGAAAAAACAAAATATTATACCGATTATAAAGAAGTAATTGCGGATAAAAACGTGGAAGCATGTGCAGTAGCCCTTAGAAACGAAATTGGGCAAAAGGTTGCAAGAGAAGTGCTAAAAGCAAAAAAACATTTGTTTATGGAAAAACCTATGGCAACTAAAATGGAAGATGCACTCATACTAAAAGAGTTAGGGGAGCAAAACAAAGTACAGATACATGTGGATCACATTTTGATTTACAATCCTTATATTAAAAAAATAAAAGCCCTATTAGACAGCGGCGAGCTTGGAGAGCTACTGTATTTTGAATCTAACAGAGCAAACTTAGGGCCTCACATTAAAAACGATATGAATGCAATGTGGGATTTGGCGGTGCACGATTTAGCCATTTTAGATTATTTGACGGGTGGCAAAGTAGCCAAAACAGTTAAGTGCATGGGTCTAAAAAAATATTCATCCAAAGAAGTATTATCCTACCTTACAATAAAATATGACGATTGCATTGCAATGCTGAAATCTTCCTGGATTTCTCCCGTTAAAGAACGGGGTATGATTATTTCCGGAACCAAAAAAATGATAGTCTTTGACGATTTAAAAGACTCGGAAAAGCTGATGATTTACGACAAAGGCGTGGATATAGACGAAGCTGTGTTTGAAGAATACGGCAAATACGAAGCGCAGGTAAGAATGGGAGATTTATTTGTACCCTATGTAAAAGGTGAGGATGCCTTGCTTAACAGTTTAACTCATTTTTACGACAGCATAAAATCAAATAAGCAATCAAACTCCGGAGTAGACCAAGCAATACGCATACTGGAAATATTGGAAAAAGCAGACGAGGATTTGGCAAAATAAACTAAATTTAGTTTAAATATTTATTAAAAGGCGGAAAATGGGCAGTATAACAAAAAACAAATACGAAACAATCCAAATAATTGTAGCATTTTCATTAATTTTGCTTATTACTATACCTATGCTAAAGCTCTGTTTTTACGCAAATCCGGTTAGCGATGATTTTGCAAATGCAGTTGAGTATCAAAAAAAGGACTCCGGTTCTCTAATTAATAATGCTATTAATGCATTTGAATACACTTGGAAAAATGCAAGTGCAACACTATTTACACATATTTTTGTTGTGGCATTCCCTGCATTTGCAATAGGCGGAGAGTTTGCAATGCAGTTCTTCTTGTTTTTGTTTATGCTTACATTTTTTTTAGCAGTATTTGTATTCTCACGCACAATAGTAAATACTTTATTTAAAGTAAAAAAACTAAGTCTGACATTATGGTTTTTCTTGCTGATGTTAGTGCTATTTACTCAATTTACACCGAACTTACTATATCAGGCGGAAATGTTTTACTGGTATACGGGAAGTGCGGCATATATGTTGCCGTTTTCTATGTTGTTATTTACAATAGCTGCATTTATAAAGCTTTTTAGCAGTGGCAACAAAAGGAAATGGACAATAATTTTGTGTATACTTGTGCTATGCTTATCCTTAAGTGTATTTTTATTTTTATTTTCTATGCTTTTATTATTACTATTTATAAGTATCTATGTATTTAAAAATATGAAAGAATATAGAAAGTATTTAATTCCAATACTAATAGTTTTTTTAACAGGAATGTTTATTAATTTAATTGCTCCGGGAAATTACGTAAGATTTGATTACACACAAGCTTATATTAGAGACCCATTTATAATAAATATATATAATACTTTTAAATACAGCGGTATATATTTTGAAGAAGTTTTTTCCTCATTCCCTGTACTTTTTGCAATATTCTTAATAGCAATACCGGTATGCAAGTATGCAAAAAATTGTGCTATTTCCTTTAAGTTGCCGGCGATAGTAACCCTAATTTCCGCAATACTTTTTCTCGCGGCATTTTTCCCCGTATTTTATGGTTACGGAAACAACTATCAACCTGCAAGATACATTGGTATAATGCGCCTTGTAGCTGTTTTGCTTACAGTACTGAATGCAATTTACTGGACAGGCTGGCTTGCAAAAAAACATAATTTTATTTTAGATACATCATTTAAAAAATTTGCAATGGTAGGTATGGCATTAATATCGCTTACTGTTTCCCTAAAAAGTTATCCAATACAACAATGGATTTCGCCAAATATTATAGATGCGTTTACAACAGGGTTGGTGGAAAGGTCTCGAGGAGAATACGATAGGGTTATGTCTGATATTGCTAATTCTTCCGATGCCGATGTACTTGTTGAACCACCAAAAGAATTGTACCCTTTACTAAAAAATACGGATATGTCTTATGAGCCTACAATGTACGTAAATAAAGCTATTGCAATTTTATACAACAAAAATTCCGTTGCATACACACAACCATAATATTATACATTTAACATATTGAAAATCATCCACCAAACCACTTGCCACTTACAAATACTCGTGCTATAATCTATTTATCTCGTTATTTTCAACACAATTAAATATTAAGAATATAAGAATTGATTATTACTTAACTGATACCAACGAGGATAAGGAGGGTAAATCTATGAGAAAAGTACTCATACCTTTTTGCATACTTATAATGTGCTCTATTTTCTTATACTCTTGTACGCATGCAATAACATCACGAAAAATAACCAAACTGCCAGAAAAAACAAAATATATTCAGTATGCGGATACAGGAATAGACTATTCGGGTAGCGAAATGGAATTCCGTTTTGAAAAGAGTTTTCTTGATTATGCACCGCCTACCTTTAATTCTTTTGGATATGATGATGTTTTTGGTGTGGCAACAAATGTAAATTTCAACGAGCCGGGGAAATACACCGTTACCTTAAATTTAGATGAAACCAAGTACGACATTGAAGTTATTCCCATTGAGCAAAGTAATCTTGACGCAAAGCTACAAGAAAAAATTATTACTGCTATGAAAAGCGCAACACAGGAGGACTACACAAATGTAAAGGACATTGTTCGACAGTACCTAACCTTGCTAAACAAAGCGAATTTGATATCATCAACGGAAGAAGCAGACGAACAAATTGCGTATGCGCAGACTATGATAGACCCTAATTCTCCCATTTTTAAAAGCATCTCAAATGAAATTTACTATAGTTATTCGTGGACTGGTCAGTATAAGTTTGTTAATGAAGATAAACTGCGAAACAGCGAATTTCATTTTGAATATATTTATTTTAACGGCGATACAGCGGAAGTAGGAGTAACAAATAAATCTATACTTACTCTTGAGGATACTGTAGAAGTTGACGACAAAAAAATGAAAAGATATAACCGGTCATTAATGTATCCGCGCCGAATTGGTCTTAATCGTATAGATGGCAAGTGGGTTATTTCCTCTGATGAATACTCTACGAACTCCGTGTCTGATATTTGGGATCAGGCAGTATCATCAAACTAAGAGGTAGGTTATGATTTTAGTTGTAATAATGTTGTTTTTTTTGCCTACAACTATATCCACGGTTTTTTATTTGTATCAACTATTCAAAAGTAAAAACCCTAAGGGCACACTTATACCCGGTGTATTTACAGGATTATCTTCCGGTTTTATTATATTTGCCTTTGAAGCGGAGTTGTCTTTGCATATTACTCAAAATATGATAATAAGTTGTGCAGTGACGGCGGTAGCATTGATTTTTGGAGTTGTATATATCAAAAAAGGTATAAAAGATAGCAGGAAGGCATATATTGCTGTTTCTTCCTTTCTTATTGGTGTTGCTGTCAGTCATATTATATTTTTGTTGTATTCTATGAGGATAATTGTTGATTATTTTAGTCATATTTAATGGTGGGGGTATAATGAGGAAACTCCATCGCCTACACGCAACCTCAATAACTACCTAAACCAATTAACCAAATAAACCTGCAAATTTTCCCCATGCTTTAAATTAAGCTTTTTTCTAATATTAACCCTATGAAAATCCACCGCTTTTCTTGTTATAAAAAGGGTTGTAGCTATTTCTTTACTGCTTATACCCTCTTTAATAAGTCCTGCAATCTGCCTTTCTCTTGGGGTTAGCATACCAATGTTTGTGGGGCGATTTTTTAAAGAAGGGCTTACAACCTCGTCTAAAATATTGTTTATCATATCTATATCCGTTTTATTTACGGTTTTTTTAAGATAGTTTAGTGAGGGCTTTACATACTGCTCTATATTGCTTGTTATGGTTTTCTCTAACTCCAAACGGTAGTTGTCCTTTTGCTTCATTAAAGTTATTAGTAGACTGTTTTGCTTTTCTAACTCGCTTAACCTGCTTTCCAAATCCTGTGCCATTGCCTGCATTTCCTTTTGAAAGCTAATATCCTTAACATACTCTATTACAAGGCAAACCTCTCCGCTTTTCTCAAAAACAGGTACGGTATATATTTGTTGCCAGCCTTTATCCACACCGTTTATGGAATAACGTGCCGTTTGTTGCTGTGGCTTTTTGCTTTTAATGGTGTTAAGCGCAGGGCAACCTTCGCAAGGGGAGTCACTTTGATGATAAACCTTGTAACATTCGTGATTTTTTGCTTTAGAATTATACCATTTTCTCATAGACTTATTTTCGAATTGGATTTTAAGTTGGGTATTTAGTACGCAAACACCGTCCGACATATTCTCAAATATGCTTAAATAGGGGCTTTCCTCTAAAAAAAAGTCTGTGCTTTGCTCTACATAAATGCCGTCTGCTGTGGTTTTATCAAAAATATCCATACATCACCTAAAAGACAAATAATATTAATTATAGCATATTGGTGAGTGTTGTCAAGATAAACCCCAGTATTTTACTGGGTATAACCACAGTATTTATTGGCGTTGATAGTATTTATATATAGGTATAAAATAAGCATATAATAAAAAATAGGAGGCTCGTATTTATGAGTAAGATGCTTGAAAGTATTAAAATCGGTAATAAAATTGCACCTAACCGCATAGTAATGAACGCAATGGAGTGTTGCGATGCCGACGAAAACGGAAATCCTACCGCCGCTACATATGCAAGGTACGAAAAGCTTTTTGAAGGTAAAGCAGGTGTTGTGGACTTAGAAGCAATAACGGCGCAGTACGAAAGCCGTTCCCGTAAGTTTCAACTTAGCATTATGCCAAAAAATGCTAAAGAGCTTGAAAAATTTGTGGCTCATTTAAAAAAGATAAATAAGGATACAGTATTTGTCTTTCAATTAACCCATTCGGGGGAAATAAGCCACCCCGATTTTTCCAAGCGTGTGCGTGTAACTAAAGAACCGCTGTACGGCTACGAAAATTCCACATTAATCGGAGAAACGGAAATCAATAAAATAATGGACGAATTTGTACTTGCAGCTAAAATTGCTCACGATGCAGGTGCGGACGGTGTAGACCTTAAATTCTGCCACGGTTATTTAGGCTCTCAAATACTTCGCCCTTTTAATAAAGAAAACTGGAAATACGGCGGTAACTGGGAAAATCGTAAGCAATATGCAATAGATTTAACTTCTCGTGTAGTTAAAGAAATAAACGACCCAAACTTTATTGTAGGCTCTAAAGTTTCTATTTACGAAGGATTTCCGGGCGGACAGGGTACAGCCTCCGCAGATAGCGGTTTAATGGACCTTACAGAATCCATAGACTTAATTAAAAGCATAGAGCAAGCAGGAGCAAAGTATATTCTCCAGTCCGCAGGCTCTCCCTCTCACACCCTTGCGCTATCCCAACCCGATAAGAAAATACCGGACTACGGCTACCTGCATCACTATTTCCAAAAAGTATGCAGAGACAATCTTAAAAAAGAAACGGTGGTAATGGGCTCCGCATATTCCATATTCAGAAACGGAAAAACCAGCTTTCAAGCGGTAAAACCGGAAAACAACACATTTGAGTATTGGGCAAATAAAAATATAGAAGAGGGCATTACAGACATGGTGGCATTAGGCAGACAATCCTTTGCAGACCCATATTTACCCCTAAAATTTATGGAAAATAGGCAAGAGGAGATTAAATGGTGCACCGCTTGCGATAACTGCATTGAGTTTTTAATTCGCCAAGAGCATGTAGGCTGCGCAACCTTTAATAAAGAATTTACAAAGCGCATGTCCGAAATACGCAAAGAAAAAGGGTTGTTAAAGGAAAAACATACCTAATTAATATAAACTCCTTTTATAGCATTTTGTCTTGGTATAAAATGAACATATAGCTACATTAATGCAGTTCGCAAAGCGAACAATATAAATCAAGTTGCTATATAGAGAAATATGTACAAAAAAAGCAGTAGTTACGCAAAAATGTAATTACTGCTTTTAATTTGCTTATGGGTTTATAAACTTGTTTTTGGGAAGCACTTTAGGAATAAACAGCGCTAACCCAATAATCACTATAAAAATAGAAATAAATTGAGAGGTGGAAAGCACCCCGATTTCTCCTCTGAAATCCGAGCGGAAAACTTCGATTACAGACCGCCCAATGCCGTATAAAATAAGGTATAACGCACCTGTACGTCCCGGTCTTCTTTCTTTGTGAGCATACAACACAAGCACTAAGGCAAGGAGAAAATCACCTCCGGCGGAAAAAAGCTGGGTGGGCAGCAAAGGCACTCCGCTTGGGGCAAGGGAGCCCTCAGGGAACACCACACCAATAGGGCATGAGGTCTCTGCACCGTAGCAACAGCCGGCAAGAAAACAGCCTATGCGTCCAAAGCCTTGTGCCAAGGCAACGGAAGGCATAAATAAATCAAAGTATTCAAAAAAACTTAAACCCTTTTTGTAGCAGTAAATAATTACGGAAATGGTGGCTAAAATTATTCCACCGTATACTACAAAGCCACTTCCGGAAAAAATACTTAAAGGGTTTGCAATAATGTTTGGCAAATCTTGAAGTACATAAAGGAGTTTGCCCCCTAAAAATCCAAATATTATGGCAAATAAGCACACGGTTACTATACTGTCCGAGCTTAAATTGCGTTTTTTTCCTCTGTACAAAGCCATCAGTAAGGCAAAAACTATGCCTATGCCTATCATTAGCCCGTAGCCGTGTATGGTTATTGGCCCTATAGAAAAAATATCGTTATACAAAAAGCACCTCTCCAATTCTGTTATTATGATTATGTCTTTAATCGGCTTTTACTTTGCTACACATAAAAGCAAATCAAACTATGATACAATTATACTTTCAATAAATTATATCATAGTTTAATCAATATGTCATTTCTATTTGCAATTAGTTAATATTTAAAATTAGTATAAAATATATCCGCCATCGCAAACAATTTCCGCACCCGTTACATAAGAGGAGGCATCGCTTGCCAAATATACTATTGTTGCCGCCAGCTCATATGGCTCTGCAAATCTGCCCATGGGTACACGAGGTAGCCAAACGGGGTGCATATCCGTCCATTGCTTTGCCATTTCCGTCATATGATACCCGGGGCTAACGCAGTTTACACGCACGCCGTCAGGTGCAAGCTCGCAACCTAAGGAACGGGTAAAGGAGATTACAGCACCTTTGGTAGCCGCATAATAGGTAGCACGTTGTGGTACGTTGTAAATATGTGCAGACATGGAGGCAACATTTACAATAGACCCGCTTTTTTGCTTAATCATATATTTTGCAGCCTCTCTGGAGCAATAAATAGTGCCGTTTACATTTACGTCTACTTGAAAAGCAATGTCTTTTGGCTCTAAATCTATTAGCTTACCTTCAATGGATGCAATACCTGCATTGTTAAAAAGTATATCCACCTTGCCGTACTTGTCTACAACATCTTTAAACATTTTTTCCACTTGGTCGGGTTTGTGCACGGCGCATTGTAAGCCTATTGCTTCTTTTCCCGTGGCATCGCTGCCCTCCTTTGCCGCCGCTTGTGCGTCCTCTAATTTTAAATCGGTGTATACAACCGTTGCCCCTGCCTCAAGTAATCCTTTAGAAACCGCCTTTCCTATACCTGCCGCAGCGCCTGTAACTACCGCTATTTTGCCGTCTAACTTAAATTTGTCTAAAACTCCCATTTGTTTAGAACTCCTTTGTATTATATTTAGGGTGATAATAAAAAAGCGAGATAAAATTACCTCGCTTATTTCTTATTAATAAAGTACGTATCCGCCGTCGCAAATAATTTCTGCACCTGTAACATAGGAGGAGGCATCACTTGCTAAATAAACGATGGTGGGTGCAAGCTCGTAAGGCTCTGCAAATCTACCCATGGGGATTCTCTCCAACCAAATTGGGTGCATATCCTTCCATTTTAGGTTAAGCTCTGTCATATGATATCCGGGGCTAACGCAGTTTACACGTACGCCGTCGGGTGCAAGCTCGCAACCTAAAGAACGGGTAAAGGAAATAATTGCGCCCTTTGTTGCCGCATAGTAAGTAGCTTTTTGAGGTACGTTATAAATATGAGCAGACATAGATGCCACATTAATAATAGAACCGCTTTTTTGCTTAATCATATATTTTGCTGCCTCTCTGGAGCAATAAATTGTGCCGTTTACATTTACGTCCACATGCTTTGCAATATCTTCGCAAGAAAGGTTTACAAGAGCGTCCGCCACATTGGCAATACCTGCGTTATTGTATAAAATATCCACCTTGCCATAGGTGTCTACAACCGCTTTAAACATGGCTTCAACCTCTTCGGGTTTATCTACCGCACATTTAAGCCCTATTGCCTTTCCGCCTGTAATTTCCGCACCTTTTTTTGCCGCCGCCTGTGCATCCTCAAGCTTTAAATCGCTATACACAACAGTTGCCCCTGCCTCAAGCAATCCTTGAGAAACCGCATTGCCTAATCCTGCCGCAGCACCTGTTACAACCGCAATTTTGCCGTCTAACTTAAATTTGTCTAAAACTCCCATATTAGTTACTCCTTTAATATATTGTTGTAATAATTAGTGTGAAATAAGTTGTTATATAATGTTAGTATACTTTATAAAAAATTTTTTTTCAATACCCACTTATTTAAAATCAATACAAATGTTCAACTTTTAACCGTTTATATTTACAAATGTAAATATAACTTACAAAATTTTAAAAAATACACCTTTTTACAAAAAACTTTCTTGATTTTTTAATTTTTTTATTGTATTATTAATATAAATTTATAATGTATCATAAACAACATAATTAATATATCTTAAAAATATAGTAATAATGTTTTTTTTAAAATAAATAGTTTAAACGTATAAATAGTAAAGAGGTAGTAGGGCGTATTAAACAAAAAATACGAGATAAGATACAAAATGTTAAAAAGTGCAATATATTTGCAAAATACTAAGAGTTTTTTGTAAATAAAATATTAAAAAGTTAGTTTATACAGATATTTGGTGCTATAATCAAAAAAAGTACAACGAATATTTGTAATGCTGAAAAATTTATGTGGAGGTGGTAACCTAAATGGGCGAGGAAATATTAAGTTTAAATAATGTATCTAAAACATTTCCCGGTGTTAAAGCGCTAAGTGGTGTAACTTTTAGCTTAAACCGAGGAGAAGTACATTGTTTATGCGGAGAAAACGGTGCCGGCAAATCCACTTTAATAAAAACCATATCGGGAGCATACGAGCCGGATATTGGGGGTAACATTAAAGTTGACGGCAAGGAAGTAAAATTAAACCCTAACGCAGCAATGAAGTTAGGTATTCAAACCATATACCAAGAGCACATGGTATTTGGCTCCTTATCCGTTACGGAAAACATTTTTGCAGGGATGGAAATAACCAAAAAAGGTGTACTGCAAAAAGACGAAATGAAGCAAAAAACCCAAGAGGGTCTTAATTTCTTAAAAAGTACCATAAATCCGGATGCCATAGTGGACACGCTAACATCGGGAGAGCAAAAAATTGTAGAAATTGCAAAAGCGTTGGTATTTGAGAAAAAAGTTATAATAATGGACGAGCCCACGGCATCCTTTTCGGTTACGGAAATAGAAAACCTTTTAGACATAGTAAAAAGGATTAAAGAACGTGGTATTGGCATCATATATATTTCTCATCATTTAGAAGAAGTTTTTAAAATTGCGGACAGAATTTCCGTTTTAAGAGATGGGCAACTTATAAACACACACAATGCCTCGGATATTGACGAACCTGCACTTATAAAAGAAATGGTGGGCAGAGACGTATCCGCTTTTTACAGCAGAGAGCATTTTACACCGGGGGAGGTAGTGCTTGAAACAAAAGGGCTTACCGGAAACGGAGTAAAAGACATTACCTTTAGTGTAAGAAGGGGAGAAATAGTGGGCTTTGCCGGCATGGTAGGCTCGGGCAGAAGCGAGCTTATGACTTTGCTTTTCGGCGGAGCAAAAAGGCTGGATGGGGAAGTTACAATTTTAGGCAAAAAAGTAAACTTTAAAACTCCTATAGATGCAATTAAGCACAAAATGTGCTACATTACCGAGGACAGACAGCACTCGGGGCTTTGTTTAATACATACGATAGCTAGAAACACAATACTTGCAAATATGGTTAAAACTAAAGGCATATTACTAACACCCGGAGAAGAAAAAGCCATTGGAGATAAATATGTAAAGCAACTTAGTACAAAGGCAAAAAATTCCGATGCGCTTGCTATGAGCTTATCGGGAGGAAATCAACAAAAGGTTGTACTTGCAAAATGGTTTAACACACAAGGGGATATTTATATTTTTGACGAGCCGACACGTGGTATAGACGTAGGTGCAAAACAAGAAATATACAAAATTATGACAGACCTTTTAAGAGAAGGCAAGGCAATAATTATGGTATCCTCAGATATGCCGGAAGTGGTTTCTATGAGCGATAAAATCATAGTAATGAAGGACGGTAAAATTGCAGGACGTTTGGAAAAAGATAATATTTCCGAGGAAAATATTTTGGAGTATTCAATAGGAGGTAAAAAAATATGAGCAGATCTTCTGCACCTACGGCAGGCAAAAAGCCTTCCTTTTTAAAAAGCGAAAACGGAAAAATCGTACTGATATTTGTAGTATTTATTATAGCAATTACTTTAGTAGATACAATTATGAACGGTACACCAAAGTTTGTAGCGCCATCTAACTGGTTAAACATATTTATGCAGGTTACGGTTGTAGGCATAATGTCTATGGGTATGGCAACAGTAATGATAGGCGGAGGCATAGACCTTTCCATAGGTATGCTTACATCCTTTGTGGCATTGTTTGTAGCAAAAGCCTATACAGATTGGGGAGTACCCATTGCGGCTGCAATAATAATAGTAATTGTACTTTCTATACTATTTGAGGCAGGGCAAGGCTTTATAATTTCAAGATTTAAAGTAGAACCCTTTATTATAACCTTAGGTGGTATGATAGCCATAAAAGGTGTGGCGCTTATTATAAGTAATTCAAGAGAAGTTACCATGAGCGGAGCGCTTGACTGGTTTAAAGTCAATATGATACCCGAGGGGCTAAAAGACCCTATTTCCGGACTACCCTTGGTACTTCAAGTGTACGTACTGGTGTTTGTGGTAGTCGGTGTGCTGTTTTGGTTTATGATGAAGTATACCAAATTCGGCAGACGTGTATATGCGGTTGGTGCTAACAGACAGGCTGCATATCTTGCGGGTATAAACGTAAAAAATACGGTATTTGCCACATATTTAATTAACGGACTGCTGGTAGGCATAGGCGGCATAGTGCTTATGACTCGTGTAAACACGGCAATTATAACCATTGGTCAAAACTTAGAGATAGACGTAATAGCGGCGGTGGTTGTAGGCGGTGTAGCAATGTCCGGCGGTAAGGGTAACATTATAGGTGTTATATTAGGTGTATTCTTAATGGGTGCAATAGCAAATGGTATGAATATACTGAGAATACAGGCAGATTGGCAGTACGTTGTTAAGGGCGCAATAATAATTGTGGTAGTATCCGCAGGGGCATTTGCGGCAACAATGCAAGAAAAAAACCTGCTAAGACAACAAAAAGACGAGCATGCCCACCAAAAACAGATAGATGAAGAAGAAAATAATAAGGTATAACGCACTAAAAAACAGTGCTTATATAAAGAGACTTATCCCAAAAATTATAAGTTCCTAAAACAAGGAGGAAAACAATGAAAAAAATTATTGCTATTTTAGTATGTGTAGTGATGGCTGCAGCATTATTCACAGCTTGTGCGGCTCCAGCTCCGGCACCCGCAAGCGAGGCACCTGCATCCGAAGCTCCTGCAAGTGAAGCACCCGCATCCGAAGCTCCTGCAAGTGAAGCACCTGCATCCGAAGCTCCGGCAGCATCGGGTGGTCCTAAAAAAATCGGTTTTTATGCTGATGGCGCAGATTCTTATTATGCCATGGTTGCAGATTCCTTAAAGGCATGTGCAGATGCAGATCCGGAAGTTGATTGGACTGTTGACTACAAAACAGGTAACAACACAGCTCAAGAGCAACTTACAGCTGTTGAGGACTTTATTACAGCAGGCTACGATGCAATTTGCGTAATTCAGAACAACACACAAACAACAGGTGAGTGTATCACAAAATGCGTTGACGCAGGTATTCCTTACTTTGGCGCAGGCCACAACTTTGTAGAAGCCGTTAATTCCGGCGATGCTGCAGGTTCTATCGGCTACAACTTCTTTGATGTAGGCTACGAATCCGGCAAAGACATGATTAAAAGAGGCGTTAAAAAAGTTGTAAACATACAAGGCGTATTAGGCCAAGGTACAGCTCAAGCTCAATCTTACGGTATGTTAAAAGCATATGAAGATGCAGGCTTAAGCTTAGGCGGATACACAGCAGAAGAGTTAATGGATTTACAATCTCAAGCTAAATTAGACGGCACACAAGCTGTAGAAGTAGTAGTTTGGACATCCGGCGGCTGGTTTAACGACCCAGCAGAAAAAGCTATGACAGACGCAATCACATCCTTAGGCGCAGATGGCTTTGATGCTGTATATGCACAAAACAATCCTATGATGGAAGGTGTTTTAACAGCATTTGAAAAAGCAGGCTTAAATCCTGCTGATTACTACCTGTTCTCTTCTAACGGCAGAGAGATTTCTTGGCAGTGGGCTAAAGACGGCAAAATCAAATTAGACGTAAACCACTCCGCAGCATTAGAAGGCGACTTCTTATATCAACAAATTAAAGCATATTTCGCAGGCGAGCCCTACAGAAAATATGTACACACAAACTTCACTGTTTACACAGATGAAAACATTAACGAAATCGAAAACTCCTTAGTTCCTTTCTCCGATGTTAATAAATACATGGAAAAGAGAGCAAACGGCGATTTCATCAGAGACATCAACGATCCTTCCTTCAAAAACATTGAAGGCTACGATCAATAATCAAAACGTAAAAAATCAAATCATAATCAAATACCTAAGTTTAGGTTTTAAGGGATAAGAAAACACGCCGAAAGGCATAAACAAAGGTAAAAAAATGGCCGACTGCCAAATGTGGTGTCGGTCATTTTTGTATTCTTTTTTTTGGTGTTGATGATCAAAGAGGGTGTAAAAGCTTTTTCCCTCTTAGTTTACCAATCAGCCTTTATTTATGAAGGTGGCAATGTCGTCTATTATCTTTTGGTCTACCTTTCCGGGTGTTTTGTATTCTTCCACCGTTTTTTGCCCGTTGCTTTGCATAAATAGGTGGTTTAGCCCGTCGTATAAAACAAATTGTGCCTTGGGGTTGCCTTTGAGTGCCTCTTTAAAAGCCTCAAAATCTTTGGTGGGTGATACTTGAAAATCCTCGCTACCTTGGAGTACAAGTATGGGTTTTGTGTATTTTGATGCTAAATCGAAGGTGTCTACCGAGTGCAAATCTTTTATGTAGTTTGCCGGCATACCAAAAATTGTGGTGGTAGCAAGCGCCTCAGCCGATAAGCTGTTAATACCCTCAAGTTTGGCTTTTTCCTCGTCTATAACTTTATTTGCAGCATCAATATCACCCTGAGCGGTAAAAGTGTCTACCACCGCCATATTTTGGTCTATAATAATATCCGTAAGCTGTCTTGGACTTCCGGCAAGGGAAATAATACCGCTAAATAAATCTGTTTTGCTGTCTATGCGCAAAGCAAGCATACCGCCTAAACTGTGTCCCGCAAGATAAATTTTCTCGTAACCCATATCCGAAAGGAGTTGCCCTGCAAGCAAAGCGTCCTCTATGGACTCCTCGTTTACCGTAACGTCGGGGGAGGAAAACAACTCGGGGTAGTCTAAAGTGCGCTTGTTGTAACGCAAAACATCGATGCCCTGTGCGCTAAGTCCGTAAGCAATGTCTCTAAAAGGCTTGTTTGCCCCTATTGTCTCGTCTAAATCGCTACTGCCCGAGCCGTGCACAAGCACTACTGCGGATTTACTTGCCCCTGTTTTACTTTTTGTGATTTTGGCAGGCAGAGGATAATCGGTGTTTTCCCCAAGAGTTAAGTCCTCTTCTACCAAGCCTTCGGTTAGGGCGGTGGCAATGTTTTGAGGTTCGTAGTAGTTAAACCAAATGCCAGATATTTTACCTTGAGTATCAAAGGTTAGCGAAACGGTTACTCCGTTTTTTTCAAAAGCAAGGTACTCCACCACGGTGGTAAGTCCTTTATTTTCCGCTTTTTCGCTTTTTTCTATGGCTACAAAATTACCGCAATTTAAAGTTACCTCTTCCCAAACCGCCTTTAGTTGCTCTAAAGGCAAAGCCTTTGCCGTTTCGGCGGTAAACTGTGCAAAACAAGTTTCGTAGTCTTTTGCAACTAATTTTTCACAAAAATCCTTTGCGCTACCTTCAAAGTCTATTTGCGCCTCGTAGCTTGCCTCGGGTATTTTGTTGTTAATTTCGGGTGCGGTAGCTGTATTATTACCGCAGGCAATAAAAGAAAATGCCAGGGCTACAATACATATAAGTAATATTAATTTTTTCATTGTTATTTCTCCGTAGTTTATAAAATTTGGTATAACTATTAGTATAAGACAAAAGCGCAAAAAAATCTATACCAAAAAAATTAGGGTATAGATTATTAATTGTTTACATATAAACAATATTTTTAAGAGTTTACCTTTTTTGCACACTCACTGCAATAACCGCCCATAGTAAGCTGATGAGATTTAGCGTAAAAACCGGTTTTTTCTAAGATTAAATCATCAATATCGTTTAAAAGTCCTAAGTCCGCATCGATTATTTTACCGCAATCATCACAAATTAAATGATAATGCTCGGCAACGTTGCCGTCGAAGCGGTCCACATCGTTTGGCAAAGACAGTTGCTGAACCTCGCCGTTTTGCGCCAATTTACGTAAGTTTCTGTATACCGTTGCAATGCCAATGGAGGGCAGTTGCTCTTTTGCCATAGCATAAACCTCGTCCGAGGTTAAGTGCATACGGTTGCCGATTACAATATTTCTAATAATTTCTTTTTGTTTTGAATACTTCATATTATTACATTCCTCTTAGTTATCGTCTTAATTCTACAAATAAAATAATAATACATAAATGCTACCAAGGCAAGAATTATAATTCTTACTATCGGGTTTACAAATATAAAAGCGATTATAAACATTACGGTTGCAATTCCAAGATATATAAACTTGTTTTTTAGCGTCAAACTCCTGTTTTGCAGAAAGTCCTTTAAGTATTTTTGGTATAGCTTAGTATTTAAAAACCATTTTTCAAACCTTTTGCTTCCCTTTGTAAAACACATTGCAGATACAAGCAAAAAGGGTACCGTTGGCAGTATGGGTACAAATGCACCTACCGCACCAAGCCCAAAAAATAAAAATCCTAAAATAACAAATATAATGTTAATCATTATCAACTCCTAACTTGTATTATATCACAGCATAAAAAACTTGTCAAATTTTTTAATAATGATTATCAATTTTATTGTTGACACTCACACTCTGTTATGATACGATTAGCATATAAATGTTTCGGAGGTAAAAATTATGAAAAAGGATAAATTAACTACGGTTGCAGGTGCGCCTGTTGCGGATAATCAGAATGTTATAACAGCAGGCAAAAGAGGTCCTATGCTGTTGGAAAATGTTTGGTTTTTAGAGAAGCTTGCTCATTTCGATAGAGAAGTAATTCCGGAGCGAAGGATGCACGCAAAGGGCTCGGGTGCGTTTGGCACTTTTAAAGTAACCAAGGATGTTACAAAGTATACAAAAGCGGCTGTTTTTTCTAAAATAAATAAAGAGACGGAAGTTTTTGTAAGATTCTCCACGGTAGCCGGGGAGAGGGGAGCGGCAGATGCAGAGCGTGATATTAGAGGCTTTGCAATAAAGTTTTACACAGAAGAAGGTAACTGGGACCTTGTGGGAAACAACACGCCCGTTTTCTTTTTAAGAGATCCGCTTAAGTTCCCAGATTTGAATCACGCAGTAAAGAGAGACCCTCAAACAAATTTGAGAAACGCACAAACAAATTGGGATTTTTGGACGTCCTTACCCGAGGCGTTTCACCAAGTTACAATAGTAATGAGCGATAGAGGAATACCTGCAAGTTATAGGCATATGAACGGCTTTGGCAGTCATACCTTTAGCTTAATTAATGATAAGAACGAGAGATGCTGGGTAAAATTCCATTTAGAATGTAACCAGGGAATAAAAAACTTAACAGATGAGGAAGCGGAAGCAATAGTAGCAAAGGACAGAGAAAGTCACCAAAGAGACCTATTTGAAGCCATAGAAAATAAGGATTTCCCCAAGTGGACTATGTATTTTCAAATTATGAAGGAAGAGGATGCGAAAAACTACAAGGTAAACCCATTTGATTTAACTAAAGTATGGTCGCATAAGGATTATCCTCTAATAGAGGTGGGAGTTTTAGAGCTTAACCGCAACCCCGAAAACTATTTTGCGGAAGTGGAGCAAGCGGCGTTTAATCCGGGAAATATAGTGCCGGGAATCAGTTTTTCTCCGGACAGAATGTTGCAAGGCAGGCTTTTTTCTTATGGTGATGCGCAAAGATACCGTTTAGGTGTAAACCATATGTCAATACCTGTAAATGCGCCTAAATGCCCTGTAAATTCCTTTCACAGAGACGGGCAGATGCGAGTAGACGGCAACTACGGCGCAAAAAAAAGCTACGAGCCAAACAGCTTAGGTATTTGGGAAGAGCAAAGAGAAACCATGGAGCCACCCATGGAATTGGACGGAGATGCTTATCATTATGAGCATAAAGAGGACACGGATAATTTTTCCCAAGCAGGCGATTTATACAGAATTATGAGTTTAGAGCAAAAAGAAGTACTTGTTGCCAACACCAAAAGAGCAATGGACGGAGTAAGTGCGGACGTAAAAAAACGACATATAGAACATTGCTACTTAGCGGACAAAGACTACGGCGAACGTATGGAAAAAGCGTTGTTGGATTAACTTTTAGTAGGTGTTTAGTCTGAATTATAAATATTTAAAAATGCCCTTATATTTTTCGAGGGCATTTTTTTAGGTATTACTTTTTTCTTGTTCTTTTCTTTTATAGCCATCTATTTATATTGTTCGCTTTGCGAACGGCAATAAGGTAGCTATATGTTCATTTTATACCTAAAGAAAACCAACTTTTTGAAATTTTAGGGGACTTGTTGCCCCCTATTTTGATATAAACGAAAAAATTCGCTTAATTTTAGTTTATTGGAATTTAGAAATAGAGCACCCCCAAAGGAATATCCCAACAATACCCACAACCCAAACTAAAAGCCCGCCCAAACAAAATAACTCCACTACATCACCATCACAAAAGAAAAAAAACAAACGAATCTACCCTCACCAAACATCATCATCACCATAAAAAAAGAGGAATACCCAAAAAACTAACCACTACAAAAAGCCCCCGAAAAACTCGAGGGCATAATATGGTTATATGATGTTGGTTTTGCTATTAGTCAAAAGGCGATTAAATACCTAAGTTAAATAACAATCCGGAAGTAAGTAGCGCATTATTCATACTGGAATAGCTCATTTTCTGCATACTTGTAAATGTAGATTGAGGTATTCTTGACGCTATATCTGCGTTACGGCTTAAACTTTTGGATACACTGCTTAAGGTGTCTTGAACTCTTGAAGGGTCGTCGCTTACTGCCTTCATAAATTTGTCTTTGTTGATGGAAAGTGTACCGTCGTAATTTTTTGTAATACCCATTTGGGATAAATTACGAGAAGAGCCAATGCCACTACTCATAAGGCTTTCCACCCTTGAAACTCCTGTGCCGGGGTTGGATTTTGAGCCTAAAGTGTTTATTACGCTGTTGTAGCTGTTTAGCATGTCCGTTACTTCTTTGTATACAGTACTGCCGTCCGTGCCTCTGCTGAAAGATGCCTCGCCTTTTCCTCTAAGAGTTGCTGTTGGGGCGTCGGTGGTTGCACCAAGTTGTACCGTGTTAGATTGAGAGGTAAAACTCTCGCCGTTTACCGAATATTGCGCATTTTGTGCCTCGGCTGTCGTTGCCATATTTAAGGATGATATTGTGTTAGAACCGCTGTTGTCCGTAATGGAAAAACTGCTGTTGGTACCCGTTTCTTTAGATACTATCTGTAAAGACATTTTATTGTCTTTTGAGGTAACAACACTTGCGGTAACTCCTGCCTTAGAATTATTTATACTGCTTGCAATACGAGAAAGCGCCTTTTCGTTGGTGTCTCCCGCAACCGCAGAGTAGGATATATTCGTTTTTTTGCCGTCCATCTCTATACTAAAGCTACCCGAGCCAATAGTGGATAGGGAATTTTTGTAAAAAGAAGTAGAACTGCTAACCTGAGAAGAAGCAATTTGGTCTACTTTAAGGTTGAATTTGCCGTTTAGTTGAGACATAGAGCCTGCCTTGCCCCCTGTTGCCACAGCCGAGTTAGAGCTTACCAAAGACTGATTAAACATACTGTTTGTACCCGTTTTTCCAAAAGTGGATGCAGCGTCTTTTAAGCTGTTAAGATTATCCTTCATTTCGCTCATAAACAAATTGGAATTTTTATCGAAAGCGTTTGAGAAATTAAAATTCATCAACGAAGAAATAGAGCTGTTACTCGACGGATTATAAGTCATAGGTTTAGGCGCAGTATAAGCATAGCTTTGTATGCCGTTTGTCCTACTTGCACTAAAAGCACTGTATTTTCCGTATGCACTTGCAGCATTAGCCGCATTTGTTACTCCTACCATGATATTCGCCTCCTTACACAATATACATAAGAGTAATATTATCTACATATAATATACATCCGTTTTATGTAAAATGCAAGTATTTTTTTGTGTTTTTCGGTAATTATAATAACATTTTTCATTTTATAATTTCACATATTCTCACTTTGGAAAAGTAAATACAAAACGCACGTTTTAAAAAATTTTTTTGTTGACTATTTTGCGGTAATGAGTTAAAATAATATTCGTACAAAATTGCACATATGCTATGGTAAAAGTAATAAGAAAGGAATTGTATGTCAAAATATACTAAAGAACAGCTACATAAAATTATTGAAGAGAGAGATATTAGATTTATAAGACTTCAATTTACAGATATTTTTGGCGTATTAAAAAATATTACTACCACAACAAAAAGGTTGGATAAACTTTTAGATGAAGGCTGTATGTTTGATGGCTCTTCCATAGACGGTTTTGCCCGTATAGAGGAATCGGATATGCTACTTATGCCGGATATAGATACCTTTGAAATTTTCCCGTGGTCTAATCCCAAAGGGCGTACCGCTCGGTTTATTTGCAATGTATACCTACCTGACGGCACACCTTACGAAAGCTGTCCTCGTAATATTTTAAAGAAACAGCTAAAACGTGCGGCGGATATGGGCTACTCTATGAATATTGGTCCGGAATGCGAGTTTTTTCTCTTTCAGAAAGACGAAAACGGCAAACCCACAACAGTCACAAACGATGACGGCGGCTATTTTGATTTAGCGCCCTTAGATACCGGTGGCGGTGCAAGAAGGGATATTTGCTTAGCATTAGAGGAAATGGGTTTTGAAATAGAGGCGTCCCACCACGAATGTGCATTAGGACAACACGAGATAGATTTTAAATACGGTAACGCATTGCGTATGGCAGATGATGTTATGACCTTTAAAATCGTAGTAAAACGTATAGCGCAAATGCACGGTTTGCATGCTACTTTTATGCCAAAGCCCGTATACGGCATTGCAGGAAGCGGTATGCATATAAATATGTCTTTATGCAAAGAAAAAACCAATATGTTTTACGATACAAACGACGAGCTTGGCTTATCTAAATTAGCTTATAATTTTATGGCAGGAATACTAAACCACGCAAAGGGATTAGCCTTGCTTACCAATCCTATCATAAATTCTTATAAAAGACTTGTTCCCGGTTTTGAGGCACCTTGCTATATTGCATGGTCTGCTAAAAACCGTAGCCCCCTCGTACGTGTACCCCACGCAACAGGCTCGGCAACAAGAATAGAAATGAGAAATCCGGACCCAACCGCTAACCCCTACCTAACTTTTGCAGGAATACTGGCGGCAGGTATAGACGGAATAAACAAAAACAGCATAGCGCCACCGCCGGTTAATAAAAACATCTACACTTTAACCAATGCGGAGCGTAAAAAATACAAGGTAAATGCAGTACCGGCAAACTTATTGGAAGCAATGGGATATTTCGAAGAAGATCCCCTTATGAAAGAATTTTTGGGAGAATCTGCATTTAACAAGTATCTTGCAGGCAAAAAGGCAGAGTGGTACGATTATTCCACTCACGTACATCAATGGGAGACGGATAGGTATTTAACCAAATATTGAGGGAAAATGGCTACTAAAAGAAGGTTTAATTTCAATAGAATAAAGATTTTTATAATAGTCGGTGTTTTATTCTATGCAGGAGTTACCTTTTACAATCAGCAAACCTTATTGGTGGACCAAGCAGAAAAGCAAAAAGAGCTTTTAACCATAGAGGAAGAGCTTAAAAACAAAATAGAGTTTTATAAAAACGAGTTAAACTATATCGGCAGTGCCGAGTATATAGAAAAACAGGCAAGAGAGCGTTTAGGTTGGCTAAAAGAGGATGAAACCAAGTACGTAGAAGCTCCTGACGGAGTGGAAGTAGAAGAGCCGACAGCAAGCGTAGACCCAACACCAACGCAAGATGTGCAACCAACAGCACAAATGGGCGGAGCGGAGGGTGGCGCAACAGCAGAGCCAACGTCTGAGGCAACAAAGACGCCGGAGGAAACTCCTAAAACAACCGAATAATTTATCTGGGTGTAGCGCAGTTTGGTAGCGTGCTTGAATGGGGTTCAAGAGGTCGCAGGTTCAATTCCTGTCACCCAGACCAAAATGTACAAAAGTCACTTTTGCAAACCGCATAACAAAGCCAAAAGTTATGCAACGTCAAAAGTGACTTTTGTTATTTCAACAATATAAGTGGGTTAGAAAGTGGGTTTGCTTTTTAAAAGTTTTTTATTCGTTTTTTATTATTGAAGTAATGAATTTTCTTAGTAAGATTTCGTTTTCCGGGAACAAGGCATTTTGGGCAAAGAAATACAGGCTTGTAATATAAGCATTAATGTCTCCGTTATGTTGCACATTTAATAATTCTTTTATTGATTTGATAAACGTAATTTGATTGTCGGATAATTGCTTTTTTTCATATTTTAATAATTTTACTCTATTTCTAATATCAACAATATTTTCAACTTCACCTTTCATACTCTAAATTCTCCTTTGCATTAACAAAATAGTTTTTATTTATTTTAATAGTCTCTCTTTCAAAGTCCTCTTTTATTTTGGGTAAATCTTCCTTGATGCTTTCAATATTTTTGAGTGATTCATCGCAAATTTTAGTATCACTTTTATTTTTTAAAAGTGATGTGGTACAATAAAAATGGACACTCCGAAGTCCAAGAGGTAAAATAAAAAA
>CAZVNZ010000007.1:0-117322 GCA_964628515.1 uncultured Christensenellaceae bacterium
GTTGGAAAGTTATAGATTACACGAATATAAATGCAATGTCAGCCGATGCGCCACAGACGGACCAACAAAATGAAAACGAATCTGAAAACGTAATAAATGTCGATGCAAATTCAGGTGCCATAACAGTATCGGGCACATTAGAGCAAATTACGGAAATGATGGAAACAAGAGACGGAGAAGCCGAAGTTACTTTTTATGCGCTAAAACTAAATCTGCCAACGGAGTTTGTGTTTGAAGAATTTTTATCCGATGAGGACTCCGAATTTGGAGAAGGTATAATGCGTGATATTACCGAAATACATGTCGGTTTTAATATGCCTGCCAAAGAAATAGAGCAATATTTAGGTAAAAACGTTACAATACACGGCAAGGCGTTTCAAGCACATACTCAGAATCACTTTAGACCTATTGTGATGATTGAGTGTGTGGTGCAGGGTTGAGTCAACTTGGGTATTCCTTTTTAGTAATGCTCAGTGAACAGATTTCTTGGGTATTCCTTTGAGGGTGCTGTTTCTAATTTCTACCCACTAACCCCCTAAAAAAAACAATTCCCAAGAAAAACAAACTCCAAATGCTCCCTTGCAACCTCCGCCAGCTTGCGCAGCGCATCAACGGAAGTAGGCGCACTACTCGTAGCCTTATAATACGGAAAAAACCTACTTAAATGCAAAGGTATTTTAGAGCTTAGGCTTGATAGATACTCCGCAAGTGCAGAAATTTCCTCTGTGCTGTCGTTAAAACCCGGCACAACCAAAGTGGTAATTTCTACGTGAGAGTAATTAAGCGCAACCTCAACAGTCTGCTTAACGGTGGCAATATCTCCCCCTAATTTGGCATAACCGCCCGGGGTATAACACTTTAAATCTATATTTAGCGCATCAATATACGGTAGCAAGCGCTCTAAAGGCTGTTTGTTGATGTATCCGTTTGTAACAACTACCGTTTTTAACCCCTCTTTTTTGGCAAGAGCACTTGTGTCTAAAACATACTCGTAGCTAATAAGTGGCTCGTTGTAGGTAAATGCAATGCCGATATTGCCCTTTGGTATAAGGCTTTTTGCCTGCATTACAAGGTCTTTGGGGCTTACATCTTTTGTTTTTGTATGGTGATACTCCTTGGAAATTCCGTAGTTTTGGCAAAAATAGCAATCAAAATTACAGCCGTAACTGCCCACGGATAATACTTGGGTGTTTGGGTAAAATTTGTTAAGTGGCTTTTTTTCTATGGGGTCTAAGGAAATTGCGGTTAGCTTGCCGTAGTTTTGGCAAATAATCTTGCCGTCGGTGTTTGCTCTTGCTGTGCAATAACCTGTTTTTCCCTCTGAAATATTACATCCTTTCGGGCATAGGTTGCAGGTCATTTGTACCTTATTACCTCGAAACGCTCTATGGTGTAATTTGCGTTGCTGTTTATCCTTGCCTTTTCTAAAGCGATTTCTAACTGCTTATCCACCGTGTCTATACCGTCTAAATTAGGCAACAATAACCCTCTTTTTGTACCGCTTTTAACTACCACGCCGTATTTTTCCACGTCCAAACCCTCTTTGGTGGTGGGCATGCACTTGCCTAAAATATCTACGCTGTAAGCTAAAAAGTTAAGCTCGGAGGCTGTAACGCCATCAAAACGTGGGTCGCTTACGCCTGCACTTATGGCATTGTTTATTATTTCTTCTGCAATGCTTGTGCGTGTAGGCTCTATTGTGCCTATGCACCCCCTAAGCTCTCCGTATTTTTTTAGAGATACAAACACGCCTGCTCTGTTGTTTAAAATACCGGCAGGAGTGTCTGTGGGTACATCTATAATTTTGCCTGTTTTTATGTATGTTTCAAGGGCTATACGTGCAAGGCGTACACAAGGGCTTTCCGTAACCTTGCGCTCGGTGGCTAATTTTTTTTGATTTTCCATATACTGCAAATAATAGCTTCTGTTTGCGTCCGCCCCCGTTACCGTGTAGTAACAAACGGCGTAGCCTACCCCAAAAGTGTATTCGTAGCTTAAAAAGGTGGTAGCTACCCCTTTGCCGTCCAAACAGCCTGCCATAATTACTATGGGTGCAAGTCCGCACTCCGCCGCTCCTTGCCTTATATTTGGGTCTAACTCTAAAAAATCTATAAAATTTGCGGATTTCATGGCGCCAAGCATAATTCTGTCAAACTCTGCGCCGTCCTCGGAAAACCCGTAAGGTCCGCTTTCTTTTAGTTTATGCGATAAATCTCCGCTGGCTATAAATACTATGCTCTCTTTAAGTGCGTCTGCGGTTTTTGCAATGCAGTTGCCAAAAAGGTAATGCTCGTCTAAGGGCAAACCGCTTATGCCTGTGCGCACAAGGGTGTAATCCGTATAATACTTATTTATAAACAGCAAAGGAAGTAGTGTGCCGTGGTCTAAACTTTGGTGTTTTTCTCCGTCTGTACCTGCGTTTATACTGCTCTGCTTACAAATTTCGCAAAGTTTGTCCACAAAGGCGGTGTTGTATTTTACGTCCGCTTTGGCATTGGGTGCGTTGTACTTCCATAAATCTCCGTGAGCGCTTTGCCCGGGAGAAATATGTATGTAATTTGAGTACATGGTACTGTGGGGAGAGCATATAACAATAGTGCTTGGTTTTAGAGAGGCGATTTTTTTAGCCACACTTTCGTAAGCATCCAAAGTTTTCTGTATTTTAAGTTCGTCCCCTCTGCCTACATCTCGTATAATAACAGGAGGGTGAGGGAGTATAAAAGTACCTAAAACAGACATAAAAGCCTCCGCTTTCCCCGTTGATACGGGCATATTATTTTGTTAAGTAAAGTTTAGATATTATAAGGGTTGGACGGGTCTGCCGTATTTAATAACGTTCCACTTTCCGCCGTCGTTACCCCACATTTCTCGGATTTGAACTCCCCCGTCGGGCAGGGAATCTAAGATGGTGTTGTCGTTTAAATATATTCCAACGTGGTGTATTTCTTGGTATCTACCGCAATTACAGCCGTCTTTGCGCCAAAAAATCAAGTCTCCCGGTGCAAGTTGGTCTTTGGTTAGCGTTTGTCCTGTGGAATCTATATATTTAGCAATGCCTGCGGCGGTAGTGCCATGGGGAGAATTTGCAAAATCTATGCCGGATTTTCTAAACACAAGCTCTATTAAATCGCTGCAATCGGTGTTGGAATATTTTGTGCCTATCATACTTTGTGCATCCGCAATTACCTTGTTTGCAATGGGGCTCCCATAGTTTTGTGCGTACCCCATATTTGCGTAATTGTTTTGCGCACCGTAGTTATTTGTATTTTGGTTGCCTAAAAGCATAAGCATAAGCATCATAATAATTTGGTTGTTGTTGCCACCCGTATTATTTGTGCTGTTTAGCATATTAAGTAAATTATTGCCGTTGCCCATAGCCTGCCCGTAGGAATTATACATATTTTGCCCGTTTTGCAGGGGCAGATTATTTTGCTGATAATAATTTTGGTTATACCCTTGGTTAAGCCCTGCATAAGCGTTTTGCAGAGGTATTTGAGGTTGGTTGATTTGAGGAACAGTAGGAGTAGCATACTCCATAGGATTAATCTTGCTATCCAAAACATAGGAAAACAGCCCGT
The DNA here is from genome assembly GCA_964628515.1 of uncultured Christensenellaceae bacterium. Taxonomy (GTDB): domain Bacteria; phylum Bacillota; class Clostridia; order Christensenellales; family Christensenellaceae; genus CAZVNZ01. Next base: position 3,579 of record CAZVNZ010000007.1, read on the forward strand.
TTTGAGGTAGGTTTTTTGCCCCCTCTCCAATGGCGTTATTGTTATTTATGGTGTTTGTAACCGGATATTCGTTAATTATACTGTTCATCTGCGCTACCTTTATTATTTTAGTTGCTTTGTCTATGCAGACATACTGCAACTAAGTATAGTTATACATTTATATTTTACAGCAAACTTAAAAAATTTGCAATATGCTATTATTGCTTTTAAAAGGAAAATTATAATGCAAGACAAAAAAGCAACAAATGCAACGTAAAAATTAAATAATTTTGAAAATGCAAATAATTAAATTGTACTTAAATAACCGCTGTTTTATAATGTTATACGTAACAATAAGGTAACATTCAATTAAGGTATTTACAGCAACTACACACACAATTTTTTAAAAGGGACATAGTGGAGAATTTTATGAAGAAAGGCAACAAACTAACGGCTATTATTATTGCCCTGACACTTATTTTTACACTCTCGGGGGTTACGGCATTTGCGGTGGAGGAAGCACCCTTGCAAAGCACGCAGGAGTTTAAGGACTGCCACCAAAGCCACGACGCCCTGTGCGGACTTACGCCTTGCACTCACAATAATCACACAAGTAACGATGAAGAGGCTTGCGGTTATACCGAGGGAGACGAGGCAAGTTGCAAGCATCACCATAACGAAAATTGCGGATACGGCACGCCTGTGCAAACAGCGCCTTGCACCCACACTTGCGAGGAATGTAGAGTTGATGCATCCCAAAGTACAGAGGTAGCGGATTTTAGCCGTGGCAGTCTGTCTTTAGCAGAGCAGGCACAAGCAACCAACGTAGGCATACAAACTTACGGCACTATTACAGGGGTAATTGGGCAAAGTGCGGACTTCCCTTTTTATATTACGGATAAAACCCAGATTTTAGAACTATCCGCCCTAATTAAAAACAGAGAAACTTACGCAGGAGACAACAAATATTCCACCGCCCATTATTTACTTTTGGGTGATGTTGATTTTGGGGGTACATTTACAGACTCCGTAGGCACAACCGCAGACCCTTTTACCGGCTTTTTTAACGGTGGTGGGTACAACCTCTTAAATGTGGATATTTTAAACGAGGACACCACAACCTACAAAGGTTTGTTTATAACCAACACCGAGGCAAACATTACAGGGCTTGGTGTTACCGCTATTAAATATTTTGCAGGGGGCATTGGCAGCGAATCCTCCCCATACGAGATAGACACACCCTCCCGTCTTGCAAATTTGGCAACCTTGGTAAATAGCGAGGAAACCCACGTTAAATACGGAGTAAAGCACTACAAACTAACGGCAGATATAGACATGACAGACTACCGGTACCACAACGGTGGCAAGGGGGTTGCACCCATAGGACAACGGTATGCAAACAAGCCTTCTTTAGCCTTTTTAGGCAATTTCGACGGCAACGGCAAGGTTGTCAAGAATATTTTTATGTCTGATGGTGGCGCAGATTACTTAGGGCTTTTTGGTTTTGCAGACAACTGTGTAATAAAAAATCTTGGGGTAATAAGTGCAGACATTAACGCAAAATCCTACATCGGCGGTTTGGTAGGTTACGGAAATAATGCTACAATAGAAAATTGCTACACAACAGGCACACTAAGTGCAACAAACGGCTACGTGGGAGGAGTAATTGGCAGTAGTGTAGGTTGTACAATTAAAAACAGTTACTCAAATACCCAAATAACCGCACTTGTATCTATTGCAGGGGGCATTACAGGGCATGCAAGCAATACGACAATAGATGGTTGTTACTCTTTGGGAAATACTAACGGCACAGAATTAGTGGGTGGCATTACAGGAGATATGTCTAACGGCTCTATACAGTATTGTTATGCAACCGGCATAGTAACCGCCGACAAGGAAAAGGCAGGCGGTTTGGTGGGCGGTAGCTATAAAGGGGAAATAAAAAACAATTATTATACAGGTATGGTACACATCACTTTAGGAGGATACGCAGGGGGCATAATAGGTTTTGCCGACAGCACCCACACAGAAAACTGCTACGCAAAAGCTACACTGTACGGCAATAAAAATGTTGGGGGTATTGCAGGAGGCATTGAGGGCGGAACAGTACAATACTGCTACGCCACAGGCTCGGTTGAGGGCAGAATGGGTAACTACTTTGGGGGTATTGTGGGCAATATAAACACAGGTAGTGTTAAAAACAATATTGCCTTTGCAAATAAGGTGGACGGCAATGCAGATAAAGCACGTATTGCAGGCGCTAACCTAAACGGCATACTTGGAGAAAACTACGCTTGGCAGGGCACAACCTTAGGTGGCTCTACCACTACATCAACAGAGCCGGCATCCCTAAACGGCGCAGATGTTATGTATACCGCAAACACTTTAAGCAAACAGGCAGAGACGGTTTTTAACAGCAACATCGACTGGAATTTTGTGCCAAATAAACTCCCTACCCTTAAAAATGTGGGGGGAGTGCAATTTTTTGAAATACCCGACTATATGGGTGGCAATTTATTTAAAGGGGACGGTTTAACCGAAAGCACCCCCTACGAAATAGGCACACCCTTGCAACTTATAAAAATGGCAGAGCTTATATACACGGCTAATGCTAACTACGGAGACAAATACTACAAACTAACGGCAGATATAGATTTATCCGCCTATACGGCAGGTAGCGGATTTACCCTTATCGGCACAAGTACACGCTCCTTTAAAGGCACGTTTGACGGCAATGGCAAAAAGGTAACAAATCTAAAAATAGACAATGTTTATGATGACGCCATTGGGTTGTTTGGCTATACACAAGGCGCTACCATTAAAAACTTAGGGGTGGAGGGTGCAACCGTAAAAGGCAATAAAAATGTGGGGGGTATAGTAGGGCATGCCTACGGCACTAACATAAAAAACTCCTATTATAAAGGGTATGTTTTGGCAAGCGGAGATATTTTAGGGGGTATTTGCGGAGCAAGCACGGACGGCACCACAATAGAAAACTCCTATTTTAAAGGGACAGTATCCGGCAACATCAGCACTTTTGTGGGCGGTATAACAGGCAACATTGCTATAAGCGGTGGTGTAAAAAATTGCTATGCTGAGGGCACAATTATAGGCAGTAGCAGTGTAGGCGGTATTGTAGGAGACATTAATGCTATCGCCACCACAGAAAACTGCTTTTTTACAGGAGAAATATCAGCCGTAAGCGATATAGGGGGTATTGTAGGCTCTACGGGAAATAACGGAACGATAAAAAATAATATTGCTTTAGGCAAAAAACTAAGCTATACTACGAGCACGACTAATCGTGTAGTGGGTAAAAATACCACATCCACACTTTCAAACAACTATGCTTACATAGGTATGAAGCTAAATACAAATACAATAGACTCTACGGATGACACAAGCACTAACGGTGCAAATTTAAGTTATACAAGCTATGTACTATCCAAGCAGTTTGCAGAGGTATTTGGTAGCGACACCGCTTGGGAGTACACCCCAAACAAACTACCCATACTTGTGGGTGTGGGGGGCGGACAAACAACCGACCTTCCGCCATACGTAACAAACAGTTATTTTGCAGGGGGAGACGGACTAACCGAGGCAACCGCCTTTGAAATTGCCACACCCCGGCAACTTAAAAATTTATCGGATTTAATGCTAAACGACTATGAAACTTACAACACAAAATACTACAAATTAATTGCAGACATAGATTTAGCCGTATATAAAGATGCCAACAACGGTACGGGTTTTGTACCCATAGGCACAAGCACCAACGGTTTTAAAGGCAGTTTTAACGGCAACGGCAAGGAAATATTCAATCTAACCATAAATAACGGTTCGCAAAACCTAATAGGCTTGTTTAGCTACTTAGATGGTGCCAAAATAAAAAATTTAGGGCTTAAAAATTGCGACATTACCGGCAATATAAACACAGGAGGTATAGCAGGCTACTCTACGGGGGCTTCTGTAATAGAAAACTCCTATGTTATTGGAAATATTTCGGGTAATATATACGTAGGAGGCATTAGCGGTACAAATTACGGCGGTAGTCAAATACTAAGCTGTTACACCACGGGAAAAATTACGGGAAGTAGTTCAAATATAGGCGGAATAGTGGGAGACAATAACGGAAGTTCCACAGTAAAAAATTGTTACTCTCTATGCGATATTGATTCTTTATTCTCCGGCAGTAGCATTGTGGGGGGAATTGCAGGGTTTTGCGAAATTTCATCTTTAATAGAAAACTGCTATTATACGGGAAATGTATCTTGCGGTAATGCTAAAGTCGCCGGCATTGTTGGCTATTCCGATACTAACAGCGCAATAAAAAACTGTGTTGCATTCGGGCAAAACATATACCATTTGGGCACAGATTCTGCCGCACGAATAGACGGCTCCGGCTATAGTGTAAGCAGAACAAACAACTACGCTTTCAGCGGTTTAAAAATAAACGGCATTGCCCTAACCTCCACAGATGCCACAAGTGCCAACGGTGCGGATTTAAGCTATATAAATAATACACTTACAAAGCAGTTTGCAGAAATATTTAATAACGATTCCGCATGGAATTACAAATTAAACGAGCTACCCACCCTTAAAAATGCAGGAGGCACTCAATCAAACGAGTTGCCCTTGTACGTATCCAAAAAATATTTTGAGGGTGGAGAGGGTACTCTTAGCGCACCTTACGAAATTGCCACCCATCAACAACTGCGAAACTTGGCAATCGTGGTAAACGACGTGACAACCAACCTACAGTATAGAGATAAGCACTACAAACTAACAGCAAATATAGACCTTTCCCCCTACACGAATTTAAACAACGGCGAGGGGTGGACGCCTATCGGTTGGTACGACGACGCTATTATCAATGCCACTTTTACAGGAAGTTTTGACGGCAACGGCAAGGTGATTTCCAACCTTACCATTAATAATAGCGATGATAATATGGGGTTGTTTGGCTTTGCAAACATAGGGCAAAACTCAATTAAAAACTTAGGTGTTGTAAACTGCAAAATTACAGGTGGCACAAAAACAGGCGGTTTGGGCGGAAACATTTCCGGCAATATAGAAAACTGCTATGTTACGGGTAGTATTAAGGGTGTAGACGATGTGGGCGGTTTAGTGGGCAATATAGAAAACTCCGTGGTTAAAAACTGCTACACCGCAGGCACGGTATGGGGCGTAAGCAATTTAGGAGGCATAGGCGGTACTTCCACTAATACCCAAACACAAAACTGCTATTCTGTGGTTAATGTGGGGGGCAACGGCAAAATAGGCGGAATATACGGGCATCAAACAAATAACGGCAATGTAGCCACTTCTTATTTTTCCGGTAATGCAATAGGCGTTAGCGAGGTTGGCGGTATTGTGGGTGCAAACGACAATAATTGCCAAATTAATAACTGCCTTGCCCTTGGGCAAAGTGTATTTGGTACACTAAACATAGGGCGGATAGTAGGACAAAAAAACCAAAGCACATTGGCAAGCAACTACGCCTACGAGGGCATGGAGGGGGGTGGCAGCGCTTATGGCAAAACCAATGCAGACGGCGAGGGCAAAACCCTGTCACAGTTACGCAATATAGAGGACGAGGCATGGGCAGGGTTTAAAACCAACACCGCTTGGGTGGTGCAATCCTACGGCTACCTCCCTGTGTTAAGCGGTTTTACCCAACCTCAACCCAACCGCAGATTAGAAGATATTACAAAGGAAATGGTGGAAGTAGCGGTGCATCACAACGATGCCCCTTACAGTAATGCCACTTTAGAAAGTAAAGATTTACCCGTGTTTTACCGCTATTTTGTTACGGGGGCGGAGGGCAAAACCCTAATAGAGCCCGGGACATACGCCCTAAAATATGGGGATAAAACAATTACAGAAAATATAAAAATTACAGAGCAAACCACCCTAAACACCTACGCTGTGGACTTTAACACTTTGGGCGGAAGCGAGGTTGCAAGCCAACTACTTCTAAAGGGAGAATGTGCAACAATGCCACCACCCCCCACAAAAACAGGCAGTACTTTTATGGGCTGGTACACACAGGAGCAAGGTGGAGAGGAGTTTGACTTTTCAACACCCATTACCGCCCACACCACCCTTTATGCAAGGTGGAACATCAACATATATAATGTAGATTTTGATGTAAACGGCGGTATACGCACAGGAGGGGGAGAGCTTTTCCAAAAAGTCCCTTACGGTCAGGACGCAACTGCGCCCATAGTGGAGTACGAAGGGCATATGTTTGCAGGGTGGGACAAACCCTTCACAAACATTACGGAAAACACCTCCGTTACGGCAAATTGGACGGTATACAAAGAATACCCCGTAATAAGCCAATTCGGCACTTTTAACGGTAGTGGCACAAGAAAGGCGGTAATAGATGCCCCAAAAGAAAAATTCCTTGCCCTTTATTATAATGATGTTTTGGTAGCACCCACCGACTACACGGTTAAGGAGGGCAGTACGGCGGTAATACTAACAGAGAGCTACCTAAAAACCTTCGAGGCGGGCAATTACAACTTCCTTGCGGTATTTAGCGACGGCTACGCACATTTAAAGCTAACGGTACAGCTAAACGCACCCACCCCCTCATTTGTACCCACCCCCGAAAATGCCACGGCAAACACACAGCCTTCGCCAAAAACTTGGGACGGTACAAACCTCTACCTATGGATAGGGCTGTTGGCAGTAGCCTTGGTGGCACTTACATTTGGGGTAAAAAGGCTTAGAAATTAGGAACATTTCATCATCACACAAAAAAACCATCTGCGTGTATATTTGCAGATGGTTTTGTTTTTTTATGGTGATGACGGCACACGTCCTACTTATTTATGCGTTTACCGTGTCTTTTTTGCCGTCTTTGTAGGTTACTTCCACCGTTTTATCGTTGGGGTGCATTGCAATCCAGGTGTTGCCGGGTGCTAAGGTTACTTCGTCGCCGTTTTCTAACAAGTAGGTTGTTTTTTCGGCGGCGGAGGCTCTTTGCCATGTGCCTTTTAGGTGCTTGCCGTTAATTATAAATGCGGCAGGACCTTGCCCAAATACATCTACCTTTCTGCGTGGTGCGTCGTTTGGCATATTGCCCACACCCACAAATTGGATTATTAGGTTTTGTACCTCTATTGGCTTGCCTGTTTCGCCGTCTGTAAACTCTTTACCGCTCATGTAGCGGATTAGCTTGTTTTTGGCTTCGTCATATTTATACTCTACAAAGCCTAATTTAGATAAAAATTGTAGCTGTACCGTGTCTACCGCAGGTGCGTCCGCATAGCTTTCAAGTGGGTAGTACTTAAAGGGTGCTCTTGGGGTAGGCTCGTATTTAAAGGTTTTGGATGCGTCTATTACATCTACCGCCGCATAGTTGGATATGGATTGTCCGCTTCTTAAAGCGTAAAATTTATCGGCGGCAACAGCACCTTTGCCGGCACCGTTTATACGTTGTTTAATACGTTTGTTGCTTTCTCCCCAAATATCGCTCTCCGGGTTGTTGGTTTTGTCGGGGCCTCCCATATGAATGTAGAGTGCGTCCCACTCGGATACTATATTTTGATGATAATATCTTGAAGAACGTACAGGCCCTACCGTTAGTTTGTCCGGTGCGCCATCAGAATACAGCACATCGTTATATAATGCGGAAAGACGTGTTGCGGTGTCCTCGATTAAAGTTTCGTACACAATGTCTGCCACTTGAATATTTACTTGTGGACGGCCGCCACTCTCGTTGTCTATTTGTACCCAAACAGGCTTGTAGGTTGTGGTTGTGTTTTCAAGCCCTGTGGTGGGGGAGATATTCTCGGGTGCAGGCTCGGGGGTTTGCTCGGGGGCTTGCTCTTCTTGTGTGGGTTGCGCCGGAGTATCCTCTTCGTCTCCGAATGTTGTTGCAACAGGCTCTGCCGGTTTTTCTTCCGGTTTTGCGCAGGATGCAAAAATGCTTACTGCCATAACTACCGCTAATGCGATTAACAAAATCTTTTTCATAATATTATCCTTCTCCTAAATTTAGCTTGATTGTTGCTATAAACAAGTTAAGATTATATCACAAATAAACGAAAAAACCAACATTTTTAATAGAAATTTAATATTATAGACATATTTTATATTTTACAGTATAATTTAAACTGATTTGTAATATAAATTGTTATGGTAAGAGGTGCATATATGGATACTTTAGAAAAGGTTAAAGGGTTTTTTGCAAAAGATATTTATGCCACAAACACCACAGGCATAGAAATTATTACGGCTAAGGAAAACTACGCAAAGTGTATGTTTGAAATAAAGCCCCATCATCTTAATGCAGGCGGAGGGGTAATGGGGGGTGCGCTTTATACCATAGCGGATTTTACCTTTGCCATAGGGGCTAACTTTAATAAGCCCACCACCCTATCTTTAAACGGCAACATCAACTATTTAAACAAAGCAAAAGGCAAAATTATTTATGCGGAGGCTAAATGTATAAAAGACGGCAAAAGCACCTGCGTTTTTGAGGTGGAGGTGTATGACGACCTTGGCACTAAGGTTGCTTTTGTGAGTTTTACCGGAATTCGTGTGGGGTAGGGTTAACGTAATATATAAACCAATAAACATAAACCAATAAACATTTGACAAACCGCCCAACACCAATTATATTTATTTATATGAGTAGAATATTAGTAGTGTGCCAACATTATTGGCCGGAAACTTTCAGAATTACGGATATTTGCGAAGGACTTGCGGAAAACGGCCACGAGGTGGACGTACTTTGCGGTATTCCAAACTACCCCAAAGGCAAGTTTTTTGAGGGGTACTCCTACACCAAAAACAGAAAACAGGTGCATAAGGGTGTAAATATCCGCAGAGCCTTTGAGATTCCTCGAGGGACAAACACTAACTTTAGAATTTTTATTAACTTTATTTCCTTTCCATTAGGAGAGGTGGGGCATTTTTTCAGATTGCTGTTTTCCAAAAAAAAATACGATAAAATTTTAATATATCAGCTATCCCCCGTATTTATGGCAACCATGCCCTTAATTTTGGGCAAGGTTAAAAAAATCCCCTCTTTTGTGTATATTTGTGATTTTTGGCCACACAGCCTACTTTCCATAATACACATTAAAAACAAACTGCTTATAAAATGGGTAACGGCGTTTTCCTATTGGCACTACAAAAAAGCGGACGGCTTAATTGGGGGGTTTGAGGGCATTGCCACACGACTAAACACCCTTGTGGGCATACCCAAAGAAAAAATTGTGTACATACCCCAAGTTTGCGAAAAAATTTACGAGGAGCGTATTTACGACGAAGAGCTCCACAAAAGGTTTGAGGGTACTTTTAACATAGTGTTTGCAGGGGCTATAAATCCGGCGCAGTCCTTTGATACGGTGGTAAAAGCGGCGCAAATTGTAAAGGAAAGCGGTATTACAAATATTTGCTATATTATTTTGGGTGAGGGTATGAGCAAAGGGTGGCTAATGGAAGAAACTGCTCGGCTTGGCTTGAACTTCGTGTTTGAGGGGCTAAAGCCTGTGGAGGAAGTGCCCAAATACCAAACCCTTGCGGATGCCATGCTGGTTGCCCTTTCTAAGAGTGATTTATTCGAGTACGGCATACCCGTTAAGGTGCAAAGTTATATGGCGGCAGGCAAGCCCATAATTTCTGCCATGAACGGTGCAGGCAAAGAGCTTATAAACTCGGTGGGTTGCGGTATAAGTTGCGACTCGGGAGAGCACACGGCACTTGCGGAGATAATTATAAAGTTTTACAATATGCCAAAAGAGGAGCGAGAAAAAATAGGGCAAAAGGGCAGAGACTACCATTTTGCCAATTTTGAGCGTAACGCAAACTTAAAAAAGTTAATGCAGTTTATGGATATTTATGGTGATGTTAATTAGGCAAGCAATACCCATTTAAAACTCGGGTATATAAATCCTCTCTCCGTCTTTTAGGCAGGAAGTGTGTCCGCAAATGCCCGTAGCGGTAATATTTGCGCTTACACTTGCGTCTATTTTGCTGTCTCTCCCCTCTGCAATGGCCGTTAAAAACTCGTGTACCAAATGAGGATGAGAGCCCCCGTGCCCGGCACCTTGTATAAAAGAAACATGGTTTTTATCCGCTATTTGCTCCCTTTTTGTATATTGAGCAATTTCTTTTGGCAGTTGCTCTACCGCATCGGGTACGCAAATGCGTTTTGCGTTTTCCTTACCCTCAAATATGCACATGCCCTCGTTTTCTATTTGCTCCCACTCTAAAGACAGCTTGTCGCCGTAAAAATCAAAGCTTTCTCTGTATTGGCGCACCGTTTCGTATAGGGAGCGTGTGGCTTCTGCGCAAATATCCGAGTTTTTCCGCTTAATTGTAACCGTCTCCACCGCAAAAGGACTTCCGTATTTTGCACTAAGCTCTTTACTAAGCGTGCCCGAGCCATGCCCCACCACGTACTGTGCAGGAGTGCCGTCTATTAAAAGCAAGGGGGAAATTGCGTGCGTGCCGTACCACATAGGCGGAAAGCCAAGCCAATACTCCGGCCAACCCTCAAGCCCCATATCTTGCATATGAGAGCCCCTTAAAAACCGCAAGTTTCCCATTTTACCGCTGTTGTATAAGTTTTTGGCATATAAAAACTCCCTTGTGTAAACGGCGGTTTCCATCATCATGTATACCTTGCCTGTTTTGTTTTTTAAATCCACCAATATTTTAAGTTCTTCCAAAGTTGTTGCCATAGGCACGGTGCAAGCGGTGTGCTTGTTTGCCTCAAGAGCGGCTTTAGATTGGCTAAAATGCTCAAAAATTGGGGTTATTATATGTATTGCATCTAAATCTTTGTTGTTTAGCATATCTTCGTAATTTGTGTAAATAAGCTCCTCGGATATGTTAAACTCTTTGCCCGTTTCCTGTGCCGTTTTAGGATTGCGTGTGCAAATTGCCACCTTATCTACCAAAGGGTGATGCTTATATATGCCTATAAACTCCCTGCCAAAACCAAGCCCTACTATACCCACATTTATTTTTTTCATAAAAGCTACCTCGCAATTTTTATAAATACTAATACGTATATAATATCATATTATGTAGGTTTGTTAAACAAAAAAAAATTTTAAAAAAACTGTTGACAAAATAATAATTGCCATCTACAATATTACATATGAACAATCAATCATATGAGCGAGTATAGTAGCAAGTGTGCTAAAGGAGTGCCACGAGTAGTTGCAACAAGGTTGGAGGGCTAACCAAACCCCCATAGGCTACACCCACAACCACGAATATGGGCAATCTGCCCTGTGCTACTGCATCATCATCACAATAAATAAGGAGTGCAAAATGAAAGAGCAAAAACCCATACCCGCATGCGAGCTGTTGTGCGTACACGAGGATATTGTAAAACAGGTAAACGAAAAGATGTTAGAGGATGAAATTTTATACGATTTAGCCGAGCTGTACAAGGTTTTTGGGGATACCACCCGAATTAAAATTCTCTATGTGCTTTTTGAGTCCGAAATGTGTGTGTGCGATATTGCATCCATACTAAATATGAGCCAATCGGCAATTTCTCATCAACTAAGGGTGCTTAAAGTAAACAGACTGGTTAAGTTTAGACGGGAGGGCAAGGTGGTGTTTTACTCTCTTGCGGATAACCATATAAAATCTATACTCAATCAAGGCTTAGAGCATATAGCGGAATAAGGAGGCTACCATGATTAAGCAAGAATTTATATTAAGCGGGCTTGACTGCGCAAATTGTGCGGCAAAAATAGAGGCTAAATTAGCAAAATTAAATAGCATAAGTAATGTTTCCATAAACTTTTTAACCTCTAAACTTAACTACGAGGTAGAAGAGGACAAGGCAAAAGAGGCTAAAAAAGAAGTTGAAGAGGTTATTTTAAAAACAGGGGAAAATGTGTCCTTAAAAAAAGCAAAAGCAGGTTTAACCAACAAAAGACGTCTAACAAAAATCCTTATAGGCGGTGGCGTTTTTGCTTTGGGTATGATACTAACTTCTTTTGTGCATCCTTATGTGAGTTTAGGGGTTTTCCTTGTTGCCTACATTATTATTGGTGGCGATGTAGTGCTAAAAGCGGTAAAAAACATTGCAAAAGGGCATATATTTGACGAAAACTTTTTAATGTTTATAGCAACGGTAGGTGCGTTTTTAATTGGCGAGCATCCCGAAGCCGTGGCGGTTATGCTGTTTTATCAGGTAGGGGAGTTATTCCAAGACTACGCCGTAAATAAATCAAGAAAATCCATTGCAGAACTTATGGACATACGCCCGGACTACGCTAACGTTAAACGTGGGGAGGAGGTTGTGCGCCTATCTCCGTTAGATGTAAAAATTGGGGATATTATGGTAATAAAACCGGGGGAAAAGGTGGCGCTGGACGGTGTGGTAACACAGGGTACAACCGTGCTTGATACCTCTGCACTTACAGGAGAAACCCTGCCACGAGATGTTTCGGAAGGCAATGATATTTTAAGCGGTTGCGTAAATCTGACAGGGCTTATACAGGCAAGGGTAACCAAAGAATACGGGCAGTCCACAGTAGCAAAAATTTTAGACCTTGTGGAAAACGCAAGTGCCAAAAAATCCAACTCGGAAAACTTTATAACCAAGTTTGCCAAATACTATACTCCGGCGGTGGTGGGGGTGGCGGTTGTAATTGCCATTGTCCCCCCTCTAATTTTAGGGTGGAACGAGTTTAACGATTGGCTGTACAGGGCGCTAACCTTTCTTATGATTTCCTGCCCTTGCGCCCTTGTAATATCCATACCTTTAAGCTTTTTTGGGGGCATAGGGGGGGCGTCCAAGCAAGGCATACTGATTAAAGGGGGCAACTATTTAGAAGCCCTGGCAAAAACGGAAATTGCGGTTTTCGATAAAACGGGCACACTAACCAAGGGTGTGTTTAACGTAAGGGAGGTACACCCACAAAACATCACCCAAGAGGAGCTTTTAGAAGTGGGTGCTTTAGCGGAAAGTTTTTCTAACCACCCAATATCCGCATCACTAAAAAAAGCCTACGGCAAAAAAATAGACAACGCACGTATAACGAACGCAGAAGAGCTGGCAGGTTTTGGGGTAAAAGCGGTGGTGGACGGCAAAAAGGTGTATGCCGGCAACGCAAAACTAATGGCAAAAATGGGCTTTGACTACAATAAAGAGGAGTTGGCAGGCACGGTGGTGCATGTGGGCATAGAGGACAGTTACGCCGGATATATTTTAATTGCGGACGAAGTTAAAGAGGACGCACAAACCGCAGTAACATCCCTAAAAGAGCAGGGTGTGGCAAAAACGGTTATGCTAACGGGGGACAACAAGGCGGTGGGGGAAAGCACCGCAAAAGCCCTTGGCTTAGATACAGTTTATGCAGAGCTTTTGCCTGTGGATAAAGTCGAAAAGGTAGAGACGTTGCTAAAGGAAAAATCGGGGAAGGGCAAACTAATATTTGTGGGAGACGGAATAAACGACGCACCCGTTATAGCAAGGGCGGATATTGGTATTGCCATGGGCGGTTTGGGTAGCGATGCCGCCATAGAAGCGGCAGATGTGGTAATAATGACGGACGAGCCTTCAAAAATTGCACAGGCAATTAAGGTATCCAAAAAAACATTGAGTATTGTTAAGCAAAATATCTGCTTTGCTTTGGGTGTAAAGGGCATAATACTTATTTTAGGCGCTTTTGGCTTTGCAACCATGTGGGAGGCGGTAATAGCGGATGTGGGGGTTTCGGTTATTGCCATACTTAACGCCATGAGGGCTATGAGAGCAGAAAAATAATTTACAATGTAAATATAAATCGGGAGGGCAAAGAGTAGGTTTTTGCCCTCCTATTTTTTTGGGGTAAATTTATATTGCTACTATTTATATAAATTAGTATAATATAATGTAGATTGTTAAAGATAAGCCTTTGTTAGCCACAAGTGCTAAAGCCAAAGTATGCACTAAGAGCAAATAAAGGCATAAATATTGGAGGAACAAGCGTGAATTTTACAGAAAACGAGAAGAAATGGCAAAAAAAGTGGGCACAAACAAACCTATATAAGTTTGATGAAAATAGCAAAAAAGAAAAATACTATGTGCTTGAAATGTTTTCCTATCCCTCGGGGGCAAAACTCCATGCAGGGCATTGGTACAACTATGGGCTGTCCGACACTTACGCACGTTTTATGCGTATGGACGGGTACAACGTGTTTCACCCTATGGGGTTTGATGCCTTTGGACTTCCGGCGGAAAATTACGCAATAAAAACGGGTATACACCCTGAGGACTCCACACTAAAAAATATAGCAACCATGGAAGAACAACTAAAAGCCATAGGCGCAACTTTTGATTGGGATTACGAGGTGGTAACCTGCCTGCCTGATTACTATAAATGGACGCAATGGTGCTTTTTACAGTTATACAAAAAGGGGCTTGCATACAGAAAAGCAGCGCCCGTAAACTGGTGCCCCTCCTGCAACACCGTACTTGCAAACGAGCAGGTAATCGAGGGAGAGTGCGAAAGATGCGGTAGTGCTGTAAGCAAAAAGTTTTTAACCCAATGGTTTTTTAAGATTACCGACTATGCGGAGCGTCTGCTACAAGGGTTAGAAGGGTTAGACTGGCCGGAGAAAACCAAACTTATGCAAAAAAACTGGATTGGCAAATCCACAGGGGGAGAAATTACCTTTGCAATTAAAGGGGGCGGAGAGTTTTCCGTATTTACCACAAGGGCGGACACCCTTTTTGGCTGTACTTATGTAGTTGTGTCTCCCGAAAGCGAAATTGTGAATAAAATAACCACAAAAGAGCAAAAACAAGCGGTGGAGGAATACATTACCCAAGCGGCTAAAGCAACGGAAATAGACAGACTTTCCACCACAAGAGAAAAAACAGGCGTGTTTACCGGGGCATACGCAATAAACCCTGTAAACAACAGAGAAATACCCATATACTGCGGAGATTACGTGCTTGCAAGCTACGGCACAGGGGTGGTAATGGCTGTACCCGCCCACGACGAGAGGGACTTCGACTTTGCAAAAAAATACAACCTGCCCATAGAGCGTGTAATTAAAGCAAAAAATGGAGAGGACGAGCTGCCCTACACCGACTACGGCATACTTGTAAACAGCGGTGCTTTTGACGGCAAAACAAGTCAGGAGGGCAAAGTCGCCATAATTGAGAGTTTAGGAAATAAAGGCGGTTTTAAAACCAATTACAGACTAAGAGATTGGCTAATATCGAGACAACGGTATTGGGGCGCACCCATACCCATGGTATACTGCGAAAACTGCGGAGAAGTGCCTGTACCCGAGGAAAGCCTACCCATAACCCTGCCCTACGATGTGGATTTTACCCCCGATGGTACATCACCCTTAGAAAAAAGCAAGGAGTTTATAAATACCACCTGCCCTAAATGCGGTGGCAAGGCAACAAGAGAAAAGGACACCATGGATACCTTCGTGTGCTCCTCTTGGTATTATATGCGGTATCCCGATAACAAAAACACTAAGGAAGCCTTTAATAAAAAAATTATGGACAAAATGCTACCCGTAGATAAATACATAGGCGGTGCGGAGCATGCCTGCATGCACCTTTTATACGCAAGATTTTTTACAAAGGCCTTTTACGATATGGGATATATCTCCTTTGAAGAGCCTTTTAAATCCTTAGTACATCAAGGGGTAATACTGGGCACGGACGGGGAAAAAATGAGTAAATCAAGGGGCAATGTAATATCCCCCGACGAGTATATACAAAAAAGTGGCTCGGACGTGTTTAGAATGTATTTGGGCTTTGGCTTTAAGTATATTGAGGGCGGACCTTGGAACGACGACGGCATTAAAGCGGTACGCAAGTTTTTAGAAAGGGTGGAGAGGCTTGTACAAAATGTTTGCGAGCTTAAAACCGCCACAGGCAAAAAGGATGCAGATATGCTGTACGCCCTAAACTACGGCATTAAAAGCATACGTGCAGACATTACGGAGTTTTCCTTTAACACCTGTATTGCACGGCTAATGGAAATTGTAAACGCAATGTATAAATATATGGAAAAGGACGCAGACAAGGCATTTGCCTTGGAATGTGCAAAAACGTTAGTATTGTTGCTTGCCCCATTTGCCCCTCATTTTGCCGAAGAAATGTGGGAGGTTTTGGGGCTTGAGTATTCTGTATTTAACCAAAGCTACCCTATTTGTGATGAATCCGCCCTAACCAAAGACGTATGCACCCTTGCGGTACAAATTAACGGCAAGGTAAGGGGTAAAATAGAGGTGAGTGCTTCTGCAACCAACGAGGAAATTGAAAAGCTGGCAAAGAAGGACTTTGCATCCATGCTCGAAGGCAAGGAGATTGCAAAAATTATTATAGTGCCAAAGCGCATTGTAAATATTGTGGTAAAATAAGGGGCAACCCGTATATAATGTTGCAAAAGCGCAACAAAACCAAAAGCAATACAAGGCGGATATATGGTTACATTAAACAACGAGTGGGACAACCTCTTAAAAGGGGAATTTAGCAAGGACTACTACCTAAAACTAAGAGAGTTTTTAAAAACGGAGTACATGCAGTACACCGTTTTTCCCCATATGCACAATATTTTTAACGCATTGAAATTCACAAGCTACACAGATGTTAAGGCGGTAATTTTGGGGCAAGACCCATATCATGGGGATAATCAAGCCCACGGACTTGCTTTTTCCGTACAGGAAGGGGTGGCTGTACCGCCATCTTTGGTAAATATATTTAAAGAGCTTAACTCGGATTTAAACATACCCATAAGCAAAAGCGGTTGTTTGGAAAACTGGGCAAAAAACGGCGTACTGCTGTTAAACACCGTGCTTACCGTCAGAAAAGCGCAGGCAAACTCTCACGCCGGCAAAGGCTGGGAGGTTTTCACAGACAGGGTAATTGAGCTTTTAAACGACAGGCAATCCCCCCTGGTTTTTATGCTGTGGGGGGCAAACGCACGAAAAAAAACAAGCCTTATTACAAATAAAAACCACTTAGTTTTGGAAACGGTGCACCCAAGCCCACTTTCTGCATATAACGGCTTTTTTGGCTGTAAGCATTTTTCTCTGGCGCAAGCCTTTTTGCAAAAGCACTACGGCGCAAACGGTGGTATAGACTGGCGTTTATTTTAATGGTGATGATGATAGTGGGCATACCTACTTTATAAGGCAAATAAGCACATACTGTTTTGTATTAACAAAGGCGGTGGTGTGGGTAAATACGTTGCTTACACCACGAGGGCGAGCGTTTGTAAGCAGTAGATTTTCAAGTGGGTACATAAGCCCACTTGCCGTTACTCGTGCAAAGGAATTTATAGGAATTATAGAAACCGTCTGCCCTTTTTTGCCCTGTATTTCGGTGGGGGAGTTTATGGCGTACATAGTTTGTATATCGTCCTCCATTATTAAGGTCCTACCTCTTCTGCAAGCGTATTTAAGTAGCATAATGTTGGATAGTGCGTGGTCTTGCCTTAAGCCTAAACCGCCCAGCAAATATATTTTACCTTGGGTTTGTTTAAAGGCAACCTCTAAAGCCATATGGGTGTCCGTCTCGTTTTTATGGGTGGGGAGGGTTAGCTTTTTTACACTTGCGTACTCCTTTAGTAAGGCAGGTTTCACAGAATCCATATCCCCTACTATAAAATTTGGCATAATTCCAATTTCTTTATACACCTCTAAACCCTTGTCTACGGCAATAAGTAAATCGCACTCACTTGCACGTTTTTTAGCAAGATTAGGGGAGGGTTTTTCTCCGGCGGCTATAATTAAAGCATTCAATACTAAAACCTCATTCATTTTAATTTAACATTTATGTTAGTTTATATTTTAACACAACTATGATATAATATTCAAATGTGAATAATGCTACGCCTAAAATCTAAATACATAAGGGGTATGTAGCCCAAAACAGCTATATTAAAGCTGTAAGTATGTATGCTGTAAGTAAAATAATTAAAAGGAAAAAGAATGGTATTTTCGAGCCCTACATTTTTATTTGTATTTTTGCCAATAATTTTGGCACTTTATTTTGTAATAAAAAATAAGGTTTACAGAAATATAATACTACTGATTTTTTCCCTTTTGTTTTATGCCTGGGGCGAGCCTAAATATGTATTGCTAATGGTAATTTCCATAGTGTACAACTGGGCGTTTGCTTTTGCCATAGAAAAATCCACAAATAAAAGCAGAGCAAAACTGTTAATGATACTTGCGGTTATTATAAACATAGCCGCCATTGGTGTGTTTAAATATTTAGATTTTGGCATAACCAACGTAAATACCCTCTTTGGTTTAAACATAATACCACCGGGTATTGCTCTGCCTATTGGTATTTCATTTTATACCTTCCAAGCCTTATCTTACGTAATAGACGTGTACAGACGGGACGTTTCCGCACAAAAAAATGTGCTTTATGTGGGTATGTATATTACAATGTTTCCCCAACTTATTGCAGGGCCTATTGTACGGTATAAAGATATAGAAACAGAAATTATAAACCGTAAAGAAAGTGTGGCGGAGTTTTGCGAGGGCTCTAAAATATTTATTATAGGGTTTGCCAAAAAATGTATTTTGGCAAATACCATGGCAATAGTGGCAAATGCGGCGTTTTCCGCACCCCCTCAAAGTTTGGAGGCGGCGTCCGCTTGGTTTGGAGTAATTGCCTTTACCTTCCAAATTTACTTTGATTTTTCCGGTTATTCGGATATGGCAATAGGGCTTGGACGAATGTTTGGTTTTCACTTTAAACAAAACTTTAACTACCCCTATATTTCCAAAAGCATAACGGATTTTTGGCGCAGGTGGCATATGTCCCTTTCGAGCTTTTTCAGAGACTACGTGTACATACCCTTAGGAGGCAACAGGGTTTCAAAACCACGGTTTATACTAAATATTTTTATAGTGTGGTTTTTAACGGGGCTGTGGCACGGCGCAAGTTGGAATTACGTACTTTGGGGGCTGTACTTTGCGGTATTTTTGCTTATAGAAAAGCTGATTATAGGCAGGTACATCTCAAAATCCGGGGTGTTGCAATACGTTTATGCCCTGTTTTTTATAATGATGGGTTGGGTTATTTTCAAAATCGAAGATGTAACTCAAATTGGCCCGTATATTGTAAGTATGTTTAGTGGTTTTGGGGATGTCTCCTTGCGCTCTTTAAACATATTACAGTTTTGGCCGTGGTTTATTGTGTGTGGTGTGTGCGCAACCCCCTTGCTTTTCAACCTCACCCAAAAGCTTAAGGGGCATTTTGGAGGCAGGATTGTACTAAACACCTCTTTATTGGTGATTTTTGGGGTTTCTATACTCTTTATGACAACAAGTAGCTTTAACCCCTTTATTTATTTTAGGTTTTAATTTATGGAAAAAAAGAAAGAAAACATAATTTTTTTATTAATATTTGTGGGCATAATAAGCATTTTTTGTGTGTTTTACGCAGCCGCATACGGACTAAGCAAACAGCGCACCGCAAGCGAGCTTGAAAACAGACCCCTTGCGGTTATTGCCCTACCCACCGTTGAGGGTATTACAAACGGGGACTATATGAAAAATTTGGACAACGCATTTTCCGACCAAACCTTGCTAAGACAGGAAATGGTGCTTGCACGCACCTATCTTACACGGGCAATGGCAAACTTTGCCTATCTGCCCTTTAATGACAACGCAATCCCCATAGATTACGAATCATCTCCACTTTTGTGGAAGGAAAAAAACATACTCATACCCCAAGCAGAGCAGTTAAACAAAGCACTTTTTGACGTTATTGATATTCGCTTAAAGGAGTACGCAGAAGTTGCGCAGGCACTACCCCAAATCAACATTAATATCTACTCCATAGAGGAGAGAGGTGGCTCGGTGGTGCATCCTACTGCATCACTAATAAAAAATCCGGCATTTAATGCGTACGAGGATTACTTTTTGCAGAGGCTGACACCCAATGTGGCTTACAAGGCGCTAAAGCTTGATACGGAAGAAAAATTTGTAGATTACTATTATAAGACGGATCATCATCTTAATGCAAAAGGTGTGTACCAAATGTACTCGGACAGCTACGATATGCTTGCAAAAAACAACTCTCAAATGGGGGAAAAACTTGCTTGCGATGGGGAGGCGGACGTGGGACTACCCGAGTTTAGAGGGTCGTTGGCACGGACTGCTGCCTACACGGAAATTACGGACAAAATTACACAGCCTATGCTAAAAATGCCTAACCTTAAAACCTATATTAACGGTGTGGAGGGGGTAAGGAGCAGTTATGACGACCCTACTTTGCAAACCCCTCACGGCCTTTTTATAGACTGGTATATTTGGTATTTTGGGGAGGATAAAGGGCTTATTACTTACGAAAATCAAAACCCCCCAAGCGAAAAAAACTTGCTTATTATAGGCTCGTCCTTTACTCAATCTATGGAGGAATACTTAGCCTCTCATTACAACACCACATATAGTGTGGATTTACGGCACTACGGCGTGGATATGGGAGAGGAGTTTAATATGGTGGATTTTGCTTCTAAGTATAATATTGATGATGTTATTATTATTACCACCCCCGGCGGTTGCTACTTAAATGCGGATATTTGGGGGCTTACACCTAAGGGGAGGGTGGCGGAGTAACCGAAAAGCAAAAGTCAAAAAACCCCAATTCTAAAAGAAAAAACCGCATAAAAAGCGACTAAAAAATCTCCCAAAAACCATTGAATATTTAAAAAAAATAAGCTATAATAAAAACAGAGCTATAAGCAATAGGGGTGAGGGCAAAGAGAATTACATAATTAAGCAAACCGCATAATTTCACAATATTTTAGCATATTTACATAAATTTACAAGCCTTATCTTTGGAAACTCTGTGTTTCTTAGCCCAATGCAAATAAAAGTAATAAACGGTGGTATAAAATTTTGGAAGTGGTAATTTGCCTGTTTTTAGGCTTGCTTGCTTTATATAATTACTATATCTTTAAATTTTTAGACACAATAATAAGTACACCTCGGGTAAAAAAAGTTTTTAGAATACCTGCAATTATTATAAATGCACTTACGGCATACAGTTTTATTCAGCTTAACTATTCTATGTTAGCGCTGTTTTTAACCTTGTTTATACTCATTTTTGCAGAAGCGCTTATTTACTATAAAGAAAAACTACTGTTTTTATTTTTTACCGCATCTTCCATAATACTCCATTTTACCTCTATTATTGCAATTTGTATTGCGGTAAACTCCCTGTTGCCGGGGTACAGTATTTATAAAATCGCAAATACCACAACGGTGCTTATACCTGTTTTGTGTTTTGCCCTTAGTATTCTTACCTTATTTCTTGCGGTAGTATCTAAGGGAATGGCGTCTTTGGGGCTTAATTTCCTTACAGCTTCGGGCAATCTTATCATGCCTATGGGTATTTGGGCATGTGTGTTTAATATATATTTGTTTGTAAACACAGGCATATATGCCACCCCCGTAAGCTATGCTTTTTTGGCGGTAAACCAAATTGTAATGGCTACGGTTATCCTTTGCGGACTGTATATGATTATGTTTTTTACCGCAAAAATAAGCACCCTTTTAGGCTACAAGAAAAAAAGCGAAGAGCTCCAACTTGCAATGGAAGAAGAACAACTCTACCGTAATTCTATGGAAAAAACCGCCATAGATACGTTTGAAATCAACATCACCAAAAATGTAATGTTAAAAGGGCTTACCGAATTTAAAAACACCCAAGGCAAAGAAAAAAGCTACACAGGCACAATAGAGCGGTATGCAATTAAAACGGTGTACTCCGAAGATGTGCGCAATTTTATTAAATGCACCTCCATACCCTACTTGCAAAACGAGTACAACGCAGGGAAAAGGGAGGTTTCTATTGAGTATCGTGCGCTAAATTCCGCAAAAGAATATATTTGGGTGCGCATGGTGCTAAATATAGCAAGAGACATTATTTCCGGGGGGCTTAAAGCCTATGTTTACATTAAAAATATAGACGAGGAAAAGAAACAGCAAATCGAGTTGCAATACAAGGCAGAAAGGGACTTACTTACAGGGCTTTACAACAAAGGCACCACCACCAAACTAATTTGCGAGCAACTCACATACAATCAACGTAACGCAAAAGGCGCACTTTTAATGATAGATATAGACAACTTTAAAACCATAAACGACAGCTTAGGGCATACTTATGGTGATGCCGTACTAAGCGAGCTTGCAGACAAACTAAAAGAAGTTTTCCGAGGGGACGATATTGTAGGGCGGATAGGTGGAGACGAGTTTATCGCCTTTATGAAAAATGCGGAGGACGTAAAGGTAATAGAGGCAAAAGCACAAAAAATACTTAAACTTTTTGCAAACACCTATAAAGGCATTAAGGATGAGCACCACTCAATTTCCGGCAGTGTGGGCATTGCCCTTTTCCCAAAAGACGGCAGCAGTTTTGAAAGTCTGTATAAAAATGCGGATATTGCCCTTTATCACTCTAAAAGCATAGGCAAAAACTCTTACAGTTTTTATGTGGATAATTATGTTTTCGGTGGCTATGTAAACACCCGTACAGAAATAGACAGTTATGGGGCGGAGCATCAAAAAAGTTTTAAAGAAAACCGCATAGAATACGTGTTTAAAATGCTTTACGGCTCTAAAAACCCCATAGACGCCATTTGTAGTGTGTTAGAGCTTATAGCACGACACTTTAAATTCGAGCGGGGGTACATTTTTGAAACAAGCGAGGACGGCAAAACCACTTCTAATACTTTTGAATGGTGCGAGGAGGGCACAGAGCCTCAAATTAAAAATTTGCAAAACCTACCCATAGAGGCGGCGCAAACGGCAAACAAGCACTTCTATCAAAATGGAATGTACATTGTAAAAAGCATAGGGGGTTTGCCCGACATAGAGCGAGAGATTTTAGAGCCTCAAGGTGTAAAATCCATGTTGCAATTTGGGATTTTTGACGACACCAAACTCCTTGGGTTTGTAGGTTTTGATAACTGTAAAAGGGAAAATGTGCCCTCAAACAAAGATATTGAGGATATTACTACCATTTGCAATATACTCTCCACATTTTTTGTAAAGCAACAAATAAGCACCCATGCCAAAGAAAAACTAACGCCTGTGTGGTCGGTAATAAATCAGTTAGACAACTACACCTATGGTGTAAACAAAGAAACTTTAGAGGTTGTTTTTATTAGCGATCACCTAAAAACCGCCTTAGGAGAGGAAAAATTAGGTGGGTACTGCTATAAATACATTCATAACTGCAATGCACCCTGTAAAGACTGCCCTCTTACTAATTTTCATAATGCACATACCACAAAAATGCACAATGCCAAACTAAATATGTGGTTTGATTGCTCGGTTGCTCAAATAGACAACGCAACCTGCATTGTAAACTGCACAGACATTTCCAAGTACGAAAAAGAAAACGTAAGTTGACTCTTATGGGTAAAAAACGTACAATTTCGGTAAAAACACTTAAAAAAGTCAAAATAATTTAAAAAGAAAATAAAAAACAATTAAATACTTTACTTTTTTAAATTTACGTGTTAAAATGAGAGCAATTATCAAGTAATTAAAGGGTTTAAGTTAAAATACGGCAAAATGGCTGTAATATAAGCTTTGGGGATTTTTGCAAGCTTTTAGGTGAAAATTGTCTTATAATGCTTTTTTTGAGTAAGTTTGCAAAACACATAAAAAACCGCCTATACTAATTATTTTTAGTATCTATATAAATGCAGAAGTGGTAACAGCAAGATGAAAGCAAAGGCAAAGCATAAAAACAAATCCTCAATAGTTATAATGATACTTATAATAGTGCTAATGTTTGTTGCGGTTTTTTACCTTATGCAAACGGTGCAAAGTCTGCTGTACTTAGATGTAAAAATAAATTTAAGCGAAATTGCAACTCAAAATAAAGATGTCATTACAAGCAAAATTAAATTGGAGCTAAACAACATAAGTGTTGCGGCAAACCAAATAGTAACGGGTATGGAGTATTCTAACGACAAGGGGGAGGACGCCCTTAAAAACTCTTACTTTAATTATGTAGACGATAACGCAAACACCGCAATTTTTGTGTCAAAACCGGACGGCACCGCCTATTTTTCCGGTGGCGAGGAAGTAAACATTGCAGGGCGCAAATATTTTAGGTTGGGCATAGATGGGCAGGCTAATGTTTCTGAAAAAATAATCTCCCGTGTGGACGGCGAGGAAAAATTTGTGTTGTGCGTACCCTTAATTAAGGACGGGCAAATCATAGGCACTATGCAAAAATTCTACTCTGTTGAAGAAATGTACGACATTTGTGCAATATCTTTGTTTTCTTCCCAAGGGTATATGTACATTATTAACGACGACGGCTACATTGTACTAAGCAGCAACCCCGAAGGGTACGCAGACGAGTCGGACAACTACTACCGTATGCTTTTTACTCAGGGTAATAAAGAGGACTCCAAAAGGATAGCGGACGATATAATAGCAAACAAATCCGGCTTTATGGAAACACGCATAAACGACGAGCAAACCTTCTCCGCCTACACACCCGTGGAGGACTTGCACAACTGGTATTTAATTTCAAACGTACCTTCAAGCACCGTGTCTTCCAACGCAAATATTGTAATACAACTGTTTTATATTATATTGATAGTTATAGTGTCAACGTTCACCATAGGTATAATTTATTTTAGATACACCAAAAACAAACAGCAGGCGGAAATTACACGCATAGCCTACGTAGACCCTGTAACAAATGGGGATACCTACAACAAGTTTTCCAACTCCGTAAGCGAAATTTTAAATGAAAACAAAGAGCTTCAGCATTGTATAGTTTCTTTTGATATAGATAATTTCAAATACATAAATAAATACTATGGTTTTGATTACGGAGATCAAGTACTAAGCAAGATTTATAAGTTGATACACGCACAGTTAAGCAAAAACGAAAGGGTAGCCAGAGACTCGGGAGACCACTTTGTAATACTGCTTGAAAACGCAAATCAAGAGCGTATAGAAAAGATACTTAATTCTGTTCAGTTTGACGAAAGCACGATTTATCTGTCCGCAGGGGTGTACAACATAACCGATATTAATGAAAGCACAAGTTTAATGTTGGATAAAGCGTCTACGGCGGCACAAACGATAAAAGGCAAGCCCAACCAACGTTTGGCGTACTACTCCACAGAGTTTGACGACCAAATGATTAAAAACGAGCAAATAAAGCGCAATATAGAGCAAGCCCTAAAAAACAAGGAAATAGTGCCCTACTTTCAACCCAAAGTGGATATTTTTACGGGTAAATTAGTAGGCACGGAAGCCCTTGCAAGGTGGATAACCCCCGAAGGCAAGCTGATACCACCGGGCGAGTTTATACCGGTGTGCGAGCAAACAGGGCTTATTGTAGATATAGATATGGCGATATTTGAGGGTGTTTTGGAATTTTTGCAACGTAATTTACAGGCAAATATTAAATGCGTGCCCGTATCTGTAAACTTTTCCCGTATGCACCTGCAAGACAAAGGTTTTCTTGAAAAAATCATAGAAAAGATGCAAAAATACAATGTGCCTTACAACTTAATAGAAATAGAATTAACGGAAAGCGTAATTTTTGAGCATTACGAAATTATGACGGACTTTATAAACCGCCTCCACGAATACGGCTTGCTGGTGTCTATGGACGACTTCGGCTCGGGGTATTCCTCTCTTAATATGCTAAAAGACGTGCCCATAGATATAGTTAAAATAGACAGAGAGTTTTTAAGGGATACCTCGGACAGCTACAAGCAGAGGGTAATATTTTCCGCAATTATACAAATGGCACGCAGGCTAAACATAAACGTAGTGGCAGAGGGTGTGGAAACAATAGAAAACATAGATATGATGAAGGAATTTGGTTGCAAAATAGCACAAGGTTTCTATTATGCAAAACCAATGCCACAGTCGCAGTACGAAATCATACTTAAGAAAGGGTTTATATGATGAAAAAATTTATTGTGATTATCTGCATAACCGCCTTGCTTTTTGTGGGGCTAACAGGTTGCGGTTTTGGAAACAAACAGGTTAAAATAGGTGTATCTTTAGGTGTAGGCGAGGCAAAGCGCTGGGAGATGGAAAGCGAATATATGAAAGAATACGCAGCCACCCTACCAAACACGAGTATAGAGGTGCGCTTAAATAAAACGGACAAGCCCAAAACCCAAACCCAAGATTGCATAGAAATGATAGACAGCGGTATAGACGTACTTGTACTAACCCCACGAGATGTCAACGATGCAAAGGAAATTTTAGAGTACGCAAAGGAAAAAAAAGTACCCGTTTTAAATTATGCCCGTGTACTTTTAGGGGACAGCTCGGACTTATTTGTGGGGTACGACAGCAGTAAAATGGGGCAGGATATGGGCAGATACCTAACGGAAATGGTGTATAAAGGGGACTACATAATACTAAGAGGCGACAACGGAGACTACAACGCCTCATTGCTATACAACGGCACAATGCGCTACATAGACCCGAATAATCCGGAAATAAATATAATATTGGATGCGGAAGTACCAAAATGGTCCGCAGAGGAGGCAAAAAAAATTCTTAGGGATGCCATAACAAAAAATGGAAATAAAATAGATGCAATACTTGCACCAAACGATAAACTGGCAGGTGTGGCAGTAGAAGTGCTAAAAGAGCTAAACATTACAAATCCGGTAGTAATAACGGGTATGGACGGAGAAATAGAAGCACTAAAACGCATAGTAGCGGGCACGCAAGGCATGACAATCTACATGGATTTAAAAGAGCTTGCAACCACGGCAATACAAGAAGCCTATAATATTGCAAGCGGTCGGACTGTAAATATAAATGCGGAATTTGACAATTTAAGCGATGTCGGCATAGACTCCTATCTAATTTCCGGCAGAGTGGTTACAAAGGAAAACCTAGACAAAGTGCTTATAGAGCCTGGGTATTTTACTTACGAAGAAATTTATGGGTGATGGTGATGTGTGGGTACAACCTTTGTTGAGGTTAGATAACGATACCTTTTTGAAAGGGCGTTGTCTAACCTCAATTTTATGTTAAATAGCTATACTTTTTACATCTGCACCTTACTGTGAAAACTATTATATTTAGATGGATATTTACTTATTACAACAGATATAGAGTGTATACGTCAAATGAAGGTGGGTATCCTCCATTGGTAAAGCGTGAGAAGTTCAGTAATGAATTTTTAGATTTGGTGGCTTAATATTTTGTTCGAAGCTTTTTACTCTACTTTTATTGACAATTCCATTAATAGCTTTAAGCGAATTTTAGGCTCGCTTGTTTGCTGTATCTATTTTTTCCTGTTGTTAAATAAATACACATAGTTCTTTTCTTTTATGTGTAACATTTTTTATTTGCTTGTCTTAACTTAATGACATTGGGAACATTTTCCCCTCCTCGTCCCTCTGCACTCCCTTACCCCCCATAATGCCCTTGGTTTAAGTTTTGGGGTTTGGGTATTCCTCTTTTTTGTTTGGGCTTGCGTTTGAGGTGCTGTTTCTAATAATTATCAATTCTGCATTATCCATTTTCAATTAAAAAAAGGGCCCTGCCCCGGCAAAGACCCTAAATGAATATCAAAACTAACCACCAACAACTAAAATCACTCCCAATTAACACTCTCTCCTATCTGATACTCCTCCGAGATGCTTTCTAAATCCATTGCGGAAATTGTCTTGCAATCTATTCTGGTGTAGTTCATTTTGGATTGCTTGTAGTAGTTTGCTCTTATGCGCTGGGCTACTACATCGCAGTTTTCTCTGTTTATTTCGGGTAGCATTATTAAAAATTGAGCGGAGCTGTACCTTGTGTATACATCCCCCCTTCTGCATGCCTTTATTACCGCTTTGTGAAAACTCTCCGCTGCTTTTGTAAGCTCCTCCCCTTTTGCCGGTGCCGTGCCATCCGTTAGGGATATGGTGCATAGCATTAGGTATATGGATTGTCCGCTTCTTTGCATATGGCGTACTACAAAACTGTATATGTTGGAAAATACCGCTAAATTACAGTAATATGCCCCGTGCTTATACTCCCCTTCCGCTATGCTTGCACGGACGTCGTCCATACTGTGGGCGGTGTTGTTAAGCCCGGAGGTTATTTCCATGTGTAGCTCTGTTAGCTTTGCCGAGGGGGATATGCCAAGGTCGTTATATAAAATTTCGGTTATTCTGTCGTACTCTCTTATGGCGTCCTTCTTTAAATTAAGTTTGTACAGGGCGTAGATGTGCATACATGCAATATCATCATCATAAGGAAAAAGGGCAATGCCGTTTTTTAAATGGGAGGATAGCTTTATGTACTCTCCGCTTTCGCTTACTATTCTAAATGCTGTCCTTAAACAAAAGGTAAACATATTTTTGTATTTTATGGAATACTCCGCCACCCAAAGCTCTTCGGAAAAGGGGAGAAAATCCCCCTTGTATAATTCCATTGCCTTTAAGCAAGTGTTAAATATTTTGGTGTTTTCTTTTATGTCCGCATTATGTATTTCTTCCACAAGCTCCTCGAATTTATGGACATCAATATCCACCTCAAAATCCGGAAAAAAGCCGTAGGCGTTCTTTCTGTATATTATACAGCTTTTGTCTATACCCACCGCATCAAACATTTTGCGTAGTCTGTATACTATGTTTTTTAGTATGCTTATGGCGTTAAAGTCGTCGTCGCTTATTAATAGCTCTTTTAGTAGATGGGTTTGGGAAATCATGGTGTTTTTGTGGCACAAGAAATATTTAAGCAGAGAAACTACTTTGTTTCCCTTAGATTTGCCGTCAATAACAGAAACGCTATCGTACAGCACGCTAAAGTTTCCAAACATTTTTACTTGAAGTATTTTTGTGTCGCTCTTCTCACTAATCATATCCCTACCTGCAAGCCTTATTACTAAGTGCCTTTTTTACAAAGTATATATATTATATCGAACATTTTATTACAGATATTATAAATTTTAGCATAAAAAATCAAATTTGACAATAACCAAGTAAAAATTCACATATTCCCAAAAGATTTCTACTAAAGCGGTATTTTTTTACTTAAATAGTATTTATATGCACATCAAAGGGGATGAAGTCAAAAATACTCTTATTTATAAAGCATATCTTTGGTTTGTAATATCGGTAAATTATAAAGCAAATTTGCTCAAATTCCACAAATTTATTGACATTTGATGTATTTTATCATATTATTATCCTTAGGAAAATGTGCAAAAAATGTAGAATATGTATGGAGATATTAATGAGTATAAAAATATTGGGAACGGGCAGCTATCTTCCACCAAAGGTTATGACAAACGCAGATTTTGAAAAGTTTTTAGACACCTCGGACGAATGGATTACAACAAGAACAGGCATTAAACGCAGACACATAGTAGAA
This sequence comes from uncultured Christensenellaceae bacterium, assembly GCA_964628515.1. Lineage (GTDB taxonomy): Bacteria > Bacillota > Clostridia > Christensenellales > Christensenellaceae > CAZVNZ01. Next base: position 32,901 of record CAZVNZ010000007.1, read on the forward strand.
GACGAGCAAAACGTAGATATGTGTGTAATAGCTGCAAATAAAGCACTTAAAGCCGCAGGGGTAAATAAAGGGGATATTACAGGAATTATTTGCGCATCCGTTACAAACGAGATGTGCGTACCCACCATTGCAAGCCAAGTGGGCAGAGCAATGGAGCTTGACGGATGCTTTGCATTTGATATAAACGCAGCTTGCACAGGCTTTGTATATGCCTTAAAGGTGGCAGAGGGCATGTGCGCTTTGGCGGACGAAACCCTACTGGTATTAGGCACGGAAACCCTCTCTCGCCTTATGAACTACGAGGACAGAAGCACTTGCGTAATTTTTGCGGACGGTGCAGGGGCGGCAATAGTAAAAAGAGGGGATAACCTAAAATACCTTAAGCTACACGCTACGGCAGACGTCGGACATTCTTTGGAAATACCCGGACTTAACTTTAGCCTTAAAGAAAAAACGCCCAAGTTTTCCTACGTAACTATGGACGGCAAAGAAATTTATAAGTTTGCCACAAAAGAGGCGGAGCGCATAATCTTAGAGGCAATGGACGAGCTTAACCTTACCAAAGACGATATAGACCACTTTTTAATTCATCAAGCAAATGTACGAATTATCGCCGCTATATCCAAAAGGTTAGAAGCGCCTATGGAAAAGTTTTATGTAAATATACAAGAGGTGGGCAATGTGTCCTCCGCAAGCATACCCATAGCCTTAGACGAAATGTTTAAGCAAGGCTTGCTAAAAACGGGAGACAAACTCCTCCTTGCAGGGTTTGGTGGGGGGCTAACCTCCGGCTGCGGTGTGTACGTGGTGTAAGGGCAAAATAAAGCAAACTTAAAGCAGACTATATAAATAAGTATACAACGCTTTATGCGTTATATAATATACAATACAAAAAACAAGGAGAAAAGAAAATGATATTTGAGAAAATTGCAGAGATAATCAGCGACAAAATGGATATGGACGTTAACGAAATAACACAGGATTCTACCTTTGAAAGCCTAAAAATAGACAGCTTAGACATGGTAGAAATAGTTATGGACATAGAAGAAGAGTTTGATGTATCCATAGAAGAAGCAGAAAACCTCAAAAGTGTTGCAGATTTAGTTGCATATATAGAAGAAAACAAATGAAAACAAAACTAACTGCGCTTTTAAGCATAAAATACCCTATAATACAGGGCAGTATGGCTTGGATTGCAGACGCAAGCCTTGCAGGTGCGGTAAGCCTTGCAGGCGGTCTTGGAGTAATTGCAGGGGGTAATGCCCCCGTGGAATTAGTACGCAAAGAAATAAAAGAGGTTAAACAGCTAACCTCTAATCCCTTTGCGGTAAATATTATGCTACTCTCCCCCAATGCCAAAGATTTAGCACAGCTTGTAATAGAGGAAAAAGTACCGGTGGTTACCACGGGTGCAGGCAACCCCTCTCCTTTTATTCCTATGTGGAAGGAGGCAGGCATTAAGGTTATACCCGTAATACCCAGCGTAGCTTATGCAAAACGTATGGAAAAAATGGGTGTGGACGGTGTAATTGCAGAAGGCACGGAGGCAGGAGGCCATGTTGGCGAGCTTACCACAATGGCGCTTATTCCTCAAATTTGCGATAATGTTTCCATTCCCGTTATTGCGGCAGGAGGCATTGCAGACGGCAGAGGTTTGGCGGCAGTGCTTATGCTTGGGGCTTGCGGTGCTCAAATAGGCACACGGTTTTTAGTGGCAGACGAATGTACGGTACACCAAAACTACAAGCAAAAGGTGCTTGATGCAAAAGATACGGACAGCACGGTTACAGGCAGAGCAACGGGTCACCCGGTGCGAGTGCTAAAAAACAAACTTGTGCGTCAATTTAAAGATTTAGAAGAAAAAAGTGCTACCTTAGAAGAATACGAGCAGTTAGGCTCGGACAGACTTCGCCTTGCGGTTAAGGATGGCGATGTAGACTTCGGCTCTGTAATGGCAGGGCAAATTGCAGGACTTGTATGCAAAACGGGCAGCGCAAAAGAAATAATGGAAGAAATTGTAAACGGCGCAATAGATAACCTTAAAGGAGTAAATAACTATGAATAAAATTGGGGTTATGTTCTCCGGACAAGGTGCGCAAAAAGTGGGTATGGGTAAAAGCCTTTTTGATAATGTTGATGTAGCAAAAGAGGTGTTTTTGCAAGCAAAAGAAATAATGCCAAATATTTTGGATGTTTGCTTTGAGGGCACAAGCGATATGCTTAATCTTACAATAAATACCCAACCTGCAATGTTTACGGTAGATATGGCGGCCTTTGCCGCTTTTAATTCCTACGGCTTTAATATAAGCTGTGGTGCAGGGTTTTCTTTAGGGGAATATCCGGCGCTGTGCGCAAGCGGTATGCTTTCCTTTAAAGATGCGCTTACTTTGGTTATTAAAAGAGCAAAGTGGATGCAGGAGGAAGCGGAAAAAAACAGCGGTGGTATGGTGGCAATACTTGGCAAAACCGCAAAAGAAGCAGAAGAACTTACACAAAAATTTGAAAACGACGGTATGATACTACCCGTAAACTACAACTGCCCCGGGCAGACGGTGGTGGCAGGGGAGAGCCGTGTAATAGATAAACTTATACCTTATTGTAAGGAAAACAAAATAAAATGCGCAAAACTTCCGGTAAACGGCGCCTTTCACTCTCCTCAAATGAAGGAAGTGGGGGTAAAAATTGCCGATTACATTAAAAATATAGAGTTTGGCGCACCTACATTTACATTATATGCAAACAAAACGGGACTACCCTACAAAGAGGATGTAAAGGAAACTTTAGCCCTTCAAGCAAGTAGCCCTGTGCAGTTTGAAAGCATTATAAACAATATGCTGAAATCCGGAGTAACTACCTTTGTGGAAGTGGGTTTTGGCGGTACTCTGTGCGGTTTTGTAAAGCGGATAAGCAAGGAAGTTACTGTGCTAAACGTGCAAGACGCAGACACCCTAAAAGAAACGACAGAACAACTAAAAGGTTTAATATAAGCAAAATAATTGATATAAAAGGAGGTGCCAATGGCAGACGATATGGGAAAAACAGCATTGGTAACAGGAGCGTCGAGAGGCATAGGCAGAGCAATAGCAATAAGGCTTGCACAAGCAAAGTTTGATGTTGTTGTAAATTATTTATTTGAAGAAGAGGACTACGCAGGTGTAGTTAAAGAAATAGAGGCACTTGGGCAAAAGGCAATAGCCATTAAAGCGGATGTATCCGACTTTGCCCAAGTAGAAGGCATGATAGACAAAACGGTAGAGCAAATGGGCAGTATTGATGTACTTGTAAATAACGCAGGCATCACCAAAGACAATCTGCTTATGCGTATGAAGGAGCAGGACTTTGACAGCGTAATTAACATCAACCTTAAAAGTGTGTTTAACTGCTCTAAATGTGCGATTAAGTATATGGTTAAGCAAAGAAGCGGTTGTATTGTAAGCATGTCCTCCATAGTGGGAGAAAACGGTAGCCCCGGACAAACCAACTATTCTGCATCTAAAGCAGGAATTATCGGTTTTACAAAATCTTTGGCTAAAGAGGTGGGCTCTCGTGGAATACGAGTAAACGCAATAGCCCCCGGATTTGTTGCAACCAACATGACAGAAGTGCTTAGCGAAAACTTAAAAGAAGCAATGCTAAACACCGTACCCCTTAAAAGACCGGGTACACCCGAAGATATTGCAAATGCAGTAGCATTTTTAGTAAGCAAGGATGCGTCCTACATTACAGGGCATGTACTAAACGTAAACGGCGGTATGGCGTAATTTTTACGTCATCATCACAATAAAAAAAACTTACTTTAGCGAGGTATAGCAAATTTGGCAAAAAGAGTAGTAATTACAGGCTTAGGCGCACTTTCCCCTAACGGAAACACCGCACAAGATTCATGGGATAACATCAAAAAGGGCGTAAACGGCATTACCCCACTAACAAGAGTGGTTATTGAAGGTTTGCCCGTTAAATTTGCAGGGCAACTGCAAAACTTTGATGTGTTTGATTACTTGGATAAAAAAGAGGTTCGACGTTTCGACGAATACTCTCAATACGGTGTTATTGCAGGCACGCAAGCAATGGAAGATGCGGATTTTAAGGACAACAGACCACCGGCAGAAGAGTTTGGGGTTATTTTGGGTAGCGGAGTGGGAGGCTTGGATACTTCGGAAAGGGAGCATACAAAGCTTTACGAAAGAGGTTTCAGACGTGTAAACCCTCTGCTTATTCCTATGATGATTTCCAACATGGGTGCAGGTAACCTTGCTGTCAGGCTTGGACTAAAAGGGCATTGCACTTGTGTTACAACCGCTTGTGCGTCGGCGGCACATTCTATTGGAGATGCTTACAGATTAATTAAGCACGGCTACCAAACGGCTATGCTTGCAGGCGGTGCGGAATCCCCCGTTAAACTCCTTGCAATCTCCGGCTTTTTAGGGTTGCAGGCAGTTACCACTACCTCCGAGTTAGACAGAGCCTCCATTCCTTTCGATAAGGAAAGAAGTGGTTTTATTATTGGTGAGGGTGCAGGTGTGCTTGTACTTGAAGAGTACGAGCACGCAATTAAGCGAGGGGCTAAAATTTATGGCGAAATTTTAGGCTACGGCGCTACTTGCGATGCCTACCACATGACAGCCCCCGAGCCTGAGGGCACGTGTATGGCAAATGCCATGGAGCTTGCCATTAAAGAGGCAGGCATAGCCAAGGAAGAGATAGGGTATATTAATGCACACGGTACTTCCACCCCGCTTAACGATAAAATAGAAACCCTATCTATTAAAAGGGTATTTGGCGAAAACACCAAAATTCCTATATCTTCCACAAAATCCATGACAGGGCATCTTTTAGGTGCGGCAGGTGGCATAGAGGCAATCTTTAGCATAAAAGCAATGGAGGATGGTATACTGCCCCCCACCATAAACTTAAAAGTTAAAGACGAAGAGTGCGATTTGGATTATATTCCAAACATAGCAAGAAAACAGGAAATAAAGTATTGTATGTCTAACTCCTTAGCTTTTGGCGGACAAAACGCATGTTTGCTTTTCGGCAAGGTGGAATAACGCACAAAACAGGCTTGGTTGGGGTAAAACTTAACCACGCCGTGTAAAAACGCCGTGGCACACGGCAATAAGTGTACAAGCAATACAGAATATAGAATATATAATACAGTATATAGCATTTAGACCATAGACTAAAAAAGGCGGTAGAAACATTGGATATAAACTCTGTAATAGAACTTCTAAACTCTGTGGAAAACACAGGTTGGACAAAATTTGAGGTTACACACAAAGATTTTACTTTAAAGTTAGAAAGGGATAACGAAAAAGAGGTAATTGCAAGACCACCCGTAAAAGCGATCCCTACTGCACCCAAAACTACGGCGGTAGCGGAGGAAGTGGCGCAATCCCCCACAGAAAAAACTTTCAACGAAAACGATAAATCGGTAGAATCCCCCTTGGTGGGAATATATCACAATCCAAAAGAAAGTATTAAAATTGGAGATAAAGTCAAAAAAGGTACAATAGTGTGCCTAATAGAAGCCATGAAATTAATGAACGAAATTACAATGCCCGAGGACGGCGAAATCACCTGGTGCGCATGTGCGGAAAACGACTCGGTGGAATTTGGGCAAATGTTGTTTAAATATACGGTTTGAGGGTTAATAAAATGTTAATAGATAAAGAGGGTATAAAAGGTATAATTCCTCATAGAGAGCCTTTTTTGCTCATAGACGAAATTATAGAATACGAGGTTGCAAAAAGCGCAACGGCGGTTTGGCATATAACGGAAGATTTATACTTCTTTAAAGGGCATTTTCCGGGAAATCCGGTACTGCCCGGGGTTCTTATGGTGGAAGCCTTGGCACAAACAGGGGCGGTAGCAATACTGCAAGACGAAAGATTTAAAGGTAAGCTGGCACTTTTTGGAGGTATAAATAAAATACGGTTTAGAGGAATGGTAAAACCGGGAGACGATTTAATACTGTATACCGAATTAATTAAAATATCCAAATACGGTGGCACTGGAAGTGTTAGGGCTACGGTTAATGATAAGGTTGTTTGCGAGGGCGAAATACTTTTTGTTTTTGCAAACATGGAGGAAAAATAAATAGAATGATAAAAAAGGTACTTGTTGCAAACAGAGGAGAGATAGCAATACGTGTAATACGTGCTTGCAGAGAAATGGGTATAGAAACGGTAGCGGTGTATTCCACGGCGGATAAATCCGCCCTGCATACTCAACTTGCGGACGAGGCGGTGTGTATAGGGCTGCCTGCCCCTAAAGACAGCTATTTAAACACCTACAATATATTATCTGCGGCGGCAATAACGGAGGCGGATGCAATACACCCGGGCTACGGCTTTTTATCCGAAAACTCCAAATTTGTAAGAATGTGCAACAAAAGCAACATAACCTTTATTGGCCCGGATGCCGAGTCCATGGAAAAAATGGGGGATAAGCTAATGGCAAGAAACATTATGCTAAAAGCAAATGTACCCATAATACCGGGGACGGTAGAGCCACTAAAAGACGCAAAGCACGCAATAAAAGTTGCAGGCGAGGTGGGCTATCCCGTTATGGTAAAAGCGGCACACGGCGGTGGTGGCAGAGGAATACGCAAGGTAGATTGCAAAGAAGATATGGAAAGCGCTTTTATGTCCGCATTTCAAGAAGCGGAAAACGGTTTTGGGGATGGCACTTTGTACTTAGAAAAATGTATTGAGGACGCAAGGCATATAGAAGTGCAAATTTTGTGCGACAACCATGGCAATGCAGTTAATTTATTCGAGCGTGAGTGTTCGTTGCAAAGGCGCAACCAAAAGCTAATGGAAGAAGCCCCAAGCATAGCGCTTACTAAAAATCAACGTAAAGAAATAGGAGATGCGGCTGTTAGGGCGGCAAAGGCATCGGGGTACAAAAACGCAGGTACAATAGAGTTTTTGCTTGATGATGATGGCAGTTTCTACTTTATGGAGCTAAATGCAAGAGTGCAGGTGGAGCATCCCGTAACGGAGATGATAACCGGTATAGATATAGTACGTGAGCAAATAATGATTGCAAGCGGTGGCAAACTACAATTTAAGCAGGAGGATTTACACATAAACGGCCATGCAATAGAGTGCCGAATAAATGCGGAGGACCCTTCCAAAAACTTTATGCCTTCCATAGGAAAGATAGATGTACTGCATTTTCCGGGAGGACCGGGAGTACGTTTTGATACTGCAATGTATACAGGATACAAAATACCCCCAAACTACGACTCTATGATAGGCAAGCTAATTGTCCACGCACCCACACGCCCGATGGCAATGGCTAAAATGCGGGCGGCACTAACCGAGCTTGTGGTGGACGGTGTTACAACCAATGCGGATTTCCAATTAGATTTACTTAATCATAAAGCGGTTATAGAGGGCAGTTTAGATACAGGGCTTGTAAATCGTATAATGGAGGAATAACAAATGGCGCTTTTTAACAAAAAAAAGAAGGATGTTACCTTAAAGGTTTACAAATCTAACCAAGAAACACACATGTTAAGCGACACCCAAACGGATGTGTACAACGAAACAAAAAAGGAGCAAGCATCGGAGGAAGGCTTATGGGAGCGTTGCCCAAGCTGTGCTCATATTTTATATGCGGACGATTTACAAAACGATTTAAACGTGTGCAGTGCCTGCGGATACCACTTTAGGCTAAACGCAAGACAGCGTATAAGACTAACGGCGGACGAAGGCACATTTTTAGAGTTTAACCAAGACCTTACAGGCACAAACCCCCTTAATTTTCCGGGTTACGAGGAAAAACTTTCTAAATTAAGGGTGTTTACCAACCAAAAGGAAGCAATAATTACAGGAGAGTGCGAAATAGAAGGGCTACCCTGCGTACTTGCGGTTATGGACGGCTTTTTTATGATGGGCTCTATGGGGGCGGCGGTAGGCGAAAAGTTTACACTTGCGGCAGAAAAAGCCTTAGACAAAAAAGTGCCCCTAATAGCCTTTACCGTATCCGGCGGTGCACGAATGCAAGAAGGGCTGGTGTCCTTAATGCAAATGAGCAAAACAGCGGCGGTGGCGGCAAAGATGGACGAGGCAAAAATCCCCTATTTTGTGGTGCTTACAGACCCTACAACGGGGGGAGTAACCGCAAGTTTTGCCATGCTTGGCGATGTAACCATAGCAGAGCCCTACGCATTAATAGGCTTTGCAGGCAGACGTGTAATAGAGCAAACGGTAAAACAGGTACTGCCCGAGGATTTTCAAAAGGCGGAATTTTTGCTGGAAAAGGGCTTTGTAGATATGATAGTACACCGCTCACAGCTTAAAGAAACGCTGGCAAAACTAATAAAAATTCATGGTGGAGGTGCTAAATAATGAGTAAAACTCCTTGGGATGTGGTGCAAATAGCAAGAGACCCTAAGCGCCCCACATCAAAATATTTTATAGATAATATATTTACGGATTTTCTCGAGTTGCATGGGGATAGATTTTTTGGTGATGATAGCGCAGTAATTGCAGGAGTGGGGCTTATAGACGGTATGCCCGTTACTGTAATAGGACAGGAAAAGGGTAGCGACATTGCCTCAAAAAGCATGCGCAATTTTGGTTGCGCACACCCCGAAGGGTACAGAAAATCTTTGCGGTTGGTAAAACAAGCGGAAAAGTTTAACCGTCCCGTAATATTTTTTGTGGACACTCAAGGTGCATTTTGCGGAATAGGCGCAGAAGAGCGAGGAATGGGGGAAGCCCTTGCCCGTAACTTAGAAGAGCTTTCTCGGGTAAAAGTTCCTGTAATAAGCATATTATTAGGAGAAGGGGGTAGCGGAGGCGCACTTGCTTTTGCGGTTTGCGACAAAATGGCAATGCTTGAAAACTCCATGTACTCTATACTGTCTCCCGAAGGGTTTTCCAGTATTTTGTGGAAGGATAACTCAAGAGCCAAGGAAGCGGCAGAGCTTATGAAAATAACCGCCTACGAGGTTTTGGAAATGAAGATAATAGACGATGTAATAAAAGAACCCGAGACAACCACCACAGAGGACGGAGGAGAGTTTGCCTTAGAGGTTAAAAAGTACATTGTAGACAACCTAAACCTACTGTGCAAAAAAAGCACCAAAGAATTACTAAAGGAACGTAACGCAAAAATAAGAAATTTTGGTTGCGAGTATATACAAAAAACCACCTAACTAATTAAAGGCTAACCAATTAAACACGGAGGGAAAGCATTGAGCAAGATAGTAATAGAAAATATTATGGAAAGAATTGTACTCAACGATGTGGAAGACCTTATGCAAAAAGCAGGTGCTTGCAGTTGCGAAAAGTGCAAGATGGACGTTGCTGCAATAGCTTTAAACAATCTTCCGCCAAAGTATATTGTGTCTGTTGCAGGCTTTATTATGGAGTCCTACAATATGAGCAAACTGCAAGGCAAGGTGGATATTTACAACGAAATATTCAGGGCGATAGAAATGGTAAAAGAGCACCCCATGCACGACGAATACCTAAAAACCACAGGGAAATAAGGCTGTTTTACAGCATCACCATAAAAAAACAAGGAGCGCTAAATGACTGGGAAAGAACGGATACTAAACACCATAAAGGACATAACCACGGATAAAATTCCTAATTTAAACATACTGATGACATTTGCCGCAAAAGAAATTAAGGTAAACTACAAAGAGTATTGCACAAACTACAAAAACCTAACCAAAGGCAATATAGAATGTGCTCAAAAATACGGTATTGACTGCGTTACGGTAATGTCCGATGCACTTATTGAGGCGACTGATTTAGGCATAAACGCACAATTTCCCACAGACGATGTGCCCTACACCAAAGAGCATTTTACCTTAGAACAGCTACAAAAGCTAAAGCCCATTAAACCTGAGGACGGCAAACGCATGACAAACAGGGTTAATGCAGTAGCCGAATACAAAAGGATATGCAAGGACGAATACGCAATAATAGGTTGGGCGGAAGGCGCATTTGCGGAAATGGCAGACCTACGTGGCGTAAACGAAATTATGATAGATATGTACGACGAGCCCGAAACCGTGCACGAAATACTTGCTATGTGCTTAGAGCAAGGCAAGCTACTTGCAAAGGCGCAAATAGATGCAGGTGCGGATATAATAGGGGTAGGAGACGCAATATGCTCTGTGGCAGGGCCTGTTGCCTATAAACAATTTGGTTTAAAATACGAGGCGGAGCTATTAAAATACATTAAAGAATGTGGTGCATACACAAAACTCCACATTTGCGGAGATATTACACCCCTTTTGCATCTGCTCCCCATAGAATATATAGACATTTTGGATTTAGATTGGGTGGTAGACATTAAAACCGCCCGTGAAACAGTAGGCGAAAAACCGGTAATAAGCGGAAATTACGACCCTGTGGCAATACTTTTGCAAGGGAGCACTCAAGATGTAAACACGGCGGTAAAGCGGTGCGCGGGGTACACAATAAACTACGCAACTTCCGCAGGGTGCGAAGTCCCAAAAGACACTCCCAAAGAAAATCTTATGGAAGTAAAACGGGCGATAGAAGAAATATAAAACATAAGGGGAAATTGGGTAAATTTCCCTTTTTTTATACCCAAATAAAAATAAGTAGTTAGGAGTAATGTTATGAAGCTAAAAAAGGAAGTTTACAAGGCAAATATGCTATTGCCCAAATACGGATTAATCACATTTACTTGGGGCAATGTTTCCCAAATAAACAGAAAAAAGGGGCTGGTGGCAATTAAACCCTCGGGAGTGGAGTACGCCAAACTAAAGGAAGAGGACATAGTGGTGGTGGATTTAGAGGGCAAGGTAGTACAGGGCAAGTTAAACCCCTCCTCCGACTTAGCCACCCACTTAGAAATTTATAAGGCTTTTGGTGATGTTGGGGGTATAACCCACACCCACTCCTTATGGGCGACGGCGTTTGCCCAAGCGTGTGAAGGCGTGACGGCGTTAGGCACAACACACGCAGATTATTTTTACGGGGAAGTCCCCTGCACCCGTAAATTAAGCATAGAGGAAATAAACACAGATTACGAGCTTAATACAGGCAATGTAATAGTGGAGTGTTTTAGCGATAAAAAGCCTTTAGAAATAGGAGGGGTGTTAGTAGCAAGCCATGGGCCTTTTACCTGGGGCAAAGACGCAAACCAATCGGTAGAAAAAGCGGTAGTTTTAGAGCAGGTGGCAAAGATGGCGTATATTGCAAAATCCTTGAAAAACAATAATTTAGAGCCTATGCAAAAAGAGCTGTTGGATAAACATTATTTGCGTAAGCATGGGGATGGGGCTTATTATGGGCAGGGGTTTTAGTGGTTGGTGGTTAGTTTTTGGGTATTACTTTGGGAGTTGCTTGGGCAATTCCCTTTTTTTCTTTTGTGATGATTGGGGTTGGTGGGGTTAGGTTGGTTTTATGCTTAGTCTGCATATTTCGATTGTAAATAGATTTCTATTTCGGCTAATAGCGCTTTTGCTCTATTAAGTTGCGTTAAAACTTCATTTTTTGTGGCTTTAAAAAAATCATCGTAATCGCTGTTGGTGCGTAAGTCAAATACCATAGTGATTGTTTTCGATAATTCTTCATTAAAAATACCTGTCTTAATATATCTCTTTCTAAATTCCGAAATAATTCCGCTATGTTTTTTGCTATCAAAACCATCAAGTATCAGACAAGATCTAATACTATTAAATACAGCGTAGTATATGCGGTTTGCAGCAGAGTTGTAATCCGCAGCTTCAATTAAAATTTCTGAAGTATTAATAAGTTTATTTGCGTTTTCAAATCTTAATTTAGAGATTTCTGCAACTTCTTTAGGCAACATAAAGTCTTACACCTTCTTTTTCTATATTTGCGTAAAAAGGCAGGGCATCTTTATATTTAATAAATCTTTCAGTCTGTTGAACAGTAATTGAAATTGTAATGCAATTTTCATTTGCTATTGAAAGCTTGTTTTCTATATTTGCTATGCTTTCGTTAAAGCTGTTTATTTCATTTAGGTTTGTATCTACTAATGCCATAAAATCTATATCGGAATATTCGTCAAAGTCGCCCCTTGCATAAGAGCCAAACAAAAACACGCTGTTTAGCTTTATGTTAAATAGCTTTTTTAACTCTTCCAAAGTTTGATTAATTAAGTTTTCTATTTCACAACTAACTACTTTCATCATATTGCTATTTTATCACACTAAAAATGCTATTTCAAGTAATTGTGTAAGGTAGCTTGGTGCAGTAACTAACTTCAAATAAGTATATAATACAGATATTTTGTGCTACCGTAAAAATAGGGAGCATTAAGCCCCCTAAATTTCAAAAAGTTGGTTTTCTTTTGGTAAACAGGTAAAAATATTGCATTGCTTACGGGCTCGCCTCTCCCACCAACTCGTACTCCATACTTGTTGCAATAGCAGTAGTGTTTACCACACTACCGTCAAGAGCGTTTATGGCTACCGCCTCCTTGTTTCCTCTTCTTTCTTTATCCCCTTCTGCGGTAATGTATTCGGTAACCTCGAAAATCCAAAGGGGTACCATCATAGCTTTGGTAGTATCGTCCTTAACCTGTATATAGCCAAGATTTAGCCTTGCGGAAGTTATTTCTGCCCTAACGGTATACGGCCCGTTATTAATCATAAAAGATTTTTTGTATTTTATTTGATTAATAGCCGCCTGCTGTACATCTTCAAAGGGTATTAATTCTGCATTTTGGTTTACGGTTTCCTGTATAGTTGATTTGCCGTACCAATTAAACATATGTAAGCCGTCCTCGTTAATGCAAATATTCAATGTTTCTTGTGTAAATGGGGGTGCGTATTCGGGCAATTTCTCACCGTGGCTTTGGCTACTGCCCCATCCGCCCATGCCAAAACCCACAAGCCCGTTTATTTCTCTGTTAAACTCTAAGTAATAGCCACCTTTAACCGGATTGATGTTTTCGTTAAAAAAAGCTACTCTTTCTAATTTGTACAAACCAAGCCCCTCTATGCCTAAATCCGCCATTATTTGTTTGCAAGCGGAAATTGCTTCCTCCTTAGTCATGGTGGTGTTGCTAAGCTGATTTTCCCAGTCTTTAAAGTTAGGGTCTGTGCTTGCGTCAATATCGGGGGCATCTAAGTTGTTTTTGTAGAAAGATTCGTTGTAAAAAGAGTTGCTTGTTCTGTAACCAAAGCTTGTACCTGCATTTTTGTCGTTTGCATTTGCTACGGAAATAATGTCGTCCTCCGTGGTATTGTTATATTTAATTGTTTGGCTTTCCTCGTTTGGCTCTACTGCCACATTTAGATAATCCTTATTCTCGTCAAAAACAACTCCGTTAGATTGCACCATATTTGTTAATGTGGCATCTACATACTCTTTAGTGTTAGCCTCGGGTGCATTTGCGTAATTTTGCTCTAACTGCGAAATATGACTGTCAAGTTGCTCCATATTCTCCGCAGATATTGGGTTTTCGGGGTCGCTTGCCATTTGCGCACGTGCCTGTTTAGCCTCTGTAATTTGCACCATAATCTGCTCTTTAGTTTCAAGCATAGGCAGTTTATAGAGTTTGCGCCCCTTAGCAAAGTAGTCCACTAATTTATTTACTTCCTCTTGGCTAAAGGTTTGTTGCGCCATAATGGCAACGGGAAAGCCTTTTTGTACGGGTAATTCTATGGGGGTGTCCACCTCTATTGTAATTTTGCCGTCTACAATACTGTCCGTCCATTTTTCGGGCACGGTATAGGGGGGTGCGTTTGGGTCTATTGTTGCGATGTTTTCTCCCGATTCTATTATTTTGTCAAAACTTTCGGATTTGTTTACTACAATAGGTTTTTGTGGCGTGGGTTTGCAGGCTGTGGTAAAACATCCAAAGGCAATAATTAAGGAGGTTATAACCGCAACTGCTTTTATACTGCGCTTACTTTTACTCTCCATATAAATGCCACGTATGCGTTGCTCTGCATTTTTGCGAGTACCTCCCAGCGCCATGCCCAACACTAACTGCTTGTTTTTGGCTCTGTCAAACATTTGCAGTACGGTGTAAGCGTAGGTGTTTCGCTCCTCAATGCACCATTGCTTTACCACATCGTTATCGCACGCCGTTTCAATATCCGCACGTATTTGTTTAAATGCCAACCAAATAAAAGGGTTAAACCAGTACACCGTGCGCAAAGTCAGTAAAAGCACGCTTAAAATATGGTCTTTGCGCTTAAAGTGGGTAAGCTCGTGGAGTATCGCCATTTTAATTTGAGTTACATCCATATTAAGCACATCTACGGGCATTAGTATAATGTTTGGAAAAAGCAGGGCAGGGCTTGCCATATTTTTTTGCGCAATTATATATACACGCTGTGTAATGCCAAGTTCCTTCTTGCATTGCTCTAAGAGCCCCAATAACTTTTGAGTGGGTCGGACCCCTCTAAGCTTAGTTTGCATAACTATATTACGATAGGTAAAACCAATGCGTATAAGCAGTATACCAACTCCGAATAGCCATGCTAAAATTAGTGTTTTGCCAACATCCCAATTAAAAGCAGGGGTGGCTACACTACTGCTTTGACTGGGGATAGTAGGTGCAGGTAGGTTAGCCTCTTTATTGGAAGTTATTTGCGCAGGTGGGGTGACGCCGCCGCTATTTAGTTGCCTGCCACCTGTATTTTGCGTAACGGGCGTAGGTGCGGCGACTTGCACGGTTTGCACCTCGTTTGGTATAACAAAGATACGCATACCGCTTTCGAAAGTTATGGGGAGCATCAATCTAATAATCAACAAAACCCAAATCCAAAGATGCAACATAGGGGAAATTTTATTTTTAAAAGCCTTTTTAAATAACATAATCAGCGCAAAAATTACACCCGAAAAAATCGTTATTTCCAAAAGCATCCATAGTATATTATTCATTTACTTATCCTCTTTTTGTGTGTCCTTATTTATGCCCAAATTTTCAATAAGTTCTTTTAGCTCTTGTCTGTCTTTTTCTGTAAGACTCCCCTCTTTTATCATATTGGTAACAAAATATTTAGTACTGTCCTCCGTCATACGAGCCATTAAAAAACGGCTTTCGTTTTCCATGCACCGTCTACGGCTTACAAGGGGGGTATAAAGGCGACTTCCCCTTATGGTTTCGTAGCCTACAAACCCTTTTTCCATCATTTTTTTAATATAGGTTAAAAAGGTGCTTTTTGTCCAATTAACCCGCCCTTTCATTAGCTCCATAATATCGGACAAAAACAGAGGGTTTTTATCCCACAGCGTTTCCATAATAATCCATTCTTGCTTGGTTAATGCTTCTTTCATTTAAGTACGCTCCTATTTAGTTGGTTGGTCGAGGATTGCAATCATCTTGTCGTAAAGTATAGACCTTATGTTGCTGTTTGTCAACTGTTTTTTTTGGGGATTGTATGGGTATTCCTTTTTTGCTTGGGTCTTGCTTTTTTTTTGGTGATGATTGGGGGTGGTGGGCTGCTATATTGGTTTTTGGCTTGGGGTTTTTTGGTGGGTTAAGTAGTGGATAGAGCTTTCTTAAAAATTGAGGCTATGAGTAGAAAATAAAAATATGTGCCAAACTATAACTAAGGGGGATATTAAATCCCCCCCTAATACGCTAATAATATTAAATATGAACCCCACCCTAAAACTACCGAGTTAAATCATAGCTTAAATCAACAAGCGCCCAAATCTGCTGCGTGTCCACCGTTCCGTCAAGAACTACCGTTATCCAATGCTCTTTGTTCATATGATACCCGGGCAAGATGCCTTGTTGACTAATTAGCGAGCCAATCATTAGGGGATCGCATTTCAATAGTAGTGCATCTACCAAATTGTTTCCCGACATTCCCAACTTGTCCGCTGTAACATCTACAATAGCGCAAAACCACTTGCGGTTGTGCTTGTGCCTAAAAACTGCAAAGTTTGGGGTTTTTGCCCACAGATATTCCGCAGAGGTGTTATATTTCTCTAAAATATGCTTTAAAACTTCGTTGCGGTTAATCATAATAATTACCACTTTCTCCTACAAACAAGGCGTGTATTCTTATTACTGATTATATCACAAAACCAAATTTTTCAAACCACACTACCTTGCAAATTAGCAATACCTTTGTAAACCCCTGCGTCTGCCAAACTCTCATAAGCGGTGCAATAAATTTTGTACATCTCGTCATATATTTGCACCGATTGCTTGTTTGGGGTGTAGCTTTTATCCGCTCTTACAAGGCTTGCCGCCGCCTTTGGTATGCTTTCGTACAGCCCTACACCTACCGCCGCACACATTGCCGCACCCAGTACCGCCGAGTCTGTAATTTTTAGGGTTTCTACCGTGCAGTTGTACATGTCCGCTTGTATTTGGTTCCATACATCGCTTTTGGTTGCGCCACCCATTATACGTATTTTTTCTATGGCAACTCCCGTGCTTCTAATGGCGGTCAGTATATCCTTTTCTTCCATGGTTATGCCCTCTATGGTTGCTCTTGCCATATCCCCCTTTGTATGAGAAAAGGTAAGCCCGATTATTGTGCCTCTTGCGTATTCGTCGTATCTTGGGGATGCCGCCGAGGCAAGATAGGGCAGAAAGATTAACCCTTTTGCCCCCACGGGAGAGCTTTCTATAAGCTTGTTTAACTTAACATAAGTGTCCTCTCCGTCCTTTGCGCTTAAATGCTTTTCTAAATCGGCAATTTCGTCTCTAAACCACCTAAAAACGCCTGCCGCTCCGTTTTGCAAGCCCTCCGTTTGCCAACAGCCGTGTACCGCACTGTTGGTTATCATGGCTTTGCCCTTAGGGTCTCTGTTTGGCTTGCTCATAAATACCGTTGCAAGACCGCCCGTACCTAAGGAGACGGAGGCGTTTCCCTCTTTAACAACACCTGCACCTATGGCGGCGCAATTTTGGTCTCCGCCGCCTACGCATAGGGGTGTACCCGCAAAAAGCCCTGTTGCTTGTGCAACCTCTTTTGAAACGCCCCCTGTTTTTGTGCCGGAGGCAAGTACCCTTGGCAACAGTTCTTCATTAATATTATACTTTGCCAACATTTGTTTGTTAAAGCAAAGGTTGTCCGTGTCCCAAAATCCCCAAAAGGCGCAATCCGGCTCGTCTGCGTAATAATCGTCCGCACCCAAACACTTTAAAATATAATCGTGAAGTTGCACGCACTTTTTGGTTTTTTCAAATATCTCCGGCTCGTTTTTCTGCACCCACATAATTTTGGGGAGAATCCAGGTAGTGCCTAAAGGCATACCGGAATTTTTATAAAAGGCGTCCTCTCCCACTTCCTCTCGCAAAATATCCACCTCTTTTGACGCACGGTTATCCAGCCAGGAAATCATTTTTAGTACATTATGATGATCATCAACAAACAGCAAGCAACATCTTTGGGCAGACACGCTAATGCCTGCAATTTCTTTTGGGTTTATTTGTGCGTCCAAAACCGCCTTTTTGCAAACCTCCAAAACCGCCTCTTTAAGCATTACTGCGTCCTGCTCTACCCAGTTTGGTTTTGGGTAAATACAGGTGTACTCCTTGTACCCCGAAGCAATTAAGTTGCCCTGCAAATCAAATATTATTGCCTTGCTACCCGTTGTGCCAACATCTACACCCATTACATAGTTTGTCATAATGCTTATCTCCTTTATGCGCTGATTTTTTCTTTAACGATTTTATCTAAAAATACCGCAACAATAAGTACAAGGCCTTTAACCACATACTGATAAAACGCCGGTACGCCCGACATATTAAGCCCAATACCTAAGATTACCAGTATAAAAGCGCCTGCAACCGTTCTGCCCACCGAGCCTTCTCCGCCAAAAAAGCTTGTACCGCCCATAAGTATGGCAATAATAACATCAAGCTCGAAACCTGCACCGGCGGTGGCGTCCGCTACCGTCATGTTACTTGCACGTATACAGCCTGCAAGTGCCGCCGTTGCTCCTACAAGTATGTACATCACCCAAATTATTTTATTTACGTTTATACCCGCAAGGCGAGCCGCCGTAGTATTTCCACCTATGGCAACCGCATATTTGCCCAGTATGCTTTTTCGTTGCAACAACACAAATACTACTATTACCGCAACAATTATGTAAAACTGTACGGGCAACGGTCCAATATCCCCCCTGCCTAAAAAGGCAAAGTCTTTAGGCATACCCTTAACATAGGGTATGGTGTCTCCGCTAAGCAATTTTGCAATGCCTAAAAAGACATTCATAGTGGCAAGGGTGGCAATAACGGGTATTATTTTTAGCTTAACCACAAGTACTCCGTTTATAAAGCCTAAAACCACGCCTAAAACTATGCACAATATAACCGCCGCAAATAAACCAACACCGCTTTTGCTTAAAAGTGCGCATACAATACCGCTTAAGCCTAATATACTGCCTACGGATAAATCTATGTTTCCGGAAATCATAAGCAAGGTTGCCGCCGCAGATACTATTACCACCGGCGCCGCCGTTCTTATTATATTAATTATGCTTGGTACTGCAATAAATTTAGGAGAAATAGCCGCAAATATTATTATAAATATTGCAAGTATTCCAAAAACATATAAATTTTTAACCGCATTTCTCCAAGATCCTTTTTTTATGCTTATCATACTACCTTCCCCCTTAAACTGCGTTGCGTCTGTTAATGGCAAATCTTTGGAATAATACCGCCACTACAATTACAACACCTTTAACTATTGCCTGCCAATCGGGAGCCACTCCAAAGAGGTTTAGTGCATTTTGCAGTACTCCTATTATAAATACACCAATAACCATACCTATTACCGAGCCGGAACCGCCTTGTATGCTTGTACCCCCAAGCACCACCGCAACCACCGAGTCAAACTCGTAGCCTACACCTACCTTACAATCGCCTGCCCCTAATTTAGATGCAAGCAACACACCTGCAAAACCTGCAAACGCACCGCTCATTAAATAAAGTGCGGTTAGCTGTTTGTTTACCTTTATGCCCGAGAGCTCCGCAGCTTTTCTGTTTGCGCCTATAAAAAAGATTTTTTGCCCAAATACCGTTCTTGATTGGACAAAAACAAATATTGCCACTATGATAATCATAAAAATCATAGGCAGAGAGAAGAAACCGCCTACCTCCGCCGTGCCGAAAAATCTAAAATCCGCAGGCAGACCCAGCTCCACCATAGAGCCGTTGGCAAATATGTAGGCAATACCTCTTGCAATAGACATAGTACCTAAGGTGGCAATAACGGAGGCAACCCCCAATTTTACCACTAAAAAGGAATTTACCGCACCTATACCCACACTTAGCAGTATGGCACAAATAATGGCAACCACAAAGGGCATTCCCAGTCCGCCTTGAGTTAAAGATTGGCAAAAATATGCGCACAACACTCCGGACATTCCAATTACAGCGCCTATGGATAAATCAAAATTACCTGTAATAAGCAAGAGTGTTACGCACACACTTACAATAATTAGTATAGATTGCTGATTTATAATGTTTCTAATGTTGGTAATTTCTCCGAATTTTGGCTGTATAATGGCAATTACCGCAATAAGTACCGCTAAAAGACAAAACATCCACAGGGTTAAATAATTTTGCTTGCCTAATTTTAGTTTGTTCATTTTACTGCCCCCCTGTTACAATATGAATTATATTTTCCGAGTCTACATCCTCGCCGTTTTTAATTATTCCCTTTAAACTACCGTCGTACAGCAGAAAAATTCTGTCGCACAAATTAAGCACCTCGGGCAACTCGGAGGAAAACACCATAATGGTTTTGCCCTGCTTAGAAAGCTCTCGTATTATGGTATAAATTTCTTCTTTTGCACCCACGTCTATGCCTCGTGTTGGCTCGTCTAACAATAAAATATCCGAGTCCGAGTTTAAACATTTTGCAAACACAACCTTTTGTTGATTGCCCCCAGAAAGCAAGGCAACCTCTTTTTCGTCCGTGTTTGTCACAATATTTAGTTTGTCTATATATTCTTTGGATAAAGAATTTTCCTTTGCCGTAGAAATAATGCCGTTTTTGGATATTTTATCAAAGTTCATCACCGAGATATTTTTCTTAATGGATAGTATTGTAAAAAGCCCTTGCGTTCTGCGTTCTTCGGGCGCCATTGCAATACCTATGGAAATTGCGTCGTGGATACTCTTGTAGTTTACCTGTTTGCCCTTTATTTTAAGCTCTCCTTTAAAGGAATCAGCACCGTATAAGGCATCTGCAAGCTCCGTTTTGCCTGCGCCCACCAGCCCGTATACTCCCACAACCTCACCCTTAAAAACATCAAAGTCTATGTTGTTTAGCTTGCTGTTTTTAATGTTTTTTGCTTCTATTACCTTTGTGTTGTAGTCTGCATCGTTGGGTTTGTAGCTTTCCACTACGGTTTTTCCAAGTATCATACGCACAAGCTCTGCTCTGTTTTCCACTTGTGATATG
Organism: uncultured Christensenellaceae bacterium; assembly: GCA_964628515.1. Taxonomy (GTDB): domain Bacteria; phylum Bacillota; class Clostridia; order Christensenellales; family Christensenellaceae; genus CAZVNZ01. The sequence goes on from CAZVNZ010000007.1 coordinate 53,260, forward strand.
CTTTTTGTTTCTATATGCTTGCCATCTCGTAATATGGTTACGTTATCCCCAATTTCAAAGATTTCGTCCAAACGATGAGAGATGTATATAACCGTTACGTTTTTGGTTTTTAACTCTTTTATTACTTCAAACAATCGCTTAATTTCCCCTTCGGAAATGGCGGCTGTGGGTTCGTCCATTATTATTACTTCCGCATCTGTGGCTATTGCCTTTGCAATTTCCACAATTTGTTTTTTAGCCACACTAAGTTTTGACACCAACTGTTTTGGGTCTATGGCAGGCTCTATGTTTTTTAGTATTTCTATTGTTTTTTTAACACTCTCCGTTTTTTGCAAAAACCCAAGTTTTGTGGTTTCCATTCCGAGTGTCAAGTTTTCCTCAACCGTAAGTTGATCCACAACATTAAGCTCTTGAAACAAGGTGCTTATGCCTTTGTCTCTGGCGGCTTTGGTGTTGTGTACAACAAGGCTTTTCCCGTTTAAAAAGATTTCTCCGGAAGTTCTGTCGAGTGCTCCCGTTAAAATTTTAATTAATGTGGACTTACCTGCGCCGTTTTCTCCAAGCAAGCAATGCACGGTGTTTTTTTGAATTTCAAAGGTTACATCGTCAAGTGCTACCACACCGGGAAATTTCTTTGTGATATTTTTAATCTGCAATATGCTTTCCATCTGCGTCCCCCTATTATAGAGTTTTTTTGTGTGCATAATTAGGAATTATTCAACGCAACCCCCTGCCTTTATTTTAAGCAAGGGGGGCATTGAATTTAGTTTAGTTTAGATTAGTATATTATTAGTTGCTCTTAAAACCTGTTTAAAATTCGGGTTCTGCTCTGTATTCCTCTTTATACCATGCTCTTGCTTCTTCAAGAGGGGTATTCCAGAAGTCTATTTCTTTGTCTGTTGCTTCTACTGTCATTTTTTCGTCGGCATTAATTTCTCCCGACCATGTTTTCATGATTGTATCCACTTTAAGCATACCGTTTTCTTTGGGTGTTAAGCCCATTGTTATTTTAAATGATGATGATGGGTCATAAATGGCTACAAGCTCTGCACCTGTTGCATCTGTGCCCACGAGTATTTCTGTTTCTACAACACCGTCTTTAGCCTTGCCTCTGCCTGCCTCTTCAAGTGCCGGTAGTATTGCTAAGGAGTAATCCGAGCTTGCGCCGTAGAAAATGTTGGTTTCGGGTGCGGATTGAATAATATCTTGAGCCGCTTTGTACCCTGTGTCTCTTGTACCGCCACCGTCTATAATTTTGCCTTCTTTAGCGTCGGGGGCAACACTTTTAATACCTTCGATAAACGGGCCTGTTCTCATTGCTTGTACAACGGGAGAATCCACATAATCCACTACACTGTATACAATGGGTTTATCCGGATGTGCTTTTGTCCATTGCTCTGCCGCTACTTTACCCATTTCAAAAGCTGCACTTGCCTCGTTGATTGCAACAAAGGGTACGTTGTTTTCTGTTTCTAAATAGAAGGTTATAATGGGTATTCCTGCCGCTCTTGCAGCCTCTATGCCCGGCACTACGCTTTCTGCCTCGTAGCTGTGTACAACTATGGCATCAACGCCTTCCGCAATAAGTTGGTCTAAGTTGGCAACTATTGTGGGTTGCTCAAATTTACCGTCTAATACTTTAACTTCTGCGCCGTATTTTTCTTTTGCATACTCCGTAAACCATTCTACATCCGCTTGATGATAGCCGTTTGCAAGAGTAATGGGTATTTTACCGATTACAAGCCCTTGAGGTATCTCTTTAACCTCGCCTGCCGGTGCCTCGCTTGCAGGTGCCTCGCTTGCGGGCGCTTCGCTTGCAGGTGCCTCGCTTGCAGGCGCTTCGCTTGCAACGGGAGCTGCCGCCGGCGCACATGCCGCAAAAGCCATAACCGCTACAAGTAGGGTAACTACTAATAATGTAATTTTTTTCATTTTAATTCCTCCGTATATTTTTTATTCTTCGCAAAATTTTGCGAAAACTTTTAAACTAACTTATTTTTTGCTGTACTCTTTGGCGTAGTTGTACATAGCTACCACGTTTTCAAAGGGTACATCGGGTTGTAGATGGTTGTTTGGGGCAAGAATGTAGCCACCGTTTATATTCATTTGGTCTATACGCAAAGCAACTTCTTTTTTTACATCCTCCACACTACCCCTCATAGCTTGCTGAATATCAATTACTCCGTGGAAAACCAAGTCCTTGCCAAACTCTTCCTTAATGCGTTTTGGGTCCATATCTTTTGCTAAAGGTTGTATGGGGTTTAGTACGTCCACCCCTGCTTTTATAAGCTCGGGTATAAAATCGTAAATTGCACCACAACTGTGGAAAAATATTTTAACTGTGGGGTATGCCTGTTTTACTGCGGAAAAAATCCGATTAAAGGGCTCTGCAAAAAACTCCTTAAACATATCTAAAGACATAAAAGGCGCATGCTGTGTGCCTAAATCGGAGGTAAACTCCAGCCACTCTATGTAGGGTGCAATAGGCTTTACATAATACAAAGTTAGGGGGATTAATATATCCGTAATTTTGTCTATCAATTTGTGAGCAAACTCTTTGTTCATATATAAGTCCACAAAAAATTCCTCGGGCCCTCTTAAAAACTGCGCAAGCTCAAAAAACATACCCGAAACGGGGGAGGTTGCGGTAATTGCCTTGTCTGTGTTTAAAAACCAGTCTTTTGCCCGCTCCTCTATGCCTTCGATTCTGCCCTCATCTTCCGGTTTTGGCCAGTTGTAGCCGTCTAAATCGGCAACTTCCGCCTCCGCTAAAGGAAAATATGCAACGGTTGGGTAAATTGCGGAAACATCTCTGCCCACTCCCCACTCGTCTATTACAAAACCTTGCTGGTTTTTATAGCTTTTAAAGCCTTTGGGCTTGCCTATGTTGATGTGTCTGAAATCGGAGTTTAGTCTGTCTGCAAGTATGTAGTCCTCGTATTCCGTAACTGTGCCCGGGCGTATAAGTCTGCCTTCCTCTGTAATATCAAAATGCTTTTTTAAATCAAAATATAGCTGATTTGTTATTCTTGATGCGCTACCCCATAAATCTGTAGGCACACAGTCGGGTGTTTGATGATTAAGCGCCACCTTTACTCTTTCTCTGCTTGTCATTTAAGCTCTCCTTTATTTATATGTAAAAATATTGATTTATCCATTATGTTTTTATACTATTTTCCGTTTTTTGTAACTATTTGCTTGATGTTGACTAAAGTTTATTATGATTTTTACTAAATGTCAACGTAGGGAGGCAATATAATTGCACAAATGCTCAATAAAAATTACTGCACATTTGTTCACTTATTATGCTCCCACAACCGCCTATTTGTATTGACATATAAAATAATTCGTGAAATAATATAAAAAAGTGTAAAATTGTTATAATCACTCAAGGCAATTTTAGAGGGTAAGCAAATGACAGACTCATCTTACAGAGAATCCTTAATAACGGTGGCAAAATTGTATTATATGGGAAATATGTCTCAAGAGGCAATAGGCAAGCTAATGGGGCTGTCTCGCCCTAAAGTTTCCCGTATGCTAAATTCGGCACGGCAGATGCAAATAGTAAGGTTTGATATTAGCACACCCCCCTCTCATTATACCTCTCTTGCAACTAAAATAAAAAGTCATTACGGGCTTAACGAGGTAATGGTGTTGCCCTCGGAAAGCACTAAAGAAATGTCTAAACACGGCGTGGCAAAGGCGGCGGCGCACTACCTTGAGGGTATAATAAAAGACGGCTTTATAATAGGCATTGCCTGGGGGTCTACTATTAGCTACATCCCCAAATATTTAACAAAAAGCACCAAGCAAAACGGTAGTATATGGCAACTTACGGCAGGGTATCCCTCCCAAAGTTTAGAGCTTGACGGCCACGAGATTACAAAGCGGTTTGCAGAAAAGCTAAACGCAACCTTTCATGTGCTAAACGCCCCCTTTATAGTGCAAAACAAACTGCTTAGAACACTACTTATGAACGAGCCGGATATTGCCAACCATTTTAAGATGTTTGAACAAATGGACGTGGCCTTTGTGGGGTTAGGGTCTTCCGACCCGGAGCAAAGTATGTCCTACAAATGCAAGTGCATAACTTTAGACGAATCTAAAGCCTTAGTACAGGAGGGCATGAGTGCAGACGTTTGCGGACACCGAATGTTTATAGACGCAAGACCTGCGGAAAGCTTTTTATCGGACAGAGTAATTTCCATAGACCTCGATGTTTTAAAGAGCATACCCACAGTAGTGGCGGTAGCGGTAGGGGAAGAGAAAACCCAATCAATAATAGCCTCCGCACGAGGCAAATACATAAACGTACTTATTATAGACGAGCTTGCGGCAATATCCGTAATAAAAACGGAAGGTATTTAGCATTTTTCGAGAGCCTTTAGGGGTTTTCGGCATTATATACGTATAAATCAATAATTTATAAGGAGAATAGAAATGGGATTAACAAAAGCACAAAGAGTATTAAACCAATTTGAGCGCAAGGAAGTAGACTATCTGCCAAGCCAAATAACCTTTTCGGACAGAACGAGGGACAAAGAAATAAGCGAGGCGCTAAAGTTAGACAGTCCGGAGCAGTTAGACGATTATTTAGAAAATCACATTGTTTTTACCTTTGAGAAAAACGATGTACCCCTGTTTTTCAGAAACGACGAAGCCACCATGAACCAATTAGAAAAGGATGGCTATGTGCGTATAGACAGGAAAAACAACACCGCTTACGACAACTGGGGAATGGGCATACTTATAGGCTCGGACGGCTTTTTTTCCAACTATTCTCCCTTAGAAGGCAACAAAGAGGCAAACGCAAAGGCAAGGGAGTTTTTGCCGGACAGAGTAGCAAAGTTGTTGGATTTACCCTTAGAAGAGGCGGTAAAAAAATACGAAGCCCCCGATTTAAACCAAGCGGGAATTTACGAGTGGTTAGAGCGGGATAAAAACGGAGTAGATGGGGATTTATGCGTAATACCCTCCGGCTATTTTGCCACCTACGAGCGCTCCTATGCAATTTTAGGCTGGGCAAATTTTATGACAGAAATAGCAGGCAACCCCAAGCTAATAAGCGAAATGATGGAAAAAATTACAGATTACAGAATAAAGCTTGCAAAGGTTAAGGCAGATTTAGGGTATAAAATAGTTCATCATGGTGATGATTTAGGTATGCAATGCTCGGGCTTTTTCTCTCCTGCAATGTTTAACGAGCTGATGATGCCACAGTACAAGCGGTTGTTTGCGGAATACAAAAAGTACGGGCAGTACATTTTTATGCACAGCTGCGGAAAGATGATAGACTATCTGCCTCAATTAATAGATGCAGGGCTTGACGGCTGGGAGCCTGTACAACCCTGTAACGATTTGCGCTACATTAAAAAGGAGTACGGCAAAGACCTTGTATTTATGGGTGGAATAGACACCCAAGGCTTGCCTTTTATGAAGCCCGAAGAGGTTAAAAAAATGGCAAAAGAGGCAATAGAAATTTTAGGCAAGGGTGGCGGATATATAATAGCCCCTGCCCAAGAAATAATGAACGATGTACCCTTAGAAAACGTGGTAGCAATCTTAGAGACAGCTGTGGATTTAAGGGATAAAGTAATTTAATAGGGGTAGTGCTTGCCACTACCGACGAGTTAGATTTTTATAGATAAAAGAGCCTTTAGCGGTTGTTGCTTAAGGCTTTTTGCTTTTTTTGGGGGTAATAGTGCAATTACTATATTTGCATTGTTGTACGCCGAAAATCTACGTTTGGCGAATCAATATCATAGAGTTTATGTATATTTAATGTATTTTTTAAGTTTGAAATACCTTTGGTTAAGTGTTTTATGCTCGGCGGTCAGCTTGGTGTATTCTGCTTTCTACGCCTTTACCGGCAGGGAAGTCTGCCCATTCATCACGCCTTTTTAGTAGATCGTTGCCGCCGTAAATAGGATTTGGTCGGCTTCTTTCAATCCCTTTTTACCCTTGCATTTCAGATAAATATCGGCTTGCTCCATATGCAGTGAGTACATTGCGAAACTTGCCACTTGTAATATCCTGATTGCGACACATTAAGTTCTCTTGCCATTTCTGACACACTCCGCTTATTTTCAGTGCTATTTATAAACTTAAATATTTCTTTCTTTGCTATCTTTTTTGGCTCTGCGGGAAAAAACCAAGAGCATCCTTTAATATTGCATTTGATTTTTTCAATCCTCTTATTTCTTTCATTAATTGTATTTCTCTTGCTAATTTGACTACTTCTTTTTTAAATTCTTCTTCATATTTTTTGATTTTGTTCGAGAATTATTAGTGCGTAGTGGTTAGTGGTTAGAAATTAGAAAGAGCACCCTCCAAACGCAAGCCCAAACAAAAAAGAGGAATACCCAAGAAATCTAACCACTAACCACCAAACAAACCGCATCTCTCCACCCCTGTTTTTTCTTAGAAACCCAATCCATACTCGCAGTAGGCAAAAACCGTTCATACTCCACACACGAAAAAACCCTTTTATCGTACACCCCAAGAGCAAGCCCTGCCATGTAGGCTACCCCCGTTGCCGAAAGCTCCTCTATTTTTGAGGCGTGCACCTCTATACCGCAAATATCACTTTGAAACTGCATTAAATAACCGTTTTTTGTGGCGCCACCGTCCGCTTTTAAAGTGGTTAGATTTATGCTTGAGGCTTCTCTCATTGCGTCTATAACATCGCTGATTTGAAAACCTATGCTCTCGAGTGCGGATTTTACCACCTCGTTTTTCCCTGTGGTTGGCGTCATTCCACATATTATAGCTTTTGCTTTGTTATTAAAATAAGGTGCGCTAAGCCCTGTAAATGCAGGCACAAAGTAGGTTGTGTCCTCTTTGTTTGCCATTTTTGCCATCTCTTGCGTACTGCTTGCATCGGTAATTATGCCTAAATTGTTTTTAAGCCAACTGATTACGCCACCCGTGTAGTTAATGTTGCCCTCCAAAACATAGGTTGCCTCCCCGCCCACTCCCCAGCCGATAGAGCATACCACCCCATTTTTTGTTGCAAAAGGCGCTTTGCCTATGTTCATCATAACGGAAGAGCCTGTGCCGTAGGTGGCTTTTATGCTACCCACTTCAAAACAGCCCTGTGCAAAAAGTGCGCTGTGAGAATCCCCCATAACGCTGTGAATAGGCACTTCCTGCTTAAGCAATCCTTCAAAATTCGTGTAGCCGAAATTTGCGTTGCTGTCAAAAACCTTGGGTAGTGCGTCTGCATCTATGCCAAACAACTTGCAAATGCCTTCATCCCACTTTAAACTGTTAATGTTAAATAATTGAGTGCGAGACGCATTGGAATAATCGGTGGCGTAGCTTTGGCGGTTTGTCAGGCGATACACCAAAAAACTGTCCATAGTGCCATAGCACAAGTCTTTTTTGTCTTTGTGATGATGATTGTTAAGCCAGGCTAATTTTGCCGCCGGAAAGTAGGGGGATGGGTAAATACCCGTTGTGCTTTTAATGTACTCACCCTCTTTTTTGGTTATACCTTCTATAATACTCTGTCCTCTACTGCATTGCCACACTACTGCGTATTCCACCGCCTTGCCTGTGTGCCTGTTCCAAATTAAAGAGGTTTCTCGTTGGTTGGAAATACCCACACCGCAAATTTTGCCTGTGTCCGCTTTTGTATTCTCTAAAAGAAGTTTTACGGCGGTTAGGGTGTTTGCGTAAATCTCCTCCCCATCGTGAGAAACATAGCCCAACTCGTTTACTATTTGTTTGTGGGCGATGTCCTGCCTGCCTATAATATCACCCTTGTTGTCGTATAAAATTGCCTTTGTGCCTTGGGTGCTTTGGTCTATGGCTATTATGTATTTTTCTTCCACCCCATTACTCCTTTTCGCAAAGTAACCATGCTAAAATCTTGTTTTCCGCATCCTCGTTAAATAAATCCAACTCAAAATTAAAATACCGCTGTGCCTCGTAGAGTACGGCTAAAATATTGCCGTACACCCCTGTACAATGGTGAATATACGGCCCTTCCACCAGTTTACGCTCTAACCGTGGTAGGTTTTCTACTTCTATCCAACAATAAGAGCCTGCGTTATACGGACCGTCCACCACCTGCGCCGTGCCTGCAAGTAGGGAGTATTTGCCGTTGTCTCCGTCAAAACGCACTATGGTTATTTCCCCCTCTTTTAACTCCTGTACCACCGCCCCTGCATTTGCTTCAAACACAAAAGGATTTACAAGCTGTTTATCGCTCTTGGCAAGAGAAATGGGGAAAGGCCCGCAATGTTGGAGTAGCTCCACATTACTTTTATTGGGGTGTCTTACCGTCCAATCCGCAAAAAAAGTGGGGGAAAAGCTTGCCGCTTGGGTAATTACAGAAGATATTGCACCGTGAATATCCGTCTCGCACACAACAGGCATACCCTCGTCTGTAAGCAAACCGTTAGAGGCGCAAGGCATAATGCCGATTTCGCTTTGCAGAGCGTTCCAACATTGGATTGCCACCGCCTTGCACCCTCTTTTATCGGCTAAGTTTTTCATGGCGATTTTTAACGACGCCACTCTCTGCACGCTGTTTTTAGGTATTTTTACCGTCATATTTGATTGTATGTAGTCGCAAACCGCTTGTACCTCGGTGCTCTCCTCCGCCTCTACCCTTTTTACCTCCAAAGTAAGCTGTGGCAGAGAAATTGGGCATAGCTGAACGCCAAACCGCTCTAAAAGCTCCCCTTCGTTGCACATAACCGTCCAAAAATCTGCGGGGCGTGTGGATATTTGGAGTATTTTTAAGTTTTTCATTTCCTTAACCACATTTATTACCCCTAAAAAAGTGTTGATGCCACGTATAAAGGCGGTGTCCTCAAGTGCGCAGTTGGTTAGGTAGTTAAAGGGTATTTTAAACCGTCTCAGTACCTTGCCTGTTGCAAAAAGTCCGCATTGAGAGTCTGTAAGCCTGTGCCCCTGCGCCGTAAGCTCCCCATCTCTTAAACCCCCTATTAGCACGGGTAAACCCATTTCCTTGGCTACTTTACACACTAAATCCTCCGTGCCGAAATTAACGTGAGGGAAAAACACGCCGTCCACATTTTCCTCTTTAAACTTTGCAACCACTTGTGCAACCGTCTCTTCCCCAATAAGCAAGCCCTCCGCCGTGCAATCCTCTATGCCCACGTAGTTTACACCCATTTTGCCTAATTTTGTGTATATTTCATTTTTTAGGCGGTGTGCCTCGGTTTTGCTGAATAAATTTCTTCTGGTGGGGGCAACCCCCAATTTTATGTTAAAGTCTTTCATTTACTCTCTCCTTTTTCCCTTAAATGACTTAAAATAATTTCTGCTCCATTTTGTGCCGTAAGACCGTAATGCTCAAAAACTTCTTTGGAAGCACCGGCAAGGGCAGGCTCGTCTGAAATGCTTAGGGCGTGTACAGGCACAGGGTTATTTGCGCATGCCACTTGGGAAACTAAGCTGTTTAGCCCCCCAAAAATGCTGTGCTCCTCCATTGTTAAAATAAAGCCCGTCTGTGTTGCTTTTAATATTGATTCGGTATCTATTGGCTTTAGTGTGTGCAAATTTAGTACGGCAACCTCTATATTTTGTTTTTGTAAGATTACAGAAGCATCTAAGGCAGTCCTTACTAACTCCCCTGTGGCAATTATAGTTGCTTTGGCGGTGGTAGTGCATGCACTAAGCCATGTGCCTTTGCCCCTTTTGTACCCTGTGTTGTTGGTTTTATATACGTCCTCTACCGCATTTCTGCCTATACGCATATATACGGGGCGAGGGTTATTTAGTATATCCTTTGTAATTTCTGCCGTCTCGTATCTGTCCGCAGGCAAAATTACTTCTAAATTAGGTATTGCGCACATAAGGGCAATATCTTGCAGGCTGTGATGAGTGCTTCCAAGTGCGCCGTAGCTTACACCCCCGGATATACCAAGCAAAAGCACATTGTTGTTGGAATATGCCACATCCACCTTTATTTGCTCTGCACTACGCATACTTAAAAAGCAAGCCGGAGAGGCAACAACCGGTTTTTTACCGCAAGTTGCAAGCCCCGAGGCTATGCCTACTATATTTTGCTCTGCAATACCCACCTCTATATGCCTGTCCTTATATTTTTCCACAAAAGGCGTAAGTCCGGCAGAACCGCAAGAATCGCTGGTAAGTACCACAATATCCTTGTCCGTTTGCGCCATGGTAATTAAGGTTTCGCAAAATGCTTGTCTGTTAGAAATACTGTTGCTCATAGGTTGCCTCCATCATCATCACCATAAAAAGAAAGCTCGTCTAATGCTTGCTTTAGTTGGTCTTGAGTGGGTACGCCGTGGTGCCATTTTGCAACATTTTCCATAAAGCTTACCCCTTTGCCCTTTATTGTGTTTGCAATTATTAGTTTGGGTTTTTGGGTTTTTGCGTTAAGCACGTTTAGTATCTCGTTAAAATTATGTCCGTCTATGTTAAACACCTCAAAACCGAAGGCTTGCCATTTATCCGAAAGTGGCTCTAAGCCCATAACATCCTCGGTGTTTCCGCTTATTTGCAGGTGGTTTCTGTCTATAATTGCGCATAAATTGTTTAGCTTATGATGAGCGCAAAACATTGCCGCCTCGTATACAGAGCCTTCTCCTAACTCGCCGTCTCCCATTAGTACGTAAACCTTATAGTCTTTGTTGTCAAGTTTAGCCCCAAGTGCCATGCCGGCGCCCACAGACAGCCCATGACCTAAAGCCCCGGAGTTTGTTTCTATACCGCAAACCTTGTTGTTGGGATGTCCTATAAGTTTTGTGCCAAACTTAGAAAAGGTGGCTAAATCGGACTTTGTAATGTAGCCGAAATCCTCTAAAATTACGTAATACGCCTCTACGCAATGCCCTTTACTTAAAATAAAGCGGTCACGCTCTGCCCACTTTGGATTTTTGGAGTTATGCCTAAGTACGTTGTAAAAAAGGGCGGTAAGTATATCGCTTTGGGATAAATCCCCCCCTGTATGCCCTGTATTGCCCATTGCTATAAGCTTTAGTGTCTCTTGTCTTATATAGCTTGCCTTTTCTTTAAGCTCTTTGTTACTTAACATTATTCTACCTGCTTTTTTACTCATTTAATTTTTCTAATATTTTATCTTTATTGATGATGTATTTTTCAATACCGCTGTACGTGCAAAATGTCATAGTTAGGTTTATAAAGGAAAGGGCAAACAACCCCACCCAAATTAGGGACAGGGGAAAGAAAGTTACGGACAGCAGTACAAGCGCCATAGTTATAAGGCTTGCAACAGCGTTGTATGGTAGCCTAAACAACGTTAGTATTAAACTGTTTTTAATGGCTTTACTAAGGGGAATATCCAAAAGGGGTATACTTGTAAAGGTGTACCCACCTATTGTAATTGCAAAAAACAGCAGTACCGCTTGTATCACCTGCATTATTATTTGATTTTCCTCTGTGGTTAGGTTGTAGAAAAGGGCAATTATTGCAAAAATAATACCCCCAAAAATTATGCCTGCCCCTAAGGACTCTAAAAAATCTCGTTTAAAAATCCTAATAAAGTCCTTCCATATATAAACGTTTTTGTCCTCTAACATATAGGTTACTACTCTTGAAGAGGCAGAAATTGCGGCCGGTATTGTAACTATGGGCAAAAAGAATAATACCGTTACAAAGTTTAGTAGTATAAGCCCCCAAAACTCCCTTAAAAACACGTCCGCATATAGCTTTAGCCCTGTTTTTTTTGCCTCTTGCTCTGTAATTTCTGTGTGTGGCTCTCTGTAAAAATCCACTAATTTAAACTTTTTCAAATTGAATCACCATTTCTCTTTTACTATAGTATTTACACCTTTTAATCTCGGAAAAACTCTGCTACAAATTGGTTTATTGGGTTGCGCAAAATGTTTTGTGGGGTGTCTATTTGTTGCAGTACCCCTTTATCCATAACCGCTATTTTATCCGAAAGGCGTAATGCCTCCTGCCTGTTGTGGGTAACATACAAAAAAATAGCTTCGGAATTTTTATGTAGCTTTAGTATTTCGTTTTGCATAAACTCCCTTTTTGATTCGTCCAAATTTGCCAAAGGCTCGTCAAGTAAAAATATAGAGGGGTTTTTAACCATTGCCCTACCCATTGCCACCAGTTGCTTTTGCCCTCCCGATAGCTGTTTGGGTTTGCGGTTTAGCAAAAACTCTATGTTTAGCAGTTTTGCAATTTGTGCCACTCGCATTTGGATTTCTCTGCGTGGCAGTTTTTTTTGCCATAGCCCAAAGGCAATGTTTTTGTAGACAGTCATATGAGGGTACAGGGAGTAATTTTGAAACACCATGCCAATATCTCTGTTGCTTGCTTCCTCGTTGTTTACAAGGCGGTCGTTTATGTAAATCTCTCCGCCGTTTAATTCCTCTAAGCCTGCAATTACACGTAGTAGAGTGGTTTTTCCGCAACCCGAAGGGCCGGTTATTACCACTAACTCCTTTTCTTTAATTTCAAAAGAAACGTCTTTTAGTGCACCCTTCTCTTTTTCGTAGCTTTTGCATACATTTTTAACGCTGATTGTACTCATACTTTAAATTCCTGTGGTGTATTTGCCTTTATAGTAACACATTTTTGAGTGTTTTTATATATAATTTTTACCCTTTGGGTTGTTTTGCTTTCAAACACCGCCTTTGTAAGCTCCCCCTTTTCCCAATTTAGCTCGGCTGTAATATCTCCTCTGCAACGCAGTCCGCATACCTTGCCTTTTGCCCAGCTTTTAGGTAGGGCAGGCAGCAGCCTTATTATATTGTTGTGGCTTTGCAGTAGCGCCTCGCAAATACCGGCGGTAAAGCCTGTGTTGCCGTCTAACTCGTACACGTTGTCAAAAGAGGGTGCGCCACGGGTGGGTGGGTGGATTATCATATAATTTTCTTCCGTTAATTTTTCTAAAATGCTGTTTATATGCTGTTGCACTTCCTCTCCCTCTTTAAGTCTTGCGCTGTACAGTAAAAGCATATTTCTTGCCCAACCCGTATCCTCCCAATTTTGTGGATTGGCAAGTTTGTTTGCAATAACCTTTTTTGCCCCCTGTGCTAAATCTTTAGTTGTATCTACGTCTATTTGTGCAAAGGGGTATAGCCCTAAAAGGTGGCTTGTGTGCCTGTGTTGTGTATCTTTTGCCGGGTGGTTGTGCGCCCATTCGGCAATACTGCCGTCCTTTAGCAGTCTGTACTTAGGTAGGGTTATGCCCTCCACCCTTTGTGTTAGTGCATCTTTAATGCCAAGTATTTGGCAGGCTTGCAAAAACATATTAAAAAGCTCCCTAATTACAACCACCTCGTAGGTGGGGGAGTTGCTTATTTGGTACACCTCGCCTGCAACCTCAAAACTGTTTTCGGGGGAAATTGAAGGCCCTGTTGCGTAGGTTTTAGTAGTATCATCATAAAAAACATAGCTTGCAAAAAACTGTGTTGCCTCTTTAATTATGGGGTAGATTTGTTTAAGGTAGTTTGTGTCTTGGGTAAATAAATAGTGTTCCCATAAATTTATTAAAAGCCACGCACCGCCTGTGGGGCAGGGGGAAAGCTCGCTTGCCCAGTAGGGTGCGGTATGCCCCCAGGAGTTAGAAACAATCTCGCAGGCAAAACCCTCTAAGCCGTAGCTTTGCTGTGCGGTAATTCGCCCCGAAGGTATAAGCTCCTTTTCAAAATACCTTAAAAGGGGAGGGGTAGTTTCGTATAAATTTGCCGTTTGCGCCATAAAGTAGTTCATTTGGGTGTTAATATCTAAGTGCATATCGCACGTCCACCCTATTTTGCATGCCACGTTATCGTTCCAAATACCTTGGAGGTGGGCGGGCAAGAGGGAGTTTTCTCTACTGCTACACAAAAGTAAGTATCTTCCGTATTGAAAAAGCTCTGTAATTTTTTTGTGTTTTTCCTCTAATTGCAGGTGCACACGCTCCATTTTTTCCCTAAAATCCGCTGTATGCTCCTTTTTTATTTCCTCGTAGTTAAACTGTTTGGGGGGTATGGGTTTTAGACTTCCGTCGAAATCCGTGGCAATTTGTAGGTACACTTTTATGTAGGTTGCACCGCTTACCTTGTTTTGCTTTACCTCGCCGTCCGTTTGTATTTGCAATTTGCAAAGTGCCTTTGTACCTGTTTTGTTGTCCGAATGGGTGTGCTCTAAGGCTTGACAATCAATATATATGGTGGTGTCCTCGTAGTGTATACTGCTGTTTTCTACATTAATATTTAAGTTTGCATTAAATGCCGTGTCGCTTGATATACTGTAAGCTAAAACATCTTTTGGGTAGGAAATTAAGGCTTCGGTAAAAAACGCTTTGGATTCTGCCACGCACTTACCCGAGGCAATACCGTTAATAATATCTAACTGCCTTGTTAAGTTTGCTTCTTGTGCGTTTTGCCCATTATTACCGCTTGCAAAATACTCCACGCAAATTTCCCCTATGGGTAAATTGGTGCCGTAGTTGTTTTTTATGCCGTAAAACTCCTTGGATTTTGCCTTAGCTTCCTTATATTTACCTGCCCTGCAAAGCTCCCTCATTTCCAAAAACGCCTTACTTGCGTTTTTTTGGTTGGCTGTATTATACGACCGCTCTCCGCTAAAATAGGTATTATGATACAACCGTAAGGTATCTTTGCCGTAGCCACTTAAAAGCATTGTGCCAATACTGCCGTTGCCTAAGGGTAGCCCTTCAAAAAACCTGTTTGCCGGCGAGTTAAAAGTCAACTTCATAAATTTACCTCTAAATTGTGATTGCCCTGCCCCAAAACGCCTATTACTTCCTGTTTATACATTAAGGTTGCCTGTGCGTCATGGGGGATTTTTACATTAAAAATTATTTTTTTGTCCTCTACATATTTTTCCACACAAATATCCCCCCTAATACTTTTGTATTTTGCTTTGCTGTAAGTAAGTCCGCCCCCAAGATTTCCGTTTATTACTATATTTTTAAAGCCTGCGCTGTTTTCCGCTTGCCCTATGCCCCCTATGTTTTTAAATATCCACTCGCAAACGGCGCCGTAGGCGTAGTGGTTAAAGGAGTTCATGTCTGCACTCCACATACTGCCGTTTGGTTTTATGCCGTCCCAATGCTCCCATATGGTGGTTGCACCCATTTTTATTTGGTACAACCAGGAGGGGTAATCCTCCTGCAAAAGTAGGTTGTAGGCTTCCTCCTCCTTGCCGTTGTCTGAAAGTGCGTGGCAAAAGTAGGGTGTGCCTACAAAGCCTGTAACAAGATGCCCCTTTTCTTTGGCTAATAGGTCTGTAAGTCCGTTTATTATAGGGGTTTTGTCTGCAACCAAGTCAAAATGCAAGGCTAATATGTGGGCGGTTTGGGTGGGTACATTTAAACTACCGTCCCCATTAATGTACTCTTTGTTAAACCACTCCACAACCTCCTTGTGTATTTGCATATATTTTTCCGCATCTTCCTTGATATGGAGAATTTCCGCCGTTTGCCCAAGTAATTTAGAGCAATAGGCAAAATAAGCACTACACACCAATTCCTCTTTTGTTGCGCCAAAATAACTGCCTTCCTGTGCATCCAGCGCCACCCAGTCCCCAAGTTGCAGACGGTATTTCCAACTGCCACCTTGCCTGTGGGCTATCATAAACTCCACCCAATCCTTCATACTTTGGTATTGGGTTTTTAGTATTTCCTCGTCTCCAAAAAATTTGTATAACGTCCACGGTATTATAACGGCGGCGTCTCCCCAGGCGGCTGCGGAGTGAGTACCCCTGCTTACCAGCCAGTCGTGTACTTCGCCTACCTTGCTTGAAATTACGTCCGGCACAATATGGGGTACACCCCCTACCGCTTGTTGGTCTACGGCTAAATCCACCAACCACTTTTTAAAAAACTCGTGGCTGTTTGCAAGATAGCAAGCCGTACCGCAAAAAATTTGAGCATCCCCCGTCCAACCCACTCGCTCGTTGCGCTGTGGGCAATCTGTGGGTATATCCAAAAAATTGCCTTTCATACTCCAATAGGTGTTTTGCACCAATTTATTTATTAGTGGATTGGAGCACTCGAAGGTGTAGGTTTGCTCCATATTAGAATACACAACCTGTGCCCGGAAATCCTCCTTTTTAACTTGCGTGCCAAAACCCTCCAATAGTGCGTATCTAAAGCCTTGAAAGGTAAAATGCGGGGTGTAATATCCCCCCTCGTCACCTTTGCAGATGTAAGTTATTTCCTGCTTTGCTTTGCGTAAATTATCAAAATATGCGTTGCCCTCGGAGTCTAAAACCTCAAAACATTTTAGCTTAAGTACATCCCCCTTTTTGCCCTGCTTTTTAAACTTTACAAACCCTGTTAGGTTTTGGGCAAAGTCTATAACCCTCTCCCCTTTGGGTGTGGTGAGTATTTGTGTTGCCGGCAAGGTTTCCATTACTTTTACATATCCGCCTTTTTGGGCAGTAATATTATTGTTGTTGTTGGTATAGTCCACCCTCGTGGCATTATACCAACCGTTTGGGGTGTAATGCGCCTCGCACCAATCCGCTATCTCGTAACGGGCATCGTAAATTTCTCCGTCGTAAATCTCGCTGAATTTTATGGGTGAAGAACTGCATAAAAAGGTGTCGTGGGTAGAGATTATCCTTTTACTGCCGTCTTTGTAGTTTACAAAAAGCTCGCAAGCAAAGGCGGTGCGATTGCCGTAGTTATCCTTTAGCCCCAAAAACCCAAAAGTGCCTTTATACCAACCAACACCCACTAACGCACCCAAGCAGTTTTCCCCCTGCTTTAAAAGGTGGGTAACCTCTCGTGTTTGGTAGAGTAAATGCCTGTTGTAAGAGGTAAAGCCGGGTGCAAGCAAGTAGTCGTCCGTTTTTTCGCCGTTGATGTAGGTGTTACACAAGCCAAGTGCGGTAGAAATTAAATAGGCGGAGTCAACCTCCCCCGCTACCTCAAAGGTAGTACGCATATATTTAGCGTCCGATTGCTCCTCTCCCTCTTTTTCGGGGGAGACAAAGGGTGCATCCCACCTTTTTTTTGCCGTAATAAAGGAAGTAGGAGGGCAGAAGCCCGTAAAATCATCATCATCCTTATAAAAAATGCCTAAACGCAAATAGTATTTTGTAACCTCCTCTAAAGGCAGTTGAGTTAGGGGAATATTTAAGCGCTTTTGGCTTAGCACACAACCGCTGTCAAAACAAATTTTTGCAAAATCCTCACTTTTTGCAACTTGATAGCGGTAGCCAAACTGTTTGTCTTTGCACCCCTCGCCATCTACGGTAAAACTCAGCTTAGAGTGGTTATCTACCCCTGTGGGTGCTGTTAAATAATCAATATACAGAGAAATCGTCTTCATTAATTGCGCCGTCCTTAGTTATGTATCTTACCTTAAAAACTTCTTTTGGGGCATAGCTACCCTCTTTTTTTGCCACCGTGAGCGTCTTGCTTTCCTCGCTATACTCAAGCCTTGCCAAAAAGTAATTGCCCTCCTCGTAGGTGTAGTTATCCCCATCATCAAAGTAAAGAGGAAAACTGCCGTCCGCCCCTGTGTATACGTTTAAATAGGTGTACTTCCCCTCTTTTGTGGGCACAATACTACCTGCTTTTACGTACACGGGTAGCTCTTGCAAGGGGCAGTCACGGTGTATTACTTCGTCATCATCATTATTATAGTGATATTTTTTGGTAAACCAATCGTACCACCCTACGTTTTTGGGTAGGCGTACCTCCACCTTTTTTGGGTGGTTTAGCACCTTAGAGTTTTTGCCGTAATACATGGGTTTTGTTATGGGTTGAATATAAAAGGCGTCCCCAAACATATAGCCCTCTTTGTTTGCCTGCTCGTCCGTTATGCCAAACTCGAAAAGCAAACTGCGCATTATGGGCATACCCTCCCTGCAACTTTGGGCGGCGGTAGCGTATATATAGGGCATTAATTTATATCGCAAATTAATGTAGTCTACGATTGTATCGTAAAACAGCTCCCCCCTTTTGCCAAACTGCCAAGGCTCTCTTGGGGTGTCTGTACCGTGCGAGCGAAATACGGGTAAAAAACAGCCAAACTGCAACCATCTTGTGTATAACTCTCTGTAACCTAAGTCTTGCACTCCCTCCTCGTAGTCTCCACTCCAAAACCATAGTTTTGATTTTACCGTGTTGCAGTTGCAACCCCTGTTTTCCCATTTATCTTTAACGGTAAAAAAACCGCCTATGTCTAAAGTCCAAAAGGGGAAACCGCACATAGAGGCTTTTATGCCCTCTGCAATTTGGTTTGCCATAGTTTTGTAGGTTGCGCAAATATCTCCCGACCATAATATTACTCCGTACTTTTGCGCACCTAAATATCCGCTTCTTGTTAGATTTACCACCCTTTTGTTGCTTGTTTTTACCCAATTTTCGTATATGTTTTTTGCGTTGTATAAACCAAAAGCGTTTAACTGCGTTTCGTCCATGCTTTTTTGAGATAATTCTACAACTACCTTATACCGCTCTTCCTCCGTGCGTTTTTCTTCGCCGTTCCAATCTGCGTCCGAAAAAGGCTCGGTGTTGTCGCACCAAAAGCCGTCTACCCCACCCGAAAACCAATCCTCGTTGCATTGCTTAAAGTACAGCTTACCTGCCTCTTCGTCAAAAGCGTTATACACGTTGGAGTTTGGCAGTAGCTTGCCTGCCCTTTCAAACTCTTTGTAGTCTTTGGAGTTTTCCGCCATATTTGGCCATATGGAAACAAGCAGTTTAACCCCCTGCTTATGCAAGGTTTCCGTAAGTGTGGGAATGCTTGGAAACCGCTTTTTATCCGGGTGTTTTTCCCCCCATAACCCTTCCTCCCATGTGTGCCAGTCTTGCACAATACAGGAGAGAGGTATGTTTTCTTCTTTAAAACGCTTTGCCGTTTGTATAAGCTCGGCGCTACTTTCGTATTTTTCTTTGGATTGCATATACCCAAACGCCCATTTTGGCAGTAGCTTTGGCATACCCGTAATTTTGTATACCGCCATAACAGCCTCTTTTACCGTGGGTTGTTTGGTTAGGTACACATTAAAATTAATTGCACTCTCTAAAGTTAGGGTAAAAAAATCCTCTCCCCTTTCAAAAGCCATGGCGCAGTTTGCATCGACGCAAATTGCGTACCCTAAAGAAGAAATAATTACAGGCAGAGATATTATCATATTATTTTGGTACAAATATTCTGTTTGGTGGGCATAGTTAAAAACCCCCTCCTCATGCTGACCCAAGCCGGTAAGTACTTCGCCTTTTTCTTTGGGGAATTTTAGTGTAACCCTCCACGTTTGTTTATCTGCAACCGCTATTAAATCGTCTAAAACGCTAACCTCGCCGTTTGCCGTTTGCTTTACGGTGTTTTGGTTGCTTGCCTTTGCGTTTTGTATGTATTTGTACGATTGCTTTTCTTGTGCGTAAACATCAAAGGAAAATTTGTGGGAGCCTTTCGCCACAAATTTTTCCTCTGTGTTTTCTGTATTTTTATTGCATGCAATATTTACGCAAATAATATCGCTGACTTTAAAAGCCGTTGTTATCTCCACTCTTTACTCCTTTACCGCTCCGCTTGTAATACCGCTTATAATGTACTTTTGTCCTGCAAAATAAATGGCTATAACAGGCACTATTGTTAGGACAATATCTGCAAATACCAAGTTCCATTGGTTATAATTTTTGCCAAAGAAGTTATAGACGGCTAAATTCATAGGCCAAAGGGTGCTGGAATCCGCTAAGTACAAGGGTGTTAGAAAATCGCTCCAAATAGAAACAAATTGCAGTAAAAAGCAGGTTATAAGCACAGGCTTAAGTAAGGGCAGTATAATCTTAAAAAACAAACTTAACGGCCCTACACCGTCTATTACCGCAGCCTCGTCAAGCTCTACGGGCACGGAGGACATAAAGCTCTTTATTATAAACACGCAAAAGGGTATAATTGCACTTGCAAACACGATTATAATGCCTAACCGTGTGCCGTTTAAACCCATATTTGTAAGTACGTTGAGTAGGGTTATGTAGTTTATGGGTAAAAACAAACCGCATATAATAAAGTAGTATGTGCCGTTGCTGAATTTATCCTTGCGTCTGCTTATAACAAAGGCGGCCATTGCGCTTGTAACCACCGCAATAAGTGTTGCCACCCCTGCATACAGTAGGGAGTTGCCAAACCCTTGTATTAGCTTGCCCTTTTCTATAACCTCCGCATAGTTGGAAAAAATCCACTCGGTAGGCAGGGATAAATTCATCCTTGCCGCCTCTCCTTTTGTTTTAAAGGAGTTTATAAAAACCATATAAAAGGGTATAAGCACAATTAAACTAAGTAGGGAAAACAGTATATGCCTAAGCACCTTGCCAAGTGTTCTTGTTTTCATTGTTGTACCTCCTTTTTACGCATATTAAGTACAATAAGTACACCGACTATTGCGGTTATAGCAAACAATATTGTATTTAGCGCACTTGCCATACCGTATTTACCGGCGGCAAAAAGTTGGTAGGAATAGGTTGTAATAACCTCCGTTGCATGCCCCGGCCCACCGTTTGTAAGGACGTACACAATGTCGAAAACCTTTAAGCCGTAGGTTATGCCAAACACTAAATTTATTGTGATAGCGCCTGAAATCATGGGTAGTGTAACGTATCTAAACCGTTTCCACGCACCTGCGCCGTCTATTGCCGCTGCCTCGTAATAAGATGAAGGTATAGCGGCTATGCCTGCAATAAATATTGTCATAACATAACCCATGCCCCTCCAGGCATCTACGGCAAATATGGAAACCCATGCCATGTTAGGGTCGCTTAGCCATTTTTGTTGGAGTCCGTCAAGCCCTACAAGCTCAAGGGCGTTGTTTAGCAGTCCGTTAAAACTTAAAATGGAGGAAAATATAAGTCCTATAATTAAAAAGGGTAGTATAGAGGGCATATAAAGCAGGGTTCTGTATGTGTTGATACCCCTTATGCCTTCTTGTAACAGTACCGCCAAAAGCAAAGCGGGTATTAGCTTAACTAAGTTAGATACTACCGTAAAAAATAACGTGTTGGTAAGTCCGTTTAAATATTGAGAGTTGGTTGTAAATATTTCTATATAGTTTTGCCAGCCTATAAAGTTTGGCTGTCCGATGTTGTACACATTCCAATCGGTAAAGGAGTAAATAACTCCTAAAGCTCCGGGTAAAATAAAGAATGCAACATATAAAATCAGCGGAACAGCAAGAAACCAAAGGGGATAAATTTTCTTTTTTTTCATAGTTATTCACCTTATGTTTTTGTGGTATAAAGACCGAAGTGTTTAACTTCGGTCTTTATACCATTTGATTGTTAGTTCCAGTTTGTGTCTTGTGCTAACTTTGCAGCTTCCGCACGGTTTTTATCCATATTTTTGAGGATGTCGTTGGCTTCTATTTGACCTGTGCAGTATGCAACCATATCTGCGCCAAATTGCATCCAATAATCGTTGGTGTATTTTGTGGATGTTTGCAGAACACCGTACTGCATTTTATCCTCGGTAACAGAGCTCATAAACTCTTCTTCCTCGGGTAACCAACGTTGGTTAATGTCTATTGTTACATCTAAGTTGGTGTACTGTGGAGAATTATCCAATATTTCTTGCAGGCTTTCTTTTGTTGCCACAAAGTTAAACCACTCTTTTACAAGCTCGGGGTTTTTAGCACCGCTGTAACCAAACATTGTGGGGCCTGATGGGTTGGTGGGGTAGAAGGTGTTGTCCGCTAAGGGCAGTAAGAATAAGCCAAACTCGTCTGTTGTGCCTGTGTCTTCCCTTATTTGATTAATAAAGCTGGAGTTTGCCATTGCCATTGCAATTTTTTTGTCGCCAAACTCGTTTGGTAGATTTGTGGAGTCTGTGCCTATCCAGTCTTTACCTAAGTAGCCTAAGTCGGATAGTTCTTTGTATTGCTCTAAAACTGT
This sequence comes from uncultured Christensenellaceae bacterium, assembly GCA_964628515.1. Taxonomy (GTDB): domain Bacteria; phylum Bacillota; class Clostridia; order Christensenellales; family Christensenellaceae; genus CAZVNZ01. The sequence goes on from CAZVNZ010000007.1 coordinate 75,095, forward strand.
AATCATTGTTTTGTTGTCCGCAAATACAGTTTTGTTATTGTTTAAGTCCTCGTATAAATTAGGTTGAGCATCCGCATACACACCGCCTATTTGGAAGAAGGCAAGTTGATGTTGCCAACCGTCTGCACCGGGTACAAACCAGGGTGTAATACCGGCTGCGTTTATTTTTTCGCAAGCGGCTTTAAATTCTGCGTAAGTTTTGGGTACTTCTATGCCAAGTTCGTTAAAAATAGTTTTGTTGTAGAGTATAACGTACTCAGGGGAATTATGCCAAATTTGCAGTCCGTAAAGTTTGTCTTCGTAAATACAAGAGGTTTGTCTTGTTTCGGGCATTACGTTTTGCCACTCCGCTCCTGTAAAGTCTATGCAATATTTTGCAGGGTCTTTAATTGCGGATTTAATTGCAAATGGGTCGGACTGAATCCAAAATACGTCTGCGGCTGTGCCTGTTGCAAATTTAGATTGCAGTAAATCAAAATATTGATCTGCCGGTACAGTTTGTACATCTACGGTTACACCGTAAGTGTCCTCAAAGCGTTTAATGGTAGCGTCGTAGCGGTTGTCCATCCAGCCTGCCGAAACTAAAATACTTAGAGTTTCGCCGTTAAACTGTTGGTCTCCTCCTGCCTGCTCGCCTGCGGGAGCTTCTTCTTTTGGTTGCTCGGAAGCAGGCTCGTTTGCCGGTGCCTCGGATGGTGGTGTTGCCGTTTGGGGTGCTGCGCAACTAATAGCTACAAACATAGTCAGCACTACAACAACAACTAAAGCAATTACTTTTTTCATGTTCTCTCTCCTATACAATTTTATTTTTTTTAATTTCTTTAAGGTGAAAATATACTTTGTATAAAAATTATATTACTACCCTTAGTTTTAAGCTATGCACTTTTCCGCTTAATATTTGTACTTTTTTTACCTGCCCATATACCTGTGCATACAAAAACAAAATGCAGAATTTAAAAAACCCTGCATTTATAGCTACATTTTTGGTGTTTGAGGAATATCACCATTAAAAAAAATTATACATTAACCCAGTTTTTTTCTGCATAATCTATAAGGGTGGTGGCGTCTTTTTGGCTCATTTCGGGGTACATTATTAGCAGGCGTTTACTGCCGTACCGCCTAACCAGCTTCTCGCTACCCACAATAAAGTCCTCTACATTGCCGTCGTAGGCTTTTACCCAAATACATTTATTTGCCGCCGCCGCTTTGTCGTAAATTTCGTACCACATTTCGTTTAGTCCGTCGGGGTTGTAGTCTCCGCTTGTCCATTGGAGTGCGTCTATTTCCTCTATTTCCATTACGGAGTTTAGGTGCTTTATGGCATCCGGCCCGTCTAAATGGTAAAGTACATTATTTAGCTGTTTGGCTTGGGCACGCAAGGCAGGTATTATTAGGGTATTAAATTGTGTGGGGGACATTAGTGCGGAAAAATCGCATTGGAGTTTTGCCGTTTTGCCCTCCCCCCAAATTTGAAACACGGTGTAAGCGGAGGAATTATCCTTAGCTTTTACAATATTGTAAAAAGCATTGTAGTAGTCAAAATACACACCTTGCACTTGGGCTATTCGCTTTACAATCTCTTCTTCTTCGTCTATAATATCGTAAATTAAGTTTTGCGCACCTCGTAGCGACGCAAGTACGTCCGCATTTTCCATTAAGTCGGGTATTGTAAGCAAAAAATCCTCATTGCATAGCTTTTTTACATCGTTAAATAATGCAATATGCTTTTTAAACCAAACGTTATTTGCATCAAAAGCAAGAGGGGGTGCGGTATTAAAATCCTCTATACACTCATGAAACCACACGGTGTCCTCTCTAAACTCCACATTACTGCCTAAATAAGCGGCAATACTGCCCGGCCCAAAATCCAAACTTAAATTAGGGAAGGACTCCCGCAAAAAGTCGTGAGTTTCGCAATAATTTCTGAAATTATCCACTATTTTTTGGGGGTGGGTGTATTTTTCCTCTATGCCTTCAAAAACAACCTCCTTTACTTCCTTGTTGTTTTTTGCCGTAACTATCATAATAGGGCCGTGGGTGTTAGCCCTCTGCCACCAATCTTTGTACCTTTGTTTTGTTTGTTCCCAGTTGCTTTTGTATTTCATGTTATTCTCCTTTTTCTCTGTAATCTATGGGGCTAATACCCATATATTTCTTAAAAATTCTGCTAAAATATCCTTGGTCTTCGTAGCCCACCATTTCGCTTATGGTTTTTACCGAGTATTCCATATTGTTTTTTAGCAAACTTTTGGCTTTGTTTAGCCGTAGCTGATTTAAGTATTTGCTTGGGGTTATGCCATGCTCTGCGGTAAAGGATTTGGTTAAATAACCGGGAGAATACCCCATACTGTGAGCAATTAAATTAAGGTTAATTGCTTTATGGTAGTTGGTGTTTATATATTCTTTTACCACCGCCACCATATGCTTTAGGGAGCTACCCCTTAGCGCCTCGTTAAAAATGCCGAAGTATTCTTTGTTTTCGTTCATCAGTTGGGCGTACATTTCCACTAAGCATTCCTCTAATTCCTTTGGGTCTACGGGCTTTAGCAAATAGGAGGACACTTTTAAGGTAATTGCCTTTTGGGCGTAGTCAAACTCGCTGTAACCGCTTGTAATTATGTATTTAATGGAGAGATACTTGTTTTTTGCCTGCTCGATAAGCTCTATGCCGTCCATAATAGGCATTCTTACATCTGTGATGATGATGTCCGGCATTGCCTCGTCGCAAAGCCTTAAGGCTACCTCTCCGTTTGGTGCTGTGGCAATAACCTTAAAACCGTCTATGGTATTAACCATATCCGTCAATACTTGGAGTAAAGGTTCTTCGTCCTCTACCACCATCACCCTAAAAACCACCTTTTGTGTGCTTTCTTTGATTTCCCTTTCATAATTGCTCATTAGTATCACCCGTTAATTTTTTGCCTATGGTTACAAAACCGCCCACATTTTCTGCCGTGCCGAATTTAAAAAAGCTGTTTTCTCCAAAATATAATTTAAACCGCAAATACACGTTTAAAAGCCCCATACCGTCTAAGTGAATATCCGGCATACCCGTAGTTGCCTTTGCGTTTTCCATTCGGCTGTTAATTATTTTTACACTCTCCTCGCTAAAGCCCTTTCCGCTGTCGTAAACGGTAATGCTCCAGCTTTCCTGCGTAATTTCTCCTTGCACCTTAATTGTCCACCTGCCCGTTTTGTCCGCACCGTATTTTAAAGCGTTTTCCACCAAAGGTTGAATAATCAAGCGTGGTACGGTAATTTCCTCCATTTCCTTTGGTATGGAGATTTCGTACTCAAGAGTGGTGGGGTAGCGCACCTGCATGCAATACAAGTATTTAGATAGGTACTCCGCCTCTTTAATTAGGGGTACTTCTCCTGTGTTGTCCACCACATAGCGCATCATTTCCGTCATGTTTCTGCACATTTTTACCACCTTTTCGTTTTGCCCGCCTGTGCTTAGGGCAATTATATTTGCAAGGGTGTTGTAGTAAAAATGCGGATTTATTTGGGATTGCAAGGCAAGTATTTTGGATTTTAGCGCCTGCCTTTTGGTTTCTACCAACTCCGCTACGGATTTTTGTAAGTTGTAGCCCATTTTTACAAACTCTTGATACAGCTTGTCTATTTCGTCAAAGGATGCGTTAAACTCCTCCACATTGCCTAAACTGTTTAGCTCGGTGCTTTCTATTATTTTGTGCATCTTTTTTATGGGGGTGGTAAACCTTTTAGATAGCACGTAGGCTAAAAACACAATGCAAACTATGGCAAATACAAGCACTAACGCAATTATAAACTTTAAGTTTTCCACAGGCTTTAGTATAATTTTTTCCGGCATTAAGGCAAAGTAGGTAAAATCCGTATACCGAGAATGATTTTCTTTGGCAATGTATTTATCCGCCCCTAACACTACCCCCTCCTTAGAGTTTTTAAGTAGGCTGTACTCTGCTTGCATAGCGTCTTGGAAATATGGATATATTTGCTCTTTGTCTTGGTTGTAAATAAATATTTTGCACCCTGTGTTTTTCAGCTTTAAAATATCATGAAAAAGCAAAGAGCTCTCGGAAATAGTTTCTATTATGCCCGAGCCGTATTTATTGCTGTACACTCTAAGGAGAGAAACATAATAGTTGTCGTTGCTTATTTGGGGGTTTAAATCGCTCATAATGTAGGGCTTGCTTATATATTTGTACCCGTCTTTTGCAATGGTGTCCTCGTACCACTCAAAATCCTCTAAAACCACATTGCTCTCCATTGTATTATTAAAGCCTAATTTTGCAACGTTGCCATTAAAGTCGTAGATGTTTAGCTGGTCAACAGGCATAGAAGTGCCGTTTATTGCCACAAAAAGCTCGGTTAGCTTTTTAATTTCGCTGTATTGGCTCCACGTGTCCGATTTATCTAAGTTAAACACATCGCTTAACTGCTCTTGAGTAACGTTAGAGTACACAATATCCGTAGATACGCTGTCCATTTCCTGCAAATTACTTTCTATGGCATCTTTTACCGAGGTTAGCATTGTTTCTAAATTAACCTTTTCCGCCTCTATTAAAAGGGTGGAGGAGTAGGCATAAAAAATAAAGGAAAACAGCAAAATAAGCACAGTTAAAACAACTACAAAAGCTATAAATAACTGCCCCTGCATACTGCGTAAAAATTTAGAGTGTTTTAGTTTATTTAGCATAGCATATAATACCTATTGCTTATATTTCTAAGTACATTTTCACCTGTAAGAAATAAACTTTGCACCTTAAGTTAGGTATTAATGGTGGTTTCGTAAAAAATTTATGTTGTGCTTATTGTAACACAAATTACGTGGTGGGGGCAAGGCTTTTTTATGGTGATGATGATGGTGGGCGGTAGTTTGGTTGGTGGTTATTTTAAGTGGTGATGATGGGGGTTGTGGGCGGATTTTGGCTTGTGAGCTGTCAGTTTTGCTTGCGGTTACAACAGCACTTCGTATTGCCTGCGCCCATACAGTATTCTGCGTATTTCCACCGTATCTCCCTTTACTGCAAAAAACACAATGTAGCTACCCACAATTAATGTTCTGTATCCCCTAAGTCTAAGTGTCGTGTCTTTTACAAGGGGGATACGCTTAGGCATATTTGCAAGACTGCTTATGCCCTCAACAATCTTGTCGTAATACTTAATTGCGGCTTGGGGAGAGAGGGTGTTTAAATACTCTGCAATATCCCTCATATCTTGTTGTGCAACTTTGTAAATTTTTACTTTATACATTGCCTTTAACGTCTGCTTTTAGTTTTTTGGCAAAAGTAAGAAAGTCCTCCCCTTCGTCTCCGCTTATAATTTCTGCCTCCGCTTGTGCAAGTCTTATATAAAGCTCCATTTGAGCCTGCTGTCTTTCGTACACCTCCATGCTCATAACAACCATATCTCCGATGCCGTTTTTCGTAATAAAAACAGGCTCTCTGCTACCTTTGCAAAACTCGCTTATTTCGTTTGAGTGGTTTCTTAAATCTGTAATTGGTCTTATACTTGGCATAATTTTACCGCCTAAAATTTATTTACGCTGTTATTATATCATAATTATGATATTCAAATCAATGGTTTTTTAAAATGGTTTTTTGGCAGACTGTAAAGGGTAGGCAGGTAAAGGCATAATAAAAAGCCCCCCATTATTAGAGGGCTTTTAATTATTTAAGTATATGCGCTTCCCACCACCGAAAACTATTATTTAACCGGACGGCTACCCTCGTACATTACCTCGCCTGTGCCTTTATCTACATATTTTTGCACCAAAGTATAGTTTTTGGCATCTTTAACCATCATGGCTACTTCTGCTATCCACGAGGCAAACATTGCGTCCTCCTCGGATTTTTCTACTTTAAAATCAGCTTTTGTAAGCCCTAAATCGCTGTTGTAATTATACTCGGCAATAATGTTGTTTTTGTCTAAGGAGTATTTAATTGTAAGGTCTCCCCCAAGCATTTCTTGCTGTTTTGCCTGCATTTCAGGAGTATTTAGCATATCTACGTACTCCTGCGCCGTTTTTTGCTGTTCTTCTGCAAGTGCAAAGCCTTGAGCACTACCGTCCTTAGCCATTTGCTTCATTTTTTCCGTATCTAAAACAATGGGAGCTGTGCTGTATATTTCCTTTTCGTTTTTATCTAAAACGGTTAGCTTAAAATTAACGGGGATAAACATAAGCCTTTGGGCAAGCATGGTTTCGTACATGTTTTTAATTTCTGTAGCTGCTTCGTCTATTGTTTTGCTAAGTCCGCTAACCATATCCACTTTATTAAATGTTGTTACATAAAAAATTGTTAAATCGTTACCGCTTACCTTTGCGTAAGCATCTGTAAACTCTTTTGCGTTTTGGGCTTCAAGCGCCGCTTTTATACCCTTAGATGCCTCTTCCTCGGAAAACACCTGCTCTAACTGCAAATCTAAATCCGCATAGCTGTCTACATCTTCCGGGCTTAAAGAGGGCACGGGCTCGCTAATGGGTAATTCTTCCCCGAGTTTTTCTTCTAAGGCAGCTTTACCTTCCTGTGCTTTTTCGTTTAGCTGTCCTACAACCTGCTCTATCTGTTCTTTTGTTTGTGGGTCGTTTAGTTTTTCTTCTACTTGGTTAAGCAGCCCCTGTGTACAAGAGGCAAGCATTGCAACGCATAGTATTGCTACTATGACTACTAAAATTTTTTTCATCGTCTAACTCCATTTCTATAAATTCTGTTAATTTTTTCTGTTTGCCTGTCTTAGCTTATATCGCAAAATTGCTCTTTCGTATTCCTCCTTATCCTCTCGTGTTTCGCAAATAATATCCGCTACTTTAACAGGCGTTTCATTTTTATCTAAAGCTACCAATACAAGATAGGCAACGTTTATTAAATCCTTTTTTCCGTTTAGATTTTCCACATAGCTGTCCACCCTAACCTCCATAGAGCTGTTTGCCACATGGGTAATCCGCCCTTTAAGCACAATAGTGTCGTTTACGTAGGCAGGGGCTTTAAACTGCAAATTGTCCACCGCCGCCGTGGTAACGTCGCAACCGCTGTGCCGTCTTGCCACTACCGCCGCCGTAATATCCACCCATTCTATAAGCCTACCTCCAAACAATCTGTTTGCGCCGTTTATATGCTCGGGCATTACAATTTGTATTTGCTCGGTAAAAGAGTCGGTTATTTTTTTGGGGGCAATTTCTTTTTCTATGGTGATTATAACTTCGTTAGTGGTTGCAGCATGGTTTTCTGCCTCTTTTTGTGATGTTGGCATAGGTGTAATATCCTCTTTTTGTGGTTTAAGTTTAATTTGCAAAATAGCGTTTTTGGGGCACTTGTCCGCACATTTTCCGCATTTGACGCACTTTTTTTCATCAATAACGTAAGGATTGCCCTTTTTAATGCAATCTTTCTTACAAACCTTTTGGCACTTTCCGCATTTTACGCATTTTTTGCCTATTCTGTATACAATATTTTTCATAATCCTCACCCCTATGGCTCTTTTTTAGATAGGATAGTATTTCCCATCCTTATTAATATAACCGTTGTCTCTTAAAATATTCTTACTTTTTTCAATAGAGTACAGAAAACAGCAACCGGCGGTTACCATTATCATATCCTCGTCTAAGACTATTACCTTTTTTTCTTTAATTGCATCATCAAGCTGTCTAAAATCCTCTATAATAATTTCTTCCATAGCTTATTTCCGCCTTTTTTATTAATATTTTATAGCCATAATGATAATGCTAACATTTTTTAGAAACTTTTTCAAGTGTATAACTTTCCAATTTCTTACTTTTGGTGTTGACATATGCTAAAAATAGGTCTAATATATAAGTATATTAACTTTATTAAATTAACTATACATTTGTAAAGCAAAGGTGAGATAGATGGTATTTCAAAGGGAAAAACGGCATTACTTAAAGGTTAAGGCGGCATATCTGTATTATATGCAGGATATTACCCAGGTAGAAATAGCAAAAATGCTGGATATTTCACGCCCTACATTAATAAAAATGCTAAAAGAAGCAAAAGCGGAGGGTATAGTGCGCATAGAAATTGCAGACCCACGCAACCAATATAAATTAATAGAGCAAGAAGAGCAGCTAAAAGCCAAACTTAACATAAAAGAGGTTAAGGTAGTGGAGGTAAGAGGGCATAACCCCGAGCTTACTAATTTTTTAATTAGCGAGGTTGCCGCCGAGTATATAAGCGAAACACTTAAAAGCAACACAAAGGTGGGTGTTGGCTGGGGTAAAACCATAGAGCAGGTGGCAAAAAATATGGGGGATAATAAACTAACCACCAATATAGAGTTTATACCCTTGCTGGGAGGGCCTGTAAGCAATACGGATTACTCTCAGTTTTCCAACAGTCTATGCGAAAAATTTGCATCTAACTTTAAAGGTTGCAGTGTGGCATATATGTATGCTCCTGCCATAGCCAACGACGAGCACCTTGCAGACGCATTTATGCAGTCGGAAAATGTAAAAGAGGTGCTTGCCAAACTAAATAATTTAGATGTAGCCATAGTAGGTGTGGACAGCGATTTAATCCACTCCACCACCATAGAATTGGAAAAGCTGGATAAAGCCAAGTTAGAAGAATTAGAAAACTTAGGTGTGGCAGGCAATATTTGCACACGTTTTTACGATAGCGAGGGTAGGGAGTGCAAAACAGCTTTGGATAAAAGCGCCATTGGCATAAGTTTTGAGCAAATAAAAAACACCCCCTTAGTAATTGCGGTGGCAGGTGGTATACACAAGGTAAACTCCATAGTAAGTGCGGCAAAAGGCGGACTATACCACGCACTTATAACAGACAGTATAACAGCGGAAAATATAATCATAGCAACTTAATTAATATTGTTCGCTTGTAAGCAGTATTAATGTAGCTATATGTTTATTTTATACCAAAAGTTATTATATAACTTTAGACAAAATGCGATAGTATATAAAAAAATTAATTTATAATCTTGAGGTGAGATAATGGAAAAACAACAAATGATGGATATGATGAGGAAAATGTACGCCGCTCGAGTTTTTGAAGAACGGGTAAACGAAATGTTTATGAAGGGTATGATACACGGTACCACTCATCTTAGCGTTGGGCAGGAAGGAGTTGCGGTTGGTGCGGTTTACGGCATTAACGAGGACGATTTAATGATGAGCAACCACAGAGGGCACAGCCATTGCATAGCCAAAAACGCAGATGTAAAGCGTATGATGTGCGAGCTTTTAGGCAGAAAGGACGGTTTTTGCAAAGGCATGGGTGGCTCTATGCACATTGTGGATATTGCCTCCAACAACTACGGCGCAAACGGTATAATTGGACCTGCCATTGCTATTGCAACAGGCATTGCCTTAGCACTAAAAAAGGACAAAAATAACAAGGTTATAATAGACTTTTTTGGTGATGGTACTTCTAACACGGGTAACTTCCACGAGTCTTTAAATATGGCGGCTTTGTGGAAACTACCTATTGTATATATTTGCGAGAATAATTTATACGGAATGTCCACCTCTGTACAAAAAACGGTGTCCGTAGCGGATATTGCAACAAGAGCAAAGGCATACGGAATCCCCGGAGTTATTGTAGACGGTAACGATACTTTGGCGGTTATGGAAGCGGTAAGAGAGGCGGCAGAGCGTGCAAGACGTGGAGAAGGTCCTACATTAATAGAGGCAAAAACCTACAGATGGTTAGGGCACTCTAAAAGCGATAAACGTGCATACAGAACAAGAGAGGAAGAGGCGGATTGGAAGAACAGATGCCCCATTAAAAATTTTACACAGTACATACTTAAAAACGGTGTAACACAAGAGGAAGTGGATAACATCAAAAAAGAAGTTGAGCAAAATATGGAAGATGCGGTTAATTACGCAATGGCGGCAGAAGTAATTTCCATAGAAGAAGCGCAATCGCTTATATATGCGTAAAGGAGAGAGATAATGAAAAATATTACATTTGTACAAGCGGTTTCCGAAGCCCTTGCGGAAGAAATGAGAAGGGACGAAAAGGTATTTTTGTTAGGGGAGGACATGGGTATATACAACGGCTGTTTTGGTGTAACCAAAGGCTTTCTTGACGAGTTTGGAGAGGACAGAGTTATGGATACCCCCATTGTTGAAAACTCCTTTACCAACATAGCGGTAGGTGCGGCAATGGCAGGTTACAGACCTGTTGTGGAATATATGTTTTCCGACTTTGTAACGGTAGCAATGGACGCTATTGTAAACCAAGCGGCAAAGCAACGGTTTATGTTAGGCGGACAGGTAAAAGTGCCTATTGTAATAAGAACGCCGGCAGGTAGCGGAAGTGGTGCGGCTGCACAACACTCCCAATCTTTAGAGGCATGGTTTTGCCACGTACCCGGTTTGCAGGTGGTTATACCCTCTTGCCCCTACGATGCTAAAGGCTTGCTGAAATCCGCAATAAGAAGCGACAACCCCATACTTTTTTACGAGCATAAAATAGGCTACTCGGTAAAGGGGGATGTGCCCGAAGAGGAGTATTTACTGCCCATAGGCAAGGCAGATATTAAAAGACAGGGTAAGGATTTAACCATTATTTCCTACGGCTACACCGTAAACAAGGTACTAAAAGTTGCGGAAATGCTGGAAAAAGACGGTATAGATGCGGAAGTTTTGGATTTACGCACAATTTCTCCTTTAGATACGGAGGCTATAATTGCATCTGCCAAAAAAACAGGCAGAGTGCTTATTACCCACGAAGGTGTGGAAAAATTTGGCGTGGGTGCGGAGGTTTCCGCATTAATAAACGACAGCGAGGCGTTTTTCTACTTAGACAGACCTGTAAAACGTTTCGGTGGATTGTTTATACCTATTCCATATTCTCCCACTTTAGAGGCGCAGGTTGTGCCACAGGTAGATACAATTTACAATTACGCAAAAGAACTGCTTAAATAAGGAGGGCAATATGAGTAAAATTATGGCTACTCCAGCCGCAAAACGTGTTGCGGCAGAAAAGAAAATACCTTTAGAAAAGGTAAAGCCCACAGGTGTAACAGGCTACGTGCAGTTAAGTGACATACTTAGCTTTAAGGGGTTAAAAAGCACATATCTTGCCCGTGCGGTTGCGGATTTTTATGATGTAGATATAGAAAATGTGCAAAGCACAAAGGGAAAAATAACCAAAGAGGACGTGCTTGCTTATGCGCAGGGCAATAAATCCACAATAATTCCCCTGACGGCTATGCGAAAAACCATTGCCACACGCATGAAGGAAAGTCTAAGCACAGCACCCCAATACACTAATCATGGTGAGGTGTGCGCATATGCGCTTAAAAACTTCCTAAAAGAGTTTGCCCCTGTATGTATAGAAAAAACAGGAGTAAAACCCACTTTTTCCGATTTGCTTATAAAGGCGGTTGCCCTCGCTTTACGTAAAAATATGATGATGAATTCTTCCTTTATGGATACACACATAGAAATTCATGGGCATATTAACGTTGGCTTGGCGGTGGCATTAGAGGGCGGACTTATTGTACCCAACATTAAAAACCCCGATAGGCTTACTTTGGAAGAAATTGCAGTAGCAAGACAAGAAATTGTGGAAAAAGCAAGAGGAGGCAAGCTGTTGCCTGAGGAATACACGGGAGGGACTTTCACCATATCAAATATGGGTGGGTATCCCGTAGAATATTTTACGCCAATAATTAATTTACCCGAAAGCGCAATTTTAGGAGTGGGTACTATAACCCAAAAGGTTGTGCCCATAGACGGTAATATAGGTATACGTCCTATGCTTGGGTTATCTTTAACCTCGGATCATCGTCATATAGACGGAGCAGTAAGCGGACAATTTATGCAGGATTTAAAAGAAATTATAGAAAATCCTCAAGAGTTAATGTAAGGAGATTATGCAATGGGAAATTTTGTAACAATGCCAAAGCTGGGCATGACAATGACGGACGGTAAAATAATGAAATGGCTTAAAAACGAAGGGGATAAAATAGAAAAAGGCGATTACATTTTTGAGGTGGAGACGGATAAAACATCTTTAGAGGTAGACTGCTTATACGACGGTGTGCTTCTTAAAAAATATTACGATGAGGGCGAAACGGTGGTATGTAACGAGCCTATGGCATACATTGGCGAGGCAGGCGAGGCTATACCCGAAATAGAAAAGGTAGCACCACCCACACCCACGGCAGACGCACCCGCCCAATCGGCAGCGGTGGCGACTGTGCCTGCATCATCATCACCAAAAAAAGAAAAAAAGACGGCGGCACCCCTATTTGCGGACGACACCACCAAATACGACTACGATTTAATTATTGTAGGCGCAGGTCCGGGCGGATATGTAGCGGCGCTAAGGGCGGCTCAGCTTGGGGCAAAGGTTTGCGTGGTAGAGAAGGACACGGTGGGGGGCACTTGCTTAAACAGGGGCTGTATACCCACAAAGTCCTTATATGCAAGCGCAAATCAATGGAGAAAAATCAAAGAGGCGGACAGCTTTGGCTTTAAGGTTGAAAAGGCGACATTTGATTATGCCAAAATAATAGATTTAAAAAACGGCACGGTTAAGCAACTTACGGGTGGAGTTTCCGCTTTGCTCAAAAAGGCTAAGGTGGACGTTAAAAAGGCTGTGGGCAAAGTGGTTGCAGAGCATAAGGTGGAGGTTGACGGCAAAACCCTAACGGCTAAGTTTATTATACTTGCCACAGGCGCTACCCCTGCAAGTGTGCTTAAAAATCTGCCTAAAGACGTAGAAATTTACGATACGGATAAAATTTTGGATTTAAAAAAGCTACCCAAAAGCATGGTTATTATAGGCGGTGGGGTAATTGGTTGCGAAATGGCGTGCATACTCAACAATTTTGGCGTTAAGGTAACAATTATTGAGCTTATGCCCACAATTTTGCCTATGATAGACGAAGAGCTTTCGGCGTGTCTGGCAGACCATATGAAGAAGGGTGGCATCACCATACTAAACGGCGTTACTGCGGATAAAATTGCAAAGGACGGCAAGGGCTACAAGCTAACTTTGTCCGACGGCAAAGAGATTGCTACCGATTTAATTTTAGAGGCGGTGGGCAGAAAAACGGTAACGGACGGATTTGAGGGTTTGGGCGTAAATATATCGCCTAAAGGATTTGTAGAGGTAGACGAGTTTTGCGCCACCAACCTACCAAGCGTATTTGCCATTGGAGATATTAACGGCAAGTGGCAGTTAGCCCATGCGGCATCCGAGCAGGGTATTACAGCAGTAGAGCGTATGTTTGGGGGGTTAACAGAGGTAGAGGAGCAACCCGTACCCTCCTGTATTTTTACCGATTTAGAGATTTCCGTAATTGGTATGACAGAAAAAGAGGCAAAGGAGCAGGGTATACCCGTGCGAGTGTTTAAGTTTCCCTATGCCGCAAACGGCAAGGCACTTTGCTTAAGAGAAAAGGAAGGATTTGCAAAGGTAGTTGCAGACGAGCGTTTCGGCGAGATTTTAGGCGTGCATATTATAGGCGCAGAAAGCTCGGTTATGATACACGAGGCAGTAGCCGCCATGCGTGGCGAGCTAACCGCAGAAGCCGCAGGCACTGCAATACACGCCCACCCCACACTTTCGGAAGTGCTTGCAGAGGCGTTTTTGGGGGCTTCTAAGGGGGCTTTGCATATTTGATTGAAAAAGATTTAGGTTTTTGAAATTGATTTTAGCCGCTGCGATTTTTTGGTTGCAGCGGCTATTTTTTTGTTCTATGTCAAGTCTTGGGGGGGGTAATAAAACAAAACGACTACCCCAACAAAACCCCAACAATTTTTTTATCCCTCGTACCCACAACCACCGTGTTATTAAAAACCGCAGGGGAGGCTTCAATATTGCCCTCTAAGGCTATGGTATCCAAAACCTCGCCGGTGGTGCCTTCTATTAAAAACATCTTGCCCTTGCTGTCGCAGGCTATTATATACCCTTTTCCGCTGGCATCGTAAATAGCAACGGGGGAGCTCCAGGTGTAGTCTTGCATTTCGTATACCCACCGCTCTTCTCCGGTGTTTTTATCCAAAGCCACAAGCAAGCCGTTTTTCTTGTAGGGAGTTCTTGCAACAGGGTAAATAACCAAATCGGACATTTCTCCCTGCCCAACTATGGGGGTTGCCTGCACACCGCCGGAAACTCCGTTTACCGTGTGTACGTCGTAAGGCTTTTGCCACACAATATCCCCTGTCATGGCGTTTAGCTTGTATATGTTGATTATCCCCGTGTCCTGCTTATTTTTGCCCCAGTGGAGGGAAGGTGCAATGTATAAGTATTTTTCCTTGCCTACCTCCTCAAATACAGGGGTGGAGTTGGTGTCGTCTGCAATATCTTGTGCCCAAACCACGTCCATAGTGGTGGTGTCCAAGCAAAAAATATTTCCTGCATTATCCGCAATAAACATATAATTTTGCCAAAAAACAGCGCTGTCCTCCATCCCCAGCCAATAGGTGTCAGTTAGCTGTTGAGGCTCTTTTTTGGTGTTTTCTCTCGTGCGTTTTGTGGTGTACGTCCATTTTACCCTTTCGGATGGTGATATTGATAAAGTGCCTGCGGCAGCATCGTAATTGGTATTAAGTTTTAAAGAGTACAACACCCCGTTCTCTCCGGGGTAAATTAGTGTATCCGTGTTTGCGTCTACCAATGCGCTGCTGTCAAAGGCGGTAAAACTTCGTGGAGCAAACTCATCTTCTGCCCCAAACTCGTAGAGTATACTGCCGTCTATAAGGCTTATAATAAATGCCCGTGCATCAGAGTTATCATATGGGCTTGCGTCTCCTCCGCCCACAAACATCATAGGAATACCCCGAGGGTCTATGGCGCCTGCGCCCTTAAAGGTGTAGGGCAGTTTTATACTTTCCCTTGTGGGAGTGCCGTCCGCTAAATCCAAAAAGTAAATCTCTCCCGAAAGGGTTGCGTATATAACCTCCGTTAAATCTCTCTTGGATTTTTTTTCCGGGTATAAATTCATAATTTGTTTTGCGGAATCATCCCATTGTATTATAATGGGTTGCCCCGTCCAACCGCTGCCCGACCAAGAGTCCGAGCCTTTACCACTTGTAATATCGCTTTTTGCCATCTCCCCCGTGGTTGCCGTCCAAAACTCTTTATTAAATTTGCCGTTTGCTAAAATGGGCGTGCCAAAAGAGGCGCTGTTTCTGTAATTGTTCCCCCTAAAAGTAATAATACCCTTTTGTTTTGTGTAAACATCCGTAAAATTAATGGGGGTTTGACGAATAAAGTCTATAACCACATCCCCATTGTACTCCGTTTTAGTTTCAAAACCCGCTTTTTTGGGGTCTGTGCTGTCTATATGAGAAGGTTTGGTTGCATCTGCAAATTTTTTGGCGTCCTCGTTTAATACGGCAGGCAAATTTTCTTGAGTTTTACCTCCACGCAAGTAGAGTACACCGCAAATACCTACGCCCACCAATATCACAATCACAATAATAATAAATCTGATAATTTTTTTGTGCTTTCTTCCCATTATTCTCTCCAAAACATATGTAGTACCTTCGATTATACTAAATTTTTTAAGTTAATGTAAACAATTTAATAAAACCTTAACAAATTCGTAAAAATTAATGGGTATCCTCGTCTAAATTAATTTTTTCTCGTATGATAAATTGAGGCTGTTGGTTAAGCCCCATATAAATTCTGCCTATGTATTCCCCCACAAGTCCAAGTAAAAGCAGGGTTATACCCCCAATAAATGCGGTAATACTAACGGTGGAAGCCCAGCCTAAAGGGGCGTCCGGATTGGATAATTTAACCACTACCGAGTAAATGCCTACCACAAATCCCAAAACCGCAATAACAGCGCCTAAAAAAGTTGCAATACGCAAAGGCTTTATAGAAAAATTGGTAAAACCGGAAAACCACAACCCAAGCAGTTTAGACATTGTATACCCCGAGTTGCCCGTTTGCCTTTCTTGATGATTAACGTCCACGTTTACAATATCTCCCGTTGCCCTTAGTATCATTCCGGAAATATAAGGGTAGGGGAAGGTGTAGGAGCATATTTGCTCGGCTATGTACTTTTTCATAGCTACAAAGCTGGATAAAAACAGGTGCTTAGGCTTGCCAATCATGGATTTTGCCATGGCATCGTTTAGCTTACTGCCAAGATTTCTAAACAAACTGTGTTTTTTTTGGGGATACCTTGCAATAGCTACATCGTGCCCCTTTTCTACCTGCTCAATTAGCTTGTAAGCCTCTTTGGGCGGTGTTTGTCCATCATCATCAAGAGTAATAAAAATATCCCCCTCGCCTACAAAAAAGCCTGCCATTAATGCGTTATGCTGTCCAAAATTTCTGGAAAGATTTACCCCCTTAATTTTTTTGTTAGCCTTGCACATTTTTTGTATGCAACTAAAGGTTTCGTCCGGCAAATTATCGTTTACCAACACAATTTCGTAGTCGTAAGTGTCGTTGTTTTCGTATATATCTTCAATTTCCTTAACCGTGCCTTCCAAAAAATTATGGGAGTTGTAGCAGGGTATTATAAAGGATAGCTTTTTTTTCATATTGTGCGCCTCTTTAATTTATTGTAGCTTAATTTGTAGCTGTAATAATTGTAACTTTTATAATAACTATTGTCAATAAAGCAATTTTTGTGTATAATATTAATAACTATAGGCTTAGGAGTACAATTAATGAGCGATTTTATAAAAGACTTTTGGGAAGAAAACGCAAAAAAATTTGAGAAGTCTCACGAGGTTTCCTGGGGAGACGAATGTGCAATAAAGTTAGAAGCACAAAATATTAATAATTATATTAAGGATGGAGACAGCGTGCTTGATGTAGGCTGTGCCAACGGCTTTGCGGCTATTTCTCAATGTTTATCTCACAAATTAAAAAGCATGACGGGGGTGGATTTTTCCTCCAACATGATAGAATTTGCTAAACAAAACAGGGAGGAGACGGAGTTTAAGGATATTTTAAACTTCCGGCTTGGAGATATACGAAGCCTACAATTTGAAGCAAATACCTTTGATGTTGTGTACACCACAAGGGTAATAATAAATTTGCCCAACTGGAAAGAGCAAATAACAGCAATAGAAGAATGTTTAAGGGTTACAAAAAAAGGTGGCACGGTAGTGTTTTCCGAGGCATTTTACGAGCCCTTAGTTAGACTAAATGCAATGCGTATGCTAATAAATCTGCCTCCCCTTGTGGAGCACGATTTTAACCGCTACATAAAAAAAGCACGTATAGAGGCTTTATTTAAAGAAAAGGGCTTAAAATACGAGTGTGTGGATTTTTCCTCCGTATATTACTTAGGCTCTCGCTTTTTAAGAGAAATTGTAACGGACTACAACTCCTACCCCGGATATTCCAACCCAATAAACTACGATTTTTACGAGTTGGAAAAAAAATACTCCGGCGGAGATTTCGGCATACAACAGGCATACGTAATTAAGAAATGAGGTAATATATGTATAAATTAAAAAAAGCTGTTGCCCTTTTTATTGCAATAGTGATGATGATGGCACTTACAGTCGCTTGCGGTACATCCACGGCGCAGGAGCCACCTAAAGACCCCGACGCGGAAAAGGCAGAGTTTTTGGCAACAGTAAACAGCAAGCAAATAGAAAACGTGGAGGGTGTGGAGCAAAAAAATATTTTAGAAACAACAGGCAATGTGTATATTTCCGCAATGTACCCGTCTCTTATGGCAAACGAGGCGGTAAGCGGTAGTATTAAAGCCTTTGTGGATAAACAGGTTGCGGATTTTAACGAGGAAGTCGCAACTACGGAAGAAAACGATACCTACCAATATATGCTAACCTACAAACCTTATTTAAACGGCAGTATTTTTAGCGTAAAATTTTCCAAAAATTCCTATACGGGTAAAATAGACAGAAAAAACTATGTAGACGGCTTTGTGTATAACTTAAACGACGGCAAAAAGTTAGAGCTTACGGATGTTTTTGATGCAAATACCGACTATCTTAATACAATTTCCGCTTTAGCCAAAGAATACCTTCTAAGAAACGAGGTTGTAAGGCAAAGTATGGACGAGGCAGAGGCAGAGGCGCTTTTTGAAAAAGGCACGGCGCCCGAAATCCAAAATTACTCCAACTTTGTGGTGTGTGCGGATAAACTAATATTTTTCTTTAACAGAAACACGGTGGCAGCAGGAGAGGTAGGTACTTTAGAAGTAAGTATTCCCCTAACCGCCATGCAAGGTGTACTAAAGCCGGAAATAACCGCACTTTTTGCAGTACCCACAGCCCAAGAAACCCAAGACCCACAAGACCCTAACGCAACACCCCTACCCGAAGGGGAGGCAACACCTCCTGTGGCAAGCGGAGATTTACCCGAAATGCTTAAGGGCGACGCAAACGTGCATCCTGCCTTTAGCATAGAAGGGTTTGATATTAACGATAAATACGTAGCCCTTACCTTCGACGACGGGCCAAGCAAAAGCACACCCCACCTTTTAGAAACACTAAAAGCAAACAACGGTGTTGCAACCTTCTTTGTTGTGGGTAGCAGAGTAGAGGAGTATGCGGACACCATGAAGGCAATAGTGGCAGGGGGCAACGAAATTGCAAACCACAGCTATAACCATAATTCGTACACAAAAGCAAGTACGGATTATCAAAAAGAGGTTAGCAGTACAGACGACGTTATAGAAAAAACCACAGGCAAGCGCTCCTTAATGGGTAGACCGCCGGGCGGAGCAATCACAGAAGAAATAGCAAGAGATTTAGGCAAGGTGCAAATATTATGGGATGTAGACCCACTTGATTGGAAGGACAGAGATGCCGCCACAGTAGCTCAAAGGGTGCTTGAAAAAACCACAGACGGCTCTGTTGTGCTAATGCACGATTTACACGCAACCACGGTGGACGCTTGCGATACCATCATTCCGGAGCTTGCAAAAAAAGGCTATAAATTTGTAACAGTTTCTCAAATGATGCAAATTGCAAAGGCAAGGGGCAAAGAGCTTACCTACGTATTTAACAACGGTAAATGGCCTAAGGAAACGGAAACCACCACCGAGCCTAACCCCACCTACGACGTGGAGGACGCAAATAAAGTAAACGAAGAAGCCCAAGGCTAAGCGTTGATATAAATGGAAAAACCAAGGGTTAAAAAAACAAACGAGCCTTGCGTATACATACTAAAATGTGCAGACAACACCCTATACACAGGCTGGACAAACGACGTAGAAAAACGTGTGCAAGCCCACAATGCAAAAAAAGGGGCAAAATACACCAAAAGCCGTGTGCCCGTAGAGCTTATGTACGTGGAGTATCTACCCACCAAGGCAGATGCGCTTATGCGGGAAAAGGGTGTTAAAAAGTTGACTCGTGCTAAGAAATTAAAGTTAATAGAAAACCGCTCGATTGATTGAGGGCGGTTTTTTTAATTGATAATGGATAATGCAGAATTGAGAATTATTAGTGGTTAGATTTTTTTGGGTATTCCTCTTTTTTGCTTGGGCAAGGCTCTTTTTTTATGGTGATGATTGGAGATGGTGGGTATAGTTTAGTTAGTGCAAAATAATTAGAAATTAGAAAGAGCACCCTCAAAGGAATACCCAAAAACATTAAGGGGGGTAAGGGAGTGCAGAGGGAAGAAGGGGGGAAAGTGTTCCCCCTGTATCCCTTTGCATGCCACTAAAGAGGATAAACCGGCAAAAAAAAGCAAGAAACGTACCAACCAAACACTACCCACCAACCAAAAAAGCAAGGAATAGCAAAACCCACAATGTAATACCAAAAAGAGCCCCAAACGCAAACCCAAACAGCCCTCTGCAAGAGCGCTTGAAAGGGGGGGAGGGGAGTGCAGAGGGGGAACGGGGGGAGCATTGCGGGCTCCCCCCATCCCCCTTTGCAAAACCTCACTTAATAACTGTGGTGGGCAAATAAGAGCCAAAAAAGCCAAAGAAACCCACAAGCCAAAAAAGTGTATAAGTGCGTAGTGTGTAGTGGTTAGTGATTAGAAAATAGAAAGAGCACCCCCCAAAAAACCAACCAAACAGCCCACCAACCCAACTAACCCCTCTACCCTAATCATCACCATGAAAAAGGGAATTACCCAAACAACAGAGGAATACCCCAGAAACTAACCCCTACCCCCACTAAAAAAACCCTTGACAAATCGAAAGAATAGCAATATAATCAAATTGAAACATTTCATTATTACCCAATGCCTACGCATTAAAGTAAGTAACCCAACAAAATAATAAAACAAAAATATATTAATTATATCACAAATTACAGTTTGGCTAAACTTATTGCTATCTATGAAACGTTTCAATAATATGTGCCACAGCACAGCTAAATAAGTACAAAAAGTAATTGAGTGCATAAATCACATCACACAAACACTAAGAACAAATACATTTAAGGGAGGTGCAAAATTTGAAAGGTTTTTTAATGGTAAACAAAATAAAAAAGGAGTGTATAGAGGACTACTCCAAAACTCACGAGCAGGTGCATACTTCTAAATGGAAGGGGTTGCTTGATGCAATTAAACAAGCAGGGTTTGACAATATGCAGGTTTTCGTGTACGACGATTTATCCGTTGTGCATTGCAGTTGCGAAAACTTAAACGAGGCATTAGACGAGCTGTCAAAAAAGGAAATCAACACTAAATGGCAGGAGCTTATGGGCAATTATTTTGCGCACAGCCCTAAATTTGATGGTGATACAAAGCCCGTAACAAAGGTGTTCGATTTAAAAGAGCAGTTACAGGGGTATTTAGAGCCCTAACAAAAATTAGGGTGGGGAACTAACCTACATATATATAAAGGAAAGTTTAATATGAGTACAATTTCGGATAAAGAAAGGCAATATTTAAGAGATTTGGCAAAAAAGTACGCAGAAATTGCAAACAGCGATGTTATGCACACTCGCAAAGCGCAATGGAAGGCGCTCCACGATTTAAAGCCTATAAAACCCATGATACTTTTAGAGTCCCTATCTATGGAGAGTTTTCTTGACGGCTACGAGTTTGTTTGTAAAACCTCCCCCCTTAAAGATGTGGAGGCACGGCTTATTTTTCAGCTTCATCAATATAAAAAAATTAACGACGATATTGTTTTTGAGCCATATTTCAGATTAGGTTGGTGGGGGCCTGCCATAAGTGCGCTTGCAAGAGAGTTTGGGGATATTAAAATCGTAGATGTAAAAGCAAAGGAAGAATCTCTTGCCAACATTACAAACTTTCCCATAAAAGAGCCAAAAGACATTGAAAAACTACGGCACAGAGAGTTTTACTTAGATAAAAGTATTTCCGAAAATGCCAAAATCGTAATAGAAGAAATATTTGGAGATATACTGCCCGTAAGGCTGGAAAATACAGATTTTTGGTATCCAAACTTAGGCAATCAGCCTTTTATAGGGTGCAATTTTTTAGGGCTTACCTGGGATTTGTTTAACTTAATAGGTGCGGAGGCAATTATGCTTTGGCCTTACGAGCATCCCGAGGCGCTCCACAAGCTGTGCAGATTTTTAACGGATGATAAAAAGATGTACTACGAATTTTTGCTAAACAATGGTCTGCTTGCAAGAAACACGGACAATCAGGTGGCAGGCGCATCAAGCTACGGCTATGTGTCCGACTTGCCCTCTGTGGACGAAAGTATGCCTGCGGAGTTTAATCAAATGTGGTGTTGGGCGGAGTCTCAAGAGTCTCAACCCATCTCCCCTCAAATGTACGAGGAATTCTACCTCCCCTACATTGCGGAGCTGGCAAATATGTTTGGCTTAACCTACTTTGGTTGTTGCGATAACGCAATAAATAAGTTGCCCGTAACGGAAAAACAAATTAAAAACATTAGGTGCGTTTCCGTATCCGCATGGGCAGATGTGGCGGAGGCTGCGGAAAAAATAGGCACAAACTGCGTGTACAGCAGAAAACCCTCCCCTGCCTTTGTAAGCAACTCGTGGGTGGATTTTGACACAATTAAGGCAGATGCCAAAAAAACCTACGATGCAGCCAAAAACTGCCATGTGGAAATAATATACAGAGATATTTACTCGGCAAACTGCTCGATAGACAGGGCAAAAAAATACGTAGATATATGGAAATCAACCTTTGGCATTTAAACGTGCCACAGTATGCTACAACCTTGAAGAACGCTGACGGCATATAATCCAAATATTTTTATTGCCAATATGCAATAAAAATATTTAACCTCTACAGGGGGTGACAAGGAGCGAAAGCGACCGTCGTAAGGGCGCATGAAATATCCGAATAATAAAGTATAAGCTTTATTATTTGTGATAGTTCAGAGGTTAATCCCCCTACGAGGTGACTTTATAATTTGTACAAAAAAGGAGAAAACGTGATGAAAAAATTAGCGCTACTAACAACAATCGTACTAATACTACTATTAGTGTTTACAGCATGTAATCAAACTCAACCGGCACAAGAAGCACAGCCTGCACAAGCAACCACAGAGTCCGAGACAAAATCGGAAGAAAAAGCAGATGCAAAGGAAGATACAACGGAAGCAAAACCTGCGGACGACCAAATCGTAATCGGTTTTAACCAAGGCACAGAAGCTATGATGTTTTTAAGGCTGGTACACGAAAACATCGCTTTAGAAGCGGAAAAAGCAGGTGCAAAACTGCTATTTACCGAGTCAAACTTCGACCCGGAGCAAATTTTACCCAACATCAACACCCTACTAATGCAGGGTGCGGACGTAATTATAGACTTTAACTGTAATGCGGAAATCGGCGGAAATATCGTAGAAATTTGCAAGGAAAAGGGTGTGCCCGTAATTGGCGTAGATGTGGAGTACACATCGGCGGCAGGAGATACCTCATGGTTTATGGGGGCTAACAACCAACGCTCGGGTGAGCTTATAGGTGAGGCATTTGCAGAGGAAGTAACTAAAAACAGAGGCGGACAATTAGATAAAGTCGTACTGTTTTTCAACTCGGAAAACGGCGAAGAAGTTAAAAAACGTGTAGGCGGTATTGTAGACGGTCTTAAAAACAAAGGCATGGAGCTAACGGAAAGCCAAATAGAGTGGATAGATATGGGAGGCGGCGGAGCAGACACAACAGAGGCGGCAAAAACCAAGTTTACCGACTTCCTAACTGCAAACCCCAACCTTAAAAATATTGCGGCGGCAGGAGTAAACGACGAAACTTGCCAAGGTCTGCTATCCGCTGTGGAAACCTCCAACAGACAGGCAGATGTAATAATAGGGTCTAACAACTGCTCCGGCCCATATATAGATACCGTAAGAAGTGGAATAGGAGAGTGTTGGATAGGCTCGGTGGCATACTTCCCCGAAAAATACGGAGAGTATTTAGTGCCTCTTGCAATAGCTCTTGCAAAAGGAGAAAACCCACCCAAGAAAACTTTAATGGAGCATGTATTTGTAACAAGAGATATGGTTGAGGAGTATTATCCGCAATAAAAATTACTTAACACATTACTACTACTATATACTATGCAAAGGTCTGTATTAATAAAAAATGCAGGCTTTTGCATTTTTACCCCCCAAAAAGCTAATAACAAAGATAAAAACTTTTAAACATTCAAAACCCCACCTTTAATCTACCAAAAAACTATGCTATAATAAACCCAACCCAACTAAAAAAAAGGAGAAACACCATGGAAAACACCATTGCAAACTACGAGAAAGTTTTATTGGAATATATAGAAAAAGTGCAAAAAAAGGATTTAGACGCCATAGCCAAAACTCTTTTACTTGCCCACGACGACACCTACATACACATACCCCTGTATCATAAAGAAGTAATATTTAACAAAAAAACAGGGGATATAACCGAAAAAAACAGGCTGCCTTTAGACACTACGGAAAAATTGCTGGCAATACACCATTTGTATTTTACTATTGACAACCCTCGTCCCCCCATGGAATTTGTGGCGTTTAGAGAGGTTAGAGGGCTTGAGTTTTTCGACGCAAACTATCAGCTCCACACAATAACCCCCTTAGGCAAGTATTTTGACGGCAAGCCAAAAGAGTTTTTGCGTAGGGGTATTGCCCTTGGAGGTACAAAGGAAGAGTTTGGCGATGTCAGCTTTAAAATTCATGTTTTTCCTTTAGTCGAGCTAATTTTTATCTTTTGGGATGGTGAGGACGGTATAATTCCGCCGGCGACTAATATTATGTTTAACAAAAATATTCCGGATTTTATTCATCTTGAAAGCATACCCGTATTGGCTAAAACAGGGGCGCACTATTTAATGAATTTTGTAGACCGATAAATATTGGGTAGGCAGTTATTTATTATATAGACTTTAACCAAAGGCTTTGTTATAATAGGACTATGCAAAAAAAATTTACGTTTAAGGAGAGCTTTAAATGAAAAAGAGAGCATTGTTTTGTGTTGTGGCTTTGGTATTTGCATTTGCGATTTTTAGCGGATGCAAAGGCGGAGAGTTTTATAATGGTGGTCAGCCTGTTAAAATTACCCTTTGGACTTACTATAACGGCTCTGCCAAAGAGGCATTTGACGATTTGGTGGAAAAGTTTAACACGGGCGTAGGCAAAGAAAACAATATACTTATAGATGCTTACAGTCAAGGGGATGTAACGCAGTTAGGAGACGCCGTGCTTGCGGCGGCAAAAGAGGACATAGGCGCTTCCCCCATGCCTCATATTTTTGCGGCTTATGCCGATAACGCCTTTGTAGTGGACGAGCTTGGCATGGTAGCAAATATAGAGGACTACTTTACCAAAGAAGAGCTTGACTTGTACAGAGAGGACTTTTTAGCCGACGGCAGGTTTGGCAAAGAGGATAAGCTTAAAATAATTCCGGTGGCAAAATCCACGGAAAATATGTATATAAATATGACAGACTTTGAAAAATTCGCAGCCGTTACAGGTGCAAAACCGGAGGATTTACATACTTGGGACGGTATTTTGCAAACGGCGGAAAAATACTACAACTATACAGACGGGCTAACCCCCGAGGCAAATGACGGAAAAGCGCTGTTTGGCATAGACTCCTTTGCAAACTTTATGATAATTTTTTCAAGGCAATCGGGGAGCGAGCTGTATAACATAACCAAAGACGAGGTGGAATTAAACTTGCCCGAGGAAACGGCACGGGCTATTTGGGATAACATTTATATACCCTACTTAAAAGGTTACTATGCAAAAATAGGGCGGTTTAGCTCGGATGATGCAAAAACAGGGGATGTTATAGCCTATACAGGCTCTACGGCAGGGGCAGATTATTTCCCCCAAAAGGTAGAAACAGGCAAGGATGTATCCTACGACATTGCACCTAAAGTGTTGCCCTACCCCGTAATTAACGATCAGGAGCGCATTGCAATACAGCAAGGTGCAGGCATGGTTATAGCAAAAAGCGACGAAATGCACGAAAAAGCCTCCGCACTCTTTTTAAAGTGGCTTACAAAGCCTGAGCAAAACATAAACTTTGCGGTAAAAACCAACTATCTGCCCGTGCAAAAGGAAGCCCTTACTTTAGATGGGCTTACAAAAGCAATGAGCGAAGCAGGGTTTGAAAGCGATGTGGCAAAACAGGGTATGCAGGCAACCTTTTCTATGCTGGATACCTACACCCTTTACGGCAACAAGCCCTTTAGCGCAAGCTACTCCACTCGTAAAATACTTGAGAATAATTTAATAGATTTTATTAATGCAGATATAGAAAGCCTAAATACCCAAGTAAAAGCAGGGGGCAACAGAGACGAGTTAATAGCACAGCTAAGCGGAGAAGAAAACTTCCAAAAATGGTATACCACCTTTACGGACGCGCTAAATAAAGCCCTTAAAGAAGGATAACTCACAACAAAAAGGATAGGTAATGAGAAAACCAAAAAAGAATTACATTGCCCTAAAACTATCTAAGGTGATGCTTGTACTTATTGTATTGCAAGCTGCGGCAATAATAGGCACAATAATTGCAACGGGAGTAATAGACAGCATTAGAGGAAACGCCTACGACTCCTTTTCCGGTAAGGTGATGATACGCAAAAACTATCTGGAAAACGATATGAATTTGCGGTTTAGCAACATTGTGGATTACGCACAAATCATCAATAATAATTATGATAGATTTGTAAAGGATAAAACTGTTATAAGCGAGGAGGATACGGACAGCTTTTTGCTTAGTTCTACCACCCCTTTGCTTAATATGTTGCGCTCCACCTCAAGTAGCGGTTGCTTTTTAATTCTAAACAACAACAATACAAGGTCTTCTCAGCACTCTGCCGTTTATTTTACGGATACAGACCCGGCGCTTAGCGATGCCACCTACAAAGATTTACAAATGCTGGCAGGGCCTGTGGATGTTTCAAGAAAGATGCAAATACCCTTAGGGAAGTCGTGGACATACGGCATGGCACTTAGAGAAGAAAACCGAGAGATATTCGACAAACCGTACAGTGCCGCCCTGTCTTCAAAAACAAGCAACATCAAACTTTTAGGGTATTGGACGGTAACCCCAAGCTACGACGGCAATAATATGGATATGCTAACCTATTCCATCCCCCTTTTAGACAAAAACAACAATCCTTACGGGGTAATAGGGATAGAGCTTAATCAAGACTATCTGTATAAATTATTGCCCGAAGAAGAGCTTTCGGAGAAAGGCTCTCTTGGGTATATGCTTATGCGCAGCAGAGGAGAGCAGTTAGAAATTGCAATGCTAAACGGCGCCATGCAAAAGGAGCTGGCAAGAAATATTTCTCCCATAAACCTAACTTTAGAAAACGACAAATACAAGGTTTTTAACATTAACCATAAAGAGTACGACGTGCTTTCTCACTTAGAGCCACTAAAGCTTTACAACCACAACACGCCCTTTGAGGAGGACGGTTGGTATTTAATGGGGCTAAATTACAAAGACGATTTACTCAGCTTTAGCCAAAATGTTTTTACCACGTTGATGATTTCCGTAATAGTTTCCATATCCATTGCTATGATAGCCGTATTTTTAATAGGAATAAACTTTGCAAAACCCATAGTCGCCCTTGCAAGAAAGGTGCGTACCAACGACCCTAAAAAAATAGTGGATATAAGCCCCATAGGAATAGGAGAAATAGACGAGCTGTCCTCCGCCATTGTGGAACTTAATAAAAACGTGTTTGAAACGGCAACCAAAACGGACGAAATTATAAACCTTGTGGGTATTTCTTTAGGCACTTTTGAGTATCAAAAGGGTAGCAACCATGTAAAATGCTCCAAAGGCATATTTGAGCTGTTGGGCTTTCCCATTAAAGAAAACGAGGAAATAACCACGGTAGAAAGCGAAGAGTTTTTAGACAGGATAAACGAAGTTAAGCAAAATACAGAGGACGAGGCAAAGCATATTTATATGATAAAAGCCCAGCCCCCACGGTATGTACGTATAGAAACCTTAGAGCAGGAGGGCAATATTTCCGGCGCCGTAATGGACGTTACAAGAGAAATTTTGGAAAACCACGCCATACGGTTTGAGCGAGACTACGACTCCCTAACAAGCATATACAACCGCTTTGCATTTAAGCGGGAAACTTTGGAGATATTTGCAAAAGGCATAAAGGGTGTAGCCGCCTTTATAATGTTTGATTTGGATAACCTAAAATACATAAACGACACCTACGGGCACGATACGGGGGATATTTACATTAAAGAAGCGGCAAAGGGTATTTATTCCGCTTTTATTGGGGATGCTATTGTAGGCAGAATGTCCGGCGACGAATTTTACGTTTTCGTGTATAATAGGGAAAGCAAAGAGGAAATACTAAACGTAGTGCAAACCATGTACGAAGGGTTTGAGTTTCAGCTTTTAGCTTTAGAGGACGGCACACAACTAAAAATAAGAATGTCCGGCGGTATTTCTTGGTATAGGGAGGACTCCATAAATTTAGACGAGCTTATACGCTATGCGGATTTTGCAATGTACAAGGGCAAGCACTCAATAAAAGGAGAGCTTAGACGGTTTGACAAAACGGTGTACGAAAGCGAGTCCTTTATGCTAAGCGGTAGAGAGGAATTGCATAATATACTGGAAAATCAGTTGGTGGAGTACGCTTTCCAACCTATTATAGATGTAAAAACAGGGGAGATTTACGCCTACGAATCCTTACTGCGCCCTCAAAGCAGTGTGCTTACATCTCCCTTAAAATTAATACAAATTGCAACGGCGCAATCTAAGCTGTGGCAGATAGAAAAAATAACCTTCTTTAAAACTCTGTCCTCTTACAAACGGTTTTACGATTTATTTAACGGATGCAAAATATTTATAAATTCTGTGCCCAGTCAAATACTTAAGGACGAAGAGTACAAGGAAATTGAAACCCTTTATGCAGATGTACTAAATAATGTGGTGGTGGAAATTACGGAAAACGAAAAGTTAGACAGCGAAACCCTTGTGTTTAAAAAGTCGTTGATAGAACGTTGGGGCGGGCTTATGGCGCTTGACGATTACGGCTCGGGGTACAGCGGAGACGGCTCTTTATTAAGCATTGCTCCAAACATAGTTAAAATAGATAAATTTATGATAGAAAACATAGAAACGGATAAAAACAGGCAGTCCATCGTGCAAAAACTTCTTGTTTACGCAAAAGAGCAAGGTATTTTAGTGGTTGCGGAAGGTGTGGAAACCAAAGCACAGCTACAATATTTGGTTTTGGCAGGGGTGGACTTACTCCAAGGGTTCTACATAGGACGCCCTCGCTTTATTCCGGATTTTAGTAATGCTAAAATAAAGGCGGAAATAAGCGATATTTTAAAAGAGGAGGAGTAAAACACCTTTAATACTCCTCAAATTCCTCTGTATCCTCGTAATTTGCTTTAAAAAATTCAAGCTCCTCGGGAGTGCCAAGTACATGCACGTCCTCTTTTTGCACCACACTTATATATAATTCCATACCCTTTTGTATAAGTAAATTATACATGGGTGCAATGTATCTTTCTCCCTCGGGGTTTTGCCCAAAATATTCCTCGTACAGTCTTTCAAATAAATCCGCCGTTTTAAAGTAGTATGCCCCCAAAGTGCAGTAGGGGGAAATACGCTCCTTTTCCTTAACCGCAATGCCTTTTAGAGAGCTGTCCGCCTCCACAAAGCTCCAGTGGTCGCCCTCGCCTAAAAAGCAAGGTACAAAGCCGTCCCCTTTAATGTCTTTTTTGGCTATTGAGTAGGGTTTTACAAAGGTATCTATGTTGTAGATAAGCAAGGAGTCCGCCCTGTCCCACATCCGTTTTGCAAAGGTTGCCGTTGTAGCCTGCCCGTCCGTTGTGCTGTCCACGTCCATAATGGAGTATCTGCTAATACCAAGTAGGGCGCACATCTGCTTTACAAAGCGGTGGCAATTATCCTGCTTGCGTACCAAAAAGAAAAACTTGCAGTCAAAAAAATCTTTAAGACTAAGCATAGCCCACTCAAATAAAGGTCTGCCGTGGGCGTCTATGGTATATTTGGGTTGATTATACCCTGCCTCTTTAAAGCGAGAGCCCTGTCCTGCCATTGTAATTACAACATTCATAGTAAAAATTTTCTCCTTTTTGTGATGATAATGCTACACCCCTATTTACGTCCCCTTGCATTTAGGTTAGTGCTTTTCTTGAGTTTTCGCAAATTGCCTCTAACTCCTCTAAGGTGTGCTTTAAAAATTCGTCGGGGCGCACGGTGCGGTCGTCAATATAAAACCCTTTATGCCCCGGCCAAACCTTATTGTAAATAATTTCGTCGTAGGGTATTGCCCATTTTTCCAGCCATTTGGTAAGCAGGGTTGCGGTATGCACGTTTATAAGCCCAATATTGCCTTTATAGGTGTTTACGTTACGTGCGGTGTACAGCACTATTTTTGCCCCAAGGGCTTTATATTCCTTTAGTTTTGCCACCATATTTTCGTAGGGTACTAAATCCTCGTATCTTTCTTCTTTGGTTTTTACAGGGCACAGAGTGCCGTCTATATCAAATACCAGCGTTACTTTTTCAAGCATTTTTTAACCTCGCTTAATATATCTATTGCGTTTAGCAAAAAGCCAAACACCTTTTTGGGATAGTCTATATGCAAAGGCAACATAGATAAAAACAAAGAGGCTTCAAGCAACCGTACTTTCGTGTAATTAAAGTCGTTTTTAGCTAAGTATTCCTTAAACACCTCTATATATTCGGAGTTGTCAAAGTCCACATTTAAGTTAAACTGCAAATTGTAGCTTAGGGAAATATCGTACAAATTGCTGTTAAAAAAGTCGTATCTGCCACACACAGAGTGGGACAGCTTTGCAATATCGTAGTAGGGGTCCGCCCACAACTCATCTTGTGTTAGCGCACCTTTAACATCAATAAATTTAAGAGTACCTGACTCGTTATGATACAATATATTGGAAAAACATAAATCCCCGTGCCCTATTACAAGGGTGGTGCCGTATTCTTTGGAAACAATCTCGTAAAGTGCTTTA
The DNA here is from genome assembly GCA_964628515.1 of uncultured Christensenellaceae bacterium. Classification (GTDB taxonomy): domain Bacteria; phylum Bacillota; class Clostridia; order Christensenellales; family Christensenellaceae; genus CAZVNZ01. Next base: position 105,413 of record CAZVNZ010000007.1, read on the forward strand.
TAATCCGCAAAAATATCGTCTATACCGTTGTAGCTTGTGCCTCGTTTTATGTAGCTGTTAAGCGCCTCGTACACATGGCTTTTTTTAATTTCATTTAGACGGTCAAACACCTTTGTTATGTATAAATCGGTGCTGTACTCCTCTGCAACACTTTGGGTTACCCCTTTAGTTGTGCGAGCCCCTATAAAATAAAAGAGTTTATCCATAATTTTTGTAAACTCCCGTACAGATAGGGAGTTATTTACCCATTTTATTGCAATATCGCAAACGTGATACCGCTCCATAGAGTAGCTTGCGTTGTCCTTTGTTTCTTTGTAGTCAAAGGGCATTACAAACCACATACGCATAGCTTCCGGCAGTAGATGATAAAATGTGTATTCCTTCTTAATTTTTTCTTTATTTGGCGAGGTTTTTACCACCACGTAATCATCACCCGAAAGGGAATTAAAATACCTTGCATCAAACCCTTGAGTCAAAAAACTTAAAAAGCTGTTTACCTTGTCTATGCACACAAAGGAGTCTGTAAGCATTTTTTCGAAGGGTATGTTTTCGGGTAGGGTTTTGGTTTGTTGTCCGTACTCTTTTAAAAATTTAATATACTCCAAAGTATCTTTAAACACAAGCCCTGCCAAGCTGTTAGATATTATGGCTATATTTTGTTTGGCATACCTTACCTTGCGTAAAATAATATCCGCCTGCTCCTCGTTTAAAAAAATCGCCGCAGAAAAAATGTGTATTACGGGTAGTGGCACACTTTGCTCTAACTTTGCCACCGTTTTAGAAATATCTGCACCTCCGTTTATAATAAAGGTTTCCTTTAAGAAGGGGCAAGCCTGGGTAATATCCAAAAACCGTTGCTTTAGGGTGCGCCGTTGCAAAATAACGTTACCAAAGGTTTTTTGCCCTATTATGTTTTGGATTTCGCTTTCCGGCTGTTGAGTGTCGTCGTAGGCTATATAAATATCGTGCATACATACCTCACTTTACATAATCTTTTTTGTTTTTTCGTATTATATATACTATTAAAGTTATTATTGCCAAAATAATTCCGCTTAGGGCAAAATACACATAGGTTAGGGGTTGAGTGCCCACAAAGAATATAGAGTTTATATACCCTGCAAAGGCCTCTCCGCTAAAGGCATACCCTGTTGCGCCGTAAAGGGTGCTTAGTGCAAAGTATTCAAGCCCCCACGCCACTACGGATAGCACAAGAAGTATGGCAGTCCTGTTTTTAATAAGCCCTTGAGAATACAAATACCAACCGTGTATTTCCTCTAAAACCCCAAGCGCCTTTGCAGACCGCTTGCTTTTGGTGTTTAGTATTAAAAATCTGTTTAAATAGGTATAAATAGAGGGAAACGCCATATACACCACCACGCATATGCACAAAAAGGCAAGGAGTACCACCGTTGTGGTATTAAATGTGCCTATATAGTATAATTCCATGGGCACTAAAAATATTATAAGGGCAAGGGTGTCAAAAAACCTGTCGACAATTACGGAAAGCAAGCCTATTTTGTAGTTTCCGCTTAGGTTGGACAGGCAATAAAATCTGTACACTTCCCCTAATTTATAGGGTATTATTAAGTTGGCAAAAGCGGTTTTTGCGTAAGTTTCCATAAAAAGCCATGGGTTTATTTTTTGCTCTAACATAATTAAAAACAGTCTGCTCATCTTACAAAAATGGGCAACTATTACTATTAGCACAAAACCGGTAAATAATAAAGGAGAGGTAATGTTAAACTCTTTTGGCATATTAAACATTACCATCATATATAATTGAGACAGGGCAAATATAAGCACGGATGCGTTAATGGCTATGGCTATAATATCAGCCTTTTTCATGGTTACCCTCACTTTGTGTGTTACTTTCTTGGGTGTTTGGTTGTGCCCCCATATTTGTGTACACAACCTCTCCGCCGTAGCTGTCTATGGGGTTTTGCCTAAACTCACTTTTAATGTATTCTTTATTAAAAGCGTATTTGCGCAATATTCCCACCACACTTAAGGCTTGGCTTGTCAGCTTTACATTGGAGACTTGGTCGTCCTCCCTCCATGTAATAGGGAAAAACATCGCCTTTTGGTTGTAGTAATTTAGCGCAAGCACCATACAGTAATTAAAAGTCAGTTGGTCGGGAAATTTATAATAAAACCTGCTTTTAAGCATATTGTTGTTGTACATATTAAGCCCGGAGCCTAAGTCGTACAACTTGGTTTTAACCACCATGGAAAATAATGCGTTATACACCTTGTTGCCGAAAGTACGAAATTTAGAGTACCCAATTAGCTTAGAGTCCGCCAAAAACCGTGCGCCCAAACAACAATCGTAATTTTTATACTCACCGCTTTTAAGTAAGGGCAAAATATCTGCAATGCTTCCTTGATCATCACCATGAAGAATAACCGTGTAGTCATACCCATTATTTATGCTGTAATCAAAGGCAACTTTATGAGAGCCCCCCAAATTATAGTTTTGGTGGTTTTTAATTACGGTTACAGGCAAGCCCTCCGCTTTTGCGTAGTCTATTGCCACCTGCTGTGTGTTGTCCGTACTAATGTTGTTTACCACCAAAACCTCTCTAATATAATCAAGAGCGCCGTATTTTAGCTGTGCAAGCACACGCACTATTTGCTTTTCGCAGTTGTAGGCAGGTATAAAAAGTAGTATTTTAGGCATTTATTCCTTCTCCAATAATATACAGTTTATTTTTTTGGCTTTTATATTGGTTATGCCAAAAATAATTAGCAACATATAAATAAAAGTCATGGTTACCGTTAGTGGCATATAATAGTATATCATAACATCGGGAGAAGTTAAAAATATTATTACCTCCCGTAGCAATAAACTTAAATTAACAAAGAATAAAAACCAACCCTTTTTAATTGCACTAACCACCAGCAGTATTAAGGACAGTATTATATAGGGTATGCCGATGTATATGTACCCAAACCCCGTTTCCTCGTTTTTTGCCGTAATAAAATTAAAGTAGTCTTTGTTGTCCACATCTCGTGGCACAAGCCCCTCGATTTTAAGCTCTTGGGAAAATATCCAGTAGGATGCTAAATTAGGCTCTACCCCTTGCTCTAAAGGCTTGCCGAAATCCACAGTAAACGCATTTTCCATCATATTTGTTTTTATAAAGCAGTCAAGACGCTCTTTTGCAAAATCTAATGGGTTGTGCAGTACAATATTTGCATAGCTTTTTATGTAGTTTTGCTGTTGCTCCTTTGTGCTCATGGTTTGGGAGAGCATGCCCTCGTTTACCGTTGCGTTAAAGCTTTGGTAGCTGTTGCAAGTTAGGGGTAGGGCTTTTATGTGGTCGGGGTCTATTATGCGTGCAATGTTGTTAATATCCTCCTGCACCCCCTCGTAGTTGTAAGTGTTTTCCATATTAAGCAACACACTTAGGGGGCGTGTGGTGGATACTATAAAATAATCGTTTAAATAATATTTATCGTTGCCTATTTTTTGGGGTATGTTTACAAGCCCGAAAGCTACAAGCATTACCGCAATAAAAGCAACCGCCTTTTTTAGTTTTAGTTGTTTGTTGTAGGCAAAGTACAGGAGTATAGGTGCAAAAAGCAGATATACTATACTCTCGCTACGCCAAAAGGCAAGCACACCAAAGGCGGTGGCAAGCCCTATTAGTTTTAGTAAGTTTAGCTGTCTTGCTTGGAGTTTTTCAAATATTAAATACCCAAACACAAATAAATTAAGTATGCTGTAAATATAAGGGCGGAAGGTGGTTAGGTTTATAAGATTAATAAAGGGCATAAAGGCAAATATAAAGAGTATATACTTTGCATTTTGGTATTTTTTGCCTTCCACCGTGGTAGAAAGCCTGTAAAACAAATAAGCAATAACAAAGGCAACAATAAGTTGTGTAAACACCATTTGCCCACTTGTAAAGGGGAAAATTGTAAGCCCCGTCATAGTAAAGAGAGAAATTAAATAGTTTTGCCAATAATAAGGCAAATAGTTACGGGAAAGGGCATACATTGCGCCGTCATCTATATTATATAAACCGGGGTTGCAAATTACAAAGTTTATAATATACACACCCAAAAACAGTGCAAAGGGCAGTAAAAAGTTAAGCATAAAGGCTTTGTCTTTTCTGCGTTTAAACACTATATATGCAAGTTGATACACCAAAAACAAGGTAATAAAGGTGCAAATTTTGGTAAGGACAATATATAAGTTTATGCTGTCTAAATCCACAGGCACGGGCACCGCTATGTTTAGCGGTGCGTTAAACATTTTACCTGCCGTAAAAAATGTTATTATAAAATGTACAATGCTTAAGGCAAGCATAGGTAGATTTACCCTTTTTATGTATTGCGTCATCACTTTTTATGCTGTTTCCTTTCCGAATTAAATATGGAAATTACAATCCCCAGTACAATTATTACCGCCGTAATAATGCCTAACCGCAAGCCCGAAAAGGTAAGGCTTTCAATTTCCGGGTCTACATAACCGCCGTTAAAGCCTAAACTTATTACAAGCCCTGCCACCACTATGCACACGGCAAGCAGTATAACCGAAAAGGAAATACGGTTTACCATATGTTCTACATTTTTTTCTATCTTTTCCGTCTTTTTTAGGTTGAGGTCCAAAGAAAAATCGTTATCCTGCATTTTACGCATAAAATTAAGCATAAAGGCAGGTAGTTCTTTAATTACGTCTAAATTATCCGAGGCAAAGGCTATAAGTTCGTCTTTAAAGTTTTCCGAGGTTATGTAGTTTAGGGAAATACTTTTTGCGCTCTTTTTTGCCACAGACATAATATTTACGTTTTTATCCAGAGCATCTATTACTCCTTGTGCTGTACCCAAACATTTTGCAATCATGGCAAATTCTTTGGGTATCTTCATACCGTATCTGCCTGCAAGGTTAAAAATGCTTGTAAAGGCATCCGCAATGTTTATATCTTTTAGGGGGATGTATAAGTATTCGTTTAAGTAATCGTCTAAAGTGCGCTCAAAGTGTTTCATATTTACGCTTGCCTGCGCCTCGTCCATAGCGCTTATTGCCTGCGCCGCTTTTCTTGTGTTTTGCGTTGTAATTCCAAGTAACATCTCGGATAAATTGTTGCGCAACCGTGGGCTTACCTTGCCCACCAACCCTAAATCTATAAAAACTACCCTGCCGTCCTCCTGCACAAAGAGGTTGCCCGGATGTGGGTCGCAATGGAAAAAGCCGTCCTCTAAAATTTGCTTTATTAAAGAGGTACAAAGGGTGGTTGCAACCTGCTCTTTGTTTATGCCTGCCCTGTTTAGCTCCCCTATATTGTCTATTTTAATGCCGTGTACAAATTCTAAGGTAAGTACTTTTTTGGTGGTATAAAGCCACTTTACTTTGGGGGCACATACATTTTGTTTGTGTTTTGCAATGTTGTCGCCAAATTTTTCCGTGCTTTCCGCCTCTTTTAAGAAATCCAGCTCTTGCTCCATTGCGTTGCTAAACTCCTGCACCATACCCTTAAAATCGTACATTTTGCCGTATTTTGTATGTTTGGATATAAAATTGGCAAGTTTACTTATAATTTCCAAATCCGTTTTAACCAAAGGCTCTATGTTTGGGCGCTGTACCTTTACCGCCACATGCTCCCCATTGTTTAAATAAGCGCTGTACACCTGACACACAGATGCGGAGGCTATGGGGGTATCATCAAAAGAGTCAAAAATATCCTCTATTTTTCCCTTAAGCTCCGCCTCTATTAGGGCTTTTGCTTGGGTGGAGGAAAAAGGGGTTACGGAATCTTGCAAAGTACGCAGTACATCTGCAATGTTTTGGGGGATAAGCTCGGTGCGAGTAGAAAGAACCTGCCCCATTTTAACAAAGGTAGGCCCTAATTCCTCGCAGGCTTTTTTAATCCGCCGTCCTATTTCCTTTTCCTTTTCTTCCGTACCGTAAAAGGCTTTAAGTTTATCCTTGCCTATGGTTTTAACCAGCAAAATATCTAAATCGTTTTTGCGTAAAATGCTTAGTATTTCTTTGGTGCGCTTAATATCCCTAAAGCGTAGTTTGTTTTTACCAAACAGCATTATTCACCCTTTTCTTCTTTTAGGATTGCTCGTAGCTCTTCTCTTATAATGGTGCGTAAATCCTCTTTAGAAATAACTTCCGAAACTTCTTTTTTAACAAAATCTCGCATTTCTTCTCTTTGTTTGTTGCCCTTTTCCATAATTTCTTCGGCAACCTTTTTGGCGTCGTTTTTTTGCACTTCCCCTTTATCTACCAGTTTTTGTACCGCTTCTTCCACCTTTTCTTTAGAATAGGATATTAATCCAAACCCAAAATTAAGTGTATCTTCTAAAATGCTTGCCATAGTAAAATCTCCTTTTAAAATAAATATTTGCGTTTAAAATTTAATGTTGTGCGCCATGTAGTACTCCCCTGCCTCTTTAAGCATTTCTTCAAGGGAACTAAAATCGGTGCTTTGCTGTATAATCTCGTTGGTTTTTTCTGTGTTTAGCTCTTCAAAGCTGTAGGTTTTAGTCATATCTGCATCTAAAACCGTCATCAATTCCCCTAAATTTAAGAATTTTGTATGCTCCTTTAAAAACCCGTCGGAAAACAGTCGGGTTATGGGCACATCGCCTTGTAAGTGGGATATACTTGTGTAATCGTAAAAATTGCCTTCCTTTACCATGTAAAATACCTCCTTAGCTCTTTTTCTTAAATTTTATTATAATTAACGCACATATAATAACCGTTAGGGCTACTATTATGGCTATAATAATCGTGGTGGTGTCTGCGCTGTAATAAAACTCCTCCTGCACAAAACCGCTTTGTGCCGCTGCGGTTGCAACTGCCTTGCCTTCAATTATTTTGTAGGTAACGTATATACTTTGAGCGCCTGTGGGTATACTTACCGCACTGCCCTGCGCCCACACTCCTGCTTTGTTACCTCCTGCAAAGGCTTGCTCTCCCGTTGTTTTTGTGCCGTCCGTTTGTGTAATGGTGATGTTATAGCTATCAAAGGTTAGGGAGGGTATTACAAAAATACCTTGGCTGTCCGTCACGTCTGTTGCGTTTGGGGATTTATCGTCCAAACTAAAGGTTAGTATTGCGTTTTCTATACCCCTGCCCATTTCGTCGCTTAATTTGCCGTTTAGCACAAAAGTTTCTTTGGGTGTTTCCTCTAAAACCTCTTGAGTGGGCATTGGTTTGTCGTACTTTGGAGGGTCTATGGGGCTGTCTGCCACCCCTGTTATCATAAGGGAGCTTTTATTGTCGCTGATAAAATTAAAATACAGCTTGGCAGCCCCTCTTTTAACGTTTATTACAGGCTTGCCCCCATTAGTAGACAGCCCTGTGGCGTCCGCCGCTTGTGCGGTAAATTTAAGGGAGTACAGTTTTTCCTCCTGCTTTACGTTTAAGGTGTTTTCCCCCATGTTTAGTGTGGGTAGCTCGTAGCTGCCGTTTTCTGTGGTTTGGGTACTAACCGTACTTAAATCGTCTGCGTTGGTTAGGGTTATGGAGGCAGGGTACATAGGCTCGCCACCGCTAAAGGTGCAGTACCCCTCGGTGTTTGGCTTAGTAACCGTAACTTCTATAATTTCGGGCTTAGTGCCCGGGGGCAAGGGTTGGGAGGAGGCTTTTGTTACAGCCACCGTACCGTCCGTGGTATTTGCCGTAATGTACATATATATGGTGCTTAGCCCGTTTTTTGCTTTAATTTGGTAGGCGCCCTCTTCGTCTTTACCATAAAGCTGAGTTACATTTGCACCGCTTAGCTGAAAGTTTAGCGCCCCTATAAGCTCATCATCACCATTAAAAACCTTAAGGGTGTGCAGTTCTTTATCCACATTTGGTATAAACACTCCGCCGTCTGCGTTTGCATGTGCGGTTGTGTCGTTGTCTATGGTGATGTAGTAGTCGCCAAGCGCCTCTTTGTTTGTATTAAGCAAGTACCCTTTAATATTGTGATAGTTAGTGGTGGGCGCTACGGTGGGTGTGGGTACTTGAGTGGGGGAGGGGGGCGCTGCGTTGTCCGCCACCGTGGGTATTGCTATACCTCCTTGAGAGGTTACCATAATAACCATGCCTAACTGCCCTGCGTTTGTATTTACGTTAATTTCGTAGCGGTTGTCCGCATACCCTGTAATTGCGGTTTTTTTAGCCGGAAACAAGGCAATTTCTCCGCTACCTACCGCAAGGGAGGCGCTGTCCGTAATTAGTATACGTAAATCCTCCAAAGAAATTTCCGGAAAGGAAACAATGCCTTGCTCGTCTGTTGTACCTTCGTATACCACAATATCCGAGCTTGCCTCGGGGAAAATACTAACGTTTGCGTTTATCAGGGGGTTACCCGTACTGTCTGCAATTCTTATAATAAATGGCATATACATCGCAAAGGCTCTTATAGGAAAAAGAGATAGAGCCACCAAGCAAACTGCTATTAACAGCGCCATTTTTTTCTTCATATGTTACCTCGTAAAAACACAATGTGCTCACCTTATTTATATACCTATTTTATATTAAAACACGATTTTTTGCAAATATTATTCTCAAAAAGTTTATATAGTGGGAAAATATGATATAATAGATGTAATAATTTTGTATTAAGGAGATATTTTTATGACGGGCTTAGACGGTTTAAGGAGCAAAAAGGGCTTTATATGCGATATGGACGGTGTAATATACCACGGCAACAACTTACTTGACGGTGTGGTGCAGTTTGTGGACTGGCTTAAAAAAGAAAACAAGCAGTTTTTGTTTTTAACCAACTCTTCCGAGCGTTCTCCAAAAGAGTTGCAACAAAAGTTGGAGCGTATGGGGTTAGATATTGACGAAAGCCATTTTTACACAAGCGCCCTTGCCACCGCTAAGTTTTTGTCGGTGCAGTCCCCTAAATGCTCGGTGTTTGCCATTGGAGAATCCGGACTTTTTAACGCATTATACGAGGCAGGCATAACCATGAACGACGTCAACCCAAAATACGTAGTGGTGGGGGAAACCCGCAATTATAATTACGAAAGCATACTGCGTGCTGTAAAATTTGTACAAGAAGGCGCAAAACTAATTGCCACCAACCCCGATTTAACCGCACCCTCGGAGGCAGGCATTATACCTGCGTGTCGTGCCTTTATATCTCCAATAGAACTTACAACGGGAAAAACAGCCTACTATGTAGGCAAGCCCAACCCACTTATGATGCGCACGGGCATTAAGATGTTAGGGGTACACACAGAAGATGCGGTAATGATAGGGGACAGAATGGACACAGACATAATAGCCGGCATAGAGTCCGGCTTAGACACCGTACTTGTACTAAGCGGAGTAACGGATATACCCACCATGGAAAATTTTGCCTATCGCCCTAACTATATACTTAAAAATGTGGGAGAGATTGTAACTGCCAATAGGGGGAAGATTAAGTAATAAATTAGGCTCTACGCCCTGCATTTAGGGGAAATTAAACTATTTTCTTTTATTTTAAATAATTTTGTGGCAAAAAAAAAGTAATATTTTTCTATATTACTTTTTTTAAAATGATTATTATTAAGTAGTAATATAAAATTAATAAAAGGATGGTGTAAATTATGAATTCCATAGAAAGAGTAGTTGCTTCCCTACAACACAAAGAGCCGGACAGAGTGCCTGTATACCCCATATTAAGCGGAGTAACACGTAATTTGGTAAATGCAAGCTACAAAGAATGGTCTACAAATGCGGAGGTGTGCGCAAAGGCACATATTAAGGCGGCAGAGCTTTTTGATTTTGACTGCATAGTAACCCTAATAGATTTATCCATAGAGTGCGATGCTTGGGGGCAGCCCTTAATATTTCCCGAAAACGAGGCGGCGCACCCGGACTATTCTAACTGTGTAATTAAGGATATTTCCGACTACGCAAAGATAAAAAAAGTGGACTACAAAACCTCTAAACGTATGATGATGCACATAGATGTATGCAGAAGGTTAGTGGAAGCAAAAGGCAAAGAGCTACCCATAGTAGCCTTTGTTTTCGGCCCTTTAGGCGTACTTTCCATGCTTAGAAACCAACAGGATTTGTATATGGATTTGTATGATGATCCTAAAGCGGTAAAACAAGCGGCAGCGGAGATAAACGAGACGTTAAAGGAGTACACCGCCGCCCTAATAGATGTGGGTGTAAGCGCCATAATGTTTGATACCCTTTTTGCCTCGGGCACCATAATGTCTAAGGAGATGTGGGAGGATATGGAAGGGGAGCTTTCAAGGGATTTAGCTCAAGTAGCTCACGACAAAAATTGCCTTGTAATGATACACAACTGTGGACAAAACATATATTTTGACGCACAAATTAAGTATATGAACCCCTGCGCAATCTCCTTTTTGCACGTACCCGACGATTGCAAAGATTTTGCCGACTGCAAGGAAAAATACGGCAAAGATATTACACTAATAGGTTGTGTACCGCCCCCAATGGTAGTAACCGCCACAGACGAGCAATGGGACGAGGAATGTAAAAAGTTTATAGATTTATTTAGAAAAGATGGCGGATTTATGTTAGCCACAGGTTGCGAATACCCGGCAAACTCCTCCTTTGGCAGAGCAAAGCGAATGATAGACGTAGCAAAAGGCTATGGGAGGTATTAGTGGGTAGGGGGTAGTTTTTGGTATTCCTTTAGGGTCTTTGCTGGGGCAGGGCCCTTTTGGTTCTATGTCAAGTCTTGGGGTGGAACAAAAGTAAAATGTAGAAACAAGCTCTCGTTATGAAAAACTAACGGGAGCTTTTCAATTCAAAAGTAAGATACGTTTTCTGATATTATCAAAGTTTCTAAAGCCAAATGCAACCCTTTTAAGCACCTTAATCTTGTTGTTAATTCCCTCAATAAAGGCATTGGAATATCTATATGCAAAAGAATTAAGTATATATTGTTTCCAATTAATAAGCATAGTAGAAGTAGGCTTGTATTCAGGTACATCAAGTGTTTGAGAATGGAATAAAAATTCATTTAGGTTTTTTGTGGCATCTTCGCAAGTAGGTGCATCAAGAAACTCATAGAATTTTTCTTTTAAGAAATATCCTTCTTGAAGTTCCGGTGCAATTAGAATCATGGTAGAAACGGTATCAATAGCATCATTATTCAGCTTTTTAAATCTCATATTAAGTAACTTTTTACTCCTTTTAAAGTATTTTCGTTGCTCGGGCAATAGCCTTTTTTGAGCCTTTCTTCTAATATTTTCTAAAGACCAGTTATTGTACCTTGCATAGTGAAATCTATCAATTATTATGATTGCATTAGGGAAAAATGCTTTTGCTATTGATAAATACTCTCTGTTCATATCCATTACGAAAAACCTAACCTTCATACGTTCCTCTCTGCTAAATTGACTGAAATAACTGCTAAGTATATGCCCTTCCCTGCCGGGTAATATATCTACAATTCGCTTGTTTACAGGATCGGCTATTATACATTGGAACTTACGACCTGCGTTGCCCTTAAACTCGTCTATTGAAAGCACTTTGGGCAGTTTTGGCATACTATTCACATACATCTGATTGAGTAGTCTAAACAGTTTATTTGGTGATGTATGATATTGTCTTGCAATATCAGCTATGCTTTGTTTAAACTTTAATTTATCATAAAGAAAGTAATTCATTCTTGAGCTATACTGACAATGCTTTGGAGCGAGTTGTTGTTTTTCATCAAACTTTTTGTTGCAGACGGGGCATTTATATCGCTTTTTTCTATACTTAAATATTACTTTTAAGTTTTGGAATGGAACACCAATGATAGTATGAATACGATAATCATGTATTAAAGACGTAACATATCCACAATTTGGACATTCGTGAGGTTTTACATCATATTGTATACTTAAGAACAAAGAATCGTCGATTATTTCATAATTGAGTAAATAGGAGTGGACAAAAAGCACTTCGTATGATATAATAATAAAATGAATAATTTAGAT
>CAZVNZ010000008.1:0-94112 GCA_964628515.1 uncultured Christensenellaceae bacterium
ACGAACAGCGGACAAATCAGGCACAGTAAAAACGACTTGATCAATCAGATATGCTTTTGGAATTGTCAATAAAAGTAGAGTAAAAAAGCTCGAACAAAATATTAAGCCACCAAATCTAAAAATTCATTACTGTACATCTCACGTTTGATCAACGGAGGATACCCACCTTCATTTGAAGTATAAACTCTATATCTGTTGTAATAAGTAAATATCCATCTAAATATAATAGTTTTCACAGTATCCATAGGCAGGCTTTCACAATTCATTTTATACAATTTTTCTTTTTTCAAAGTAGCAAAAAAGCTCTCCATACGAGCATTGTCGTAGCATCTACCGGTGCCACTCATGCTTTGAATTGCTCCATATGCAGTGAGTACATTGCGAAACTTGCCACTTGTATATTGGCTACCTCTGTCGCTATGAAAAATCATATTTCGTGCATTATAGCTCTTACAGGCATTTTCAAAGGATTGTATGCACAGCTCTGCTTTCATATGATCTGCCATACTAAGTCCTACTATTGCTCCGTCAAAGCAATCTAACACGGGTGATATATACAAATTGCCATCAGCTGTCTTAACGACGGATATATCGCTTAACCACTTGGTGCACGGCTTATCTGATTTAAAATCCTGCTTTAATAAATTTTCGCTTTTTTGAATTTCCCAAATATTTCTTTCTTTGCTATCTTTTTTGGCTCTGCGGGAAAAAACCAAGAGCATCCTTTAATATTGCATTTGATTTTTTCAATCCTCGTATTTCTTTCATTAATTGTATTTCTCTTGGGGTCAAAGGTGCATCGTTGCTATTGTTATCACTCGCCGGCTTAGAGCACCATGTTGACATAGTGGATTTTGCAACCCCAAGTTGCTCTGCTGCCTTGTTTATTCCTATTTCTCTTGCTAATTTGACTGCTTCTTTTTTAAATTCTTCTTCATATTTTTTCATTTTGATAATTCTCCTGTTTTTCTTTATATTTTATCACTTTGTTTGAGAATTATCTCTCTACTTTTATTGTAGTACTCCAAATTTTTTTTCAGAAACTGGGGGTACAATTAATACGTATAAATAATTATGCTACAATACCTAAAACTGTAAATAAACTTTAAATTGAAAATCAACTAAAAACAAAACTAAAAACCGGCTTAAATGCCTACACTCTCGCCCCCGCGCATAACGGTATGCAACACCATTTTGTCTTTATCTATACTAAAGCGCAACTCCCCTCCGTAGTTTGCAAGGGTAGAGCGTACAGACACAAGCCCAAACCCGTGTCTGTCCTTTATCCGCTTGGGTTTTTTGCGTAGCGTTTCTGTAAATGCTTCCGCATCAAAATCTTGGGGCAGAGTGTTTTCTATAATAATACGCAAATACTCATCTTCCGTAAAAAGCTTTACGCTAACCTCCCGATTTTTGTTGGGTGGAGTAAGGGCGGCGGCGTTAATTGCGTTTTCAATTAAATTCATAAGTACGGCGCATAAATCTTTATCCGAAATTATAAGATTCTCTTCCAAATCCGCTTGTGCACTAAAAGTTACGGACGCCTTGCGTGCCTTTTCCCCCTGTACCGCCAAAATGGTGTTTACCAGCCTGTTTTTAGTAAAGGGAATAACAGGGGCAATACCGCTAAGTTCGGTAGCAAGGGAAGTGGCGTATGCCTCCGCATGACTTGGCGACTCCTCGTAAAGTTTAGCCAAAGTGCGCAAATGATGAATTTCGTCGTGCCGTGCCACCGCTAAAGCCTCGCTGTTTTTTTCTAAGGCATACAGGTTTTCCAAAATCATTTCGTTTTTAAGGGTAAGGAGTTTTACCTCCTCTGCCCACATCATATTTTTGCGTATTTGCATATATGCCATAGTAACAAACAGCATAAGCAAAATCAGAGTATTTAAAAAGTGGAGCAAAAGTATGGGGCTGTTATTTCCAAATTCTATTACAATAAAGTAAATAAAACTCAAAAACCCATCATACTGCGGGAAAAATGCACGTATGGGTATAGACAAAAGCACCAACGCACCCACAACGCCAAAGGTGGTGTAAAGTGCAGGCATAATAGCCTTAAAAATAGGGTTGTTTTGCCGTTTTTCAAACAAACCAAACACAAAAACCAAAATAATGGGTATAAACATAACACAAGCCATAAACTCTTGCATATAGCTAAAGATATAAAACTTAAAATCCATATACGAAGTAAACAAAAACACACCAAAACAGGAAAGTAGCACAACTAAAAATACCTTTTTGTACCTCTGCATTTTAAGGGCAATATAAAGCAGGGGAAGTAGCGTAAATATATTGGTAAAAAAGCCGTTAAGCCCATAAGAAAAGGAATTTTCGTTAAAATTAGCCAAAAAGTAAAACATCTGCATAAAAGAGGCTAAAATAAGGGCAATTAAGCCGAAATCCCGTTGCTCTTTGTACCAAGTATACATAAAAAGCACAAACAGTAAAAAACCAAGTATGGCATATAGTATGGCAGGCATGGTTTTAGCGTTTGTCCAAGCGGTGTTTTGCGCCTCTATAATATAGTCCGAGGTTAAAACAAACATAGGGTTGCCTAAGTGGGACTCTTTTGGTGATGTCAGTATAACAAGGGTTTTATCGTTAAAATCCGCATTTATGGAAAAACCGGGCAGTGCGTCAAAATCTATATTAAGGTCTATGATGGGCAAATTTGGGTTGGGGTTGGTAATATCTCCTAAGTAGTTGGTGTATATAAGCTTGCCGTCCACATAAACGGCTGTGTTGTGGGAGGCAGAAAGTTTAAAGCGAGAGTACCCGTTTTTAAGCCAACTGCTGTCAATTTTGCGCTCGTAATAAATTAAACCTTTCGCACCCATTATGTCGGCTGTGTTTAGGGGAGTTTTTTCCTCTCCATTAAAGGTGTAAATTTCCCAACCGGCTGCATCATCATAAACGGGGGAAAGATTAAGCTCTTCTGCTTTGCTAAAAGTAAAGGTGTATAAATAGGAAATAAGCAGTATGGCAACTATAATTGAGGAGACTATTAAAATATTATTGTGCTTTTTCATTAACTTCTTCCCTCGCCTGCTCCAAATAATTATGCACAATTTCCCTAATTTGTCCACAATTTGCTTTGGGTATGGGTATTTTTTTTAAAGACTTCATTTCTATTACAAAATCTCTGCTGTTTATACCAATAATGTAATTAATATTTACTATATAAGAGCGATGAGTCTTAATAAAGCAAGGCAGTATAAGCAACCGCTCCTCTAACTCCTTTAAGTAGCCACGGCTTTCTATTACCGCTCCGCTTGTCATGTGGTAAAAAATTGTGCGGTTTACAATTTCGCAATACTCTAAGTGGTCTATTCGTAGCCTTTGCAAGCCTGCCTTGGTGTCTATAACAAGCATTTGAGTTTCCTCTCCCGTAAGCTCGCACTCTATTTCGTCTATAAGCTCAAAAAGAATTTCCTTTTTAACAGGCTTTAAAAGGTATTGCCGTGCCTTAACCTCGTAAGATGCAAGGGCATAATCTTTTGAAACGGTAAGAAATATTATTGCCACACGTTTATCCCTTTCTCGTATCTCCTTTGCCGTTTCAATTCCGTCTGCGTCCGGCATTAAAATATCAAGGAAAATCAAATCAAACCTTTTACCTTTTTTAATTGCGTAGGTTAGCTCCGTTCCGCTTTCAAAAACGGTTAAATTTAATTCCGTTTTGCCCTTATATTCGTGTAAATTTGCCACAAGCAAATCACGTTCATTCTTATTATCGTCACAAATTGCTATTTGCACGTTGATGCCCTCACTATGTAGTTGTAAATCTAAGTATTTTTTTATGATTATATTGTACCATTTAAAATCCACATTTTCAACAAAAAAAGACGATTCGTGCAGTTTCATTACCGTTTCGTGCAAAAGTTCACTATTATTTCTAAAAATATGATATACTGCAATTGTGATTGTATGTGATTTTTCCTAAATATGAGAAAATTGTCTAATTAGTTACAATCAACAGTTTTAGGGGGTACACCAATGTGAAGAGAATCAAACAGATACTATCTATATTTTTGGCACTAACACTAATTTTAAGTATTTTGAGCATGACGGCATATGCACAGGACACACAAAAAACAACGCAGGGCGAACATACACAAAACCCCATACAGCCCTCACCAACCCAATCCTCACAGCCTACACCAAGTGTGTCTCCCATCCCGACAGATTCTCCCGCACCAAGTGTATCCCCAAATCTAAATGATACCACAACTCCCACTACCTCGCCCACCCCCACCCAAACAGAGCAAGGGGAGCAACCCATACAAAAAGAAGCAGGGGAGCAACAAGGAAATTTTGAGCAACCCTCCAAGCAAAACCCACAGCTAACCCCCACCCCCACCCAAACGGAGCAACCAAACCCACAAATAGCGGAGGATACTCAATCCTCCTTTAATAACGACGGCATGCTAACTTTGGCGCAACAAGCGCAGTTAGGTATGGCGCAACAAGCGCAGTTAGGTATGGCGCAAATGCAGGCAAACAAAAAAGGACGTGCCATACCCTCTGTTTTTGGGCAAAACGACGCCCAACCCTTTATAATAAAAAACAAAACGCAACTAACAGAGCTTGCCACGCTAATAAAAAGCAACGCAACCTACGGCGACAACACGTATGCCTATGCAACCGCCTATTATAAATTGGAAGAGAACATAGATTTTAACGGAGACACCCTCGCCCCCATTGGCGACTTTAAAGGCTTTTTTAATGGTGATGGTAAAGAGATAACCAACATTTTGCTAACAACCCCCAACCATACGGACGCCTTTTTGGGATTATTTACAGGGTATAACAGCGGTAGTATTACTAACTTAGTTGTTTCCTCCTATTATGCAGGGGAGGGCAATGCCACCACGCCTTACGAAATAGTCACCCCACAGCAACTAAATAGGTTGGCGGATCTGGTAAATGATGATGCTACCAACCAAACCTACGGTAGCTTTAGCTACAAACTAACGGCAGATATTGACTTAGCTATTTATAAAGATGCAAACGGTGGCAAAGGCTTTACACCCATTGGAAACGGCGTAAATAGATTTAAAGGCGATTTTGACGGCAACGCAAAGTTGGTAAAAAACCTTACAATAAACGATGATAATAACTTCAATATAGGCTTATTCGGCATTGTTGAGACAGGCAGTATAAAAAACCTTGGGGTTGTAAATTTTAATATTGCAGGAAAAGCTAATTTAGGCGGACTTGCAGGTTATATCAATAACAGCACAATTAAACAATGCTATACCACAGGAAATATAAAGGGTGATGGCTCGGTGGGCGGACTGATGGGAATGTCCGCTGAAGGCAGTACAACAGAAAACTGCTACACCAATGTAAATGTAACAGGAACAGGTGCCGGTATAGGCGGACTGGCGGGCAAAAACGAAGCAAGTAAAATACTAAACTGCTATACCATAGGCAGTGTAACAAGCAAAGGCAGTTGCGTAGGCGGAATTGTGGGGGAAAGCGCTAATAACTCCACGGTTGAAAACTGCATAGCATATATAGACAAAATAAACGGCAATGCCGGAAGTACAAACCGTATTGTAGGAATAAACTCCGGCACCTTAAAAAATAACTATGCCCGAAGTGGCATAAAAGTAAACGGAGAAATAGTGGAAAATGCGTTGCCGGATAGGGAAAACGGCGATAATATAGGTTATGGTAACACTAAATTAAGCACGCAGTTTAAAGAAGTATTTGGGGATGCCAACCCTGCATGGATATATACAGAGGATAAACTGTCTATTTTAGCTATGGGCAGTACCACGCAAACTAAGGATTTGCCAAACTACTTAGAAGTAAACTTTGAGGGAGGGGACGGCACACAGGCAAACCCCTACCAAATTGCCACACCACAGCAACTGAAAAATTTAGCGGATTTAATAAACGATGAATTTACCAACTCGGATTTTACGGAAAAATACTATATACTAACAAAAGATATAGACCTTAGCATTTATAAAAATGCAAACGGAGGTAAGGGGTGGACGCCAATAGGCAAAGGCACAAATAACTTTAAAGGCAATTTTGACGGAGATGGCAAAGCGGTAAAAAACCTAACCATAAATGATGAATACGGATACTTTCAAGGCTTGTTTGGCGATGTTATGGGGGCAGGCATAATAAAAAACCTTGGGATAGTGGATTGTAATATAAAGGGATATCAATGTGTAGGCGGACTGGTAGGAGCCATAGGTGCTACTGTTGAAAACTGCTATACCACAGGAAAAGTTAGCGGAAATACATTTGTAGGCGGATTGGTGGGAGATAATAGAGGTACACTTAAAAACAGCTATTCCACAGCAAATGTAGACGCTAAAAAGGATAATGCGGGCGGATTGGTAGGTCTTGTTTTTGGTAATTTGGCTATAATTGAAAACTGTTATGCCACAGGAGATGTAAAGGCAGATGGATTTGCAGGCGGCTTGGTAGGAATTTTAAACGAAGGCAACATAAAAAAATGCTTTGTCTTTGGGGAAAAAATTAACGGTACAACAATCGGCACAAACCGTATTCTTGGAATAGGCATAGGCTCTCCCACCCTATCGGGCAATTACGCATGGGCAGGCACAAAGGTAAACGATGCAACCGTTTCGGGTGGTACAGCAACCGACGAAAACGGTGCAGATATAACCTACAACGGAGCAACCGGACTTTCCACCCAATTTAGCACAATTTTTGGAAATAACGCCGTTTGGACATTTACTAATAACGGCTTGCCCATTTTAGCAAACGGTAGTACAACCTACCAAACAAGCGCTTTACCAAGCTATGTTGCACAAGCACTATCAGGGGGTACAGGTATAGAGGCAGACCCCTACCAAATAACAACACCACAGCAACTAAAAGCAATGGCGGATTTGGTAAATGGTAATGTCGGTGGGTATAGAAGTGCCCACTACAAGCTAATGGAGGATATAGACCTAAGTATTTACAAAAATGCAAACGGCGGTAAGGGCTTTACACCTATAGGCAATGCCACAACTAATTTTGAGGGTACTTTTGACGGCAACGGTAAGGTGATTAAAAATCTAACCATAAATAATAAAGATGCGGATAATCAAGGTTTGTTTGGATTTATCTCAAATGCCACTATTAAAAACCTTGGAGTAGCGGATTGTAATGTTACGGGGAGAGATATGGCAGGTGGTCTGGTGGGACTTGCCGAAGGTACAAGCACTATTGAAAACTGCTATACCACAGGAAGTGTAACCGGAGACAATTATATAGGCGGACTGGTGGGAGATAATAGAGGCACAGTAACAAACTGCTATTCCACAGCAAATGTAACAGCAATAAACAATATAGCAGGTGGATTGATAGGCAGTAATAGAGGTAAAATAGAAAACAACTACGCCACAGGAAGTGTAAGCGGAACATCTATGTTAGGCGGTTTGGTGGGGCAATCATCCAATGGCGAAATAGCATACAGCTATGCCACAGGAAGTGTAAGCGGAAACAATAGTGTAGGCGGCTTGGTGGGCTATATAGATGGTGGTAAAATAAAAAACTCCATAGCCTTAGGCGAAAGCATTAGTGGATATTCGCTTACAAATCGTATTGTCGGACAAACCGTAAACTCCCCCACCCTTACGGCTAACTTCGCATGGAGTGGTATGAAGGTAAACGGCTCAACCGTAACCAATACCGATGACAGAACCCCTAACGGCAAAGATATTTTGTATAAAGAGGGTAGCGGACTCGAACCTCAACTTAACGCTGTGTTAGACGACCGTTCGGGTAGTGTAGTATGGAATTACGGCGACAACCTACTGTCTACCTTAAAAAATGCAGGAGGCACTCAACATAAAAATCTACCCGGCTATATTTTTTGCGCAGGGGGAAAGGGCACACCCACAGACCCATACCTAATAGCAACCCCACAGCATTTAAAAGCTATGGCAAACTTAATTAACGGGCAAGCAACCAACTCCGCCTACCGCGAGCTAAACTACAAACTAACGGCGGATATAGACCTTGCAGGCTACAGTGCCGGTATGGGCTTTACGCCTATTGGGGTTGTAGATATTGTTGTAAGTGTAGATAGGCCTTTTAAAGGCGCTTTTGACGGAGGCGGTAAGGTAGTTAAAAACCTAACAATAAATAATCCATACGAGGACAACCAAGGGCTTTTTGGGACTGCAGAGAATGCCACCATAAAAAACCTTGGGGTTGTGGATTGCAATGTTTTGGGGGTAAACGGTGCAGGCGGACTGGTGGGATATTTGAGCCATAGTGATATTATAAACAGCTATTCCACAGGAGATGTAACGACAGATAAAAACTATGCAGGCGGACTGGTGGGACGTTCGAACAATAGTGATATTACAAACAGCTACACCACAGGCGATGTAACGGCAAATACAAGCAGTGCAGGCGGACTGGTGGGATATTTGGGCTATAGTGATATTACAAACAGCTACACCACCGTAAAAGTAACGGCAGATACAAACTATGCAGGTGGACTGGTGGGATATTCGGACAATAGTGATATTACAAACTGCTACACCACAGGCGATGTAACGGCAAATACAGACTGTGCAGGTGGACTAGTGGGAAATTCGACTAATATCACCATCACAAACAGCATAGCCTTCGGTGCAAATATAAACAGCCCAAGCAATGCCCACCGAATAATTGGCATTAATAGTGGCGTAGCCACCCTCACCAACAACCACGCCTACAACCAAATGCGAGTAAACGGCAGCCCAATAACCTCTCCAACCCCGGCGGATATAGAAGGCGCACACCTTACCACCAACATAGCCACCGCCACCTCTCCTGCCACCCTTAACACCCAATTTAGCACCGTATTTAGCACAAATAACGACGCTTGGGTATTTGCGGACAACAAACTGCCCATACTAAAAAATGTAGGTGGCAAGCAGGACACCGATTTGCCTATACATGTTGAGGGCTTATTTTCGGGAAGCGGCACCCAAGTCGACCCCTACCAAATAACCACACCACAGCAACTGCAATATATGGCAATATTAGTAAATAACCCCATAACCAACGGGGAGTTTGGGGGCACAAACAAATACTACGAGCTAAAAACAAATATAGACTTAAGCATATTTACAGACGCAATTGGTGGCAAAGGCTTTACACCCATAGGTACATTGGCAAACTCCTTTAAAGGAATATTTAACGGCAACGGCTATGTGGTAAAAAACCTTATAATTAATAACAGTACCGAGGATAACCAAGGGCTGTTTGGAGGTGTAAACGGTGGCAGTATAAAAAACCTTGGGGTAGTGGATTGTAATGTTTCAGGGAAAAATCAAGTGGGCGGACTTGTGGGACTTTGCAATGAAACAACTATTGAAAAATGCTACACCACGGGATATGTGGAGGGAGAAAACTTGATTGGCGGACTTGTGGGTAATAATATTACAGGCAACATTATTAACTGCTATTCCACAGCTAATGTAAGAGGTAATGATTATGTAGGCGGATTTGTGGGTCAACTCGTAAGAAACCTTAACAATAATGATGGCAGTATTACAAATTGCTACACCATAGGAAATGTATCGGGTTCAACCGATATTGGCGGTATGTTAGGATACGGAAATCATGGCTTAATAAAAAACTCCCTCGCCTTAAACAAAACTATAAGTGCTACAAGCAATGCAGGGCGTGTTGTTGGGAGAATGGAGAGCGATGCCACCCTAACAGACAACTATGCCTACGCCGCTATGCAGGGTGGTGGCAACGACTTCGGCAAAACTAAAAAGGACGGCGAAAGTAAAAGCTATTCCGATTTACGTAATATAAATGACGAGGCATGGGTAGGGTTTAAAGGTACAGAATGGAAAACGCTAACATCAGGGTATTTACCCATATTAGACGGCTTTAACTACCCCCAACCCAACCGCAAACTTACCGAAGTTACGGAGGGCATGGTTAGCGTAGATGTTAAAAAGGACGGCTCTGCCCAAAGCGGTGCGGTTATTACGGATACCAAAACCAACTTTAAATACACCATAGATTCCTCCGCATTGGTAGAGCCGGGTGTTTATAATTTGGAGTACGCCTCTCAAACAATCAACAATATAGATATTAAGGCAAAAACAACACTAAACTTCTACACCCTAACCTTCGACACTCAAGGGGGCAGTAGTGTAAGCAGTCAAACGTTGTACAACGCAAAAACAGGTAGCAAGCCTAAAGAACCCACTAAAGACGGGTATGTATTCGAGGACTGGTATACATCTCCCACCGCAACCACGCCCTTTAGCTTTGCCACACCCATTACCTCCAAAACCACCCTCTACGCAAGGTGGAATCTTGCAACCTACGATGTCACCTTTGACGCAAACGGGGGTACACGCACAGGGGGCGGAAGTCTAAACCAAAAGGTAGAGCACGGCAAAAACGCCATAGCACCTATACTTGCAAAAGAAGGTTTTGTGTTTAACGGCTGGGATGCCCCCTTAACAAACATCACCAAAAACACTAAAATAAAAGCAAGCTGGGCGCCCCTTAAAAAGTTTAATGTTATAACAAACTTTGCAGTATACACGGGGAGCGGAGAGGTTAGTGCAATAATAGACGCTAACCACGCTAATTTCCTTGCGCTGTTTTTAAACAATACAGAGGTGGGCAAGGAGCACTATAATCACAGTAGCGGAAGCACGGTTATTACCCTAAAGGAAAGCTACCTTAAAACCTTTAGCGACGGTACTTACAACCTGCGTGCCACCTTTAGCGACGGCTACGGAGATTTACCGCTGACAGTTAAGTTAGCCCCTGCACCAAGCCCTTCGCCACAACCTACGCCTACGACTACGCCCACACCAACAACGTCGCCTACACACACGCCACAACCTACGGAAGCACCGCTACCTACGGCTACTCAAACGGCACCACCCATTACCTACATTACCATAAAGGCAAGTGCAGGCACAGGGGGCAGTATTTCCCCTAAAGGAAATGTGGATATAGAGAAAGGCACGGACTACACCTTCTACATTACCGGGGACGATGGCTATCGCATTGCACAGCTAAAAGTGGACGGTAAAACGGCATCGGCGGATAAAAATAACGCCTACACCTTTAGAAATGTGCAGGCTAATCACACTATAAGCGTAACCTTTGTAAAAGAAGGTACAGCCCTAAAAACAGGGGATAGCACAAACCTGTTTTTGTGGACGGAAGTGCTTATTATTGCGCTGTGTATTGCAGGAATCGGGGTGGTTTGGAGGTTGGCAAAAGGTAAGCAATAAACCGCTTTTTAACCATATAAATAAATTACTGCATATTATATAAAAGAGATTTATGTTTTAGGATGTAAATCTCTTTTGGCATTTTATTTGGTTTGGGAGTGCATTTTTGCCAAAATACATAAAAAATAGGTAAAAAGTGCGTTGTTATCGTAATGTACGTTGACTTGCAAAACACCTGTGCTTATTATTGATTTATAGCAAAAAAATGGATTTACAAAATGTATGAAGGTTCGTTAAATATAGCAACTTTCTGTATGCAAAAAAATTGAGGTAAAAAAAGTTATGAATTTATACATAAAAAAGCACGGCACAAAAACCAAAAAAACCAAAAGAAATTGTATAATATTGTTTGTAGTTATGGTTTTGGTTTTGCAAATACCTCTAATTAGCGGTGTAAGCGCAATGTCCGCACGAGAAGAGGTTACAGCCTCGCAGAGTGGAGTAGAAGTGCCGATAACTCAAATAGAGCAAGGTGCGCCAACACAGCAGGGGGACAGCCATGCAGAGCAGGGTGTGCCAACAGAGCAAGGTAGCTTAGGGCTACCTGAAGTTGTAGCAAGCCAAACCGCAAAGGCGGAGATTTCCAAGGAGGAAATAACAAACGAGCTTTTGCAACCCACCAACGAAACGCAAGGGGAAATTGCAGAAATAGGTAGTATAGGTGCATCTAAAATACAAGATGAGAGCGTTAAGGAGTATAAGGACGGCATCACCGATAATTCTTTGAGTTATAACAATGTTAGGCTTACAAACGTTGGAGACGAGTTTTCGTATTTTACAGATATAGTGTTAGACTACGGCTCTGCAAAACCGCCCTACCCAAGAGATGCTTACGTAACACTTCAGTACTCCTACCACATACCGGTGGGGGCAATACTCTCCGTTAATACGGATTACACCTTTCAAATACCTACCTCTTTTATATACGAAAGTGGTGTGCCTGTAAAAATAAAAGCCTTAGACGATTCCTCAAAAAACGTTGGGGAGGTTAGGATAGACACTACAACCAACATTGCTACCGTAGATTTTTACGATGGTATGGAGGCATACTTAGCAGAGGGTAGCACAGGGCAAATATTTATTACCACTAAGTTTGATAAATCTAAAACAGACAACAACGGCACGCAAAATATAGAGTTTTTCAGCGGACTTACCACCGCCCTAAAAACAGTTAGCGTGCCCTTTGCCATAGACCAAATTAAAAGCAACTTTCCCTTAAGTTTAGAGGGTAAGGCAGAAATAAGCAAGACCCCAATGGAAGTGGTGTGGACAAGCAAATTTAGTCTGGAAGTGCTAAATTTAAGCAATGCACACTTAAACGACGCAGACGGAAAAATTAAGAATGTAAAAATAGAATTTACAATAGACCCTGCTTTTAAAACAGACAGTGTAACTATGCTTGCAAATGCTAATAAAGCTACAATAACCAAAGACGGAAAATCCTTTACATATGACCTTACTTCCTACGATGAAAGTAGCAGAAAGCTGACATTTACTTTTATCTCTGCGATGGAAAAAGGCGAGTACATAATTACCTTTCCAACAACCTTTACTTTAGATAGTTTGGGAGATGGCGAAAAAAAACAGTTTGAAAACAAGGTATCCGCAACCTACGATTTGCCACAGTACGATACTACGAAAACTTCTGCCGTTTTTAAAACAGACAGTCTTGTGCAAGCTACAAATGTTGTACCTGCAAAGGTGGATGTGGAAATAATAATGCTGGACAAAACTCATACAACGGCAGACAGAGAGATATTTTGGACGGTTATAATGAACAAAGGCGGACTTGATGTTGCAAATGGTAATATAGAGGACATTTTGCCCGAAGGGTTAGTAATTACTAAAGCAGAATTGAGTGATGGCACAACTGTTATTGACTCTTTTCCGGATAAACCTACGGGTATTTTAAATATTACAAACGGTACTACAAACGCTATTGTTTCCGCAATGTTACCCACGCCGTCCACCAAAACCTACACCCTAACCTACACCACAAAAGTAGACGATGGGTATTTTGATGAAAACGATATACCCACCTTTACAAATAATGCCAAATACGAAGGAACGGTAGGGGGAGTAGGCTTTAGTCGCACAAAAACCGTAACCGCTCAAATAAAAACCTTTTTAATCAGCAAAAGCGGTGTATACAATACGCAAGACCACAAAATAAACTGGACAATAGACTTTAACACTAATAAAGTGGATATGAAAGACGTTGTTTTTACGGACAAAATTCCAAATGGGCTTACGCTTGATGAAAGCAGTATTATGGTAGCAGGGGTTACAAGCACGGGGCACAAATTTATCAATGGTGTTTTAGAGATTGATGTTGGCGACGTAGGGCACGACGCTAAAGGGCATATTACCTTTTCTACCGCCGTTGACGATAATAAAATATGGGCAAACAACATAACACCGGAGAAAATTTTTAGCAATACGGCAAGCATAACCGCTAAAGTAAACGGAGGGGATAAAACTGCATCCTCTACATACAGTCCGGAAATTAAAAGTCAGGTTATAACGCTAACAGGCAATGCCAACGATTATAACTTTGAGGAAAAAACCGCTAAGTGGCAGATTACGTTAAACCAAAACCAAATGGCTATAACTTCTACTGTACTTGTACTTAACATACCGGCAGGGCAAAAATTTCTGAAATTTTCTGATAGCTCCCAGTATGATAGTGTCGTTTATAACTATATAGACGAAAAAACACCCTCCACCGCTATTGTAACCTTAAAAGATTTTGCAAAGGGTAGCACTCCGCTAAATTTGGAGTATTATACACAAATAACAGATTTAACACCCTTTAATACTAACCCTAAGGTTACTATAGAAAACTCGGCTATTCTAAAGGGTACGGAAATCCCAAATATTTCTGATGGGGGAGTTTTGGCATCGGCAAACCAAACGGTTGCAAGCTCGGTTGTAAAGAAATCCGCAGCAAATAGCGGAGAAGCTAATATAGTAACATGGTCTGTAATTATTAACGAAAACCTTGTACCTATTAATAATCCTGTAATTACGGATAAATTAAGTGACTACTTTACATATGTACCTAATTCTGCAAAATTATATAAGTTAGGAATAGCAAATGGAAAAATAAATGTAAATGCAAAAACTCCCGTTTCTGTTGGCGGTAACTTTGCAAAATACAACGAAGGGACAAACACTCTTACTTTTGCATTTGAAAATACCATAACGGACGGATATTTGCTTACTTTTGATGCTTATATAGATTGCAAAGCAAGCGGAATTAATATCGGGCAAAACACCGTTTCTAACAGCGCCGGCATAAACGGCGGAGCACTAAAGCAAGACGGCGATAAAGCGACTTTTAGTACAAATGTTGCAAACGACGGCGGTAAGGCAAACCGTTTTTCCGGCAAGGTTAAAGTAATTAAAAAGGACGATGCAGGGCAACCGATTGTAGGAGTAGTATTCGCTTTAGGAGATAGCACCCAAACAACGGACGAAAACGGCGAGGCGTTTTTTGACGGCTTAATGCTGGGTAAGCAATACACGCTAACAGAGGTATCCGCCCCCGAGAGTTATGTGATTTCCGGCTTTACTAAAGACATACTTATTAGGGATGGAGCAGAAGTAGAAGTACCGGTAGAAAACACTCGTGTTATAAGTACGGTTGATATCTTAAAAAAGGATGAAAACGGAAAAATATTATCTAATGTAGAATTTAATGTAAAAAATGCAGATGCCACAACACCTGCGTATAACAAAAACGAGGTTACAAATTCTTCGGGAATAGCGACTTTTACGGATATTCCCTATGGCAACTACACTTATACGGAAATAAGTGCGCCCAAAGAATATGTGCTAAACTCAACCCCCGTACCATTTAGCATTAAAAACTCGGATAACGGTAAGGTAGTTACTTTAAATGCTACCAATAAATTTAAAAGAATACCTGTGGAAATTACCGTTAAAGACAGCACAACAAAACTGCCTTTAAGCAATGTGGAAGTAACAATATACAACAAAGGCGATAATTCCGTTATAGCTGTTAAAAAAACGGATAGTAGCGGTAATATAAACATACCCGATTTAAAATACGGAGATTACTACTACAAAGAAACAGGAAATATCCCATACTACAAAGAGGATACCCAAAGTCGAGACTTTAGCATAAATACCGACAATAAAGTAAGTACAGGGTACGAAAAAGACCCATACTTAGGCAACTTAGAAATAACCGTTACGGATAAAATAACGACAGACGGGCTTTTAGGTGTTAAAGTCAGCTTGTATAGGGAAAATGGCGTATTAGTTTTGGAAAAAACCACAGACGCAAACGGAAAAATTACTTTTGAGAATTTACCCTACGGCAAGTATTATTATAAGGAAACAGGCAATATAGAAGGCTACCTGCCATTTGCCGAAAAGAAGGACACAACCCACGAAAACCCACTTACAAAATCTGCATATCCAAAAGCTAAATATGTGGGTACGCTGGAGGTTAGTGTTAGAGACAGATTTACGGAAGAAATGCTGGAGGGGGCAGAAGTAACTTTATACAATGCAAAAGACAGCTCGGTAGTGGCTAAAAAAACCACGGACAGCACAGGCAAGGTATTCTTTGGCGATTTACCTTTAGGCAGTTACTATTTCAAAGAAAGCAAGCCACCTACCTATTATACTATTGATGATATGAGCAACTCCTTTAACATAGAGCCTACCAATCTTAATGTTACAGGTATAATAAACAAGGTAATTTTAGGCAGTTTAAAGGTACAAATAACAGATGTATCCACAAAAGCACCTATTGCAAACTGCAAAGTTGGGCTGTACAGTAAGGATGGCACGCAGGTAGCCACAAAAACCACAGACAAAAACGGCGAAGTGCTGTTTGAAGCTTTAAATTTAGGGGACTACTATTTTAAAGAGACAGAGTCTGCCGATGGTTACGTAGCGGAGAATAAGGCACATAATTTTGCGGTAACCAAGCCTGTGCCACATACGCAAGATGCCATAATAAAGGCAAAGGTTATACAGAGAAATCATGCTATTGCAGTTAAAACCAATTTAAAGTTTTCGGGGAGTATTACGGTACCGGAGGGGGCTACCCTTTCTTTAGAGTCTATGGCACTTAACGGTAATGTGGAGTTAATGGGGGACGGCAGTTTTATATACACTCCCAAACCGGATTTTTATGGTGATGATACATTTATACTAAGGCTAACCCATGCTGACGGAAGTGTGGAGTTAATAACGGTTAGTGTTACGGTGGAAAAAACGGTTGCGCCTACTACACCGCCAACGCAAGAGCCTGATGTGTCTGCACCAACTACAAACGAGCCCGGGGTTGCTGGGACTGCAACGGTTAAAACAGGAGATACCAAAGATATTACGCCTTATGTGGTGATTATTGTTGTGGTTGGAGTTGTGGCGGTGGGTGCTGTTTTGGTGGTTTTGAGGAAGAGGAGAGAAGGTAGAAACTGAGGTTTTAGCGGTTAGTGGTTGGTGGGTGGATTTGGTTTTGGTGGGCTGTTAGTTGGTTTTTGGGTTGGGGGCGGACATAGGTGGTTGACTGTTATTGAGGTTGGAATTTTATTTAGTGATACTGTTACCGGCGTTTTGTTTTGTATTCTTAAAAATGTTTGTGGCGTCGGTAATTTTATTTGAGTGTTGTGTTGATTTTTTTTAGAATATAGCATATAATAAAAAACAGGGAAACCGTTTAAAGAGGTTAGCCCTAAGAATGTTATTGAAATAACCGTTCACGTGCTAGTGAGAACGGTTATTTTTTTGCTTGAAATATTTTGTGTATTACTACCAATATAACTATTAGAGCTACTAAATACTCCATGACACCACCCCCTTATAAAGAGAGTAGCTAACCGCCTCATTTCCCTGTTTGTATAATTATAAACATTTGCATAGCATTAGGCAATAGGGTGTAAGAGACATATATGGGTGGTATGTTTTGTATGTTTGAAATAGTTTTAAATTTATGGAAGTTATATTAAAAGAAGAGGTTGATTTTTTTAAAAATTTAGCATATAATAAAAAACAGGGAAACCGTTTAAAGCGGTCAGCCCCAGAACAAGTTATTAAAATAACCGTACACATTGGCTATTGAGAACGGTTATTTTTTATGCTTAAAATATTTTATATATTATTATTAGTAGTACTATTAACGCAATTAAATATTCCATAGCACCACCCCCTTATAAAGAGAGTAGCTAACCGCCTCATTTCCCTGTTTGTATAATTATAAACATTTGCATAGCATTAGGCAATAGGGTGTAAGAGACATATATGGGTGGTATGTTTTGTATGTTTGAAATAGTTTTAAATTTATGGAAGTTATATTAAAAGAAGAGGTTGATTTTTTTAAAAATTTAGCATATAATAAAAAACAGGGAAACCGTTTAAAGCGGTCAGCCCCAGAACAAGTTATTAAAATAACCGTACACATTGGCTATTGAGAACGGTTATTTTTTATGCTTAAAATATTTTATATATTATTATTAGTAGTACTATTAACGCAATTAAATATTCCATAGCACCACCCCCTTATAAAGAGAGTAGCTAACCGCCTCATTTCCCTGTTTGTATAATTATAAGCATTTGCAAGGAAATAGGCAATAGGGCTTAAGAGACATATATGGGTGGTGTGTTTTGTATAATTGAAAAAGTTTTAAAAAATCGGTACTAATCCAAAAATTTACTCTATATACACAAAAAATATATACAAAAAACGGAGGATTTCTCCTCCGTTTTAGCCTATCACTCATCACTTATTGGCAAGTTGCAAAGGTTGACTATAAACCCTTGTTGCCGCTTCTTTATCCAAAAACAGTACGCCGGCATCGGAAACCTTAGCCATTTTGTATTTTTCCACAAGTGCGGTTGCGTTTTCCTCTTCTTCCATTTGTTCGCTTACATACCATTGCAAAAATTGTACCGATTTATAGTCCTTTTCCGCAGTTGCTACATCCATAAGCCCAAAAATCAGGGAGGTTACGTATTGCTCGTGCTCTAAGGTTTTTGCAAAAACCTCTTCTAAAGAATTAAAGGTGCTCGGTGGCGATTCGATAGCTTGAAACTGTGGTGCTGCACCGATTTTTACAATATAGTCGATTATCATTTGTGCGTGGTCGCACTCTTCTTTTGCCTGTACGTAAAACCAGTGGGAAAATCCGTCGCAGTTTTTAGATGCACAATAGGCAGACATAGAGATATAAAAATATGCGGAATAAAATTCCTTTTCTATTTGAGTGTTCATTAGTTGCAAAAGTTTTTTGCTAATCATTGTTATTGTCTCCTTTTAGTAGTCCAGAGTGGGTGATGGAATATTTAGCTCGACTTCGGGCATAAGCTCTGCCAAAATAGGCAATGCACTTTTTACACCGATACCAAACCTCTCTACTCCTATATTAACCATTTCTTCTATGGTACTAACATCTCTTATTCCGCCGGAGGCTTTAATTTTAAGTTTGTCCCCCACCGTTTCTTTGATGATCTTGATAGTATCCACAGTCGTTGGCGGAGCGCCCATTAGTCCTGTGCTTGTCTTTATAAATTCTGCGCTTGTGGACATTACAAGCTCGCAGGCTTTTACCAGTTGGTCACCGGTTAGCAAGTGTGCCTCTACAATAACCTTTACCGGCACCTTAACAGCCTCGCAAACGGCGGTGATGTCCTGCTTGGTGTAGTTGTAGTTTCCGCTTAAAAACGCTCCTATATTCATAACCATATCAAGCTCTTGAGCGCCCAGTATTTCAAGCTGTTTTGCGGAATACACTTTAGATGCCGTAAGCTCACTCCCCAAAGGAAAACCGCATATTGTACCGTGAAGTAAATCCGCTCCTATGGTGTTTTTTAGGGAGTAGGAAAAGTAACAGGGTGGCACAATGGTGCTTTTGCAATTATAAGCCTTTGCCACTTCGCAAACTTGCTGTACATCCTTTAGTGTAGTGTTTGTAGCTATTGATGTAATATCAAATAACTGTGAGATATTCTCCATGTTTTATTTGCTCCATTTGAATGTATATTTTAGTTTATAATAATTCAAGTGAAAAGCATTGTCAATAAATATCGTAAAAAATATTGCGTCGCTGTAATTTTGAAATATTTACTATGCCTTCTCTTGCTTTGGTGCTTTTAACATAAAAGTAAGTATCAAACCTACCAAGCACACTACTCCGGGTACAATAAAAGCCATTGCTGTGGGTATTCCGTCCACGGTTAGTGCGGAGGCTACATTGGGGAAGGTTAATCCCGCCGCCGCAAAGCCGATCATAACAAGCCCGTAATTTGCACCAATGTTTTTTGTGCCGAAATAATCTGCCGCAATAGCCGGAAATACGCCTGCACTTCCCCCAAAAGAAAATGCAATAATTGCAATTAATACCAAGAAGAAATAATCTTGTGCAAATATCAACATTAAAATACTTACTAAAGTTAGTGCGGTAATTAAAAACAATGCGTTTTTTCTGCCTATTTTATCCGATAGCCACGGGGCTACAAGCCTACCCGTTGCAGAGGCTATACCCGTTATCATAACACCAAAAATCGCAATGCCTTCGGATAATCCTCTTAGCGTACCCAAGGTTTTTAAGGTTGGTATCAATATAAAATAAGCAGGGGTTAAGCAAAACATACAAAGCATCATAATGTAGTATTGTTTTGTTTTAAGCACTTCAAAAGGGGTAAACTGCCTTTGGTTGCTTAATGCAGGGGTTTTTATTGCAAAGCTGTCCGTGTATTCTTTAGGCGGATTTTTTACAAACCAAGCAAAAATAAGTATAACAGCAAGGAAAATTATGGATAAATACAAGAAGGTTTGAGAAACACCCACCGTAGCAAGCAAATAATTAACAAGTGGGGTAAACACAACGGTTGATGCACCAAATGTGCATACAATTACGCCGGTTGCAAAACCCTTTTTATCCGGAAACCATTTTTGAGCCGCAGAAATAGTGGAAGTATATGCGGCGCCCACGCCAAAGCCTGCAAGCCCACCGTAAAATACGGCAATAAGCCATGGGTATTCCACGGGTACTAAGGACGATAAAAATATTCCGGCTGTAAACATTATCCCACCCATTAATACTACGGGGCGAGGGCCTTTTTTGTCGTTTAATCTGCCTCCCGTTACAATACCCAACACAAAGGTGGCAAGCATAACGGAAAAGGTAATGTTTGCGTTATCCCAACCGTAATATTCCTTAACGGGAGCTTGAAAAATACTCCAGATATAAATAATACCAATACATAATTGAATAGCCGCTCCGGCAATTAAGGGTAGTATTCTGTTTTTTTGCACGTTGTTTTCCTCCGATATTAATAAAATTAGTAAGTACAATACTATTAAATAATAGTTTATTACGGTAAAAAAATCAATACTAAAGTGCATTAACTCATAAATAAAATTTTAACGGATAAAAATACTTGTTAAAGCACCAAAAGCATTGTAAAATAGATATATTAAACAAACACGAGGTTATTATGCTTGAAGGATTAAAAATAGAAGTACAACTTGCCCACTTAGATTTAATTAAAAATGGCTTGGTTAAGCTAAAATGGGGCAATATTTCTGCACGTGACGAAGTTACGGGGTATATTGTAATAAAGCCCTCGGGGGCAAGTTTAGATAAAATGAAGCCCTACGAAATGGTGGTTACGGATATTGACGGCAATGTGCTTGATGGTAGCAGACCGTCCAAAGATTTATTTATGCACTTAGAAATATACAAAGCCTTTCCCGATGTACACAGCGTTATACACACCCACTCCAAGTGGGCTACAATATTTGCCCAAGCCGGTATGCCCATACCCAACTTAGGTGTGGCACACAGCGACTATTTTAAGGACGATATCCCCATAACAAGAGATATGACACATGAGGAAATCATCAACAATTACGGTAAAAACACGGGTAAAGTAATTGCGGAAACCTTTGAAAAAATGTCCGAGATAGATGCCTTAGACACTCCGGCGGTGCTTGTTAAAAACCACGCAAGTTTTGTTTGGGGGGAGGATGTAGAGCACTCCATACTTAATGCCATTGCATTAGAATACGTGGCAGAGCTTGCATACTTCACACTAAGACTTAATACGGATGCAGATATGAATAAATACCTAATAGATAAAAATTACGAAATTAATAAATTGGGGTAAGGTAAAAAGGGTTGAATAAAGTTTCTAATGTAGAAAGACAGCTATATATATTATCCTTGCTGTCTGCCAACAAAAAAGGATATACACTACAAGAAATCACCGATGCTATGGGCAGAGTGGGCATAGATGTAACTTATAGAATGGTAAGTCGAGATATTGATTATATATCTGCGAACTTTTTTGTGTACGAGGAAGTCAGAGACAGAAAAACCTATTACAAAGCGGATAAGTACGGGCTGGAGGATATAGATTTTTCCGTTTCTCAAATTATTGCCTTGTATTTTAACAAAGAGGTGCTTTCCGCCTACAAGCATTTGGATTTAGGAAAAAGTGCGGCGGAAATAATAGATAAGATACTGCTAAAACTACCCTCCCTTTCTCAAACCGCCTTAAAAAACATTGGCGACCTCCTAAAAATAACCACCGAGCATTCAGGGGACGACGATGTGGACTACTCTATTTTAGATGTAATAAAAGAGGGTGCGGAAAAGAAAAACACGGTAATTATTGAGTATGTCTCCTTTAACCAAGACAAAAGGGAGGAAAGGGAGTTTGCCCCCTACGTAATAGAGGTTAGAGAAGGGTGCTACCATACCATTGGCAAATGCTATTTACGCAATGCCGTAAGAGATTTTCGTGTTTCTCGTATTTTAAGCGCCAAGCATACGCAAAACCCCTTTGAAGTTCCCGAAAATTTTTACGAGGAATACAAAAAAACACGGTTTGATAAACTGGCAGGGGATACATTGCAAGATATAGAAATTGAGTTTAGCGGATTTGCAAAAAAACTAATTAAGGAATACGACTACTACAAGGCGGACAGCTTAGAAGAGCATGCGGACAAACTGATTTTTTATAAGCGAGCCGCCATCTCCCAAGACTTAATAAGTTTTGTGCTTTCCTTCGGAGAAAACGCTAAGGTTGTAAAACCCGAGGCACTAAAGGAAAAAATAGCAAATATAATACATAAAATGGGATATATATATAAAGATTAACCATTAACTACAATATAATAGAAAATAGGAAAGAAAATTAACTGTTATGAAACAAAGAGAAATACTAAACGCCCTCTCTCCCGATTTTAGCAGAGAAGGGCAAAAAGACTATATACTTACTAAAAAAAATGAAATTGTCGCCTTTATTAAAAGCTATTTAACTGCTTGTAATATGGACGGCTATATAATAGGAATTTCCGGAGGTATAGACAGCTTTTTGGTGGGTGCTTTACTTGCGGAAGGGGTAAAAGAGCTAAACAAACAGCTTGTGCTTGTAATGTTGCCCAATGCCAACCAAAAAGATATTAAAGACAGTATAGAGTGTTGCCAAGCTATTAAAGCAATCTACGAAAAAGCACAAATACACACACTAAACATAGAAAAGGGCTACGACGGCATACAAAAAGATTTTAGCAATGCTAATTTAAGTTTGGAAAATAAATATGCTCTGGGAAATATTCAAGCTCGGCTTAGAATGGTGTATCAGTATGCCATAAACTCAAAACTGCTGGTGGCAGGTACAGACCACGCAACAGAGGCAATAACAGGCTTTTATACAAAATTTGGTGATGGTGGCAGCGATGTAAACCCAATTTCTCAGCTAATAAAGGACGATATTTATTTAATGAGCGAGCTTTACTCCCCCCCTAAGTGCGTTATGGTTAAAAAACCAAGTGCAGGACTGGGTATTTCAGATACGGACGAAGAGGAGCTTAATTTAAAATACGAGGACATATGCAAATATTTGCGAGGGGGAATAATAAACGAGGAAGTGGCAAAAAGGCTGGAGCATATGTACGACATTAGCGCACATAAGCGGAAAATGCCTGCTTGTATAAAAGAAGAAGTTGAGTATAATACTACCCATATTGTTGTGGATTTTATCCACGCATTTATAGACGGCAGTATGCCTTGCGAAAATGCACTAAATGGGGTTAAACACACAGTAAATTACATTAATGCCAACCCAATGGACAGAGTTTTGTATGTGTGTGATGCTCACCCAAGCAACCATTGCTCTTTTAAGGAAAATGGTGGCATATGGCAACCTCACGCACTAATTAATAGCAAAGATGCACAAATACACCCATCTTTTACAAAAGAAGTAAAAAAGACGGTAAATTCTCCCGTTTCGTGCTATAATATATTTTATAAGGGGGAAGATGCACAAAAGGAGGAATATTCCGGCTTTAATGCAAAAAACAAATATTTTGGTAGTTTAAAGCAAAACCTAACCAAAAACATTACGGTGTCCGGTGTTGCTACGGAGTTTTGCGTAAAAAATACCGTTTTGGATTTGCTAAAGGAGGGCTACAAGGTTAGCCTTCTTAAAAACGCTTTAGGCTATGTAAATAAAAAGGAACACGAAAAATCCCTAAAAGAGCTGGAGGATATGGGAGCAATCATCACAGGGATTTAAAAAAAGCAACAAGGAGTAAAGGGAGTTAAATGGTAGATATTTTCAGATATGTCGACGAAATTGTGGACTATTACACAGAGAATATAGACGAATACTATCGCATGGCAAAGGAGCTAAAGGCGATGGTGCAGGATATTATAGTAAAAAATTCGGATATTACACTAAACGTATCTTACAGAGTTAAAGATATTGAGAGTTTAAAGGAAAAACTTATCAGAAACAGTCTTTACAGGATAAACAACGCAAAAGAGGAAGTGGTGGCAAATATCCAAGACGTTATTGGTATTCGCATAGAATGCAAGTTTAACGCAGACGAGCAGTACGTTTACGAAATTATGACAAAAGTACTCTCAAACACACAGGACGGTATTTATTTTTACAATGCCGCCTATCCTAAGGTGCGGTTTAAAATGTCGGACAGACAACCGGTAAAACAGCGTAACGGCTTAGATATTTACAAGGTGGACGCACGGTACGAAGGCACAACCACTCGGGTTAATTTCGAGGTGCAAATAAAATCCATGATAAACGTTTTTTGGGGGGAAGTGGAGCACAAAATCGTATACAAAAACCCATCTTTTTTTATGGTAGAACAACAGGTTGTAGACAGTATGATGTCTATTAAGCGCAGTTTAAATATTGTAGATAATCAACTCCACGAGCTATATAAGAGGTACAAAAGGGAGGACGTTTCAAAATCCAACTACCGCAGAGAAAACATAGAAAATGTGCTTTCTAAGTTGATTTACGATACAATCTCCCATAAAATGAAAAGCGATATTGGTTTTACCCTCCAATTTAAAGACACTTGCGACAGCCTTGTAGAATATATCTTTATTGTAAACAATGCGGCGCAAATGGAAGATTACGGACGTGTAATGATGGACACTTTCTACATAACCGGCAATCTAAACAAAGAAGAAATTAATTTTAGAGAGACAATAAAGGTAGAAAGCTCCCTTGAAACGGGGGACGAATTTATAGATGTTTTAGGGAAATCTATGGAAAAGTTGATGAACACGGATTTCAACTGCCATGTATTTTTCTTAATACTGTTTAAATTGGAAAGAGCAAGCTACAAAGACACTTTCGAGACGTTTATACGTTATTACAAGGGTAGAATTAACGCAAACTCCAACATCTACAAAATAGACGAATATTTTGACAGAGAGCAAGCAAAGCAGATAAAGACGGATTTAATTACAGAGGTTGCCTACATATTTAAAAGGCAGGCATGCACAACTCTGTTGCATATAGAAGGTATGAAAATTTTAGCAGAAGCCTTAGGCAAAACGGTAGACGCAATAGTTAGGGAAAAACCCGATTGGGAAAAGGAAAAACACAGATATTTTTTGGATATGAACAACAAAGTTAATTTGGAAAACTAAAATATAGGAGTAAAACAATGAAGGTTACATTAAAAGACGGGCATATTAAAGAGTTTGAAAAGGCTTTAAGCGGAAGGGAAATTGCAAAGGCATTAAACCAAACTTTAGGCAAAAAGGCTTTGGTGATGGAGGTAGACGGTAAAACTACGGATATTGCCACAATTTTAGATAAAGATTGTACAATCAATTTTTATACCTTTGATGATATTCAAGGTAAAAAAGCCTATTGGCACACCGCTTCTCATTTAATGGCGCAAGCGGTTAAAAACCTGTTTCCGAATGTAAAACTCGCCATTGGCCCCGCAACTGACAGCGGTTTTTACTACGATTTTGATGCAAACACACCCTTTACCAACGAGGACTTGCTTGCCATTGAAAAGGAGATGAAAAAGCTGATTTCTGCTAACATCACCATAGAAAAATACACTTTGGACAGACAAAAAGCAATAGCTTTTATGAAGGAAAAAGGGGAGGATTACAAGGTTGAATTAATCGAGGATTTGCCCACGGATGCCCTTTTAAGTTTTTACTCTCAGGGTGATTTTACAGATTTGTGCGCAGGTCCGCATTTGGAAAGCACGGGGAAAATAAAGGCGTTTAAACTTCTAAAAACCGCAGGTGCTTACTGGCGTGGAGACGAAAAAAATAAAATGCTAAACAGAATTTACGGTGTGGCATTTGAGGACAACGACACGCTAAACAAGTATTTAGAGGAGCTAAAAGAGGCAGAAAAGCGAGACCACAACAAGCTTGGCAGGGAGTTAAAATACTTTACAACCAATGCCGCTGTGGGTCAAGGGCTGCCGCTACTTATGCCTAAGGGCGCAAAAACCATGCAAATACTCCAAAGATTTGTGGAGGATACAGAGGAAGAAAGAGGATATGTATTTACAAAAACGCCACTAATGGCAAAAAGCGATTTATATAAAATCTCAGGGCATTGGGATCATTATAAAGACGGAATGTTTGTAATGGGGGACGAAGAAAAGGACGACGAAGT
The DNA here is from genome assembly GCA_964628515.1 of uncultured Christensenellaceae bacterium. Lineage (GTDB taxonomy): Bacteria > Bacillota > Clostridia > Christensenellales > Christensenellaceae > CAZVNZ01. Next base: position 26,199 of record CAZVNZ010000008.1, read on the forward strand.
TATGGCACTACGACCCATGACATGCCCCTTTCAATATATGGTGTACAAGGCAGAGCAACACTCTTATAAAAATCTGCCCATAAGGTACAGCGAAACCTCTACTTTGTTTAGAAGGGAAGCCTCAGGAGAGATGCACGGGCTTATTAGAGTAAGGCAATTTACCTTATCCGATGCTCATATTATTTGCACCCCCTCTCAATTAGAGGAGGAGTTTAAGCAGGTGGTGGATTTAATCGTATACATTATGGAAAGCATAGGAATAAGCAAGGATATTACTTACAGATTTTCCAAGTGGGACAAAAACAACAAAGAAAAGTATATAGGTGACGAAGAAACCTGGGAGAGCACCCAAAATGCTATGAAGAAGATTTTGGACCATCTTAAAATTGATTATGTTGAAGCGGATGACGAAGCTGCGTTTTACGGTCCTAAGTTAGATATTCAGTTTAAAAACGTATTTGGCAAGGAGGATACCCTCTTTACCGTGCAAATAGACCCATACCTTGCGGAGCGTTTCGATATGTACTATGTGGATAGCGATAACGAAAAAAAACGTCCGTATATAATCCACCGCTCCTCCATTGGATGTTACGAGCGTACACTTGCTATGCTCATAGAAAAATATGCAGGGGCTTTGCCTTTATGGGTTATGAGCGAGCAGGTGCGTATAATGAATATTACAGACGAAGCAATACCCTACTGCGAAGAATTCGCAAAGGAGCTTAAAAAGCTGGGAATAAGGGCAACGGTGGACAGCAGAGCGGAAAAAATCGGCTATAAAATAAGAGAAGCAAGGCAAGAGCGCATACCCTATATGCTTGTAGCAGGGGAAAAAGAGCTTGCGGAAGGCACTTTTGCCATCAGAAAACGGCAGGAGGGGGAAATAGGTGCCCTTTCTAAAGAGGCATTTTTAGAGGTTGTGCTTAAAGAAATTAGGGAGAAGGCTATTTTTTAGGTTGAGTTTGGGAGTTGGAGAGTGGTTGGTTGCGTTTTTGGGTGGGGAGTGTTTATTATTACCCCCCACCACCAAAAAAAATTTGACAACCTCAAAATAAAATGCTAAAATAAACAAGTTGATGATTTCATCACAAAAACAAGCAGAAGCCACCCGCTTCTCACCTACCTGCAAATGCGCACGGTACGGTTTATGTAATATAGCAATATTATTTTGCGGGTAGTTTTAGCTATCCGCTTTATTATTTTGAGCAAAGTAAGCATCGAAATAATATGTAAAGAAATGGAGGGATTTTAAATCGCTAACGAACTGTTGACCAACGAACAAATTAAAGAAGAAGAAGTGAGAGTAATAGGTAGTGACGGAAGCCAGCTTGGTGTTATGAAACTTGCAGAAGCCCAAAGGCTTGCAGACCAGGCAGACTTAGACCTTGTAAATATTTCGCCTAAAGCCTCGCCACCCGTATGTAAAATAATGGATTACGGTAAATACCACTTCGAGCAGGCAAAAAAGCAAAAAGAGGCTAAGAAAAACCAAAAGGTTATTGTACTAAAAGAAATACGCCTGTCTGCCACCATAGATAAACACGATATGGAAGTTAAGGCAAAAAGCGTTACTAAATTTTTAGCGGCAGGGGATAAAGTCAAAATCTCTATACGTTTCAGAGGCAGACAGCTTGCCCATACAGAGCAAGGCACAATGGTTATGAAGGCGTTTTTAGAGATGTTGGGAGATAGCTGTGCCGTGGAAAAAAACGCTAAAATGGAGGGCAGAAGTATGTTTATGATACTAGCCCCTAAAAATTGATTATTATAATTTAACATATACAAAAGGAGGGCGTTTAATATGCCAAAAATGAAGACACACAGAGGGGCTGCCAAAAGATTTAAAGTTACTAAATCGGGCAGAGTAAAGAGAAGTAAAGCTTACAGAAGCCACATATTAAACAAAAAATCAGCTAAAAGAAAGAGAAATCTCCGTAAAGGAACGTATATTTGTGCGGCGGAGCAAAAAAATATCAGAATGCTGATACCGTATAAGTAATTTATTTTTTAAGGAGAAGATACTATGGCAAGAATTAAAAGAGCAATTAATGCTCATAAAAAACGTAGAAGAATATTTAAACTGGCAAAAGGTTTTTTTGGAGCAAAATCCAAGCAATATAAAAGTGCAAAACAAGCGGTAATGAAGGCAATGGCGTCCTCTTACAAAGGCAGAAAGCTAAAAAAGAGGGATATGCGTAAACTATGGATTGTGCGTATTAACGCAGAAGCCAGAAACAACGGCATGAGCTACTCCCAATTTATGTACGGCTTAAAACTTTGCGAAATCAACATCAACAGAAAAATACTGGCAGACATGGCAGTAAACGATAAAAACGCTTTTAAAAAATTAGCGGAAGCGGCAAAAAAGAAAGTAAGTGCATAATTAAAATGCCTCTTTAGCCACAGCTAAAGAGGCATTTTTTCTTTATTTGCAGGGGTTTAAACTAAGCAAGCAAAACAGGTAATATATAATGAAGGAAATACAAAGCCACACCAACGAATTTATAAAAAAGCTAAAAACACTAAAAAACAAAAAGGGCAGGGACGAGCACGGTCTATATATAATAGAAGGAAAACGAGTTATTTTAGAAGCAATGGAGTATTCAAAAGACGTTGCTTGCATAATAACTTGCGACAAAACCTCCACCTTGCTTACCTCCGCAAAAGAAAAAAACATCGAAATAATAAGTGTGCCTTACAGCATAATACAGCAAATAGCGGACACCAAAGCACCACCACGAGAAATTGCGTGCGTAAAAACAGTGTTGCGAGATGAGGCTATTGATGGGGATTTCTTTGTTGCGCTTGATGATGTAAACGACCCTAAAAACCTTGGCAGTATTATAAGGACCGCAGATGCCGCAGGGTGCGACGGAGTGCTTATATCCAAAAACAGTGCAGATTACTTTGGGCCTAAAGCGCAACGTAGTGCAATGGGTAGCCATTTCCATATACCTGTGGTGGTGTGCGATTTGCAAAAAAAGCTAAAAGAGTTTAAAAAATCAGGAGGAGTTGTGGTAGCAACGGACTTGCACGGCAAGGATCAACTAAAGGAAAAATACAGCAAAGTGTGTGTAATAATTGGAAACGAAGCACGTGGAATAAGCGAAAACCTGTTAAACGAGGCAGATGTACTGTATAAACTAAAAATGTACGGAAAAGCGGAAAGCCTAAATGCAGGAGTGGCGGCAGGCATAATACTTTACGATTTGGCAAGAAACAGATAAATATAAAAACAGAAACATACAGAAAGGGAAATTTGTTATGGCAGACGGAAATATAACAGTAAGCAATGCTTTAGCGGAAATAGAAGGTTGCGAAACATTGCAACAGCTAAACGATGTACGTGTAAAATACGTAGGCAAAAAAGGCGAAATAACTTTGCTAATGAAGCAAATGAGCACAATAGAGCCGGAAAAAAGACCACAATTTGGGCAAACGGTAAACGGCTACAGAAATACCGTAGAAGCCAAAATAGAAGAAAAAACAGAGCAAATAAACCAAAGAGAGTTTAACTTAAGATTAGAAAAAGAGAAAATAGATGTAACTATTACCAATAAACGCACTAAATTAGGTAGTCTGCATCCCCTTACCCAAGTGTATTACGAATTAAGAGAAATCTTTATTACAATGGGGTTTGATGTAGAGCAAGGGCCTCAGATAGAGCTTGATAAATACAATTTTGAAATGCTAAACATACCAAAAAATCATCCGGCGAGAGATATGCAGGATACCTTTTACATAAACGAGGATGTAGTATTAAGAACACACACCTCCCCCGTGCAAATACGCACAATGCTTAAACAAAAACCGCCCATACGCATGATATGCCCGGGCAGAGTGTTTAGATGCGACGACGTAGATGCAACCCACTCCCCTGTGTTTAATCAATTAGAGGGGATGGTTATAGGTAAAAACGTTACCTTTTCCGATTTAAAGGGCACAATAAATACCTTTTTGCAGGCTTTTTACGGCAAAGAGGTAAAAACCAAGTTTAGACCGGGGTTTTTCCCCTTTACAGAGCCTTCTGCAGAAGTAGACGTAACATGTACCCTGTGCAAAGGTGTGGGTTGCCCTGCTTGCAAGGGTGCAGGCATGGTGGAAGTATTAGGCTGTGGTCTAATAAATCCTGTGGTACTGGAAAATTGTGGAATAGACCCAAAAGAGTACAGCGGGTTTGCCTTCGGTTTTGGGCTGGACAGGCTTGCAAACACGAAATACGGAATTACGGATATTAGACTGTTATACGAAAACGACGTGCGCTTTTTGCGCCAGTTTATATAGGAGGGCAAGGATATGTTAGCGCCGATAGAATGGATAAAAGATTATGTTGATATAGAGCTATCCCCAAAAGCACTTGGGGACAAAATGATAATGACAGGCAACGGAGTAGAGGGCATAGAGGAATTAGGAAGCAACATTGTAAACGTTGTAGTGGGTAAAATCGAAAAAATCACCAAACATCCGGATGCGGAAAAATTAGTGGTGTGTATGCTTGATGTGGGTGATGATGAGCCTTTGCAAATAGTTACAGGGGCAACAAATGTGTTTGAAGGCGCCTATGTACCCGTGGCAAAAGCAGTGGCAACACTACCCACAGGGGTAATAAAAAAAGGAAAACTAAGAGGAGTAACCTCCTATGGAATGTTATGTTCGGGTCAGGAGCTTAATTTATCCGAGGCAGATTACGAAGGTGCAGGGGTGGACGGTATTATGATACTGAAAAACGAAGCGCCCGTGGGCATGGATATTAGAGAGCTTTTAAACCTTTCGGGTAGTGTAATCGAGTTTGAAATCGGTGCAAACAGACCTGACTGCCTAAGCATTTTAGGAATAGCAAGAGAGGCGGCGGCGGCAACGGGCAAGCCCCTAAAAATTCCCGAAATTAAATATACAGAAAATAAAGAGAATATAAAAGACATCGTTAGCATTAATATTGAAGCTACCGATTTATGCACTCGTTATATGGCGGCGGCGGTTACAAACGTAAAAATACAAAGCTCGCCGGATTGGATAAAAAACCGCTTAAAGCAGGGAGGAATACGCCCAATAAACAACATTGTGGACATTACAAACTTTGTAATGTTAGAAACAGGGCAACCCATGCACGCCTTCGATTTACGGGAGATTGGCGGTAAAAAAATAGTTGTACGTAAAGCAAAGGAGGGGGAAAAACTCACCACTCTTGACGAAAAAGAGCATAAACTGACAAAAGAAATGTTGCTTATTTGTGATGAGCAAAAACCAATAGGGCTTGCAGGCATAATGGGCGGTTTGGACTCCGGCATAAAAGAGGACACAACCACCGTAGTTTTTGAGAGCGCAAAATTTATGTATGGCAACATTAGGCAAACCTCAAGAGCCCTTGGTATAAGCACAGAAAGCTCCATGCGTTTTTCAAAAGGGCTTGATGCAAGTACCACCGAATTTGCTCTTAAAAGAGCCTTAACCTTGGTGGATATGCTAAATGCCGGGGAAGTTGCACAGGGCATTACAGACATTTTAAACGAGGACTTAACCTGCAAAAAAATAACAACAACGGCACAAAATGTAAACAAAACCTTGGGTACAGATTTAGACGAAAATCTAATTTGCAACCTGCTTAATAGCGTTAGCATAAAAACCCATACATACAAGGGCAATATAGAGTGCGAAATACCATTGTTTAGAGGGGATATTTACGGACAAGCGGATATTGCGGAAGAGGTAGCAAGAATGTACGGCTACGACAATATTAAGCCTACCGATTACAAATGCGAGCTTAAACGGGGAGGCACTCACAAAGGGGAAGAAAAAGAGGATATTATTAAGACTTACTTAAGCGCAAACGGCTTTAACGAAATAATAACCTATGCTTTTATAGGCAAGCAAACCTTCGATAAATTAGGGGTAAGTATGCCAAACAGCGTTAAAATATTAAATCCTTTGGGTGATGATACAGCATATATGCGCACTACCCTTATACCACATATGTTAGATACCATTGCACTTAATTACAACCGCAAAAATACGGATATAGATTTATTCGAGGTGGGTAGAGTGCATAAACCCTTAGAAGAAGGGGAGGAGAGCGCAGACGGCTTGCCTAAGGAAATTCCTATGTTGGCACTTAGTTGTAGCGGTAGTGGGGATTTTTACTCACTAAAAGATATTATTAACGATATTACCACATTGATTTGCGGTAAAACGGTGGATTGCACACCTGTCAATATGGAGTGCTTGCATCCGGGAATTAGTGCAACCTTGCTTATAGATGGAGAGGAAATCGGCTTTTTAGGGGCACTTAACCCAAAACTTAAAATGGAAATACCCATAATTGTGGCGCAAATCAACTTAGAAAAGCTGTTTAGTATAGAAAAACCGGCAGTAAAGTATAAAGCACTACCCAAATACCCTTCCGCAACAAGAGATATTGCAATTATAGTCAGCGAGGATAAGGGGGCAGGCATCATAGAAAAGGCAATAAAGAAGGCAGGAGGCAACAAGGTTGTCAGCGTAAATTTATTTGATGTATATAAATCCATGCAAATCGGCGAAGGCAAAAAAAGCTTAGCATATGCAATAAATATGCGTAGCGAAAGCGCAACCCTCACAGACGAAGAGGTGGAGGGTGTAATGCAAAAAATATTAAAAGCACTAATTAAGGAATTTGACGCCAAATTAAGAGATTGATGTTGTATTATTGCAAATAAATGGTTATAATAAATTATAGGTTAGTGAGTTTTGCCTAAAAATAGGGTATTGTAGGCGGTGAGAGATATGGAAAAAACGAAAACAGTTGTTAACATTGGTGGCAAGGAGTACACCTTGTGCAGTTACGAGGGTGCGGAGTTTGTCCACAGAGTTTCCATTAAAGTAAACGAAAAAATAGAGGAAATAAGAAAGGCAAATCCGGATATTAACAACGTGCAAATTTTTACCTTAACCGCAATAAATATGGCAGAGGACTGGGTAAAACTGTCCGACGAGCTTAAAGAAAAAAACAAAGAAATAGAAAAACTGACAAAAGATTTAGAGCAATACAAAAAAATGGGGGCAAGTACCATAGTAAAGCCCTTTTCCGGCAAATAAGGGATAGCAATATCCCTTTGCCGATAAATAACCGAAATATATTTTTTTTAATGATGATGATGTTGGCGATAGCCGTAGTATAGCACACAAAAATTTGCAAAGCCGTTGTATTGGCAAGTTTGAGGATTTTATATATATAATGTTGCGTAGCAAAAATTTTTTGTATATTTGTATGCAGCAGTTTTTGTGTTTTTAAAAAATGGCAAAGTAAAAAACCCACCTGAATTTTGGTGTTATGAGTAAGGAAAGCGGTAGAAAAAGTACCTGTATTATGATATAATATTCATATTGGGAGTGTTAAAAATGATTAATGAGTTACTTAATAAAATAGATAACAATAAAAGGTTAATTCAGGATAAAAGGCCATTTTCCAAAGAAGAATTAATACAGCTTAAAAATTATTTTAAAATAGGTTTAACATACTCTTCTAATGCTATTGAAGGCAATACTTATACTATTACGGAAACAAAAATCCTAATAGAAGACGGTCTTACCGCCTCGGGAAAGCCCCTAAAGGAAGCCCTTGAAACCATAGGACATTCAGAGGCTTACGACTATATGTACAACCAAGCAACAAAAAAAAACCTTAAAATAACGGAAGAATTAATTTGTAATTTGCATAGACTGTTTTATTACAGAATAGATGAAAAAAACGCCGGTAAATACAGAAAAATCCAAGTGCTAATTACAGGCACGGAGTACGTACCTCCAAGCCCACAAAAAATTTCTGCCTTAATGAAGGAATTTATTACAGAAATTAACAAAAAAGCTATGCACGGGGTTTTACTTTCGGCTTATGCTCACAGACGCCTTGCAGAAATACACCCTTTTATTGACGGAAACGGCAGGACAGCAAGGCTGTTGATGAATTTAATACTCATAAACAAAGGGTATCAAGTTATTTCCATTCCACCTGTACTAAGGGCTGACTACATAACTGCATTGCAAACAGCACAGCGAGCCAAAAACCCTAATGATGCCAAATTTAATCAACTGATTGCAGAGTGCGAGATAGAAGCACAAAAAGAAATAATACGAATGTTTCATATCGAAGATTAAAATCTACTTTTCCCATAAACAAGCAAAAAAGAGCGCATACAAATTTACCTATATTTAAGCCGATAAACATAAATTTAGGGCGCTTGCTATTATACCATGTAATGTGTAACATTAATAAAGGATATGCAACCATACCAAGCATAATAAGTATTTTATTGTATATAGCCAAATTAGTTAGAAGAAATAAACAATATTCCAATCCCTAATTACAAACAACATTAATTAAGGATTGGTTTTTATATCGTTTTTTTAAGAAATTATAGCCCTTTTATTAAAATTACTATAATTGCAGGAATTTTACCGAAAACATCTACTCAAACATAAATTTTAATTAGCTGACATTAAATAATTTTTATTTAACAGCGGTTTTAAATTTATGCGCTTTTGCTTTTAAAAATAACAATTTATGCTAATACTAAGATGTTTGTGTTTAAGTTATTACAAGAGTAAATATTTAGAATTCCTGAGACGTACTTGTTTCATCTACCTCGTCCGGCATTTCCTCAAAGGCTTTTAAAATGTCCTTTTGGATAATCTCTCTGGTATCCGAGTTGATGGGATGAGCAATGTCTTTGTACTCACCGCTTGGGGTTTTTCTGCTTGGCATTGCAATAAACAATCCGCTTGCACCCTCGATAATTTTCATATCGTGGATAACGAATTGGTCATCGAATGTTACCGAAACAATGGCCTTCATTTTTCCTGTTGCATTAATTCTTCTAATGCGTATGTCTGTAATATTCATATGTGTTCCTCCAGCGTATGCGTTTACTAAAAAGTAAAGTCACAACATAATACAGTTGATGAAAACGTAAATTTCCATTTAGTTAATCTTATTTTAATACTATTTGAGCCTATTTGCAACTATTTTATTTTCAATTCAGACCTTTTTTTAACAGAAAAATTGTAATATGTCATAGTAAAATGTTAATTTACCATAAAATAACCAAAATCTTTGTTAAATTCCATACTGTATTATCAACCGACATTAGAAAAGTCTATAATAAAAATGTACTATTTTGAATAAATTTACTGTATTTTGCACATTTAAAATAATGTATTGAATTTTAAATACAAATATCATATAATGTTAGTTATGGAAATTAACTTAAAGGATTTTAAAAATAAAAACATACATTTTATAGGTATAGGCGGTTGCTCTATGAGCGGTCTTGCTCAAATTTTGGCATCTAACGGGTTTATTATCTCGGGTACAGACGCTAAGGAATCCGCATTTACAAAACAGGTGGAAAAGCTAAATATTAAGGTTAGTATAGGGCACGACGAAAAGTATGTGCATAATGCGGATCTTGTTGTATATTCGGCGGCTATAAAGCCTTACAATCCGGAGTACGCTTATGCGGCGGCACACGATATTCCAATGCTGGAGCGCTCTAAGTTTTTGGGCATACTGACAAACTACTATGAAAAAGTAGTTTGTATTGCAGGGTGTCACGGCAAAACCACCATTACCTCCATGCTTGCCATAATACTGGAAAACTCCCCCGAGGATTGCACAATACACGTTGGCGGTATGGTGGACTTTTTATCCGGAGGAGTAAAGGTAGGTAGCAACAAAACCATTGTAACAGAGGCTTGCGAGTATGTGCGTAGCTTTTTAACGCTGCACCCAACCCACATATTAATCAACAACATAGACGACGACCACTTAGATTGTTATATGAATATGGAAGACATTTTTAACACTTTTGTGGAATTTGTTCAAAAACTGGGTAAAGATGGCTTACTTTTGCTAAACAGCTCGGACAGCCTAACTATGGAGCTTAAAAAGTATGTGGAGTGCAAAACGGTAACTTTTGGCACAAAAACGGCAAACTGGTATTTGGACAACATTGAGTTTTCCAACTTAGGTTTTGGCAGCGGAGATGTTTTTCATAATAACAAATGCTTAGGCATGGTGAATTTAAACGTACCCGGACTACATAACTTAAACAATGCGCTGGCGGCTATTGCGTATGCCACAGAAGTTTTTAATATTGATTTTGATAGTTGCACAAAGGCTTTGGCAAAGTACAAATTGGCAGGCAGAAGGTTTGAGCTTATGGGGGAGAAGGACGGAGTTAGAATTTTCCACGATTATGCCCATCACCCAAGCGAGATTTCCGCTTGTCTTGAGGCGGCAAAGTTAGTGCCACACGAAAAGCTATGGGTGGTGTTTCAATGTAACTCCTACACTCGTGCAAGAACGCTTAAAGCTAAATACGCTTTATGCTTTGAAAATGCGGACGAAGTGCTAATGCCGGATATCTATCAAGGCAGAGATACGGACACTCAAGGGGTGCATGCAACGGATATTGTACACGTAATAAACGCAAACTCCAAAAATTGCCTGTACATACCAAGTTTTGAAGAAATTAAGGACTACTTAAAAAAACATTGGAAACCCGGAGACATTGTAATAACGTTAGGAAGCGGAGACGTGGACAGGCAACAACTAATGTTTTTAGAATAGCAAAGCCAAAACAAATATAAAGGCTTGTGCCAATTTACTGTGGCACAAGCCTTTTTAAATCATCTATTCTATATCATCACCATAAAAAAATTACTGCCTTATAACAGGGGAGGGGGTGGCGTTGTACACCGTAGAATAGGGGTCTGTGGACTGTGTAAGCCATACATTTCCGCCTATTATACTGTTATGCCCAACGGTAGTGTCTCCACCAAGTACGGTTGCGCCTGCGTAAATTATTACGTTGTCCTCTATGTTTGGATGGCGCTTTATGCCTTTTATGGGGTTGCCTTTTTCGTCTAAGGGAAAGCTTTTTGCCCCAAGGGTAACTCCTTGATATATCTTTACATGCTTGCCTATAGAGCAAGTTTCCCCTATAACAACGCCTGTTCCGTGGTCTATGAAAAAGTATTCGTCTATTTGCGCTCCGGGGTGAATGTCAATGCCCGTTTTACTGTGGGCGTATTGTGCCATAATGCGTGCAAGCAAGGGTATTCCCATTAAATAAAAGGGGTGGGCAAGCCTGTGTATGCTTACCGCATCAAAACCGGGGTAGGCAAGCAAAATTTCCTCCGCAGATACTGCGGCAGGGTCTCCGCTGTAAGCGGCTGCAATGTCCGTGTTTAGTATTTCCGCAATTTGGGGAAGTCCGGCTAAATATTTTACGGTAAACTTTGTTGCATCCTCTCTGCATTTATCGCAACCTACACCTCTTTGCCGTTTGTCACAAGCGTTTACGAGTACCTCTGCAATCATGCAATCAAGCAAAATTCCTGCCTGTTTAATGTAGGAGGTAACATGCTTGTGTATTTCGCTTTTAGAGCAAATTTCCGTAGAAAAAATATTTGGAAAAATCGCACTCCTCAGCAATTCTATTAGGGTTTCTACTTTGTTTTTCATGCCAAAACCGCTAATTGTATCCCCCGTAATATTTTTTTCGTTTATTTTTATTAGTGATGCAGCCGTTTTTTCGGAATTTTCATCAAGCCATTTGTTTAACATAAATAATCTCCGTTTACAAAATATTATCATATTTTTAAATAAAAAACATATACATATATTCTATAATAAAGTATAATAAACGTCAAACAGATAATTACTGTTTATAATAAATGTTTGTGGGTATTTATATCTATCCGTGGCATTTTATTTAACGGTCGAAAGGAGAAACCCATGCCCATAAATATTAATTCCAAACTTCCGGCGGCTAAAACACTTGCAGATGAAGGTATTTTTATTATGCCGACAAACAGGGCACAAAGGCAGGACATCAGACCTTTACGAATACTTATACTAAATATTATGCCTACCAAAGAGCAAACGGAAACTCAGTTAATGAGGCTTTTGGCAAATTCTCCCTTGCAGGTGGAAATAACCTTATTGCATCCGGCTACCCATACATCCAAAAATACTTCCATAGAGCATTTAAACGCCTTTTACAGCACCTTTGAGCAAATAAAAAAGGAAAAGTACGACGGGCTTATAATTACGGGTGCTCCCGTCGAGCAAATTGCTTTTGAGGAAGTAAACTATTGGGAGGAAATGCAGGAAATTATGGAGTGGTCCAAGAAAAATGTTTTTTCTACCTTGCATATTTGCTGGGCGGCACAAGCAGGGGTTTACTACCACTACGGCATAGACAAGCATATGCTTAAAGAAAAAATGTTTGGCATTTTCCTACACACCAAATCGGATGCTTACAAGCCTTTGCTTAGAGGGTTTGATGATGTTTTTTGGGCGCCTCATTCCCGACACACCGAAATAGACAGAGAAGCGGTGCTAAAATGCGATAAAATAGAGATACTGTGCGAATCCCGCCAAAGCGGAATATATATACTGGCATCTAAAAACGGCAGACAAATTTTTGTAACCGGACACCCCGAATACTGTGCAAACACCCTAAAAGAAGAGTATTTAAGGGATGTTAAAAAAGGGCTTGATATAAAAATGCCCAAAAATTATTTTGTGGACAACAACCCTTCCAAACCTCCTGTTGTAAGGTGGAGGGCGCACGCAAACCTTTTATTTAACAACTGGCTAAACTATTATGTATATCAAGGCACGCCCTTTAACATAGCAGAAGTAGACGAAGATAGTAAATAGGTAAAACAATTAGCTGTTTTCGCTAAAAATAATAAAGAAAAGAGAGGATAAAGAAATGAAGTTCGATACAATATTGGTTAGAGGTGGTTACGAGTGGGATAACGCACCAAAAACAGTGGCAGAGCCGATTTACCAAACGGCAGCATATGTATTTGACGATGCAAAGTACGCAAAAGAGTTGTTTGCTTTGGAAAAACCCGGATACATATACACAAGGCTGGGAAACCCAACCTTAGATGTTTTGGAAAAACGTATGGCAATGTTAGACGATGGCGTAGGCGCACTTACCTTTTCTTCCGGCTCTTCGGCAATTTTGTTTGCAATCCAAAATATTGTAAATGCCGGAGACGAAATTGTAGCCTCCTCCAACCTTTACGGAGGTACTTACAATATGTTTGCAAATACCTTTAAAAAGTACGATATTAAAGTAAAATTAGTTGATATAGACAACTTAGAGCAGGTTAAAAATGCGGTTAGCGAAAAAACCAAGCTCATATTTGCGGAAAGTGTGGGAAATCCCAACGCAGATATTCCCGATTTTGAGGCGCTGGCAAAAATAGCACACGATGCGGAAATACCTTTTATGGTGGATAATACCTTTGCAACACCCTATTTATTTAAAGCAAAGGATGTGGGTGCGGACATTGTGGTGTACTCCACCACTAAGTTTATTAACGGACACGGAAATGCCGTAGGCGGCATGGTGGTGGATTTAGGCACATTTGACTGGACTCGTGGCAAGTTTAATGAGCTTTGCACTCCGGACGAAACCTACCACGGCATAGTGTATACCCAGGCTTGCGGAAAGGCGGCGTATATTGTAAAGCTAAGAACCCAACTAATGAGGGATTTAGGCCCGTGTGCCTCCCCTTTTAATACTTTTTTAACTATGCAGGGTTTGGAAACCCTTTCCTTGCGTATGGACAGGCATGTTTCCAATGCACTAAAGGTTGCGGAGTTTTTGGAAAGCAGTCCTTACGTTGAGTGGGTAAACTACCCCGGACTTAAAAGCAATAAATACTACGAAAGACAGCAAAAATATATGAAAAAAGGTGCAGGCGCCGTATTTACATTTGGGGTAAAGGGTGGCAGACAGGCAGGAGAAAAGTTTATTAATGCCTTAACCCTGTTTTTACTTGTTGCAAACGTGGGAGACGCTCGCTCTATGATGATTCACCCTGCATCCACAACACATTCTCAATTAAACGAAGAACAGCTTTTAGCGGCAGGAATAAGAGAGGAAATGATACGTATTTCCGTAGGTATAGAGGACATAGAGGATTTACTTGCGGATATAACAAATGCCCTACAAGCATCTCAAAAGTAAGAGATAAAGGAGTAAAACAATGAAATTTGCCAAGGAATTAACCCAACTTATAGGAAACACCCCTCTTGTAAGACTAAGCAAAATAAATAAAAAAATATTTGCTAAGGTGGAAAGTTTTAATCCCCAATCAAGCGTTAAAGACAGAGCGGCATATTTTATGATTAAAGACGCTATGGAAAAAGGCAAAATTAATAAAGACACGGTTATAGTTGAGCCAACAAGCGGTAACACAGGCATTGCACTAAGCTATATCTGCACTTGCCTTGGACTTAAACTGATACTTACAATGCCGGAATCTATGAGCAACGAAAGACGTATGCTTCTATCCGCCCTTGGTGCTAAGTTGGAATTAACACCTGCGCAACAGGGTATGAAAGGGGCAATAGAGCGGGCAAAAGAAATTTGCGAAAATAGCAACGGCTATATGCCAAACCAGTTTGAAAACCCTGCCAATGCCTATGCCCACAAGGTAACCACCGCCCCGGAAATACTTAGAGATATGGAGGGGGATATTGACTTTTTTGTGGCAGGAGTAGGCTCGGGGGGCACTATAACAGGTTGCGGAGAGGTATTTAAGGGTATAAACCCACGCACACGAATCGTAGCGGTAGAGCCAAAGGAAAGCCCCGTACTTAGCGGAGGATGTCCGGCTCCCCATAAAATACAGGGAATTGGCGCAGGCTTTGTGCCAAAACTGCTAAACGTAAATATAATAGACGAAATTATACAAATAGACGCCGAAAAAGCCACGGAAATAACAAGGCTTTTAGCCGCAAAAGAGGGACTGTTATGCGGTATATCCTCGGGGGCGGCACTTGGAGCGGCTATGAAAATTGCAGAGCGAAAAGAGAATAGAGATAAAAATATTATCGTTATTCTACCAGATACGGGAGAGAGATATTTATCAACGGGGTTATTTTAACGGAGAAATATGAATATACCGATTTCTTTGGAATTTAATTTAATATTAGAAAAGGTAGCGCAGTATGCTTTATCTACGAGTGGCAGGGAGGTTATTTTAAAAACCACACCCACAGATGATTTTGACAAGGCATGCTTGCTTATGGAGCAAACCACCCAAGCATTAAACATATTAATAAGACATATGCACTACCCTGTACGCTCTTTTAGTGCAATAGAGGGAGAGTTAAAGCGGTTAAACGCAAATGCCTCCTTAAGTTGCGGAGAAATTTTGCGTGTAATAAGTGTGTTTAAATCAGCAAAGCACTCGGCAATTCTTGCAAAAGAAAGTACGGAAAACATTATTGCAACCCTTGCCCAAGGGCTTTTTTACGACGAGAGAGCAATAAAACATGTGGACGAGTGCATAATTTCCGAAGAAGACGTTGCAGACAGCGCCTCAAGAGAGCTAACCCATATACGAAACAGCATCCGCAAGGAAAACAACTTTATAAAAGAGAAATTGCAAGGGATGCTTAAACATCAGGACGACCAAAAGTATTTACAAGAACAAATCATCACCCAAAGAAACGGTAGGTATGTTGTGCCTGTAAAAGCGGAGTATAAGGGTCAGGTTGCAGGAATTGTGCATGAAAAAAGCGCATCGGGTGCAACCTTATTTATAGAGCCTGTAAGTGTGGTGGAGGCTAATAACAGAATCAGAGAGTTAGAGGGGGAAGAGCAACGAGAAATTGCCCGTATTTTAGGGGAAATTTCTAATATGCTGTCTGCCTACACTACCGAGCTTGAAATAAACACGCAAATACTTACGGATTTAGATGTATTTTTCTCCAAAGCCTCTTACGCAAAGGAAGTAAAGGGAGTGCCTGTCCGGCATAGCAAAGAAAATATTATAGACATTACAGAGGGCAGACACCCATTAATAGACCCTCAAAAAGTAGTGCCCATATCCCTTTGTGTTTCCAATGATGTAAAATCTTTAATAATTACAGGGCCAAACACAGGTGGAAAAACGGTTACACTTAAGTTGGTGGGGCTATTTTGCGCAATGGCGCAAAGCGGTATTTTCGTAAGTGCAAAATCTCCCGTGTATTTAAGCGTATTTGACGGCATTTTTGCAGATATAGGAGACGAGCAAAGCATAGAGCAATCCCTCTCCACCTTTTCTGCCCATATGAAGAGCATAATACACACCTTAGACAATGCAAAATCTCGCTCTTTAGTGCTGTTAGACGAGCTTGGGGCAGGTACAGACCCAAACGAGGGTAGCGCAATAGCTCAAGCGGTGCTAAAATATTTAAGTAATAACGGCGCAACTATAATTGCAACAACGCATATCAGCGATTTAAAAGAGTTTGCCACAAAAAATGAGGGTTTTGAAAACGCAAGTATGGAGTTTGACCCACAAACACTAACCCCCACATACAGACTATTAATGGGTACGGCAGGGCGCTCTAATGCCATTCTTATCTCTAAAGGCTTAGGCTTAAAAGAGGAAGTTATAAACTTAGCCTTAGGCTATATGGACGAGGAGCATTTAAAATACTCTCAACTAATAGAAAACGCACAGCTAAACAGGCAAAAAGCCTACGAGGATTTAGAAAAAGCAAGACAGGCAAAAGCAGAGGCAGAGGCAGAGGTTGCAAACGCACAAATGCTAATCCAAAAGGCAAAAGAAAAGAAAAAGCAAATACTGGAAAAAGCAAATAAAAAAGCAATAGAAATTATAGACGACGCAAAAAATACGGCAGAGGACGCAATAAAACTATCTAAAAAGCTGAAAAACAAGGACGAGTCCGCACGCACCAAACTAACCAAGAAGGTACGAGACGACCTTTCGGACAAAAAGCAGTTTATAGAAAAGCATCACAATAAGGCAAAATATAATGAGGAAGGTATAGATGCTCAGGAAATTAAAGAAGGCGATACGGTTATAATTATTAAAATGGACGCCCCTGCAACCGTGCTTAAAGCCCCAAACGAAAAGGGGATGGTGGAGTTGCAAGCAGGCATACTAAAAACGCAAATGCACCACAGCGAGCTTGCCAAAGCGCCAACATCCAAAAAGGAAAAAAGGGCTGTATCAAGCGTAAATCTAAACTACGGCAGGCATGTTTCTATGGAAATCGATTTGCATGGGATGAATGTGGAGGAAGCCATAATAGAAGTGGATAAATACTTAGATGATGCTTTTTTATCAGGCTTGCAGGAGGTTAGAATTATTCACGGCAGGGGCACGGGTGTGCTAAGGTCGGGAATTCAAAAATATATGCGCAATCATCCGCACGTACTTAAATTTAGGCAAGGGCGATTTGATGAAGGAGACATTGGAGTCACTATTGTAACGTTAAAATAAATTTAACGGTTTTAATTACAGAAAAATAGGTTTATAATATAGATAAAGAATTTATTAGGAGAGTGCTAATATGGGTAAACAAAATATTTTAATAATTGATGACGATAAAAATATCAGAGAGGTTGTAAAACTGTATCTTAAAAAGGAGGGCTACGAGGTAACGGAGGCCGCCGACGGCTCTATTGGCGTGGATTTGTTTTTCGGTAAAGCCTACGATTTGGTGCTTTTAGACATTATGATGCCTGTGCTAAACGGCACGGATGCATTAAAAAAGATACGTGCAAAATCTAATGTACCCGTA
Organism: uncultured Christensenellaceae bacterium; assembly: GCA_964628515.1. Lineage (GTDB taxonomy): Bacteria > Bacillota > Clostridia > Christensenellales > Christensenellaceae > CAZVNZ01. The sequence continues at coordinate 43,807 of CAZVNZ010000008.1, forward strand.
ATTATGCTTACGGCAAAAGGGGAAACCTTCGACAAAGTGCTTACCTTAGAGCTTGGTGCGGACGACTACATTGTAAAACCCTTCGACCCTAAAGAGCTTGTGGCACGGGTAAAGGCGGTTATTCGCAGAAGTAAGCAAGAAGAAGTGGAAGATATTTTGGAGTTTCCAAATTTAAAGATAGATATGCAAAACTATCAAGTTATGTACGAGGAAAAAGAACTGCAAATGCCGCCAAAGGAAATTGAGCTACTCTACTTTTTGGCATCAAGAAAAAACAAGGTGTTTACAAGAGACCAACTTTTAGAGCAGGTTTGGGGCTTTGAGTATTTCGGAGACAGCAGAACGGTGGACGTGCATATTAAAAGGCTTAGAGAAAAGTTTAAGGATACGGAAAAATGGAGCCTAAAAACCGTTTGGGGTGTGGGCTATAAGTTTGAATACAATCCGGAGGAATCATAAATCTTAGATGTTTAATACCGTTTTTGCTAAAATAATGTTTCTGTTTATGGCAATTATACTTATTTCCTTGCTTGCAACAGGAGTTGTTATGACTCAAACAATTAAAAACGCATATATCGAGGACAGCAGAGACCAAATGCTACGCATTGCAGACGATGTTTGTACACTTATGAGTTGGCACGAAAACGGCATTATAAACGCAACACGCACACGAAACGAGATAATCATAAAAGCAAAATCCAACAATCAGATAATTTGGGTTATAAATAACGACGGCACCGTGTGGATTGCTACGGAAAACATCACCATAGAAGAAATACAAATGTATTACGACGATATGATAAACACGTTGGTTAAAGAGCAAAAACCCGTGTGGATGCTACACGAGCAGGACGATTTTTTCAACACGCCCATGATTACCGTGGCAACACCCTTTTATTACGATAACAGCTTAGAAGCCTTTGTGTTTGTACATACCCGTGTCAGCGAGCTTAACGATTCTTTAATGACAATCTTTAGGCAAATACTGCTATCCGCCACAATTTCCGCTTTGCTTGCAAACATACTTACATTCTTATTTACACGAAACCTGCTAAAGCCGTTAAGAGTGGTAAATTCCGCAACAAGACAGCTTGCCAAGGGCAATTTTAACATAAATATACAAATACACTCCAAAGACGAGATTTCCGAGCTTGCGGACACCTTTAACAGCGTTTCGCAAGATTTAAAAAAGAACGAGCAAACGAGGGAAAGCTTTGTGGCAAACGTTTCTCACGAGCTTAGAAGCCCGCTAACCTCCATACAAGGTTTGGTACAAGGGGTTGTGGACGGTACAATAAACACGGAGGACCAAAAGCATTACTTAGAGGTGGTTTTAGGGGAAACCAAACGGCTAAACCTGCTTATTACCGACCTACTGGATTTAGCCAAGTTAGATTCCGGACAGTTTCCCATTAAATTACAAAGGATAGAAATAAACGAGTTTATAAGACGTGCGCTAATAACCTTCGAAAAGAAGATAGAAGCTAAAAAATTAGAGGTTTACGTGGAGTTTGACGCCGAAAAAGCCTACGTACTTGCGGACGAAAACAGAATTACCCAAGTGTTGCTAAACTTAATGGATAACGCAATTAAGTTTGTAAACGAGGGGGGAAGGCTTAGTATTTACACAAAAGTAACTGCCGCAAGTGTGTTTATAAATATTAATAATTCCGGAGATATTATAGAAAAAGGTGATATTCCCTATTTATTCGATAGATTCTATAAAACGGATAAATCCCACAACAGAGCCAAAGAAGGCACGGGCATAGGGCTTTCCTTAGTTAAAAAGATATTAAAGGAGCATCACCAAAAAATTTGGGTAACCTCCAACAAAAAGGACGGCACAACTTTTACCTTTACCTTAAAGAAAGATTAACCGTATATTCATATTTCTGTAATAATCTTAGTTTATTATTAATATAAGACTTAAACTTAGTTTTTATATTAATGAAGGAGATGAAAAAATGACAGATTACGACAATTCAAATTATCCGCAAAGACCAACCTACCGCTACGACGACAGCTATAACTATCAACCGGAGCCCAAAAAACCAAAAAAGAAAAAGGGCAATGGTGGAATAGTGGCTATGGTATGCGTGGTTGCTCTTGCTTGCACCATTGGTGGCTCTCTTATTACAGGCTATGCCGTAATTCCAAGTGTTGTAAATAACGCAATTAAGCAATACAATGTGGCTAATCCCGTAACGGAAACCAAGCAAACCGCACCTCTAAATACAGATAAAAATACAAAGAGCGCTTTAGAGCAAACTGCCTACAATCCCGTTGTGGGTGTAGCGGAAGAATCTTCCGAAAGTGTGGTAGGCGTACTTACCTATCAACGAGAGTTTGTATCCGGGCAAGAGCCTAATCTTTCCCCCATTTCCAGCGGTACAGGCTTTGCCATAGACGAAAACGGGCATATTCTCACAAACAATCACGTTGTTGCAGAGGGAAACGCATATAAAATAGTAACGGAGGACGGCACGGAATACGAGGCATCCTTGGTAGGAACGGACGTAGACACGGAAATTGCGGTGCTCAAGGTAAACGGAGCTAATCTTAAACCCATAAAAATAGGGGATAGCGATGCCCTAAAAACAGGAGAGCTTGTAGTTGCCATAGGAAATCCTTTAGGTCAGCAGCTTGCAAACTCCATTACAGTAGGCTACGTAAGCTCTGTAAGCAGAGATATGAGCCTTGGAGATTCTCGCATGGGGATGATTCAAACGGACGCAGCCATAAACCCCGGCAACTCCGGAGGCCCTCTTGTAAACTCTAACGGCGAGGTTATAGGCATCAACACCATGAAAAACATTTACGCCGGCATAGACAGCAACACCGGCGGAGTAATTTCCGCAGAAGGCATAGGATTTGCGGTACCCATTAACGTGGGTATGGACATTGCAGGCAAACTTATAGAAAATGGCGCAATAGTAAAACCCGGCATTGGTATCAGATACGGTTTAATCTCCGAGGAGGACGCAAAACTTTGGGAAGTACCCAGAGGCGCACTAATAGGGGAAGTTACGCCCAACGGTCCTGCATCAAAAGCAGGCATAAAACTTGACGACGTTATTACGGAAATAGACGGTGTAGACCTTACTAAAGGTGCAGAAATGCCACCAATTAAAGACAAAAACATTGGCGATGTAGTAAAAGGCAAGGTATACAGAGGAGGCACCTACTACTCTTTTGAAATGGTAATCGAGGACTTAAACCAGCTAAATAAGCAAGGCGAGTTAGAGCCGGTAGCACCTTCGTTGTTCGGATAATAATTAATTAATATATAAGAAGCAAAGAGGGGACGTAAGGAAATTGCGTCCTCCTTTTTTATGTTGATGATGGCGGTTTATTTGGTGTTGGGGGGGTAGTTATTTAATTTTTATTGCATAACTTTTGACAAAATGATACATAGCTCCTTAATTTATATTGTTCGCTTTGCGAACGATAATAAGGTAGCTATATACGCATTTTATACCAAAAGTTATTGCATAACTTTTGACAAAATGATATAGTTTAGTATGAAAATAAAAAGGAAGTACAGTATGATATATTTAGACAACGCAGCCACAACCAAGCCTTTAGCCGATTTGCAAGCCCTTTACGGTGATTATTGCGAAAAACTATGGTATAATCCCTCCGCATTATATAAAGATGGCACAAATGTGAATACTCTGCTTAATCAAGCAAGGGAGGACTTGCTAAAAGCAGGTGGCTTTAATGGGCATTTGTGCGTTTTTAACTCGGGCGGTACAGAGGGTGCAAACACGGTAATACTTAGGGGAACTGCCAAAAATAAGCATAGTAACTACGTTTGCGCCTTAGGAGAGCATCCTTGCGTGGAGGAAAGCTACAAGCAGTTAGAGCAGTCGGGTGCGGAGGTCAGGTACGCAAAAACGGATAAAAACGGCTACATAGACAGCATTGCCCACTTAGTAGACGAAAATACAGCCCTTGTAAGTGTAATGCAGGTAAATAACGAAACGGGGGCAAAAAACGATATTACCGCTTTATCTGCGGAGGTTAAGAGAAAAAACCCCAAAACTCTTTTTCATAGTGATGGCGTGCAGGGCTTTCTTAGAGAAAAAATAGCAAACACCCAAAATATTGATTACTACACGGTTAGCGCTCATAAATTGCATGCCTTTAAGGGCACGGGGGCGGTATTCTACAAAAAGGGCAGTCCGCTAAAGGCATATGCCATTGGTGGCGGACAGGAAAACGCACTAAGGTCGGGCACACAAAACACCTTAGGCATACTTGCATTTAAAGTTGCCTGTAATTTTTTTAATGGTGATGATGATGGCATAAAACAAAGGCTTTCTGCCCTTAAAAGTGTTTTTATGAACACTTGTTCACACCTTGACGATGCGATTTTAATAACACCGTCAGAGGAGGAAAAAAGTTGCAATCACATTGTTAATTTAAGCATATTGGGCATAAACGGAGAGACACTTATGCACATTTTAGAGGAGGAAAATATATATATTTCCACAGGCTCCGCCTGCTCCTCAAAAAAAGGCAAAAGCAGAATGGCAAAAACCCTAAATTTAACGGAGGAAGTAGCACAAGGTAGTATAAGAGTGAGCTTTTCTCCCTTTAATAAAACAAAGGAAGTGGAATTTGTGGCACAAAAGATTATAGAGCATACAAAAAAATTAAGGAAATATTTTAAAAAATAGCATATATAACAGTAAAAAAAATAAAGGCAAATTCGCATTAAAAAGCCTTTAAAATAGGAAAAACATGCAATGCAGTACAAATAAAATAAAGGATTTAAGGTAACAAATGGTATTACTTATAAGATACGGAGAAATTCATTTAAAAGGGCTAAACAGACCACATTTTGAGTCCTTACAAAAAGGTGCAATAATAAAGGCACTAAGGGAGTTTAAAACCGCACAAGTGGTTAAAAAACAAGGCAGATTTTACGTAGAAGGGCTAAAAGACGAGGAAATGAGCGGTACAATAGACAAAATCACCAAGGTATTTGGGTTGCACTCCGTTTCTGTAGCAACCGTTGCGGAAAAAAATATAGAAACCATAGAAAACAGTCTTGCAATACTGGCTAAAGAGTATATGGCAAGGAAAAATATAACGCACACCACCTTTAAAATTAAGGTAAAAAGGGCGGATAAGCGTTTTCCCCTATCCTCTATGCAAACGGCGGCAAGATGCGGTGGCTATGTGCTAAATAATGTAGAGGGGTTAGAGGTGGATGTGGTTAATCCCAAGTTGACTTTATACGTAGAAATAAGGGAAGAATGCTATATTTACACGGATATTATACCATGTGTCGGAGGTATGCCCGCAAAAAGCAACGGTAGAGGTATGCTACTTTTATCGGGGGGTATAGATAGTCCGGTTGCAGGGTATATGATAGCAAAACGAGGCGTGGAGATATTTGCGGTTCACTACCATAGCTTTCCCTATACAAGCGAGGCGGCAAAGCAAAAGGTAATAGATTTAGCTAAAATAATGAGCAAATATACAGGCAAAATCAAACTGCATATAGTTAGTTTTACCGAAATACAGCAACAAATATACGAAAAATGCCCCCACGAAATGCTTGTAATAATAATGCGTAGATTTATGATGCGCATTGCACAAAGGCTATGCGAGCAAAACGATGCTAAAGCCATAATTACAGGGGAAAGCATAGGGCAGGTAGCAAGTCAAACCATGGATAGCATATATTGCACCAACGATGTATGCAGTATACCTGTATTTCGCCCACTAATAGGCATGGATAAGCAGGAAATTATAGAAATATCCACAAAAATAGACACATACAACACCTCAATACTACCTTATGAGGACTGTTGTACGGTATTTGTACCCAAACACCCCACCACAAGACCAAACCTACAAACTATAATAGATAACGAAAGTGTACTGGATGTTGAGGGCTTGGTGGAAAAAGCATTGCAGGATATTGAAAGAGTGGTAATTAAGTAAGTTAAGTGGTGGATAACCGGGTTTTAGGCGGTATAATGCAGTTTTAGGCGATTTAATGAGTTTTTTTGAGCAAAAACAATAGATTTGCGGAAGCAAAAGGAATAGTGATGTCATAATTACAGAAAATAGAAAATAAATAACTTTTTTAACTATAATCTATCGGCAAAATTTCAATACAAAACAAATTTAGCAAATAGAAAAGTGTAAATTTAGCAATTTTTAAGGAAAATAGAAAATAAGTAATAAGAATTACTATATACGGAAGTGGGTATATAAAAAAATAACAATAAAAGATGTTATTAATTTGACAGTATAATTAATAACACTATATATTAAATTATAAAATAAGAAAAGCAAATCACACTACGAAGTGGGGAGATGCTAATTAAGGATTTTGCCTATTTAAAAGGGGTTAATGGCAACACGAGCAAAAAAAATTTTAAAAGGTATATGTATGCACATACCATCTGCAAATAGATAATACAAATTAATATTTACTAAATTCCAAATAATTATACCCAAGCAAAGCAAGTAAAATCAAAAAGAGAGGAAATAGAAGAATATAAAAAAGCGGACAAAAAAACCAAAAATCCAAAAAAAGCAAGAAAAGTAAAAAGTAGCAGAAAATAGATAATAAAATTAACAATAAACCAAGATAAGACACTCAATAAAAGCGCAAACCACAGCAACTGACCACTGATAACTGAACACTGACTACTGCCTACCGTATCTGCCCCTCACCCTCCACAATATACTTATAAGAGGTAAGCTCACATAACCCCATAGGGCCTCTTGCGTGTAGCTTTTGTGTGGAAATACCGATTTCCGCACCAAAACCAAACTCAAAGCCGTCAGTAAAGCGAGTGCTTGCATTAACATATACGGCGGCACTATCCACCTGCTCCGTAAACTTACGAGAGTTTGTGTAATCTGCCGTAATAATAGCATCCGAATGGTGAGTACCGTATTTGTTTATATGGCAAATGGCTTCATTTATATCTTTAACCACTTTTACCGAAATTGTTAAATCCAAAAACTCCGTTGCGTAGTCATCCTCTGTTGCTAAAGCACAACCGTATTTGGTACATTGCTTACAACCACGAATTTCTACATTATTTTCTTCGAGAGCAGAAAATAGTTTTTCTATATAAATATTTGCTATATTCTCGTGTATCAACACACTTTCGCAAGCGTTGCATACCGCAGGTCGTTGAGTTTTTGCATTAATAATAATATCAGTAGCCATCTTAAAATCCGCACTATCATCAACAAAAACATGACAGTTGCCCACCCCCGTTTCAATAACGGGTATGGTTGCGTTTTTAACAACAGACTGTATAAGTCCACCACCTCCACGAGGTATAAGCACATCAATATAGCCGTTTAACTTCATCATATACTCCGCCGCATCTCTCGAAGTATTGCTTATAAAGCCGATAGCACCTTTGGGCAGTCCGCTTTTTTTGCCGGCTTCCCTCATAACTTCAACAATAGCGGTGTTTGAGTATATAGCCTCGCTACCTCCTTTTAATACAACGGTATTTCCCGATTTTAAGCAAATGGCAACAGCGTCCGAAGTAACATTTGGGCGAGCCTCATAAATTATGCCCACCACACCTAAGGGAACACGCTTTTTAGTTATTACAATACCGTTTGGACGTTTGTCTCCGCTTAGAATTTCTCCTGTTGGGTCTTTTAAAGAGGCAATGTCAAGTACACCCTGCGCCATATCCGCTATGCGTTTTTCGGTTAAAGCAAGTCTGTCTATAAGTGCGGAAGTACGCCCCTTTTCTCTTGCGTTATCCACATCGATTTTGTTTTTGGCAATAATATAATTGGTATTTTCCACAAGGGCTTTTGCAATTTCTTTAAGCACGGTATTTTTTTCCTCTGCGCTCATTTTTTGCAATAATGTCCCTGCATTTTTTGCATCTATTGCCGTTTGCATTACTTCTTTCATAAGTATTCTCCTGTTACTCTTCCTCCGCCAAATCAAGCTCCCCATTATGAAAAACATTCTGCACGTCGTCGTTATCCTCTAAAATGTCTATCATCTTTTGGAATTTTGCCGACTGCTCTTCGTTTAAATTGGTGGTTGTTTGGGGGATAAAATCGAGCTGTGCATCTAAAAAGACGTAATTTGCCTTTTCTAAAGCATCTTTTACAGCAGAAAAATCCTCGACGGCGGTAATAATCTCAAACACATCATCATCACCGGAAAAATCCTCCGCACCTGCGTCAAGGGCACACTCCATAAGTGCCTCCTCGTCCACATCTTTATCAATAATAATTACACCCTTCCTGTCAAACATGAAAGAAACACAGCCGGTAGTGCCCATAGAGCCTCCGAATTTGTCAAATGCGTGCCTAACCTCTCCGGCTGTTCTGTTTTTGTTGTCCGTCATAGTTTCCACAATAACGGCTACTCCGCCAATTCCGTAGCCCTCGTACACAAGCTCCTCGTAGTTTATGCTGCCAAGCTCGCCTGCGGCTTTTTTAATGGAACGGGTGATGTTGTCGTTAGGCATATTGTTTGCTTTTGCCTTAGAAACCGCATCTCTAAGTCTTGAGTTGCTCTCCGGGTCTGCCCCTCCGGCTTTTACCGCAACCGCAATTTCTCTGCCTATTTTAGTAAAAATTTTAGCACGTTTTTCGTCTGCTTTTCCCTTTTTATGTTTAATTGTTGACCATTTAGAGTGTCCTGACATAAATTTACCTCTGTTTTTAAGAATATTTTTAAAAATATTCTAACATAATTTTAAATTATTGTAAACTTACCCATAAATTTTAATTAATTGTTGTAAAATAGTAGGAAAGTAATTACAAACGTGTTATAATTATTTTGTATATTTATTTGAGCCTTCAGCTTGAAATACACAACAAATACTTAAGGAATTAATAATGAATATAGAAGACAAGAAAAAAGAGCTTATACAAAAGCAAATAGAGCAAGCCAAACTAAGAAAAGAAGAAGAATTGCGTGCAATGGAAGAAAAAAGCAATTCTATTACGGACGGTGCTCGTAAGCTACAAGACAAAAGTGTTACAAAAAGAGAGATTATTGCAGAACAACAAAATAAAGAGGTGGACAGAACAAACGTTTCTGTTAAGCCTCCAAATACATTAAACGAACGCAAAAAAATAGAGCGCATTGTGGATCAACAGGACAAACCTGTTAGAAACACCCAAAAAATTCCTGTACAACAAAGCACGGTGACAAAGCCTCAAAATATAGACGATAAAAAAGCGCAAATAATTGCAAAACAGCAGGAAGAATTTGTGGAGCAACCCAAAAAAATGGGTGCGCAAACAACTTCTGTGCCTATTGCTAATACAAATATAGACCACAAAAAATTAGAAAGGATAATAAAACAGCAGGCGGAAGAAAAGCGCATTTTGGCAAAAGAACAGCAAAAACCAACCAACGAAGAGCTTATTTTCCAAAAAAAGCAAGCGGAATTTAAAAAACTAAATGCAAACGCAGGACTAAAGTACCCCTTAAATCAAAGCCAAAAGCCCCCTAAGGAAATCAACTTGGAAAACGGGGAAACGGTTATTTTTGACGACGATATCAAAGAAAAAATTCAAAAATACGATGCAAGCAAAAATACCCAGCAAATACCCCTAAGCAAAAAAGCAAAAAAATCTATATTTAAAATGCGTACAAAAAAACCTAACTTTATTTTAGGCATTATACTAAATACCATTTATTTGTCTTTTATTGCGGTGATTGTTGTAATAGCCGTGGGTGTAGGCTCTGTAATGGGTGTTGCCAATGCCTATTTGGAAACCACCCCCGAGCTTGATACCCAAAAAATAGAAGACCAAACGGAAACTTCCTTTATTTTAGACCCTGAGGGCAGATTATTACACCCCTATGCCGGAAGTGAAAACAGAGAGCTTGCCTCCATAGATGAAATCCCCCAGCATCTCCAAAATGCAATAATAGCCGTGGAGGATGTGCGTTTCAGAAAACATCAAGGCGTGGACTTCAGAAGGCTTGTAGGTGCGTTTTTCTCCAATGTTTCGGAAGGAACGTCTCAAGGGGGAAGTACAATCACCCAACAACTTGTAAAAAATAAACTCCTTACAAACGAGCGCTCCTACAAAAGAAAATTGCAGGAAGCGGCGCTTGCTATGGAGCTTGAAAAACGGTATACCAAAGACGAAATTTTAGAGGCATATCTAAACACAATACCCTTAGGTGGCAAGGTGTACGGAGTTAAAACGGCGGCAAAAGACTATTTTGGCAAAGAATTATCCGAGCTTACCCTCAAAGAAACGGTGTGTATTGCAGCCATCACCCAAAACCCTACAAAATACAATCCACGCACGGTAACATATCAAGAGGATAAACAAGCAAATTTTGAAGGGCTTATTAACAGGATGAACATGGTAACCGAGCGTATGCTGTGGAACGATATGATAACGGAGGAGGAATATAACGCAACCTTTATACCAAAGGACTTATACACTTCTCCAAATTATATAGATACCTGGAAACAAGAGATGAACATACTGCCCGAGTCTCCTGCCAATGCGCTCTACGAGGCGCCTCACTTTGTGGAATATGTAATATATCAAGTGCAAACGGCATTACTGCGCAAGGAAGGCTTAGAGGACACTAAAGAAAACAGACAGATTGTAGACAAAAAAATGCGCTCGGAAGGGTACAAAATTTATTCTACCTACGATAAGGAAATACAGGATATTGTACAATCTACCCTATCGGAGTACGATAACTATCCCGCATTTAAAAATAAAAAATTTAATACTAAAACCACTAAGGATAATAAAGGCAACATCATCGAAATAAGACAGCCACAAGCGGCGGCGGTGGTGGTGGAAAACGACACAGGCTACCTTAGAGCCATTGTAGGCTCAAGAGACGAACCTACCAGCATGCGTACCCTAAACAGGGCATATCAAGGGCAAATGCCTGTGGGGTCGTCCATTAAGCCCCTTGCGGTTTATGGCCCTGCTTTCGATTTAGGCTATGGCCCCGGAAGTGGTGTGGCAAACTTAAAAGTGCCCATAACCGGTTGGGAATCGGAAACTGGCTACCCCGAAACAAGTACGGGCGAGCTTGGGTGTATTCCCTTACGTAAAGCAATAGTAAACTCCCTAAATATAGCGGCAGGACGTACATTAATGGACTACGTTGGGCTTGAAAACTCTATGGCCTATTTGGAAAAATTAGGTGTGGATACCCAGCGCATTATGGATTTAGGCACATATACCCCCGTTGGTTTAAGTATGGGCGGAGCACCCATAACACCCATAGAAGTTGCAGGGGGATACGCCACCATTGCACGAGGCGGAGAGTACTTAGAGCCTGTATCCTTCACAAAAGTTGTGGATTCCAACGGTAATGTTATTATTGATAATACGGCAGGAGACAGGGTTAGAAACCAGGCATTTAAAAAGTCGACTGCTTGGATGCTTACAGACGTGCTTGTAGAGGCGGCAAAGGACGGCACAGGTAAACGTGCAAGATTAGATGGTATTACCACTGCAGGTAAAACAGGTACGGTGGTGGACAACAAAGGGGTATTTTTTGCAGGCTACACCCCATATTACTCCGCATCATTATGGATAGGGCACGACGAATACAAAGAGTTTGTAGGGGGCACGGCGGCAAGTAACGCAAGCGCACCTTTATGGAAAAATTTTATGACAAAAGTACACGAGGCAAAGGGTAAAACAGAGGACAGACCAATAATCCCCGACACACCCGAAGAGCTTAATATAATTAAACTTAAAGTTTGCGGAATATCCAATTTACTGCCCTCGGGAAGTTGTTCTCCGGCATACGAAGATTATTTTTACGCACCGGACGCACCCACAGAAATTTGCGACGAGTGCGGTGGCGGAGAAAGCTACGAGTATTGTGCGGTATCGAATATGGGCTTTGTACACGGAGTTTGTCCGCCGGATCAGTTTGCGGTAAGATCCTCGAGAAGATATAAAGAAGGCTCTCCCTATAATCAAGGGGGCGGAGGAGGAGGTTCCGGACCGCCTGCTCCATGTAATTACCCACATAATCCATGGGAAGGCTGGGATGTTTCGGTAACACCGCCGGAGCCTGAGGCAACCACTCCGGAAGCACCGGCTGTGGGCTAAATTAAACACAACATACCAATACTTACAGTAGTAAAAAGCTACTGTAAGTATTTTTAGTTTAAAACCTTAAAAAAGCAGTTGCAATTTTAGTATTTAATTGTATATAATTAGTATGGCTTTAGCGTAATAGCATAATATGCAATTACTATGGCAAGTCTAAATTACATTAAGGGGTATCATAATGGGAGAAAAAATTGGAAGCGTAATTAAAAATTATTCAAAAAGATGGTTTGTGGACGGACTTTCCGCAATGGCTTTGGGCTTATTTTCGAGTCTTATAATAGGACTTATTATATCTCAACTGGGCACAATACCTAATCTGTCAATTTTGGGGGAGTTTGCCACGGTAGTATCTGCAAAATCTCCTGTGGTGGGGGCGGCTATTGCGGTTGCCATTGCCTTTGGGCTTAAAGCAAAGCCCCTTGTTATTTTTTCTTGTGCGGCAACGGGAGCATACGGCTACACCTTAGGAGGCCCTGTGGGCGCTTTTGTGGCCTCTATTGTAAGCATAGAAATAGGCAAACTGATTTCGGGTAAAACACCGGTAGACATTATACTGACTCCCCTTGTAACCATAATTGCAGGGTGCTTTGCAGGGTACTTGGTAGGCCCTTTGCTAAACAACTTTATGTTATGGTTAGGAGAGGTTATAAACTCCGCAACCGTACTATCCCCCATACCTATGGGTATTGTAGTGTCGGTTTTGGTGGGAATGGCTCTAACCGCACCAATAAGCTCCGCTGCCTTGTGTATTATGATGGGCATAGACGGTATAGCCGCAGGTGCTGCCGTAGTGGGCTGTTGTGCCCAAATGATAGGCTTTGCGGTAATGAGCTTTAAAGAAAACGGCTGGGGAGGGTTTATTGCCCAAGGCTTTGGTACATCTATGTTGCAAGTGCCAAATATAGTACGCAGACCGCAAATATGGATTCCACCCATATTAGCCTCTGCAGTTTTAGGACCAATATCCACAACAATGCTTGCCATGACAAACACGGCAACGGGTGCAGGCATGGGTACATCCGGCTTAGTAGGGCAGTTTGGCGCATGGGCAGCCATGAGCGCAACAATACCGCCCCCCCAACTAATAGGGGAAATACTGCTGATGCACTTTTTACTGCCGGCGGTACTAACTCTAATATTTGCATTTTTCCTAAGAAAAATCAAATGGATAAGGCAGGGGGATTTAACCTTAGACATACTAAAGCCCTCGGAAAACACTTTTATAAAGAAATAGAAAAACAAAAAAGCAGGCAACAATTTGTCTGCTTTTTATAAAAGACCTTCGAGGGTATCTAATCACTAACCACTGAAAAAACCCTAAAACTCCGCAATCAATCGCCGTGCATCTTCAATATGCGCCAAAACCGCAGTAGGTGCAGGCGCTCCTACAATGCTCCTTGCGTTTATGCAAGTCTCGGGCAAAATTGCATCGTAAAAATCATCCTCCGCAATAGTGCATAACTCTTGTATTTCCCATAATCTAAGTTGGGATAATGCTATGTTTTCCTTTTCGCACTTTAGCACCAGTTTTCCTATTATTTCGTGAGCATCTCTAAAAGGTATACCCTTTTTTACAAAATAATCGGCGGCGTCCGTTGCGTTTGTAAAGCCAAGTTCTGCGCTGTTACGCATTTTTTCTTTATTCCACTTTAGTGTTTTTAGCATACCGTCCATAACTTGCAAACAGCCTTTTAAGGTATCTGCCGTGTCAAATACGCACTCTTTATCCTCCTGCATATCCTTATTATACGCAAGGGGCAACCCCTTCATAATGGTTAGAAGGGTGGTTAGAGAGCCATACACTCGCCCCGTTTTGCCTCTTATTAGCTCTGCCATATCGGGATTTTTCTTTTGGGGCATAATACTTGAGCCGGTAGAATAGCCGTCGTCCATTGTAACCGTGCCAAATTCGTTGGTGGAAAAAAGTATTAATTCTTCGCACAATCTGGATAGGTGCATCATACACATAGATGCGTCCGCTAAAAACTCTATGGCAAAATCTCTGTCCGAAACACCGTCTAAACTGTTTTTGCATACACCTTTAAAGGCTAACTCTTCAGCTACATACTGTCTGTCTAAAGGGTAGGTTGTACCGCACAGTGCACCACTTCCCAAAGGTAGTATGCTTGTGCGTGCCTCGCACTCTTTAAAACGGCTGATGTCTCTGTAAAACATTTCAAAATATGCCATAATGTAGTGGGCTAAGGTGGTGGGTTGTGCCTTTTGCAAATGGGTGTAGGCGCACATTACCGTTTCTAAATTACTGTGCGCTATGTCTGTTATTGTAATTTGCAAATTTTTAAGCAAATGTATTATTTGGGCAATTTCTTCCACTAAATACAGCCGAAAATCTGTGGCTACTTGGTCGTTTCTGCTTCTGCCTGTGTGGAGCTTTTTGCCGGTATCGCCGATTTTTTCTATTAACAGTCTTTCTATATTCATGTGTATGTCTTCGTCCGCAACACTAAAGGAAACCTCTCCGTTTTCGATAGATAATAGAATATCTTTAAGTCCATTAACTATTTTCGCAGATTCTTCCATAGTAATAATGCCCTGTTTGCCAAGCATTTTTGCGTGGGCAATACTTCCTGTAATATCCTGCTTGTACATACGACTGTCAAAAGCTATGGAGGAGTTAAACCCCTCTGCAAAGCTGTCCGTGCTCTTCTCAAAGCGACCGCCCCATAATTTCATTAATAAATCTCCTCGTCTTGATTACTTTTTGTCTTTAAGCGCCAAAGCTCTAACCTTTAGGGGTAAGCCAAACAGGTTAATAAAGCCTTCCGCATCTTTGTGGTTATAAACCTCGTCCTCTCCGAAAGTTGCAAATTCCTCGCTGTATAAAGAGTAGGGGGATTTTATTCCTGCGGATTTACAACTGCCTTTGTATAACTTCATCCTTACCGTACCCGTTACTGTTTTTTGAGTTTCGTCCACAAAAGCGGCGAGGGCTTCTCTAAGAGGGGAGTACCACATACCATCGTAAACAAGTTCTGCATATCGAATGGCAAGCCCTTCTTTATAGTGCATTGTTGCTCTGTCTAAAGTTAGTGTTTCAAGGGCGCTGTGGGCTTCGTATAAAATTCTGCCACCGGGAGTTTCATATACACCCCTACACTTCATGCCTACCAAACGGTTTTCCACAATATCGTCTATGCCCACACCGTTTTTTGCGCCAAGCTCGTTTAATGTAGAAATCAGCTCCACAGGAGAAAGTGCCTTGCCGTCTATGCTAACGGGAATACCCTGCTCAAATTCTATGGTAAAATAGCAAGGCTTATCGGGAGCATCCTCGGGGGCTTTGCATATCATATACAAAGAGTTTTTAGGCTCGTTCCAAGGGTCTTCCAAATCAAGCCCCTCATGAGACAAATGCCAAATATTTGCGTCCATACTGTAATTTGTTTCTTTTGTAACAGGCAGTTCGATATTTCTTGCCTTTGCGTACTCTAATTCTTCCTCTCTGGATTTAATATCCCAAATTCTCCAAGGGGCAATAATATCCAAATCGGGGGCTAATGCCTTAACCGTAAGTTCAAAACGCACTTGGTCGTTACCTTTACCCGTAGCACCGTGGCAAATAGCGTCCGCACCCACCTCTCTTGCAATCTCCACAAGTCTTTTTGCTATTATAGGGCGAGCAAAGGAAGTACCCAGTAGGTATTTACCCTCATAAACCGCACCTGCTTTCATGGTTGGGTAGATAAAATCCGTAATAAATTCTTCTGTAATATCCTCAATAAAGGCTTGAGACGCACCTGTCCTTATGGCTTTTTCGTGTAGCCCCGTAAGCTCCTTGCCCTGCCCTACGTTTCCGCAAACGGCAATGACTTCGCTACCTCCGTAATTTTCCTTTAACCAAGGGATTATTATGGAAGTATCAAGACCACCGCTGTATGCAAGTACAATTTTTTTATAACTTTTCATTTTCCGTTTTCCTTCCTATTTTAATATTATAACAAAACTAATTTTACATTAAATTAGTAAATTGTGCAACAATATTTGTGATGATGTGGGCATACCCATTTTATACTATGACAAAATGCATATTTGTGCTATAATATAAACTATGATAGTTTTGGGTATAGACCCAGGTCTTGCTACGGTAGGCTATGGGGTGGTTAGCATAGATAACAAATTAAAAATAGCCTTAGTGGATTACGGCACAATTCTAACATCCCCAAAAACACCTATGCCTAAAAGGCTTTTGGAGATTTCTCAAGGTATGGACGAGCTAATTAGGCTGTATACCCCAAACAGTATAGCCTTTGAGGAGTTGTTTTTTAATAAGAATGTTAAAACGGCAATTACCGTGGCGCAAGCAAGAGGGGCGGCGGTATGTGCGGCGGCAAAACTGACGGAAGAATTATACGAGTACACCCCACTGCAAATCAAACAGGCGGTGGTAGGGTACGGCAGAGCACAAAAAGAGCAGATACAAATAATGGTAAAAACCCTGCTAAACCTTAAGGAAATACCCAAACCCGACGATGCTGCGGACGCACTGGCGGTGGCTATTTGCCATGCTCACAGTATAAATACTTACGGTGTGCTAAACACTAAAATGAAGTAACGGAGATACAATATGTACGCATATATTAACGGAGAAGTTGTCCACAAAGGCATAAATCAAATTATAGTTGATGTGGGTGGGGTGGGCTACGAAATTTTTACGGACACATACACCCTAAACAGCCTAAATACAGGGGAAAAGCATAAGGTATACACCTATTTAAAAACGAGTGACGACGGCACGTCCCTCTACGGCTTTCAAACTTTAGAGCAAAAAAGTATGTTTTTAAAGCTGATAGCCATAAGCGGTGTAGGGCCTAAAGCGGCAATGGCGGTACTTAGCGCACTTAAGGTAAACGATATTGCGGCGGCTGTAATTTCCGGGGACGACAAAGCCTTTTTATCTGCAAACGGAATAGGCAAGAAAACGGCGCAAAGGCTTGTGTTAGAGCTTAAGGAGAAGGTGGATTTTGATGATGCGGTAGGCATATCCGCAGATTTTTCCACGACCGCAACGGATGCGGCGTCAGAAGCGGTGGCGGCATTGCTTGGGCTTGGATATACACGACAGGAAGCGCTAAACGCAGTTTCTGCCGTAAAATCTTTGGGGGATACGGCAGAAGAGCTGGTGGGGCTTGCCCTTAGAAAAATGGTATAACAAAAATAATAAAAGAACGGAGGCGCTTTATGAAAATACGCACTGCAATAGGATTTATGGTGATGTTTGCAACCCTATTTACAGCATCTGTAAGTAGTGCCTATTCGCCTGCGGTCGTGGGAAACTTTGCTATGCCCACAGCACAAGCACTTACAGCACAAGCACTTACAGCACAGGTTGTACAGGAAGAAAAGCAGGATTGGCTCTTCAATAATAAAGATGTTATAGCAAATAGCGGTTGGCAGTTTAATGCCATAGATTATTTTGAGGGTGCGGAAATTTTGGGCAAGGGGAGTAAAAAGATTAAAGTAGCCGTTGTAGACGGCGGTATTGATTGCTCTGCGCCTGCGCTTAAAGACAGCGTTGCCTACCACTACGACAGCCTTACGGATACAGAAATACCCCACACAACCGATTGTACTTGGGGGGCGGAGAATTCGGACTTTCACGGCACGGCGGTGGCAAGCGTAATTGCAGGGGGCGAAATTGAGGGTGTGCAAATAGGCATAGCCCCAAATGTTTCTTTATACGATTTTAGGGTAAACGGTAAAAACGGCTTAATAGCAGCCAAAACTCAAGCAAGGGCAATTTATAAATGTATAGAGCAAAAGGTGGACGTTATAAATATAAGCCTTAGAAATTACAGCCACGACGAAGAATTTTTTTCGGCTATAAGCCATGCGGTTGCAAGCGGAATTGTGGTGGTGGCGGCAACCTCCAACGAAGGCATAGACTACATAGGAGAGCCTGCCAATATTTTTGGTGTAATAACGGTAAACGCAACCAACCAAAATGGGCTTGCGGAGTTTTCCAACTACGGCTGGCAAACGGACATAAGCGCACCCGGTGAGGATATTTTTGCCTGCATCACCCAAAATGACACAAAAGAGGAATACACGCAAAAAACGGGCTACCCCTTCCTATATTTAAACAATAACGCAAAAAACGGCAATTATACTTATATTTCCGGTGTTTCCATTGCATCCCCCATGGTGGCGGGGAGTGTGGCACTTTTAAAATCTTATTTGCCCACCCTAAATGCAACGGAAATTACAAACATTTTGCTTGAAAGCACAAGTAAAGAGAGGGATCACAGCCAATATAAACTGGGAAACGGACAGCTTAATATAGCAAATATGGCGCTAATGGCAAAAGAGGCAAAAGAGTCAGAAGCGCGCAACGCAGGCAATATAGAAACCCTTATTACTACTATGGATAACACCATATATAAAGCAATCAATAACTTTTATGATTTAAGCATAAACGATGCTTTAGGCAACAATCAAAGGGCGATTTTTAACTACAAACTTAAAGAGTATGCAGATACGGACACCCTCCAAATGCAAGTATACAAAGAGGGTGGAGTTAAAATAATGCAGGTAGATATTAATATAGACCGCAAAAAAATAGGGGAGGGGGAGGATATTTACACATCTCCTTTAGAGTTAGACGACACCTACACCTACGAAAATATTAATGTCAGTACCCTTTTTAATCCAAAAGATAAAACAGGCACAATTAAACTTTTTTACGTAAGCGCCTGTATGGAGTACGGTTTTGACAGCGGAAACTACACCTTAAAACTCATAAACAAAAGTAAAGACGGGGAGTCCACAGCAACCACCGATTTTAAAATTCTGCCCTTAATTAACGGTGGAAGCGAAGTAATTAATATAGAAGAAATTGTAAAAAATACAGATACGGACATAGATTTAACCTTAGACTTGCAATCCTTTATAAACCCTCTTCCTATGGAAGATAAAAGCAAAATCGCACTAATTGCGGTAAACTTTGAAAACCCCTTTGAAGCCTACGAAGTAATTTGGGAGGAGGACATGCAAGCCCCTATAGAGAAGGGTAAACTTAATATAAAAGGCACTCTCACCAAAGAAATGATACAAAGGCT
Source organism: uncultured Christensenellaceae bacterium (assembly GCA_964628515.1). GTDB lineage: Bacteria > Bacillota > Clostridia > Christensenellales > Christensenellaceae > CAZVNZ01. The sequence continues at coordinate 62,967 of CAZVNZ010000008.1, forward strand.
TGATGCAAAAGTCGTTGCCTTTATGCTTGCAAGAGGAAATTTTACAGACGATTCCTTAAAAGATTATTTGTACATAACAAGACCTTTTGAAGTGCGGTCGGAAAATTTAAGGTCCGGTCAATTAAAACCATAACAATAAAACAACGGAGTATACAATATATATGGAAGAAACACGCATAGTATCCAATATGAAAATAACGGAGGACACCGCCCTTGATTACACCTTGCGCCCTCAATCCTTAAACGAGTATTTCGGGCAAGAAAAGGTTAAAGAGAAGATGAAAATTTTTATAGAGGCGGCAATAAAACGCAAAGAGGCTTTAGACCACGTACTGTTATACGGGCCTCCCGGCCTTGGCAAAACCACCTTGGCACACATTGTGGCACAAGAGTTAAAGGTAAATATCCGCATAACCTCAGGCCCTGCCATCGAGCGTCCGGGGGATTTGGCGGCTCTGCTTACAAACTTAGGAGAGCATGACGTGCTTTTTATTGATGAAATTCATAGGCTTAACTCCAGCGTGGAGGAGGTGCTGTATCCTGCAATGGAGGATTATGCACTGGATATTATTTTGGGCAAAGGCCCTTCCGCACGTTCCATGCGTATAGATTTACCCCGTTTCACCTTAATTGGAGCAACCACAAGGGCAGGTATGCTAACCTCCCCATTAAGAGATAGATTCGGCATAATAAACCGCCTGCAAATGTATAGCATGGAGGAGCTAAACACGATTATTAAACGCTCCGCAAGCATACTGCAAATTGCAATAGACGAGGAGGGCGCTTTAGAAATCGCAAAACGCTCAAGAGGAACACCCCGTATTGCCAACAGGTTACTTCGCCGTGTGAGAGATTTTGCGGATGTACGGGCGGAGGGTGTAATTACAAAGGAAACGGCAGATAAAGGCTTAGAGCTGTTAGAGGTGGATAAATTAGGGTTAGATAACTCGGACAGGCTTATTTTGGATGCCATTATAAATAAATTTAACGGAGGTCCGGTAGGGCTTGAAACCTTAGGCGCAACCACAGGAGAGGAAAGCGGTACAATAGAGGACGTAATAGAGCCCTTTTTGCTCCAACTGGGTTTTTTGCAACGCACACCACGGGGCAGGGTGGCAACGGATAACGCCTACGCACATATGGGCATTAAAAGAAAATTTGAAGCAAACAAAGGACAACTGCAAATTGAAGACATCTGATTTTGATTATAACTTACCCCAGGAATTAATAGCACAAACCCCACTAACACCAAGAGACAGTTCTAAACTTCTTGTTTACGATAAAAGTAAGGATATGGTGTATCATAATCATTTTTATGATATAACTAAATATCTAAAGGCAGGGGACTTGCTTGTGCTTAACGAAACCAAGGTTATTCCGGCACGGCTTTACGGCAAAAAACAAGGCAAGGAAAAGGAATACGAGGTACTGCTACTTAAACGCATTAACTTAAATGTGTGGGAAGTAATAATAAGAGGGCTTAAAAGTGTTAAAATAGGCGACAGCATTTATTTTGACACAGATTTTTACGTTACTTTAAAAGAAAAGTTGCAGGACGGCGTTTGTGTTGCAGAGTTTTTTTATGAGGGCATTTTTGAAAATTTGCTGGATAAATACGGCAATATGCCCCTCCCCCCCTATATTACCCAAAAATTAGAGGAAAAGGAAAAATACCAAACGGTGTACGCAAAACAGGAGGGGAGCGCCGCCGCACCCACCGCAGGGTTGCACTTTACCCCGAAGTTACTTAATAAAGCAGAGCAAATGGGGGTAGAAATCGTAAAAATAACATTGCACATAGGGCTTGGCACTTTTAGACCCATGAAGGAAGAGCACATTGCAGACCACATAATGCACAGCGAGTATTACGAAGTCAGCAAGGAGTCCGCAGACAAAATCAACATGGCAAAAGCACAAAACCGCAGGGTAATTTGCGTGGGCACAACGAGTGTGCGCACTTTGGAAAGCTGTGCAAACAGTAAGGGTGTGGTGCAAGCAGGCAGTAATAATACAGATATTTTTATTTACCCCGGATATAAATTTAAGGTTACGGACGGTATAATAACTAACTTTCATCTGCCCAAATCCACTTTAATAATGCTAATTTGCGCTTTTTTAGGCAAGGACAAAACTTTGGAGATATACAAAAAAGCGGTGGAGGAAAAATACAGATTTTTCAGCTTTGGCGATGCTATGTTTTTGTTTTAGCCAAAACCATACACAAAGAAATACTTAATATAAATAAGGTTTGCACAAGCATAAAATGTGCGTACAAAAGGAGTAATTATTGAATTTCAAATACCAAGTTATAAAAGAATCCAAAAACAGTAAAGCAAGGGCAGGTATACTAACCACCCCCCACGGCGATATTTTAACCCCCGTATTTATGCCGGTTGGCACGCAGGCAACGGTTAAAACCATGACAACCGCCCAAATATACGATACAAATGCCCAAATTATACTTTCTAACACCTATCATCTATATATGCGCCCCTCCCATACTTTAATTGCAGAGGCAGGAGGTTTGCATAACTTTATTAATTGGAAAAAACCCATTTTGACGGATAGCGGTGGTTTTCAGGTGTTTTCTTTAGGGGAATTACGCAAGCTAACGGAGGAAGGTGCTTTGTTTTCCTCTCATTTAGACGGTTCTCGTCATATGTTTACACCGGAAAATGTTATGGAGATACAAAGTGCCTTAGGTGCGGATATTGTTATGGCGTTTGACGAATGTACTCCCCACCCTGCCACTTACGAATACACTAAAAACTCTATGGAGCGTACTCACCGCTGGGCTATGCGGTGCAAAGAGGCACAAACAAACGATAAACAAGCGCTTTTTGGCATAGTGCAAGGGGGAATGTACGAGGACTTACGCAAGATTTCCGCCACAGAAATTGCAAATATGGATTTTATAGGCAATGCAATAGGGGGGCTTTCGGTGGGCGAGCCTAAGGATATGATGTACGCAATGCTTAGCGTGGTAACGGATATACTGCCTAAAAACAAGCCACGTTATTTAATGGGAGTAGGAAGTGCGGACTGCCTTGTACAAGGAGTTTTTGAGGGCGTGGATATGTTTGATTGCGTACTGCAAACACGTGTTGCAAGAAACGGTACAGCCCTTACCAAAAAGGGCAAGCTGGTAATACGCAATGCAGAATATGCAAGAGATTTTACACCAATAGAAGAGGACTGCGATTGCTACACCTGCAAAAATCACACAAGAGGGTATATTCGCCATTTAATTAAGGCAAACGAGATTTTAGGCGCTACCCTCCTTTCCATACACAACACCCGTTTTACAATAAAACTAATGGAGGAAATAAGGGAACATATTTTAAAAGACACCTTCGAGGAGTTTAAAAAGGATTTTTTTGCAAGTTATGTAATATATTAATTGGTAAAAAAGTGTAAATGTTAATTATTTATGAACAAGAGTTAATAAAATCTTATAAACCTATTGACTATTTACCAAAAAAATTATATTATATGTAATATTGAAAGTAAATTATGAAAGGCGGTACAAAATATGCCGGAAAACGCAATAGCAGGATTTGCCGGAGGCCAAGCACTACAATGGCTGTTCCCCATACTACTAATAGTAATATTTGTGGTATTAATAATAGTTCCAAACAAAAAAAGAGAAAAGAAATTTAAACAGATGATGTCCAGCATTAGAGTTGGAGATACAATTAAAACTATAGGCGGTTTTTACGGTAAGGTAGTTTCTATGAAGGACGATATTGTAACTATGGAGTGTGGTCCGGACAAAGCTAAGCTTACTATTTCTAAAAGTGCAATAGCTTCTGTAGAAAGCTTTAATGACGGTGAAGAAGTAGCACCTAAATAATTAAGATTGCTTTTGGAGGAATAACAAACATGAAACATATTAAGACTGTCACAAAAAACAATTTGAAAAGCACACAAAAAGAGGGCGGTTGCGGAGAGTGTCAAACATCCTGCCAATCCGCTTGCAAGACATCTTGTACATTGGCAAATCAAAAATGTGAGAAAAAGGCTTAATAACAATACTATAGTAATTAAGATGGCGGTAAATGCTTTTACCGCTGTTTTTTTGTAAAAGAAAGGTAAAAATGGTACATTTAATAGAATTTAACGGCAAATTTGCCGCCTACGATGTAGAGTCGGGAAGCTTGCACGAAATAGACAGAACGGCAATGCGAGTGCTAACATTTATTAATGCAGGCAAAACCATCAAGCAAATATTAAACGATTTAGGCTCGGAGGTTGCAACGGCAATAGAGGAAATAGAAGAGCTTAAAGAAAAAGGCTTGCTGTTTTCAAATCCCACGAACGAAGAGCCAAAGTTTAACGAGCCTGTAGTTAAAGCGCTGTGCATACTTATTGCCCAAGATTGCAATTTAAAATGCACCTACTGCTTTGCGGATGGCGGAGAATATAAAAACAAAAAGGGAATAATGGACGAAAAAACCGCTTGTGCAGCTATTGATTTTTTAATTAAAAACTCGGGCAACCGCAAGAATTTAGAAGTGGACTTTTTTGGGGGAGAACCGCTACTTAACTTTAAAGTGCTAAAGACGTGTGTAGCCTACGCAAAGGAACAGGAAAAACTGCATAACAAAAACATTCGCTTTACCCTAACCACCAATGCCTTTAAGGTGGACGACGAAATTGTGGACTTCATTAACAAAGAAATGAAAAACATTGTAATAAGCATAGACGGCAGAAAGGAAATCCACGATGCAATGCGCAAAAATTTGCAGGGCAACCCAAGCTACGAAAAGGTTTTAGCCAATGCAAAAAAAATAATTACCGCCCGTGGAGAAAAAGAATATTACATCAGAGGCACTTACACATCAAGGAATTTGGATTTTTCAAGCGATGTTATAGCCATAGCGGAGGAAGGCTTTTGCAATATTTCTTTAGAACCCGTGGTTGCAAAGGGAGAGCTTGCCATAAGGCAGGAGCATTTGCCCCAAATTAACCACGAGTACAATATGCTTGCAAGGGAGTATCTAAAGCGGAAAAATACGGATAAGGCGTTTAATTTTTTTCATTTTATGGTGGATTTGGATGCAGGTCCGTGCATTAACAAACGTTTGCGAGGTTGCGGTGCAGGCAGCGAATACTTAGCGGTGCTAAGCAACGGAGATTTATACCCATGCCATCAATTTGCAGGCAACAAGGAGTTTTACTTAGGCAATATTTATACAGGCATAGAAAACGAAAGCATTGTGGGGGAATTTAAAAACACCCACATATACTCAAAACAGGGATGTAATGAGTGCTGGGCAAAATATTTATGCTCGGGAGGGTGTATGGCAAATGCCTACTTTACCAACGAGGATATTAAAAAGCCATACAAAATAGGCTGCGATACGGAAAAAAAGCGATTAGAAACCGCACTTGCCCTAAAGCTGTTTGAGTAATAAGAAATACCATCATCATCTCCATAAAAAAAGGGGCAACCTGCAAATGTGCATGCTTGCCCCTTTAATATATAGATTACAAAAACGAAAAAAACGTTAAAAAGTCTTACAAAATTACCATAAAGTATACTCAATTTTAAATGTACTATTGAAAAATTTTGTATAATCGTATATAATGTAAACAAATTATTAATTTGTTTCACAGTTCTAATAATTTAGAACATTATTTTTTACACCGCTAAAAAAATGGGTTTTCCATTATAAAATATACTTAGATTTATATTTATGTGTGTAAATGCGCTTGTGAAACAATTATGTTTATTTTTAGTTTTTTATTGGAGTATTTTTATGTCTTTTGATTGGGGTATAGTGTTATCGTTTGTGGGTTATTTTATAATCGTATTGCTTATTGGCATGTACTTTTACAAAAAAACCGCCAATTTATCTGACTACGTGCTGGGTGGCAGAGGGCTTAATACCTATGTTGCCGCACTTTCCGCACAAGCCTCGGATATGAGTGGCTGGCTTTTAATGGGGTTGCCCGGTGCCCTTTATCTTGCAGGGATGAGCGAGGCATGGATAGGCATTGGTCTTGCGGTTGGCGCTTATTGCAGCTGGCTGGTGGTGGCAAAACGTTTGCGTCAGTATTCCTACGTGGCTAACGACAGCATAACGGTACCTCAATTTTTTGAAAATAGATTTAAAGACAACAAGGGCGTACTTAGGCTACTAAGCTCGGTTGTTATTTTAGTATTTTTTACAATTTACGTAGTGTCCGGTTTTGTAGCGGGTGGAAAGGTGTTTACCGCCGTTTTTCCCGGTATGGATTACAAATGGGCAATGCTTTTATGCGTAGTGGTGATTATCGCCTACACCTTTATGGGTGGCTTTAAAGCGGTTTGTTGGACGGATTTTCTGCAAGGCATGTTAATGCTTGTGGCTATAATTATTGTGCCCTTAGCGGCAATGGGCAAACTTGGCGGAGTGGAAAACACGGTAAATGCGGCAAAAGAAATTGCCCCTCAGTTTTTAAACTTGTTTTCAGCGGCGGACGGTAGCCCACTTAGCCCCATAAGTGTAATATCAAGTCTTGCGTGGGGGCTTGGGTATTTGGGTATGCCCCATATTATTATAAGATATATGGCAATAAGAGAGCCTAAACTGGTAAAATCTTCAAGACGCATTGCAACGGTGTGGATTATACTTGCGCTGTTTGGTGCAATTATGGTAGGCATAGTAGGAAGAGTATATTTAGGAGACATTTTTACAACGGCGGCAGAGTCGGAAACGGTGTTTATGGTAATGGCATTGCAGCTTTTCCCACCCGTTGTTGCAGGTATATTGCTTTCCGCAATTTTAGCTGCGGTTATGAGCACGGCGGACAGCCAACTTTTAGTGGCATCCTCATCTATTTCCGGAGATATTTACGAAAAATTCTCAAGAAAGAAAGCAGACCCCAAAAAACTTATGTGGGTGGGCAGGTTTGGTGTAATAGGCATTGCGGTAATAGCGGCTATTTTTGCCTTAGACCCTCAATCCTCTATAATGGGGTTGGTAAAATATGCGTGGGCAGGTTTTGGAGCGGCTTTCGGGCCTATAATCCTTTTAGCGCTCTTTTGGAAACGCACCACCAAAAACGGGGCTTTGGCAGGCATGATAGTAGGCTTTGTAGTTGTAATACTATGGACAAACCTACTTGAAGGGTCGACAGGGCTTTATTCAATAATTCCCGGATTTGCACTTGCAATGGTGGTTGCGGTAATTGTTAGTTTAGCGGATAAAAAACCTTCCGAGGAAGTAGAAAAGGAATTTGAAACGGCAAAAACAAGCGAGGTATAAATAATTAATGGATGTCCAAAAGGAAGCATTAAGAAAAAGCTGTGAGTTAATATACAATGCTATTAACGTAGATTGTTTTTTAATTGATATTCAGCAAAACGAAGTACCTATGAACACTTTATGCAAAGAATGTGTAAAACTACAGCAAAGGTATAACTTAGATAAAAAATGCACAAAACTACATATAGACGGTGCCTATTCCTCCGAAAGATGGGGGGGCAAGTACGAGTATTTATGCCCTTTAGGAATGTGTTTTATTGCAAGCAACATCCCAAAAGATGCAGAGCTTAGATACTCTTTGGTGGCAGGCCCATTTTTTATGACTGAGTACGACGAGTTTTTAAGGGAAGGGTTACCCAACGTATTTTTAGATAAAAATACCTATAATTTGGGGGATATTGCAAAATCCATAGCATATATACAATGCAACAGGGTTTCATACATTGCGGAAATAATAAACCTTGTGGCAAAAAATGCAGGCTATATACTAAGAACGGGCAACGCACTTAAAAACGAATCCGAGGACGCAAGCAAACGTGTGTACGAAATTATGTATCAACATAAAGACATTAAAGAAACCATGGAATTACAGCTTGCCTTGGAAAAACAGCTATTAAATAACATTAAACTAAAAAACAGTACAAAAGCAAGAAAACTGCTAAACGATATTTTAGGAGGGATTTATTTTAATTCTTTCGGGGAAATACGCATAATTAAGGCAAGAGTAACCGAGCTTGTGGTTATGCTACTAAGGGAGGCAATAGCCGCCGGCGTAAATATGGACTCCACCTTTGCCCTATCGGGAGACTATATAGAGCAAATACACAGTTTCGATAATATAAGAGACTTGGATACTTGGCTTGCAAAGGTGCTAAACAGTATAACATACAGCGTTTTTCCGGGAAACAACGTACGGCACAGTGCGGTGGTAAACAAGGTAAAAAAATATATTTCCAAAAACTATATGAAGAAAATATCCCTAAACGAACTTGCCGGTTTGGCAGGGTTTTCCGTCTCCTATTTAAGCAAAATATTTAAAGAGGAAACGCAAAAAAGCATAAGCTCTTACATAAATTATATACGAATAGAAAGCGCAAAAGAGCTTTTGGTAAGCTCGGATATTTCTTTGGTGGAGCTTGCCTATGTAGTTGGTTTTGAAGAGCAAAGCTATTTTACAAAGGTGTTTAAAAAACAAGAAGGGGTAGCCCCCGGCAAATACAGGGATGTTAATCTCAAATTAAATAACGACTAAAAGGAAGAAAACTATGTTAAATAATTTTTTAGAAATTGTACAAAGAGGCTACGAAGGGGAAGCGGTGGACAAAGAAACGTGGGATTTAGACTACGTTGCCATAAACACAGCAGATATTGTAGCAAAGTACGGTTTAACTTTTGATGCAAACAAAATAGTGGAGCAAGACGAAACCACCCTTAAAAAGTTTTACGATGCAGGCAGAGAGCTTTTAATAAAAACAGGGGTTTACAATATGTCTACGGGCAAAATTATTGCCTTTAGCGAGGAAGAGATAGACTACGCCGCAAAACAGCAAAAAAAAGCCTTAACCATGGGCTACGGCAAGGACGCCTTTACCCTATATGCAAGAAAAGCGGAGGACACACGCAAACCGGGAGTTTTTGGTGGAAATCCGGGTTGCCCCACACCCGAGCGTATTTTTAAAGCAACGCTAAAAAGTTGGGCGCAGGAAAAAAGCATAGATATGCTAACTTGCGGTTCGCTTATAGATGTGGACGGGTACGAAATTCGCCACAGCGAGCCAAGCGAGCTTATAGCGGTAAGAAGGGAGCTTATGTACCTAAAGCAAGCCGCAAAAGAAGTAGGCAGAGAGGGTATGGGAATGTTAGCCGCCGAAAGCAGTGTTTCGGAAATCGGAGACTTAGCTGCAATTTCTTTCATATACAATACTGACAGCCATTTGGTTGCGCTAAATAACGAGCTTATAACAAACAGAGACAACTTAGTAAGGGCGGCAAACTCTGTAAATAACGATGTAAGAAACGCATCCTTAGCATGTGTTATGGTAGAGGGGCTGGCAGGTGGGCCTGCCGGTGCGGCTGTATGTATGATAGCTTCTATGCTTGCGGCAAATATTGTGTGTCTTGCGGATTATCATTTGTGCCACCCCATACACTTAAGATATATTGCCACTTCCACAAGAGAATGCATGTGGTTGCAAAGTGTGGTGTGCCAAGCATTTGCGTTGTGTGCTCCAAACATTATAGTTTGCGATATTTACCCAAAAAGCGGTGCTTTGACAGAAGAGCTACTTTTAGAAGTGGCGGCAAACGCCATAGCCATTACGGTAAGCGGAGGGCATCTTGAAGGGGTTGGCGCTTGCGACGGGCTTAAGCCTCATGGTAGCGGTGTAGAAGCAAGGCTAATGGGAGAGGTAGGCTATGCGGTTAGCAGTAGCGAACTTACAAGAAGTAAGGCAAACGAGATTATTTTAAAACTGCTTGAAAAATACGAGTGGGTTTTTGAAAAAGGCAACGAAGGCTCTTCCTTCGATAATGTATACGATATGGTTACGGTACAGCCCGTTAAAGAATGGCAGGCAATGTACGAAAAAATCGTCCTTTATTTAAAAGAGCTGGGAATCTGCCTAAAATAAAATAAAAAAAGGAGATAAGTATGAACAAAAAATCACTAATTCCCGTGTTTAGATCGGGAGATGTGGGCGGTATGGCATATTCCTTAGCAGGAAATATCATTAACTACATAATAGTTATTGCCACACTAACGGGTATGCTTGGCTGGCCAAACGAAATTGTATTTGGCAGAGTAATACCGGGTATGTCCATTGGGCTTATGATTTCCGGCATTTATTATGCTTATATGGCTCATAAGTTATCCAAAAAAGAGGGTAGAGCCAATGTAACCGCTATGCCTTCGGGTGTTTCCACTCCGGCAATGTTTGTGTTTTTATACGGAATTATTGTACCGCTAAACTATGCCATCGGAGACCCTGAAATTGTGTGGTCTGCGGCTGTTGCGGCTTGCTTTATAGGAGGCGCAATAGAGTTTTTGGGAGGATTAATCGGTCCTTATGTAAAAAAAGCCTTGCCCCGTGCGGCACTGCTTGGCACGGTTGCCGGTATTGCTTTTATATGGATGGCAACTCAAGGTATTTTTGATGTATATGCAGACCCAATTTTAGGCTTACCCATACTCCTTATGGCGGTTTTAGGCTTGTTTGGCGGATATTTATTCCCCAAAAAGATTCCTCCATTTGCAATAGCTATTGTGGGTGGTATCGTTTATGCCTTTATTATAGGCAGAATACAACCGGATTTTTCGGGGATAGGCTTTTACTTCCCCAACCCTGCAAACACAATAGAGGCATTACTAAGCGGTTTTGCGGTAATAGCGCCCTATCTTGCCATAGTTATTCCCATAGAAATTTACAACTTTATAGAAACTATGGATAACGTGGAAAGCGCCAATGCGGCAGGGGATAATTACAGCGTTAGAGAGGCACAGTTTGCAGACGGCGCATGCACAATGATTTCCGCTATTTTTGGCGGTGTTGTACCTAACACGGTTTGGCTTGGACATCCCGGTCTTAAAAAGAGCAATGCCGGGGCAGGATATTCTTGGATTTCCGGTCTTATATTAGGTGCGGCAGGTATTTTTGGGTTCTTTACCCTACTAAACTCCGTAATACCTCCGGCTATTTGCGCAATTACATTCTTGTGGTGCGCTATTATTATGGTTTCTCAAGCCTATAAAGAGGTTAAACCAAAATACTTTGCTGCGGTTGCTCTTGCAATGCTACCGGCGGTTGCAGACTATCTGTACTCTCAAATAACAGGTGCTGTGGGGGGTGTTTCTCATATTTATGCAGAATCCGTAAGTATGGGTGTAACAAACTACGAGCCGGAAATCGTGCAAGCAATTATAGACGGCGGTACAATGTGGGGCGGTATTCCTGCGGTTAAAGCCGGGGCAATAATAATAGGCTTAATTTGGGGTAGTGCCATGACCTTTATAATAGACAAACGCTTAGACAAAACAGGCTGGGTGTTTGTGGCGGCGGCAATACTTTCCTTCTTTGGATTTATTCACAGATCCCAATTAGAAATCGCATACGATTCACCTTTTATGATAAGCTACATAATACTTGCGGCAATGTGCTTTATACTTCATCTTGGTAAAAACAAATGGTTTAAGTCTCAAGATGATTTTGAGTACGTGTAACCCTATTGTAATTTTGCAACAATCAACAAAAATTAAAAGACTGCATACAAAACGGTGTGCAGTCTTTTTTTGTTGTAACCAACTAAATATTTCTAATTATGCCCCTCACGTTTTTGCATAAACTTAGCAATTCTAAGTTTAACATTAGCCTTAAGATTTCCGTAAAACAGGGCATAATCAAACATATGCAAGGATGCGTGCTTTAAAATAAGCTTTTTTATGCCGTGTTTGGAGGAATTTTCAATCAGCCGTGCGGTGTCATCATCTATAACAAGAGTGCCGTTTTCTCTGTCTGTGTATGCCCCCGTGTAGTTAAACCGCTCAATTTTAAAAATGTTAAAAATATTTATGTATGATGTGTGGCTATTTAGGTGTTTTGGTGCGTATTCATCCGTAAGTGTCCAGTTTAGAGGGTTTATGCACATACCCCCCTTGCGCACCACACGCAGTTTTTTTGCCCCTTTAATTACCGTGTTGTAAGAAATTATCACACCTAAATCGTCTGCACATTTGGCAAACTTTAAATGGGGGTAAAAAATAAAATCATCCTTAAGTATGGAAAACCCAATTAAATAGCCCGCCACAAGGTTTTTGGTGTACTCTTTGTTGCTAAACTCCCTACGCATAAGCTCTTGAAGCAAGGCACTGCCTTGGGAATGGCCTGCAAGTATGTAGGGTCTGCCATTGTTTATATGCTCCATATAGTATAAAAAAGCATCTCTTAAATCTATATAAGCTATTTTTGCGTAATGCACAAATTCCGCATCCGTCATTTTTAAAGATTCTATACCCACCTGCCTGTAATAAGGCGCAAAAATATTGCAATCCTCCTTAAAAACCTCTGTTTGCCATGCGGTACAAAGGGTGGCAAGTGTCTTATAAAACACGTTATTTAAGCTCATATTATGATTTTTACCTTTATCCTTATGGAAATACACGGTAGGATAAGCAAAAAACACATCAACTGCTTTGTTTTGTTTGCGCTTTGGGGTATAGTACGCCCACCTGCTCTTCTTAGAGTAATCCATGAAAATATGGTATCATAACTATTTGGTTTTTTCAACGGGTTATCCCTATTCAAAAGGCTATTTTGCAAAAAGTAAAGAAATTAATTATAAGCTACAAAAAATGATAAATAAATATCAACAAAAGGCATAAAAATGTGATATTATATAATTAATTTATAGCAACTCATTTTATATTGTTCGCTTCGCGAACAGCACTAATGTAGCTATATGTTCATTTTATACCAAAAGTTACTGCATAACTTTTGACAAAATGCGATATTATCAAAATAAGAGGTGTAATATGGAAGAACTACAAAAAAAATTAATAGATGCAGGAGCGCATAATGTAGCTTGCGTGGATTTAAAAACAATCGTTTTCGATGAAGGGCTTGTGGATATGTGCAAAATGAATACCTGCGGAAACTACAACACCAACTGGGGTTGCCCTCCCGGAGCTAAACAATTAGAGGAGGCAAAAAGGGAAATACTCTCCTTTAAAAAGGGTATTGTGTACCAAAGAATAGAGGAAATAGAGGATTCCTTCGATTACGAGGGTATGGTTAAAAGCGGAGAGGAGTTTTCCAAGCTAACCCTTAAAATAAAGGAAATTATGGAAGGGATGCAGGAAAAATTTTTGGTGTTGGGGGCAGGGGGCTGTAACTACTGCGAAAAATGCACCTACCCAATCAAAGAATGTGCCTATCCAAATAAGAAAAATACATCGGTTGAGGCTTGCGGAATATTCGTAAGCAATCTATGCCAAAACGCAGGTCTAAATTACATTAACGGCGCCAATACCGTTACAAATACCGGTTTAATAGCCTTTTAAAACTTAGGGAGTACGGCTAAATAAGCTCCTCCATGGTTTTTACGTATTTAAACAGCTTCAGTTGTTTAATATTTTCCCCTTTTTCGTAATGAAGCTCGGAGTAATAGTCGTACACTCCTACCACCTTAAAATCCGCATTTACCGCTGTATTTGCGGCGTAGTATGCGTCCTCGTAAATCAAGCACTCTTCCTTGGCTATGCCAAACTTTTCTATGGCGGTGCAATAAATATGAGGGCTAAACTTGCCTATGCCCGTCTCTTTAGAGCTTAGGCAAAAATCAAAATAATCGTGTAAATCGTGGGTGTTTAGTACCGTTTTTATAATGCTTGGGCCGGACTCTGTGGCTATGCACATTTTAATGTTGTTTGCCTTTAAAAAATTGAGATACTCTCGCACCCCTTTTTTAAGGGAAACTTCGTTTTTATGATAATCTATAATAATATCGTCCCACTCAATTAAAATCTCTTTGCCCGTTTTATTAAGGTTGTATTTATCGCTGATATACTGCGCAATTTCCACAAGGGTCATATCCTCAATTAAAGAGTATACGTCTATTTTTTCCGTAATATTGCTTTTTTTTGCAAAAATATCTATAAAATTCTCCCAAATTCCCATAGAATCAAGGAGTGTGCCGTCCATATCAAAAATAACGCCCTTTATGCCTTCGTGTAGTTTATCCAATGCCTATTGCCTCCGTGTAAATATTGTAAACATCCTCTTTTGTAAGAGGTTTTGGGTTGGGTTTACCCGTTGCCGGTTTGTAGGTTATTTCGGTAAAATAAGCTATTTCTTCTTGGGTAAATCTTTCTGTGTAATTAAGTATTTTGTTTAGCATTTCTTTTAGCTCCTCTATGCTTTTAACCTTTAAGATGCTAAGCAGTTTGTTTATTTTATCCCTCTTTGCCTCGTAGGAAAAAGCAATGTATTCCCCGATTAGCAGTCCGCAGGCAAGTCCGTGATGCAAACCCTTTTTTACCGTAAGCACATACCCCATTGCATGAGGTGCGGCGGTACGTGTTATGTTGATGGTAAGTCCACCCAGCGTTCCCATATATAAAAGGCGGTTGTCCGTTTCTTTGGAAAACTCTCCGGAAATTAGGGAGGGCATACACTCAGCAAAGATATTAAAGGCACTCTCCGCAAACATGTCAGAAGGGTCATCATCCACCATAAGATACCCCTCTGCGCAATGGCAAAAGGCATCTACTGCCGTGTACCTTTTTAAATGCATAGGCAAATTTGCTATGTATTTTGCGTCCAGTAGGGCATATTTGGGGATTATGCAGTCTTTGGAAAAGGAGAGTTTGGTATCCCCGACCGTAAGCACGCTAACAGGGGTAACCTCGCTACCCGTACCGCAAGTGGTGGGTATTGCAATAATTGATAGGGGTGCGTTTGGCACGGAGGTGGTGTATAGCTCTTTTGCATCAATATTGTTTGTGGCAATTATGGCTATCGCCTTTGCCAAATCTATTACAGAACCACCGCCAATGGCAATTATGTAATCGCAGTTACTTATTGCGTTTTGCTTGCATATATGCCTAACATCATCAAGAGATGGGTTTTGGGGGGAATCCATATAAAGCTCAAAGCCCTCAATTACAGTTTTAACATCGTCCAAAGCGCCGTTTTGCAGGCTTGGGGGGTAGGTTACAATAAGTGGCTTGTTTCCTGTATTTTTAAATATTTCGCTATTATTTTTAATGCAGTTTTCCTCTGCAATAATTTGTACGGGTATATGTAACTTCATAAAACTTCTACGCATATCCTTTCTTTTTTCGTGGCAAATGCCATTACAATACAGTATATACTTTTTTGTTGGATTTTTCCATAAAAAAATAAAATTAAGGACAAAAAACGGTTTAACCATTGCTTATTATAGGTATAAATGCTATAATTTGATATGTAAAGTAATAAAGTCAACTTATGATTAACTATGCAAATTAATATAGCATATTAAATATTTTTTAAGTAACATTACGAGGTATATTAGATGAGCAGTACAGAAATTAAAACCTTTTTAAAAGGGGAGATGGTTTTAGACAAAAAAGCCTACTCCGAAGCATCTATGGGGCTTATCCTCTCGGGAACGATAGCCGTTTATAAAAACTATGGAATAGACACTCAAAAACTGTTAGGCAACTTGCAATCGGGAGATATTATCGGTGAAGTAAGCATGTTTTGCGAGCTTCACAGGTTTTCTACCTTTATTGCAACCTCGGATGTTAAAATAGTGTATGTGCATAAAGACAACTTTGAAGGATTTGCAAAAGATTATTCCAACATTGTGTACAATCTTGTAAAAGCCCTTTGCACCCAGCTTTACGATACCAACAGCATAGATGGGGATTTCCTAATTACCCAAAACAGAAAAGAACGGCTTGCAAGTAATTCAAATGTAAATATTAAGGATTTAGACTTCCTGCCACCCGGTTACAAAAAATACGGTACACCCGAGCCCGAAACCTTCGCCCAATACTATCAAAAATCCAAAAAACCTTGCCCTGTGTGCAAAAAAAATGTGGATGTGGATTTACAAATAACCTTTAAACAAAAGGCGGCAAAGGAAGCGGACGGCTCTATGCGTACATATATTATGGACTTCGAGCCTTTGTGGTACAGCCTTTTTATTTGTCCCGAGTGCTATTTTACTACCTACAAAGATAATTTTGCAAAAGCGCCTTCCATAAACCTGCCAGACCTTATACCAAAACTGGTGGCAATTAAGGAAGCCTACCCAATAGATTTCAAAAAAACCAAAGATATAGACCGTGTGTTTTTGGAATACTACATAGCCCTTGTATGTGCAGAACATTCCATGAGCAAAAAACAGCTAAAAGCAAGGCTGTGGCTACAACTCTCATGGCTTTATGAGGACACAAAGGACGAAGCTATGATAGCCTTTTCCAGACAAAAAGCTTACGACGAGTTTTACCAATATTACAGCGAATCCCACATGACGGGAGACCAAGAGCAGTATTGCTACATGGTTATGGGCTCTTTGCTTAAAAAAATGGGTAAATACAGCGACGCTCAAAAAATACTGTTTAGTGCAAAAACCAATAAAACCTCGGTAAAATACAAAAAACTTGCAGAAAGGCTTTTAGACGATGTAAAAGAGCTTAAAGCAATAGAAAAAAACCAAGCACAAGGCACCAAACCCTAAAACTACCGATTATTTTTTAAAACTAAACCCTCCTAACACGTTGGAGGGTTTTTACATATTGAAAAGTACCCTCTAAAAATCTGCAAAAAATGATTTAAAATAAATAAAAAAAAGCCTTTCTTAATTGACATATGATACCAATAACTCTATAATGTTACATATACACTATGGAGATAATCAAATGGAAAGTAACTTAGCCTATAACATTGTGGCAGTAATTGGATATTTTATATACAATTATTTGGCATACAAATTTATAGACAGCTTATTAAGCAAAGCAAGAAATAAGTACGCTACTTTGTTTTTTACCATTGTAAATACGCTAATAATGGCATTTTTATATTTATACGTAACCAAACTGCCCGTGGTAGTTTTTGGTGTTACCTACATTTTATATTACGTGGAAGTACTGCTTATTTATAATGATAAATCTCAAAAAAGCTATTTTACCGCCTCCGCTCTGCTTATTCATATAATGGTGCTAACCTCCGTATTAATGGCGGTGTTTTCCTTAATTTTAAACAAAGGCATTGGGGAAATCATGTATAAAGCGGAGTATATGAGCATTATTTGGATACTTGTGTGGATAGTGCTCAGTTTAGTAACTTTGCTTGTGCTAAAAACAATTCCGGCAAATAAGGTACGAATAGTTTTCGACCACAAATCTCAATTAAACTACCTTACGATACTTATAACCCTATTTAACTTTTTCTTGTTTACAAAAGCCTTTACCATGCCACCGACGGATGCTTACAGCTCTGTATATTTCGGGCAGATAATATCATCATTAGTAATAATATCCGCTTTTTATATATTTCTGTTCTACACTTTTAAAACTTCACAAATGCTCAACTATAAAGAAATAAACGAGCAATTGCAACATAAAATAATCAACGAGCAACAACTGCGAAACTCAATTACAGGGCACACCTTAGCCTGCTACGAGTACAACGCAAGCAATAACACTGCAATAAGCGGTTTTGAGGATTTTTACAAAAAAGTGGGGGAGCGCATAGAAGATGTGCGTGTAATAAACAGAATAATAGGCAAAGATATAGTGCATCCGGAGGACTACAAAGAGTTTTTGGAGTACACGGACACCCACAAAGCAATTACAAATTTTAATAGCGGAATAAACGAATACTCCGTGGAATATAGGCGAAAAAGTGCGGAGGGCAAGTATATCTGGGCAAAATCTCATACTACTATGGTAAAAGATACAGCCACAGAGGATATTATTTGCTACACATATGTAAAGGATATAGACGAAGAAAAGCGCATTCAGTCCGAGCTAAAATTTAAAGCGGAGCGAGATTCGCTGACAGGGCTTTATAACCAAGGCACTTCTAAACGGCTAATACAGGAGTTTTTAAAGGAAGAGTACGAGCAGGACACCATAGCCGCAATTTTCATAGTGGACATAGACAACTTCAAGCAGATAAACGATTTGCTGGGGCACACGTATGGTGATGCCGTTTTAAGCGAGTTAAGCGTAAAACTCTCATCTGTATTTAGGTCTAACGACATTGTGGGGCGTATCGGCGGGGACGAATTTGTGGCGTTGCTTAAAAACGTAAGAAGTGTAGACCTTGTAAAAACCAAGGCGCAAAAAATATGCGACGAGTTTAAAAACAGCTATAATATCGGCAATAATTTAGAGCAAAAAGTATCCGCAAGCGTGGGTATTGCACTATTTCCACAACACGGCAGAGACTGGGAAACACTGTATATAAATGCGGACAGCGCCTTATACAAACTTAAAAACCAAGGCAAAAATGCTTACGGTATTTTTAACAGAGAGGAATTTGAAAGGCACGAAAGCAAGCGTACAAAAATAGATGCCATAGGCTCCCTTCCCCAAAAAAGTTTTAAACTAAACAGGATAGAATACGTGTTTAAAATACTGTTTAGCTCGGAAAACCCTATGCTTTCCATAGAGTCCGTGCTTAAGCTTATAACGAGCCACTTTAATTTCAGCCGTGGCTATATATTTGAGATGACAGCGGACAGACAAAATATTTCCAACACATACGAATGGTGTGCTGAGGGCATAGAGGCGCAAAAAGATTCTCTGCAAAACCTACCCATATCCGCACTAAAAGATGCCATAGAAAAGCTAAATTCTACGGGTATGTATATACTGCAAAATATGGCAGGTATTCAAAAGGAAGGCAGAGATATATTAGAACCTCAAGGCATAAAATCCATGTTGCAATTTGCAATGTTTGAAAACGGTACACTACACGGTTGTATAGGTTTTGACGACTGTGTAAAAGAGCGTATACCAACGGAGGAGGAAATAGACGAAATTTCCACAATGTGCAACATACTAACCATTTTTATTGTAAAGCAAAGGGCATTAGAAAAGGCAAAACTAAGCGGAGACACCCTAAAAGCAATGCTTGACAACTTAGACACCTACGCCTACGTGGTGGATAAAGCCACCTTTAACCTTATATACGCAAATAAAAAAACCTTGAAGGATTGCGATAAAAACGCCATAGGTATGAAGTGCTACACCGCAATAAAGAAAAAAGAAGAGCCCTGTGAGGACTGCATACTAAATATGTTGGAAGGGGACAAAGATTACGTAGAGGACGAGCGGTATATAGAGCCCCTAAATAAATGGCTAAGGCTAAATGCGGTTAGAATAGACGAGGAAAACGGCAATGCAAACTGCCTGATTTCCTGCACGGACATCACAAAATATATAGAAAAATAATTTATTTATAAATTCCTACGAAAATTACGAAAATATAGTAACTTAATAGTGTATAATTATTGTATAAAATAAAAGGAGGATGCACCTTGGATATTAATATTTTAACAATAATTAGCATAGCAACACTAATTGTTGCGGTTTTTGTGTTGATAAAAAGCGCAAAGCCCACAAAAGACAGCCAAACCCAATATATGATAGAGCATTTAGAGGACACTCTAAGGGAGGAAATTTTTCATTTACGTAACGAGCAGGCAAACAATATTTCCGCATTAAAAAGGGATTTTGAAAGTAAAATAACGCAAATGGCAAGTATGCAATTTCAGCAACTGTCAGGCATTACCAAAAATAATAACGATATTATGATACAGCTTGGCGACGGTGTGTACAAGCGTTTGGAGGATTTGCGAAACACGGTTGACGCCAAACTAATGGAAATCAGCAAAAATACGGATAATCACTTGGAAAAAATGCGTAGTACGGTGGACGAAAAACTCCAAAAAACCTTAGAAACAAGGCTGGGAGAATCCTTTAAACTGGTAAGCGACCGCTTAGAGCAGGTACAAAAAGGTTTGGGAGAAATGCAAAACCTTGCGGTAGGTGTGGGGGACTTAAAAAAGGTATTAAGCAATGTAAAAACAAGGGGTATTTTAGGGGAGTTACAGTTAGAAAGCATTTTAGAGCAAATACTGGCAAAAGAGCAGTACGAAAAAAATGTTAAGGTAAACAAAAACAGCAATAATATTGTGGAATTTGCCATAAAACTGCCGGGCAAAGAGGGTACTACCTATTTGCCCATAGATTCTAAATTCCATATGGAGAGTTACACACGTCTTGTGGAAGCCTACGAAAAGGGAGACGTTACAGGCATGCAAAATGCAAGCAAAGAGCTTGTGGCATCAATTAAAAAAAGTGCTTTAGACATTAGTTCAAAATACATAGACCCACCAAACACAACGGATTTTGCCATAATGTTTTTATCTACGGAAGGGCTTTATGCAGAAGTGGTAAAACAACCGGAGTTACTGGAGTTTTTGCAAACCAAGTACAAGGTGGTAGTGGCAGGCCCCACCACCTTTGCAGCCCTATTAAACAGCTTGCTTATGGGCTTTAGAACGTTGTCTGTACAAAAACGCTCCGGCGAGGTTTTTAATCTGTTAGAGCAGGTAAAAACGGAGTTTGGCAAGTTTTACGAAGTGTTGCAAAAGGCTCAACGGAAAATTACGGATGCAGGCACGGAAATAGACAGGTTAGTGGGGGAACGCACCAAAAAAATCGTAAACTCTCTTAACAAAGTAACGGCGTTAGAAGAAGAGGTAAAACTTGCAGAGGATGCTCCACCCATAGAAATAGCAGGCAAACAAGAAATACATAACAACTAACAGGAGGAAGGGTAATTGAAATCAAAAACAGACACAGCCCAAACCACCCAACCAAACCAACAAAAGCCAATCAGACTTAAAAAAGAGTTTTACCAAAAAACCGCCGTGGAAGCGGCGCCATTACTTTTGGGAAAACTGCTTTGCGTCAATTTAGAGGGCAACACGGTAAAGCTAAGAATTACAGAAACGGAGGCATATATGGGGGAGGAGGACACCGCATGTCATGCCCATAAAGGCAAAACAAACCGCACAGAAATTATGTATAAAGAGGGTGGCTATGCCTACATTTACCTATGCTACGGCATACACAGCCTACTAAATATTGTAACGGGCAGTGCGGATATTCCGCAGGCGGTATTAATTAGAGGTGTAGAAGGCTTTAACGGTCCGGGCAAGTTGACAAAAGCATTAAAAATTACAACACAGCTTAATAAAGAAAACCTTATAACATCAAATAAATTGTGGATAGAAGATGAGGGACACACGCCCAAATATACCATAGCCAAAAGGGTGGGCATACACTATGCCACCCCCGAATATAAAGAAATACTATGGCGATTTATTTTGGAAAACTAATATAATCATCATACATAAGGCACAAAAACGTAGAAATTCTGCTATATGTGTATTTTAACGCATTTGTACCGGTTTTGAGATGATAAAACATCAAAAATCCGTATAATTTGTTATGAAATTGTTATGGAAAAATACATAAAGTTAAGCAAACAGCCCTTTTTATTAAAAAACGGCTGTTTTGTTTTGAGTTTCTTAATAATTTCATAACATTTTACTGCTACAATAATACTATCTAAACAAACCTATCTTAAATAACGGATTTACTATTTTAAAATTGAATTAAAAACAGGAGGCTCATTATGGAACAACTCAAGTGCCCTTTTTGCAAGGAAGACGAGCAAAAATTAAGCCAAATCCAAAATGTAATAAACCTACATAAAGACTTAGAAGGAAGTCTTATACAGGTATTACATTCCGCACAGGAGATTTACGGTTCTCTGCCCTTGGCAGTACAGGAGTTTATTGCCAAAGGTATGGATATACCCGTTTCCGAAGTTTCGGGAGTGGTAACCTTTTATTCCTTCTTTTCCACCAAACCCAGAGGTGAGCATACAATACGTGTGTGCATGGGTACGGCGTGCTATGTAAGAGGGGGTAAAAAGCTAATAGATAATTTGGAAAACATACTGGATATTCCCCTTGGAGAAACCACGGCAGACAACAAGTTTACCTTCGAGGTTGCAAGGTGCATAGGTGCGTGCGGACTTGCTCCGGCAATTATGATAGATGATGTGGTATACAAGCAGGTAAACGCCACAAAGCTTGAATCCATAATTGCAAAATACTGAAGTAAGGAGAGTTGATATGGAAAACATTAATAATGCAGAACAACTGCTTACCATAAAAAATGCCTACAACAATAAGATAGACAAATATAAATATACCATACTTATTTGCGGTGGCGCAGGTTGTATTTCCTCAAGTTGCGAGGAAGTAAAGGACACGGTGGTGCAGGAGCTTGAAATGCTAAACCTAAGCAAAGATGTAAATGTAATATTTACAGGTTGCATGGGGCTTTGTGCGGCAGGTCCTCTAATGCTGATACTGCCCGAGCGTGCGTTTTACACCAACCTAACACCAAAATCCGCAAAAAGTGTTATACGAAGCCACATTATAAGGGGAGAAATTGCAACGGAGTTTACCTTTTATGACGAATCTTTAAAAAAGCATATACCCATTTTAGACGACATAGAGTTTTTTAAAGCGCAAGTTAAAATCGCCCTTAAAAACTGTGGTATGATAGACTTTTCCAACATTAAAGCCTATATAGCAAAAGACGGCTACTTAGCGGCGGCGCAGGCAATAACCTCCAAAAAACCCATAGATATTGTAAACGAGGTTAAAAAATCCGGACTTAGAGGAAGAGGCGGTGCGGGCTTTCCTACGGGTATTAAACTGCAAAGCGGTCACGATGCCGTTAACGATGTAAAATTTATGGTGTGTAACGCAGACGAGGGCGACCCGGGTGCGTTTATGGACAGAAGTATAATAGAGGGCGACCCACACTGCATTATAGAGGGTATGATGCTGTGCGCATATGCAATAGGGGCAAATATGGGCTATGTGTATATAAGAGCGGAGTATCCCATAGCAGTAGAAAGACTGGGCGAAGCCATAACGGAGGCAAGAAATTGCGGACTGTTAGGCAGAAAGCTGTTTAATACGGATTTTTACTTTGATTTGGAAATCCGCATAGGTGCAGGCGCATTTGTATGTGGAGAGGAAACGGCGCTGTTAGCATCAATAGAAGGGCGCAGAGGCGAGCCACGGCAAAAACCACCCTTCCCCTTCCAAAAAGGTTTATTCGAGAAACCCACAATTATAGATAACGTGGAAACCATTGCAAATATTGCACAAATCATACTTAAAGGGGGAGACTGGTATGCATCGGTTGGAGTACCTAACGCACCCGGCACCAAAGTATTTGCCCTTGCAGGCGACGTGGTAAACGCAGGAATTATAGAAGTGCCCATTGGTACCTCTATTGGTGATATTTTATATAAAATCGGTGGTGGCATACGAGACAAAAAGGTGTTTAAAGCCGCTCAAATCGGTGGACCGTCAGGCGGTTGCATCACCAAAGATAACCTAAACGTGCCAACGGATTACGAGTCTTTGGATAAACTTGGGGCTATTATGGGCTCGGGCGGTTTAATAGTGATGAACGAGGACACCTGTATGGTGGATACCGCAAGGTTCTTTATGGACTTCGTAAGGGATGAGTCTTGCGGAAAATGCACGGCGTGCAGAGTAGGCACAAAGCGTATGCTTGAAATATTAGAAAGAATTACCGCAGGCAAGGGTGTAAGAGGGGACGTAGAGTTGTTAGAAGAGCTTGGGGAAACCATTAAGCAAACGGCAATGTGCGGTCTTGGACAAACGGCACCCAACCCTGTTTTATCCACAATAAAATATTTTAGGGAGGAGTACGACGAGCATATCGAAAGCAAGTATTGCACAGCCGGTGTATGCTCGGATATGTTTATATCTCCTTGCGAGAATACATGCCCTGCAAACGTAAATGTTCCGGGATACCTTTCCTTGTTGGTTGCAGGACGTTTCCACGATGCGTATAAGCTGATTATGCAGGAAAATCCCTTCCCGGCAGTTTGCGGAAGAATATGCACCAAGCCTTGCGAGTTTAAATGCAGGCGCAGAGGTGTGGACGAATCCGTTTCCATAAGAGAGCTTAAACGTTTTGTGGCGGATTACGCATTTAAAAACCGCTTGCCTTACTCTATGGAGCAACAAGCGGTTAAAAACGGCAAGAGTGTTGCGGTAATAGGCAGCGGAGCATCGGGACTTACTTGCGCATATTATTTGGCACGTATAGGCTACGAAGTGGATGTATTTGAAGCAGAAAGCTTTGCAGGCGGTGTACTTGCCTTTGGCATACCGGAATATCGCCTACCTAAAGACGTAATAGCAAGAGAGGTAGAGGGTATAGTGCAGGCAGGAGTAAATATTATTTACAACAAGCGTGTAGGAAGAGATGTAGAATTTGACGATATTAAAAACTACTATGATGCAATTTACGTGGCAACAGGCACACAGCTACCCCAAAAAATCAACGTACCCGGAGAGGATTTGGAGGGAGTTATGCACGGCATAGACTTCTTAAAGAAGGTACAAATAGAGGGTAATGTAGAGCTTTCGGGCACGGTTGCGGTAATCGGCGGTGGCAATACCGCAATAGACTCCGCACGTTCCGCTCTTAGAGTGGGGGCGGACAGAGTGGTGGTAATATACAGACGTACCATAGAAAATATGCCGGCTTACGAAGAGGAAATTTTAGAAGCCTTAGAGGAAGGTATTGAGATTATGGAGCTTGTAGCCCCTGTACGCATTTTAGGCGATAAATCCAAAAAAGTTGTGGGCATAGAATGCAAACGCATGGTACTAGGAGATTTTGACAGCTCGGGCAGAAGAAAGTCCATACCCTTAGACGACTCGGAATTTGTAGTGGATGTATCTTTGGTAATACCGGCGGTAAGCCAGTATGCCCACACACCCTTTGCGGATAAGAGCGAAATAAGGGTTACTCAATGGGGTACATTTGAGGTGGATAACTCCACGCTAATGTCCACATTAGACGGTGTATTTGCGGGCGGAGATATTGCAAGAGGACCGGACGAGGCAATCCATGCCATAGCGGACGGAAAGCAAGCGGCAATTTCCATAGATAAATATTTAGGCGGAAAGGGAATACTAAACAAGGGCGAGCCCATAGATATACCCGATGTATTCGACGAGGACGAGATTGTATATCATCCGCAATTTGAAAAGGAATTGCTTGTGCCGGAGCAAAGGAAAAATACTTTTGAAGAAGTTTCCTTAGGATTCCATAAACTAAATGCAATAGCCGAAGCAATGCGTTGCTTACATTGCGACAGGAGGTAGTTATGATTAACTTAACCATAAACGATAAACAAGTAAGTGCAAAAGACGGAAGCACGATTATAGAAGCGGCAATAGAAAACGACATCTATATACCTCATTTGTGTTATCTTAAGGATGTTCACGAGTTTGGTGGGTGCAGAATTTGCGTAGTGGAGGTAGAAGGGGCAAAAACCCTGCAAGCCTCCTGCGTAGTACCTGCAAGAGAGGGCATGGTGGTGCATACCAACACAAAAAAGGTTAAAAATGCAAGGAGGGTACTCTACGAACTACTGCTATCCGACCACGCCGCCGATTGCCTGTCCTGCAAACGCAATTTATCCTGCGAGCTCCAAAAATTAGGGAAAACCTTAGGTATAACGGAATCACGATTTGAGGGTGCTAAAAACTCAAGACCCATAGATAAATCCGTTTCCATAACAAGAGACATGTCTAAATGCGTGTTATGCAGAAGATGCGTAACCGCCTGCAACGAGGTACAGGGCGCTTGCGTGCTTAACGCACAAAACAGAGGTTTTGATACTACCATTGCACCCTCTATGGAGGTTTCCATAGGGGAGGTAAACTGCGCATTTTGCGGACAATGCACCGTGGTTTGCCCTGTGGGCGCACTAAAAGAAACGGACGCAATTCAATCTGTGTGGGATATGATAAACGATAAAGATTTGCGTGTAATAGTGCAAGTTGCACCTGCGGTACGTGCCGCCATAGGCGAGCTGTTTGGTATGCCGGCAGGGCAGTGTGTTACAGGCAAAATGGTGTCTGCAATGCGTGCTTTGGGCTTTGATGATATTTTTGATACAAACTGGGCGGCAGACCTTACCATTATGGAGGAAGGCACGGAGTTTTTACACAGAATTACGGATAAAAATGCAACTTTGCCTATGATAACAAGTTGTTCTCCCGGTTGGATTAAATATGTGGAGCACAACTTCCCCACAGAGTTAGACCACCTTTCTACCTGTAAATCCCCTCATACTATGTTTGGGGCAGTGGCTAAGAGCTTTTACGCACAAAAAATCGGCATAGACCCCAAAAATATTCGTGTAGTTTCGATTATGCCTTGCACGGCTAAAAAGTTTGAAATTACAAGAGAGGTAATGCAAAACGACGGTATGCCAAACGTAGATGCGGTGCTAACCACAAGGGAATTTGGGCAGATGATAGACGAGTACGGCATAGATTTCCCTGCGCTTAAAGATGATAATTTCGACGAGCCTTTAGGCTTATCCACAGGGGCTGCGGATATTTTCGGCTTAACAGGTGGTGTTATGGAGGCCGCTTTAAGAACGGTATACGAAATTATAACGGGCAGAGAAATTCCCTTTGACAAACTCCACGTACAACCCATAGTAGGCTTTGACAGAGTAAAGGAAGCCACAATTAAGCTGGAAAATGTAAAAGAGGAGTACAAGGCTGTAGAGGGTGCAGAAGTAAATATTGCCGTAACAAGCGGTCTTATAGGCGCCAATCAATTAATGGAGGAGATTGCCAAGGGTAACTCCAAGTACCACTTTATAGAGGTTATGGGATGCCCCGGCGGTTGCATTATGGGTGGCGGACAGCCACGTAGCACAGATACGGATATTAAGGTAAAACGCCAACAAGCCCTGTACAACGAGGACGAAAGCAAAGTGCTTAGAAAGTCCCACGAAAATCCATCCATTGTGGCTATTTATCAGCAATTTTTGGAAAATCCGGGTAGCCATAAAGCCCACGAACTACTGCATACCTCCTACACAAAACGTGGAGGGTTTAACGAGTATATGGTAGTAGACGAGGTGGAGGAAATTAAGCCCCAAAAAGAGCGTACAAAAGTTAAAGGCGTACACTTTATGGAGCCCAAAAAGGCACAAGAAGGTCCACTTTCTCTAAAAGACTTAGAAGCGGAAAATGCAAGACTAAGGGGCGAGATAGAAGAAACCAAAGAAACGGTGGAAATCTTCAAACAAGTTATTGAGGACTTGAAAAAGTAATTTAATCTTCATTTATAAAAAGCTGTATTGCGGTTTTGCGATACAGCTTTTTTATGCCTATCTACCTTGTGTTTTCCCACCATCATCACCATAAATATTAAAATAACGTAACAAATTGTTAATATTTCATACACATTACGCACATAAACATATGTTTTAATAAGGGTATCAACCAAGGAGGTAATGATGATGAATAACGAAATTAGTATTATAGATATAACAATAGATAATTACTACGAGGAGGTAGTAAGCTCAAGTGTTCCCGTACTGCTGGATTTTTGGGCGGAATGGTGCAAACCCTGTACCTACGTTTCACAAATGACAAAGGAAATTGCAAATGAGACGGACGCAAAGGTTTGTAAAATAAACGTGGATAAGGAAATTGGCTTAGTGCTTAAGCACGATGTAACAACAGTACCCACATTGTTGATATTTAAAGACGGCAAGGTTACACACAAAATAGAGAGGGCACAAGCAAAAAACAGCATTAAAAAAATGCTTGTACACTAATCTCTAACCCCCATGCCCCCCTTTTTTAGCTAAAGATGCGCTTTAGCAAAAGGTTTAAATATATGCCAAAAAGGCTTTACGCCTTTTTGGCGTTTGTGTTTAAATAGGGTGTATGCAAGTGTGCGTTGCGTTAAAGTAGCTTTAAAAACTCCTCTAAAGGCATGGGCTTTGCATACAAAAACCCTTGTACAATATGGCATTGTAAATTAAGTAGTAGCTTTTCTTGGTCTTTTGTTTCTACGCCTTCCGCAACTATGGACATATTAATTTCCTTTGCAAGCTGTATAACATTTTTAAGTATTTTATGCCCACGCCTGTTTTCCTCCAAACTTTCAAGAAAGCCTTTATCTATCTTAATAATATCCGCATGAATATCTTTAAGCAAATTAAGGGAGGAATAACCGCTGCCAAAATCGTCTATGGACACGGAAACTCCGTTGTTTTTAAGCTCGTTCGTAATTTGTACCAGAGTGTCGATATTATCATGAATAACCGTCTCCGTTAGCTCTAACTCTATTAAGTTGGGTTGCAAGTTGTAGCTGTTTATTATTTTGATGATGTTTTGCACGTAATTAGGGTTTTGCAAATGCAGTCTTGATTGGTTTACGGATATGGGTACGGGTGTTTTGCCTCCGTCTAAAATCATACGCTGAAAATTGCATACCTCATCTAAAACAAAATCATCAATATTAATAATGAAGCCGTTTTTTTCAAACACCGGTATAAAATCCTTTGGCAAAACTATTTCTCCGCCTGCTGTTTGCCAACGTATAAGCGCCTCCGCACCTGCAAGTTGCATACTGTCCAAATAGTATTTAGGTTGCATATATACCAAAAATTCCCGTTTTTTTAGGGCGGATTCCATTTTGTCCGTAATTTCTTTGGTTTTAATGGCAATCTCTCGCAGGGTACTATCGTAAAAAACGGTGTGGTCTGCTATGGTTTTGGCTCTCTTATGTGCTGTGTCCGCCTTGTCTATAATGGAATTAATTTCTTCTTCGGCGGATTTTATTTTGTAAATGCCCCATTTAAAAGTTACGGAATATTTGCTGTTTTCCGCAAAATGTATTCTGTAAAAAATGTCGGAAAACATATACGTTTGGGCAAGGAGTGTTTCTCTTGAAGCACTGTCTGTAAGTATTATAAAGTTATCGTTGGAAATACGTGCGTAAAGGTTGTACCCGCCAAACTCTTTAAGTGCATTAACTACGCTAAAAAGTACCTTGTTGCCCTCCTCGAAGCCAAACATATCGTTAATAACTTTAAACTGGGCAATATCAAAATACATTACGGCATAGTTTTTTTCCGAATATTTGGTGATGATTTCGCAAGCGTCCGTCTTAAACTTTTCTATGTTGCGTATGCCCGTTAAGCTGTCTGTGTAGGCAAGCTCCCATAAATCCCGTCTGCTTTTTCGCTGTATAAAAATTATGTATAAAATGGTTATAATACCCACGCAAATAATCAAAATTATAAAGGTAATAATTTCTGCGTGGTAGGCATTTAAAAAGTTTTGCAAAACATCCTGATTATTTACGGGTTTTGCGGTACCTGTAAGCTGACTATCTTTTACCGCAACTGCAATATTTAAGCTATTTGATAGAGGCATAGCGCTCGCCGTTTGCTGTGCAAAGCTAAAAGACGGCACTAAACAACAACACACTATTAGCATAATTGTTAGCAAGTGCCTGTAAACTTTGGTGTTTGGGAATAATTTCCTATTCATAACAGACCTTTCAAATTTTATGATATATTTTGCGCTGAGATGACTTATATTTATTCTAACACACTATTCTTTTACTTACCACTACAAAATAGGGTTACAACCATATTATATTACTACTTACTGCCGTTTTTGTAGATTATTACGCTACAAAAATAGACAGAAGTCTATTTTGTATTGGTTATGCACTAATAAATTTGTTAATATTATGTATTTTTGGTGGAAAATATATGTTTTTTCTTGTGAAAAATTAAATTGCGTGCTAAAATAATAGTGCAATAATAGGAGGGTTAAATAATGGAAAGATTTATAAAGCTTTTAGAAGCAAACAGAATTTGTGTAATTGCAACGTGTAGTAACAACGTTCCAAGGGTATCGGCTATGGAATACGTGCTTGTAGACGGAAGCATGATTATGACAACAGATGCAAACTCTATTAAAGCGTGTAACTTAAGTAAAAACAACAAAATAAGTGTCTCGATAAACGATATGCCTCAATTTGTAGTTATAGACGGTACAACGAGTAAGCCATCTAAGGAGGAAACGGACA
Organism: uncultured Christensenellaceae bacterium; assembly: GCA_964628515.1. Lineage (GTDB taxonomy): Bacteria > Bacillota > Clostridia > Christensenellales > Christensenellaceae > CAZVNZ01. The sequence goes on from CAZVNZ010000008.1 coordinate 92,772, forward strand.
AATTTAACGAGGTACTTTTTAAAAGACATCCGGAATTTAGCGAGCATATAGAAGAAGGCATAGCAAATACTGCAACTTACATTAAAATAGTACCAAACAAAGTGTATTTTAGCGATTACACAATGGGTATAAAACCGGCAGAAATTATAGATGTAAGCAATCAATCAAACTTAAAATAAAATATTTAGGTAACAGGCACACTTAGTTACAGTCTTTTTTTAACGCCACTCCATGCAGGTGCAAAAAAACAGCAGTTTGGTGCATCTTCGCACATTTGTTTAAAGGTTAAATAGGGTACGGTAAAGGCAAGCAGGTCTTTATCTAAATGAGGGCGGGAAAAAAAGTCCATATTGCCCACTACACCTTTGCCCGTATTATTATCATACTCAAAAAAAGGCAGGCGAAACAACTGGGCGCACCCCGAGCATACAGGTACAATAATGCCGTCGTAGTCATCCCTTCTATAATAAAACAGGTGCACAAGTCCGCTTAGTTGGTCGGGAGTGGCAAAAAACAGTACAAGCTCAGAAGTGGAATTTTCTGTAAGCACCTCGATTTTTATGGCGTTTTTACCCTCCATTACCTTTTTTGGCTGTGCAAAAAACATTTTTTCAGCAACATCTGCCGAGCATTTTATGCGCTCCCCGGGAGGACAGCCCTCTCCACCGCCGTTTGCAATAAAATTGCCAAAGCCACCGGGGATATTAGGCATATCATCACAAAAACCGCAACCGGTATTTGCGCCCTTGCAACCAACGGAGTTTTGGGTAATGTAAATGCAGTCGGTAAAATTTTTAAACACAGTATACACGCAACCGCCAACTTTGGTTTGGGCAGGATCATCTAAGCAAACTCGAGAAATGCCATAGGCAGGATGCTTTAGTTTTAATTGGGTTTTTATTGTTTCGTAACTCATTTTTTTACCGCCTTTTTTTTATTATAGCATTTAGAGCAGGATATATCAAACGTTTACACTCCCCCACACCCCCCAAAAAACAAAAAATATGGCGGTGTTTTTTTATTCTGCCCTACTTTATAATAAAAACAAGTATAAAAAAAAGGCAATAAAAAACGCAATGCTAAACCGAATGAAAGGGCGCACAAGTTTTGTAATTGCATTCAGACTATCCACCATAAAAGATGCAGAGATGATTTTATATATGCAGGACGGAGACATCCGAGAATTCGGCACTCACGAAGAATTAATGGCAAAAGGCGAACTTTACGCATCTTTGTATAATAGCCGGTTTGATAAAGGGTGAGGGGGATATTGAGAGAGAATTTGCCAAAAATGTTGTAATACAATAGATAGGTGACAAAATAAAAAGAAAATAGGATCCA
>CAZVNZ010000009.1:0-69115 GCA_964628515.1 uncultured Christensenellaceae bacterium
GAGTGTTTAGCTCCTCTTGCATAATTTCCGCTAATTTTTCCCCTGCCGTACCTGCCTTTAAAAAAAACACTTGCGGACCGTACTTACTTTCCTCTTCAAAGCTGTTTTGATGTATGCTGATAAACATATCTGCGGAGGAGTCCAAAATAATTTGCTCCCGTTTTTTCATGTCCTCTTCTTTAGAGGGTGCAATCATGTCTTTTGTTTCACGAGTCATAATTATTTTTGCGCCCTCGTTAAATAACGCCGCCTGTAATTTTTTAGCAATTTCTAAATTAACGTCCGATTCCTGCCTGCCTGTTGCCACTCCGATTTTGCCTTTGTCCGCACCCCCGTGCCCTGCGTCTATAATAATTTTAAGCCCCTCTATATTTATGTTTAGGGTGTCCTCTTTTTCCGTAAAATCCACCACCGGCTCGCTTTTTGGTGCGCAACTTATAATTGTGGGCAGTAGGCAAATCATCATTATTATTATGGTGATGATGCCGTAGAATTTCCTCATAACCTCTCTCCCGGTTTTGCGTTAAGGTCAAGCCCTGCGTGTATGCCCTTTAGATGGTTGTAATAACCGCAAGAGGCTATCATCGCCGCATTATCCGTGCAGTATTTCAACTCGGGTATATACAGGGCACAGCCCTTTTGTTGCGCATCACTATAAAAACGCTCTCTTAGCATTGTATTTGCACTAACACCGCCTGCAAGGGCAATTTTGTTTATATTAAGCCTTCTTGCACACTCAAAGGTGTTGACTGCAAGCACGTCCGTTACGGTATACAAAAAGCTTGCCGCCACATCCGCCTTTGTGTACTCCTCGTTTTTTTGCTCCATATTATGCAACATATTTATTACCGCCGTTTTTAGTCCGCTAAAGGAAAAATCTAAGTGAGTTTCCTTTTTAAAACTGCGTGGCAGGGTGTATTTGTGTATGTCCCCCCCTTTTGCAAGGGCTTCTAAATTTACTCCGCCCGGATAGGAAAGCCCAAGCACCCGTGCAATTTTGTCTATGGCTTCCCCGGCGGCGTCGTCTCGTGTTTGCCCTAAGGTTTCAAAGGTGGTGTAGTCCTTTACGTGCATAATTTGAGTGTGTCCGCCCGATACCACAAGGCACAAAAAGGGAGGCTCTAACTCTTTATGGCTAATGTAATTTGCACAAATATGCCCTGCAATATGATGCACGGGTATAAGGGGTTTTTTTAGGGCATAGGCAAGAGCTTTTGCGTAGGAAACCCCTGTTAAAAGTGCGCCCACCAGCCCGGGCCCGTAGGTTGTTGCAATACCGTCTATTTGTAAACCGCCCATGGCTTCTTTAACCACATGGGGCAATTTTTCTATATGAGAGCGAGATGCAATTTCGGGCACCACTCCGCCGTATTCTTTATGTAAATCTATTTGAGAAAACACCACGTCGGTTAAAACTTCTCTGCCGTCTTTTACCACCGCCGCCGCCGTTTCGTCGCAAGATGTTTCTATTGCAAGAATATTTAGCGCCATACACTCCCCCTAAATAAGTTTGCGTTTTGCAATTTTGCAGGCTATCATACTGCCCCCGAAAATCCCAAAAAACATTATAAGAATACTGCCTACAAGGTCAAAGAAGAAAGTTTGCTCGTACATTCGTATAAGCAGGGAGGTTGCAGGGTCTAACATCCATAAATCGTTGGTAAAAAACACCAAGTGGAAGTTTGTCCAAAAAGACGAAAAATCCAACACCGCATAAAGTGCAATAAGCACAAAAAAGGCAAGTATTACAAGCCCTGTATTAAAATAGCATGTAACAAATTTTTTTAACCCTTGCTTTTGCATGATGATAAATCCGCTTGCAATAAGCAATCCGCCCAGCACAAAGCCTACCGCCATAAAGGTTTTTGCGTTTTGGTAAAGCACCTTAACATCTACCATGTGGGCTTTTTCTCTTTGGTTGTAGTATTGCCCGTCCTCGTTTATGCCGTCCTTGTAGGGTAGGTTTAAGTCTTTTTCCGTATCTTTTAAATAGTTTAGCAGTTTGTCTGTGGCTTGGTTAAGCATATCTCCGCTTACCCCCACCACCTGTGCCGTATTTAGTTTTTGGTATTCCTGTTTATAAAAGTTGTTGTTAAATCCAAAACATTCCACACACGCAATTAAGAGCGCTAATATTACAAGCGCACTTCCAACCGCAAATATCAAATTTGTTAAAATATTTTTTAGCATAATTTATTTTTTGGGAGGTCTTGGGGGTGGTGTTAAATACTGTTTAAATCTTTTTCTGAAGATTACCAAATAAACTACCACACAACCAAGCACGTAGAATATGGAAATCATAGAAATTACAAATGCGTAGCTGTTGCCTTGCATACTTAACTCTAAAATGGAAAGCACCAGCATTGGTACGCCTGCAATCCAGCAAAATTTACGCAGTAATATTGAATGGTCTTCCTTCATTGCTTCGGGGTAATCGTTTTCGTATACCTTACCCGAGCCTTTAATTGCATAATACAGCAACAAAACTCCAATAAAAATATTAAACCATAACATAAAATCTAAGCCCATCTTTTCCTCCTAAAGTCTGTTAATCTTTACGCCGTCTTTGGTGTCTTTAATTTCGTAACCAAGTGCGGTTATTTCGTCTCTTATTTTGTCCGCAAGCGCAAAATCTTTATTTGCCCGTGCATCTCTTCTTTTTTCTGCAAGCTCTTTAATATTTTGGGGTATTTCTTCTTTTTTTCTGATTAGCCCAAGCACATCTAAATGTGCGGTTAGTGCGTCTAACCCCTCTTTTGCGTCAGACTTTGTTGCCCCATTTGCAAACAGTGTGTTTATTTCCTTTATATATTCGTAAATAACACCTATTGCTTCGGCTGTGTTTAAATCGTCATCCATTGCAGAAATAAACTCTGCTTTTAGTTTTGCTATGGGTGTTTTAATATCTGTTTGTATATCTGTTGGGTTTGCCTCTGTATACTCCAAATTTTGCAGACAGTTATAAATACGCTCCAGTCCCTTTGCCGAGGATGCTAAAAGCTCGTCGGAAAAATTAATGGGGGTTGCGTAGTGAGAGCTTAGCATAAACAGTCTTATAACCAAACCGTCGTATTTTTGCAAAATATCCCTCACAGTAAAAAAGTTGCCTTCCGATTTAGACATTTTTTTGTTGTCTACATTAATATAGCCGTTGTGCATCCAGTAATTTGCAAATTTTTTGCCGGTAGCACCCTCGCTTTGAGCAACCTCGTTTTCGTGATGGGGGAACTTTAAGTCCTGCCCGCCACCGTGAATATCGATGGTGTCTCCCAAATACTTCATGCTCATAGCGGAGCACTCTATATGCCAGCCCGGTCTACCCTGAGAAAATGGGGACTCCCAAAATATTTCCCCTTCCTTTTTGGCTTTCCAAAGGGCAAAATCCGTAGGGTGTTTTTTGTTTTCCATTAAATCTTTGCGCACACCCACCGCAAGCTCCTCTAAGGTTTGCCCGGATAGCTTGCCGTAGTCTTTAAAACTGCGGGTGTCGTAATAAACATCACCATCCGCAAGGTATGCGTGTCCTTTAGCTATAAGGGTTTGTATTAGGCTTACAATTTCGTCTATATGCTCGGTAGCCCGTGGGTGAAATGTGGCTTGTTTAATATTAAGTGCCTTTGCATCCGCAAAATACTCCGCTATAAAGTTATCCGCAAGTTGTTTTACCGAGATATTTTGCTCTGCCGCCGCTTTTATCATTTTGTCGTCCACATCTGTAAAGTTTTGCACAAATGTTACTTTATAGCCCCTAAACTCCAAGTATCTTCTTAGGGTATCAAAAACTATAAAGGGGCGTGCGTTTCCTATATGAAAGAAATTATATACGGTAGGTCCGCAAGCATATATGCGTACCTCCCCTTCTTTTATGGGAATAAATTCCTCTTTTTTCCCCGTTGCCGAATTTTGTATTTTCAAAAAAACCTCTCCTGTTTTCCATAGTTATAAGTATTATAATATATATGGGGGAATTGTTCAAGGTTGGTTTTTGGGTATTCCTTTTTGTAGTGGTAAGTGGTTAGTGCGTAGTGGTTAGATTTTTGGGGTATTCCTTTTTGCTTGGGTATTCCTCTAAAGCCTCTCCAATAAAGCTTTCCCAAACCTTCACCCGTTAATCTCCCCAAACTCTCCCTTGCAAATTACATTTCTTTCTACATTTTTGTGGCAGGCAAAGGATATTATAAAGGAAGTTGTGGAAAAAACCACAATCAGCATGGGTATAACGGTAATGGGGAAAAACCACCACATTGTAATTAGTATTGCCAAAAAAATCAGTAATGCAAGCATATTGCTTTTAAAATCCGTAAAGCCTAAGGTTAGAGAGTATTTTATAAGTTTAATAAGAGAAATATCATTAACATATAAAATTAGCATAAAGGGGTAAAAATTTGTAATTATAAACACTATGCACAGGGCAATTAAAAAGGCTAAGGGCACTACCGCAAAATCCGTTAGCGCCAAAAGCCTTGGGTATACGTAAAAACCAATTATAATTAAAGTTAGAATGATGGTGTAAATAATGCCGTAAGGCAGGGATTTTTTAAAGTATTTTTTAAATACCTCCACAAACCCCAGCCATACAAAAATTGGTTTGTCCTTTGCAATTTGCAATGTTTGATAGGTAAGTGCCGTAACTGCTGCCGGTATTGTAATTATACCTACGCAAAACAGCAAAAAAATTAAGTTTAGTTGTATAATATGCCAAAAACTCTCGAAATACAGCGCAAAAAACAACGCTACACCCTTTTTCTTAGGAGCATCCGCCACGGGCTCTTTATTTTTTTGTTTAAAATACCACATTTAAGTACATTCCTCTTAGTGCATAATTTTGTGTCAACCGTCGGACAAAAGCACGGTTGCAAAGTATGGTGGTAAATTCATCTCCTTTTTTATGGTGATGTTGCAGTTACTAATAATGCAGGGGGCGGTAATATCGAAGGTGTCGGGCAGGGTAACTTTAGTTTGATTGCACGCCAAATTTAGCAGTATATACGCCTTTTTGTCGTTTAGAGTACGTGTATAGCAAAATAAATCCTCCCCTAACTCTATTTCTTCAAAATCGCCGTAAATCAGTACATCGTGGGTTTTTCTTAGGGCTATCAGTTTTTTGTAATAGTTTAGCACAGAGTCTGCATCTGCCGTTTGGGCTTCTACGTTTATATCTCTGCAATTCTCGTTTATGCCTATCCAAGTGGGTGCTTGGCTAAAGCCCATATACATACTGTTATCCCAGTGCATGGGTGTACGTGCATTATCCCTTGAATACTTGCCTAAGTTTTCCCTTAAGGCTTCAAATGGTATGCCCTTTACCTTGTTTTCTGCTATGGAATTTATGGTTTCTACATCTCTGTAATCCCATTCGTTTTTAAAATATGCGTTTTTCATGCCAAGCTCTTCTCCTTGATATATAAAAGGAGTGCCCTTTAGGGTGTGGAGCATAGTTGCAAGCATGGTTGCGCCGTTTTTGTATTGGTCGTTTGCAAAACGAGAGGCTTGACGGGGTTGGTCGTGGTTGCTCATGTATAGGCAGTTCCAGCCGTCTTTTGCAAGCCCTTTTTGCCATTTTACAAATACGTCTCGTACCTTGTTTAAGTCGGTGGGCCGTCTTTCCCACTTGCCTGCACCCTCGGGTGGATCGTCTGCAAACATATGGTCAAAATGTATTATCATATTAAGCTCTTGCCTGTCCTTACCCACGTATAAAAGCGCCATTTCCGGGTCTACCTGAGGCGCCTCCCCCACAGACATAACGTCATACTTGCACAGCGAATTTACATACATGCCATGCAGGTACTCGTGTATTCGTGGACCGTTTAAAAAGTAGGGTGTGGCAAGGCTTAAGCCCTCCTTTTCCATACTCGGAAAACCGGGGACTTTAGAATACATATTTACCGTATCCATTCTAAAACCATCTATGCCAATGTCAAACCAAAAGTTCATAATATCGTAGACTTCCTGCCTTACAAGTGGGTTTTCCCAGTTTAAATCCGGCTGTTTTTTTGTAAACAAATGAAGGTAGTATTGCCCACGTTCTTCGTTGTAATCCCACGCCGTACCGGAAAAGTGAGACTCCCAGTTGTTTTGCACATCCCTCCAAATATAGTAATCGGTGTAGGGCTCTATGCGCTTTACCGATTTTTTAAACCACTCGTGCTCGTCGGAGGTATGGTTTACCACTAAATCTAAAATTAGCTTAAAACCCTTTTTATGAGCGGTATCAAGTAGGATTTTAAAGTCCTCCATACTGCCAAACTCGTCCATAATATCTCTGTAATCGGAAATATCGTAGCCGTTGTCGTCGTTTGGCGACTTAAATATGGGGCTTAGCCATATAATATCCACCCCTAAATATTTTAGGTAATCCAATTTTTCCGTAACACCGCATATATCGCCTATGCCGTCGTTATTGCTGTCCTTAAAACTGCGTGGGTAAACTTGGTACACCACGCCTTCCTTCCACCATTTCTTGTCCATAACACATCATATTCTCCCGTATAGTCTCGTTATTTGCGCTATTCTTTCTGATAGCTCGTCTAAATTTTCCTCTCCCGTAAGCCTCCACTTCCAGTTTTTACCAATGGTGGAAGGCTCGTTCATCCTACATTTTTCCCCTAAATTTAAGTAATCTTGCATGGGTATTACCGCCAAATTTGCAACACTTGACATTGCAAGGCGAATCATCCCCCATACATACCCCTCCGCTTTGGTTAGTGCGCCGTATCTAACCGCACTTTCCCAATCCTTTTTAGAGGAATGCTCAAACCAACCGCATGTAGTGTTATTATCGTGTGTACCCGTGTACACCACACAATTTCTCGTGTAGCTGTGAGGCAGGTAGTCGTTTTCCTCGTTACTGTCAAAAGCAAATTGCAACACCTTCATGCCGGGGTAGCCGGACTGCTCTAAGAGTGCGTGCACCTCGGGGGTTAGATAGCCTAAATCCTCCGCTATTATTTCTATGTCTTTAATTTCCTGTTTAATTTTGTTTATAAAATCTATTCCCGGCCCCTTTACCCACCTGCCGTTTCTTGCGGTTTCCTCCAAAAAATCAATGGAATAATACGCCTCAAAACCTCTAAAGTGGTCTATTCTTATTACGTCGTAGTAGCTTTGCACCCCTTTTAAACGGGCTAGCCACCACTTATACTCCGTATTTTTAAGATACTCCCAGTTATATACAGGGTTGCCCCAAAGCTGACCGTCGGCGGAGAAGTAATCGGGTGGGCATCCCGAAACGTACTTGGGGTTATAATCATCATCAAAATAGAAAAACTCCTTATTGCCCCACACGTCTGCGCTGTCCGCCGCCACATAAATGGGAATATCGCCAATAATTTTAATGCCCTTGCCGTTTGCATACCTTTTAAGAGCGGTGTATTGTTTGTAAAACAAAAACTGAATGTACTGCCAAAAATCTATTTGTGCTTTATGGTGATGTTGATACTCCCTAATATATTTTTCCTCGTAGGCTTTAAGTGGCGCATCCTCCCAATGTTGCCAGGATTTCCCCTTGTGCTCCCCTTTTGCAGTCATAAAAATTGCGTAGTCTTCCAGCCAGTAGCAGTTGTTTGACACAAACTCTAAGTAGTCCTCGTCCTTTTCGTTAAAGGAGTTTTCGAAGGCTTTTTTTAATATGTGATATTTGTGGGTGTACAGCATTTCGTAATCCGTAACACCCGTGCTTTTTTTTGGAAAATGCAAAATATCCTGCCTACTTATGCACCCTTGCTCTATAAGTAAATCAAAATCTATAAAGTAGGGGTTGCCTGCGTAAGAGGAAAAAGACTGATAGGGAGAGTCTCCGTAACTTGTGGGGTTTATGGGCAAAACCTGCCAGTAGCTTTGAGCGGATTTTACAAGAAAATCCACAAATTCGTAGGCAGATTTCCCAAGAGTGCCTATTCCGTAGGGGGAGGGCAGGGATGAAATATTAAGTAGTATGCCACTGCTTCTTTTCATATTATTTAATGCCTTTCTTGCTTAAATTAAATATATTTTTAGTATAGCATATTTTTAACGGGTGCATAACAATAAAATACCGAAAACCGGTACGCAACTATGGGCAAAATGCCCTTTGCGGTTATTTTATTGCCCCGTCCGTAACACCTTTTATAATCTTTTTTTGCGCAAACAAATAGAATATTATAATGGGTATCATACCAAGTATTAAGGCGGCTGTGGCAAGTTCCCATTTTTTTGAAAACTGCCCAAAGAAATAAAAGGTTTTAAGGGGCAGAGTTTGCCAAGCCGGAGTATTTATTACAAGCTGGGGCAGTAGGAAGTCGTTCCATATCCACATAATATTCATAATGGCAACTGTGGTTGTAATTGGCCCTAACAAGGGAAATACTATCCGCCAAAAGGTTTTTGCCATACTGCAACCGTCTATCATGGCTGCCTCCTCCAATTCTACGGGTATACCCTTAATAAATCCGTGGTACAGCATAATAGCAAGAGAAGAGCCAAAGCCTAAGTACATAAACACAAGGCCCGGAGGGTTTAAAAACCCAAGTTGACCCATAATACTTACAAGGGGTAGCATGACGCATTGGAAAGGTATTATCATAGCTATGGAAAACAGCATAAACGCACCCGTGGATAACTTGTGTTTGTACCTTACAAGCACCCAAGCCGCCATGGACGCACATACTATTATTATCACCGTGGAAATAAGGGTAATTAGAACGGAATTTGTAAAAGCCGTGGCGTAATCCATCTTTTCTACCGCATTTGGATAGTTGTCTAAAGTTGCCATACCCGCTTGTGGCAAGCCTATTGGGTCTTTAAAAATGCCTTTTGGGGTTTTAAAGGAGTTTGTAGCCAAAATATATATGGGAAACAAAAATAGTATTGCCACAAAAATTCCTACTATAATTGGAATAATATTGCTTTTCTTTTCGCCTATCATTACATTTCCACCTCCTTGCGTTTACTTAAATAAAGTTGCAAACCTGCAATAATTGCAACGGCAACAAAGAATATTACCGCCTTTGCCTGTGCCACACCAAAATCGTTTAAATTAAATGCCGTTTGGTAAATGTTTAGGGCAATCATTTGAGTTGAGTTATTGGGTCCTCCTGCCGTTAGTGCAAGGTTTTGGTCGTAAAGTTTAAAGCAGTTGGAAAGCGTTAAAAACATTCCTATTGTAAAAGCAGGGGCAACCATAGGAACGGTTATGCCAAACAGACGCTTGCCCCCGGATGCGCCATCTATTGCCGCCGCCTCTATTACAGATTGGGGTATTTGTTGCAAGGCGGCAATGTAAATTAGCATCATATAGCCACCCATTTGCCATGTCATTAATATTAAAAGTCCTAAAAAGCCTGTAACGGAATTGGTAAGCCAGCCCTCTAACAGGGGTATGCCCGTTGCGGAAAACACGTTAATAAAAATAAACTGCCAAGCAAAGCCAAGCATTAGTCCGCCAATTAAGTTAGGCATAAAAAATATGGAGCGCATACCGTTAGCCCCTTTAAATTTTTTGGTTACAAGAAGGGCTAAGGAAAAGCCTACTACATTAATGCAAATTACCGCACAGGCGGCAAAAGCTGCGGTAAAGCCAAAGGAATTCCAAAATTGTGTGTCTCCGCTAAATATTTTAGAGAAGTTGGTAAAGCCAATAAAGGAGGGAACGTCCGCAATGCCGTTCCAGTCTGTTAAAGAATAGCCAAAGCCTATAAACATAGGAATAATTACTACAATTAAAAAGGTTGCAAGGCATGGAAGTAAAAAAAGCCAAAAACCCAGTTTGGAGCGTTTCAAATTTCTCACCATCCTTTTTTGAGATTTTTTTGAGAAAGAGATATATATCTAAAAGAGGGTTGCCCCTCTTTTAGACATATTACAATATTAGCCTCTTAATTTTGCCCATTCGTCGGATGCTTTTTTAATAGCATCGTCCCAACTTTGTGTACCGCCGATGTAACCTTGAATGTTAGCACCAAGCACAGGACCCGACCATCCGTCCGGATAGCCTTTAAATACGCAACCTAAGGTTTTGCCCTCGTCTGCATATTTAAGTATGGATTGTGCGAGGGGGTCTGCGGGCTTCATGTCTCCGTAGTTAGTAAAGGGAGGAATAAATCCAAAGTTCTGTACAACTATTTGCTTGCCTTCCTCCGATTGATACAGCCAGTTTAAGAAATCCTTAGCCGCCTGTATTTGTGCCTCGTCCGCTTGAGAGTTTACACACCAGTACATTGGTACAAGTACGTAAATGCTGTCCTCAGCAATGCCTTTTAGGGGTGCAGGCATAAAATCGAGTTTTTCCGCAACGGCTTCGTCTATGCTTTTAACATCGCCGTAAATCCAGTTACCCTGTTGAATACAAGCCACTCTTTCTAAGGCAATACCACCGTTTACTTCTGTTGAATAGTCTACCGCAAGAAGTTTGGATGGGTCTTTGGCATTTTTGGTAGCGGCTACTTGCAGGTCTATATAATCTTTATATGCTGCGGAAGTAGCGCCAAAATCTACCGTTTTGAAGCCGTATGCTTTAAATGTATCGTACTCAAAAACTTTGCCTAAGGGTAGGTTGGATGCGTGGTCGCCTAAAATCCAAGTTTCTTTTGCCGCAAGCTCTACTGCCGCTTCGAGATCCGGATATTTTTCTTTTAGAGTGCCGTCTGCGATTTTATCGTTTACTGTTTTAAATGCCGCTTGAATGCCGTCAAAAGTGTTTAGTGTGCCTAAATCCACTCCTGCCGCTTCAAAAATCTCTTTGTTGTATACAAGCCCAAAACCTTCTGTTGCATAGGGCAGTCCGTATACCTTGCCGTCTTTAGATGCGTTGTCTAATGTGCCGGGGATTGCGTTTGCAACCCAAGCCTCGTTTGTTAAATCCACAAGTTTGCCATCATAGAGCTCGATGTCCGAAGGTCCGCCGATGTTATAAATTGTAGGGCCTTTGCCGGATGCAAATTTTGCTTTCAGTGCAGGGCCTATGTCGTCTCCGCCACCTACCGTTTCAAGTGTAATGCTTACATTGGGTGCTACACTCTTATACTGCTCTATGGCTGCGTTTAGTGCATCTACAATTTCCACTTTAAACTGGAATATTTCGATACTAACGGGTGCGCCGTCAGCCGCCGGTGCCGGTGCTTCTTCTGCCGTTTGTTGAGAGGGTTGCTCACTTGCCGGTGCCTCCGCACTTGGTGTGGGAGCAGCCGGTGTGCAGGCTGTAAGTGCAAATATGCAACAAACCGCCAATACCATTACTACTAAAATCTTTTTTCTCATAATTTCCTCCTGTTTTTATATATTACTTAATAAAGCTCAACTTATTAAAAGTTTTCAGCTTTATTAAAAACTATTCATTTGGTAGAGCGCTATGCAATCAATTAATTTTTTTGCAAGACTTTCCTTCCACTAAGGATGTATTAAAAATTATTTGTTTGTTTTCGCCCTCGCCTTTTATTAAGTTTATAAGGATTTTTACCGCCTCTTTAGACATTTCCTTCTCCGGTTGCTTTAATGTTGTTAGTGTGGGAGTAACATAAGAAGAAATTTCAAGACCGTCAAACCCTATTATACTTACGTCTTGGGGTATTTTGATTTTAGCCTCCGTAAAGCCTTTCATAGCACCTATGGCAATTAAATCGGATACCGCAAATACGGCTGTAAACTCTATATTTTTTTTAAGAAGTGCTTTACTTGCATTATATGCCTGCAAAAGCTCGTAGTTTTTGCATACCTGCACTAAATTTTTGTTGTAGGGTATGCCAAAATCCGATAGTGCTTTTTTGTACCCCGTAAGCCTAAGCTCGCTTACACTTTTGTCGTTGGTACTTGGGGTAATTACCGCTATTTTTCTATGCCCTAAGCCGTGTAGATATTTTACCGCCTTATAAGCCTCCGCCTCGTCGTCTATTGCTACACCGGAATACTCTTTTTTTGTTAGTGTGCCAAACTTATTGGTGTAAGTAGTTTGCACAAAAGGAATGTTTAGTGCTTGTATTTGCGTTTTGGTGTAGTTAAACTTTCCTCCTAAAAACAGTATGCCTGCTAAATTTTTTTCCTTTGCTAAAATTAAAGCCTCTAATATTTCGTCCTCGTCGGCATCTATATGATGCAGTATCATTACGTACCCTTTTTTTGCGAGAGTTTCCTCAAGCACATTAAGCATTGTGGCAAAAAAAGGATTAGCCCTTCCTCTAACTATTACTCCTATGGAGTTGGACTTAGTCATAACAAGATTACGAGCGCTGTTGTTTGGTATATAATTAAACCTTTCCACAGCATCTAAAACAGTTTTTTTTGTTTTTTGTGCAACATTGGGTTGGTTGTTTAGCACACGGGAAACGGTGGCTACACCAACATTACAATATTTTGCAATATCTTTTATATTTACCATATTTATGCCTTCCGATTATGCGATTATGTAAATGAAAAAATCAATATTATGTTTTTTGGAAACGTTTCCAACTTGCTTGTATTTAAAGTATAGCACAATAAGGGGGTAGTGTCAATAAAATTTAGGAATTTAATGCATTATTTCAACTATGCCAACATTATTCGCTTAACTTTGGAATATGTCTAACTTTAGAGGTAGCTTGGCAGGCAGTAGTACAACTAAAAGCACTCAGACAAAAACTTCTGCAAGGGCAACCGCCCAATAGTGCATAAAGCCTTTGTACAGAGGAGCTTAATCATCATCACTATAATTAATAATTGTGGGTAAGCACGGTTAAAAATGTTACGCTTGCAAGGAGTATTGCCACAAACATTACGTTTATTTTGCTACGAGTGTATGCCTCCTTGCTAACAACGGGAAATACGTTTTGCCCTATTAGTGGCAATAAAAACAGTATGGGCACAAAGTATCTGCCTTGTACACCCTCTATGGTAGCGGCGCCTACCGCCGTCCAAGAAAGGTATAGCATTAGGTAGGTGGTTAGTATTACAAACATTATAATAATAAGGATGCCGCCTCTGTTTATTAGAGACATACTCGTGTTTTGCGCTACCATTCCCTCGTGCTCGTAACGGCTGTAAGAAAATGCAACCACCGCCAAAAAGGCAAAGTAGATTATTGCAAATATGCTGTAAACGTCGTAGGTAAGCCAACCTAAAGAGAAGGTTTGCATTAGGTTATCCCCCAAAAATCCGGCTATGGTTTTTGTAAATACCGAATAGGCGACGGAGGGGTTTTGCAGTATAAAGGCAAGTTGTCCGTACATACTCGCCCCCCTGTCGTTTACTCCGCCGGGGGCAAGGGCGGAGGTTTGCTCGCCACTTACGTCCATATTTAAGGCGACGTTTATCATAAACAGCACAAGCATTACGGCTAAGGCAAAGCAGGCACTAAATAAAAACCCCAGGTACTTTGTTTTTTTGCTTATAAATCTTTCCTTGGGAATAAACAAAATAAGCAGCACAAAGGGCATTAGGCTGTACTTTTTCATCACTATTAAAGCCATAATTATGCTAAAAATAAGTATGTTTCTAAAACTAATTTTAAAGGTACGGTTGTAAATTAAGTCAAGTAAATACCCTCCAAACAGTAGGCACAAGCCATAAATTAGCCCGTCGCTGTTGTATGAGCCCGAAATTATAAGCGCCATAGGCATAATTGCAAGCACGGAGAGGTACAGTTTAAATTTTGGTGCGATTTTTACCGCAAAAAAGGCAAAAATCCCGTATACAAGCACGTTTAGTATTCTGCCCATATAAAACATGGTTAGGATATCCGCATTAAACAGTCGTGCTATTCCTAAGCCTAAGGTTTGGGGCAGATAGCCAAAGAAGAATTGTCCGCTACCCCACAATTCTTTTGTGCTGTGGGTATCGTAGGGTACGCCCTGCAAGGTGTTGTTTAGTATGGTGTTGCCCTTATTTAAGTTTACCGTTTGAAAGCTGTCGCTTAAATAACTGCCACCATCCGCAGTAGATGTTATAAATCCGCCGTTTAACATATGGAGAGGCTTTGCAAAGTGCTCCGTTTCGTCGGGGGTATCCAAAATAGGGGTAAAGAGTGCAAAAAACACGCCTAAAATAATAACCAAAACAAGTATGTTGTAGTGCATTTTATTGCCAAAAAACAATAGTGCAAGGCACACCGCTATCACAAAAAACAAGGTAATAACCACCATTGGCACGCTAAAACTTGCGTAGCCTATACTTGCAACCAAACTGCCCTGTGCTTCTTCGTCGTTTATAACCGCATTTTTTCCGGCTATATTTGCCAAAAACACCCCTAAGGCATTGCCCGGCTCTCCTTCCTCGGTGGTTATCCGTATATAATAGGTACTGTTTGGTGAAACACTAATGTTTGGCAGAGGCATGGTGTATATGCCCTCGTTTGGGAGTTTATCCGCATTAAATACATTTTGGTGCAGTACATTTTTATTTGCATCCAAAAAATCTACTTTGTATTCTGCCGTGTTTCTGCGGTAGTGGGTATTAAACTCCACACCTATACCTTTAAGCACACCCTCTTTTACGGTGATTTCCTGTATTAAGGTGTCCTTGCTTGTAATTTCGTCTACAGCTATTTTGTGGTTGGGAATATTAATATTTTCAAAGGTGGTACGGGGCATAAATGTAAATATGTAGCCCATGGTAAGCACCGCAAATATAATCATCAAAATAATTTTTTGTCTTAAATTTTCCTTTGGTATAAGGCTTTTTACATTTAGCTTTAGCAATACTTTATCTCCTTAACTCCTACCTCTCCAAGTATTATACAATTTAATTATACGACTGTCAAAAGGTTGCAAAAAGAATTATTTACCGCTATACTTAGTTTTATGAAAAAGAATATTTCGTTTTTTAACAGTGCATTATATTATACATTAGGGGTTATTTTAGCTCAGGGAGTGACTTTTTTAGCGCAAATAGTCTTTGCCAATATTTTGGGGGATGCCTCGGGGGTAGAAAGCTACGGCTCTCTAACCTTATACGGTATGTGGGCAAATATTTTAGGCACAATTATAGGGCTTGAGGCGGCAAGTGCGCTAAACAACGCAAGAATACACTACGGCGAGGGCAAGCTAAACGTTGTTGCCTCCTCCCTTGTTAGTGTGGGGGTGGGTTGCCTTGCCGTTTTAATTGTACTGCTTTTATTATTTAAAGATTTTTTTGTAACTGCGCTGGGTTTTCCCATAGAAGTTATTTATATGTGCATTTTTCAAGGGTTTTTCTTTTTTGTTATTATGCTTATAGCCCAAAAATGCAGGGTAAGCGGAAAGCCTATACAATTTGTAATTTGGACGTCTCTTGTTAGTATACTACGTTTTGTTATATCTACCGTACTGCTAACCCTTTTAAAAGAAAACAAATATTTAGGAGATGTATACGGCTCTTTTATTTCCTACGTTATTGTGGGTGTTGTCGCACTGATATTTATACTTAAGGACGGACGGGTTTTTGCAAACAAGGAGTATATAAAATACTGCCTAATAATATCCATACCCCTTGTTTTTCACAGTTTATCAAGCATAATACTAAGCTCTTCGGACAGATATATGGTAGATATGCTATCTAACAAATACCAAACGGGCATATACAGCTTTGCCCATAATATAGGTGCAGTTTCAACGGCGGTGTGGCTTGCCTTTAACAATGCCTGGACGGTGTGGTACTTCGATAAAACCAAGGAAAACAAAACAGAGGAAATTTTGGCATTGTTTAAAAAGTATGTAGGTGCGGTGTCCTTGCTTACCTTTGCCATAATTTTATTGTCTCAAGATATTGTGGGGGTACTCGCAGGCAGTACGGAGTATATTGCTGGTAAAAACCTTGTGCCTATAATAATGGGTGGGGGTTACTTTATGTTTTTGTATACCTTTACCATAGCATATGAGACCTACACAAGAAAAACGGTGTATATTGCCATAGGCACAATTTGTGCGGCAATTATAAATATATTGCTTAATTTACTGTTTATACCAAGAATTGGCGCAATAGGCGCATCTATTACCACCTTTATTTCTTATGCCGTGTTGTTTTTGTTCCATTATATAATTGCAAAGTTTATAATAAAAGGATTTCAAATTAACTTTACAAAATTTATAGTGCCTGCACTTTGTATGATAGGTGTGGTGGCGCTGTCCTACATAGCCGCAGACATACTTGTTTTGCGCATAGGGATAGCGGCGGTTATGGTATTTTTTGCATTACGAATATACAAAGACAGCAAACAAATAGCTATGAGGTGAAAATATAAATGAAAGAAATTTACAGGCATAAACAGGGGATTTTACTAACTGTAATATTAATTATAATGATGATGCTGTTAGCAGGGTGCAGTACCCCTACGGATTACACCAAGGAGGACAACTGGCTCAAAATAGGAGGGCAAGAAAAAGAGGTAGATGTGTTTTTCGTGTACCCTACCGCATATATGGGGGAGGATATGGGGGACTCTATGTATTGCAAGATGGATAATATTATTATGCGAGCAGGGGCACTTGTAACCTACGGCAAGGATGCCTTAGCTTTTGAGAAAGCAGGAAACATATATGCGCCTTATTACAGACAGGCAAGTGGGTATCAGGTACTAAGAAAACCGTTAGAGGAGCAAGCGGAAATTATTAAGGGCGCACCCTTAGAGGATATTACCAACGCCTTTGATTACTATATAAAAAATTACAACAAGGGCAAGCCCTTTATACTTGCAGGGCATTCTCAAGGCTCTAACATACTTATTTATTTGCTGGAAGATTATATGAAAAAACACCCGGAGGTGCAAAGCCGTATGGTTGCGGCATATATAATAGGATATTCGGTTACGGAGGAATATCTTGCCAAAAACCCTCATTTAAAATTTGCGCAAGGCAGAGAGGACACAGGCGTAATAATTTCTTATAATACGGAAGCTCCAAAAATTGAGGGGGAAAACCCCGTAGTGCTTGAGGGCGCAATTTCCATAAACCCTATAAGTTGGACTTTAGACGAAACAACCGCACCTAAAGAGGATAGCTTAGGCTCTCAAATTGCAGAAAAGCTGTTGCCTGTAAAAAAGAGCAATTTCGCCGATGCCACGGTGGATAAAGAGAGGGGTGTAATTATATGCACCACGGTAAACCCCACAGATTACGTTACGGAAAGCGGAGCGCTTATAGGTATGGGAGAGGGGGTATACCACTCCTACGACTACCCCTTTTATTTTTACGATTTAGAGCAAAATGCTTTAGACAGAGTGGATGCGTTTTTGGCTAAGGGGTAAGGTTTTTTTATGGTGATGATGATGATTGGTGGGTGGCGGTGGTTATTCGTCTAACATTAGTTTTTTGTTGGCTTTAAGTTTTTTTATTTCTTCTCTTTCTATAATCTGAATACTTTTTTGGGGGGTGGGTAAGTCCTCAGGCATTGTTGCCCCCATTTGTATCATTGCGTTTCTGATTTTATCCCCCACTTCAAAATGGGTGTTGTTTGCATCATCTTTGTTTGAAATTTTGTCTCGCTTTAGCTTTTCTTCCGTTTGAGAAATGCGGAACAAATTGGCAATAAGCTCTGTACTACCCATAAAATCAAGTATTTTTTCTTCCTGCTTTAACTCTTTCTTCTTATGAATATCGCCAACCGTCATACCGCCGTAAAGCCCACTGTATCCTGCGTTTTGAAATACCGCAAACTCTTCGTTGGTAATTACCCCTGCATTATGCGCCGCTTGTACAAGAAGTTGGTTCCATTGCTTAATATTTCCTCTAACCACCAGCCTTTTGTTATTTTCATCTAACTTGTTAAAGGTGTCCGCAACCTCCGCACGTCTTGTTTGAATGGCAAAGTAGGTTTGCCCTAAGGCGATGATTTCTTTTCTCGGATCTCCGTTTTGGACTATTAGGTAGCATGCGTATCTTGTAAGTGCAAAGTCTGTCATAAATTTTTCCGCTGTTTTAGGCATCTCAATCGTTTTCCTGACGTCAGGAAAATGATGGTCTATATCGTGTCCGCTGTTTTTGCAAGACAACTTTGCTTTGTCTATAACTTTAGTAAAATTCTCCCATTTTTTATAACCTAAAACCGCCTGAAAATCTCTTGCAGACAAAATTCCTCACCTTTTTCGTTTACTTGTTTAATATCCTCGAAACTTTTATATTCCTTTGCATTTAGTGTTGCCATAATATTATCCCCTTATATTATTTTTTTAATATTTTTACATTAATTTTCTGCCCAAAATTTACAAAGCCAATCTTTGATTTTTCGCTGTTTTAGGCGTCTCGAACGTTTTCCTGACGTCAGGAAAACGATCGTCAATATCGTATCTACTGTTCTTAAAAAAACAACCTTACTTCATCTATAACTTTAGTAAAATTCTCCCATTTTTTATAACCTAAAACCGCCTGAAAATCTCTTGCAGACAAAATTCCTCACCTTTTTCGTTTACTTGTTTAATATCCTCGAAACTTTTATATTCCTTTGCATTTAGTGTTGCCATAATATTATCCCCTTATATTATTTTTTTAATATTTTTACATTAATTTTCTGCCCAAAATTTACAAAGCCAATCTTTGATTTTTCGCTGTTTTAGGCGTCTCGAACGTTTTCCTGACGTCAGGAAAATCGGAGTTTATCACGTTTTAGCCGTTCTTAAAAAAGCAACCTTACTTCATCTATAACTTTAGTAAAATTCTACCATTTTTTATATCCTAAAACCGTCTGAAAATCAAAGCACATCTTTAGTATTGGTGGGTACTTCCACCCCTTTTGGAATACCTCCCGTTTTAATACCCAAATTTTCTCTTATAACCAAAAGCTCTGCAATTTGGGTGTCGGACAGCACGTTTGCTTTTTGTATAAAATTACTTGTGTACATGGTTACCCGTGCAAAATATTCTACCGACTCCAGCCTGTAAAAAGCCTCGAAAATATCTTTGCCCCAAGTAAGCGCACCGTGGTTTGCAAGTAGCACCGCATTGTAGTATTTGCAAAAAAGAGCAATAGAATCCGGCACTTCCGTAGAGCCGGGTGTTGCGTACTTTGCCACAGGCACAATGCCTAAATTTACCACCGCCTCGGGCATTATAGGGCTGTTTAGTGCTATGCCTGCAATGGCAAAGGAGGAGGATATGGGTGGGTGTGCGTGAGTAACTGCGTGCACCTCGCTGTTTTCTTTGTATACACGCAAGTGCATTTTAATTTCAGACGAGGGGGCAAAACTGTTTTCCTTAAGCACATTGCCCTCTAAATCCATTTCTATCAGCATATCTGCCGTCATAAACCCTTTAGAAACACCTGTCGGGGTAACAAGTATGGCATCTTTAGAGATTTTACAGCTAATATTGCCGTCGTTTGCCGCCACAAAATTTTTATCGTACATACGCTTGCCAATGTCTAAAATATTGGCTTTTGCTTGTTCTGTAGTAGGGTAATTCATACATATACCGCCTTGTAAAAAATAAATAATTGACAAATATAAGTATATACTATAATAATTTATTTGGGAATAGTATATACTTATAATTATAGGAATTTTTGTGGGAGGTTTTTTGATGAAGCTGGGCATAGGTATAGATACAGGTGGCACATATACAGACGTGATAGTATACGATTTTGATACCCGAACTATTTTGCAAAGCAACAAAGCACTTACCACCAAAGAAGATTTAAGCATAGGCATAACAAACGCACTAAACAAGCTAAACCGCCAACATTTATGTAACGCAGGGCTAATATCTCTATCCACCACCCTTGCAACCAATGCTTGCGTGGAAAACAAAGGGGGCAGAGCAAAGCTCCTGTTTTTAGGGTTAGAGCAAAGCCTGTTTGAGAAATTCGGCACGGAGTACGGCTTTAGCGACGAACAAGAGGTTTTCCACTTAGATTGTGATACCCGTTTAAACGGCGATATTATTACACCACCGGATTTTGAGTTGTTAAAACAAAACTGCAAGGAGTGGTTTTTAGATGCCAAAGCGGTTGCAATAGTGGAACTAAACGCCATGAACAACAACGGTATTTTAGAAAAGCAAGCCAAAAAAATCATAAAAGAGCAGTACAACATTCCCATTATTTGCGGATGCGAGCTGTATTCCGATTTAAACTCCATAAAACGTGGGGTAACCGCCCTGCTAAACGCAAGATTAATTGCTGTAATAGAGGATTTTTTTAAGGCAATTAATTTATCTTTAAAGAAAAATAACGTTACGGCGCCTGTTGTGGTTGTACGTAGCGACGGCAGTTTAATGTCTAAACGGTTTGCAAAAACTCGTCCTGTTGAAACCTTACTTTGCGGACCTGCCGCCAGTGTAATGGGGGGCGCAAGCCTAACTACCGGCAAGGATTGCGTAGTGGTGGATATGGGGGGTACAACCACAGATATTGCCTTAATAAAAGACGGCATACCCGTAAGAGTTACGGACGGCATAAACATAGGCAACTGGAAAACCTTTGTAAAAGGGCTTTTTGTAGATACCTTCTCTTTAGGTGGAGACAGTGGCATAGGCTTTTTAAACAGAGAAATATATTTGCAAAAAGAACGGCTGGTGCCTTTGTGCGTGCTTGCGGAGCGCTACCCAAACATCACCGAAAAGCTAAAAAATTTGGCTAAAAACCACCAAAGCGGACACACAAGGCCATTACACGAGTTTTATATGCTACTAAAAGACATTTCCAAAAACCAAAGCTATACAAAAAAAGAACGGGATTTTTGCGAGCTTATTAAAAACAACCCCCTGCCTATAAGAGAGGCGGCGGAAAAAATGGGTAGCAGTATATATACTTTTGAGGTTTCTCGATTGGAAAAAGAGGGGATAGTAATCAGGAGCGGACTTACACCCACAGATATTATGCACATAAAGGGGGATTTTGCAAAATACGATGCCACACCTTCCAAATACGCCGCTAAGTTTGTGGCAAACAGTACAGACCAAACGGTAAAAACTTTGTGCGATAGCATCTACATCACCATAAAAAAGAAGCTTTATTATAACATTGTGCGCATACTTATGTGCCACTCCAACCAAAACCTAAATGCCTCGGGCATAGACGCACTTTCAAAAACCTTTATAGAGGAAAGCTATTTTAGCAAAAACGAATTTGTTAGCTTTAATATACAAACAAAGGCGCAGTTAATAGGAATAGGCGCACCCATTCATATTTTTTTAAAGGATGTTGCAAAAGCCCTTGGGGCAAAATGCCTTGTCCCTGCCCATGCAAGTGTGGCAAACGCTTTAGGTGCGGTGGTAGGCAACGTGTTTGCGGAAGAAAAAATAGAAATTAAGCCTGTATACAACGCAGGAGGCATAGACGGTTTTGAAGTTGTTTGCGGAAACAGAAACAAGATATTTAAAGAGCTTGATGGCGCAATTACTCACGCAAAAAAAGAAGGGGAGAAAAAGGCACGAAACGGCGCTATTAGCCGTGGTGCTCACGGAGATATTTCCGTGAGCTTTAAAGTAGAAGAAAAGGACGCCCATTTAAACGGCGGACATATATTTTTGGGATGCACGGTGATTGCAACCGCACTTGGGCGGATAGATTTTTAGGTGCAAAAAGGGCTACTACCGCCCACAGATTTTTGAATTGCTGTATAACCCCCCCTAAACCGGCTTATTAGCCAACTGCAATAAATTACCTTCGCAAATTTTATCAAGCAAGCCGTCAAAATGGCTTACGGCAAGTAAGCCAATGTTTCTTTGCTTAACCTCCTTAAGCAAAAACTGCCATATTTGCGCTTGGGTTATTAAATCAAGCATAGTTGTAATTTCGTCCGCTAAAATATATTTGGTTTTGCCCCCCAAAGCACGAGCAATGCAAAACCGTTGCAACTCTCCCCCCGATAACTCTGTGGGGTAGCGGTTGTACCACTCTTTTTTAATGCCCAAACCCTCTATTATGCGGTTTTCTATGTTGTCCCCCTCTAACAACACGTTTTTCATGGGCATACGTGGATTTACCACAAGCTCGGGGTGTTGCCATATCATTTGTACAGGGTTGTACCCTTGGTATTCCTCTATGTTTTTACCGTCTATAAGCACACTTCCGCTACCTGCCCTCTCGTACCCTGCAAGAATTTTACATATGGTGGTTTTACCAAAACCGCTTGGGGCAACTAAGCCTAAACGCTCGGAAGTTTTTAGCGTTAGGTTAAAATCCGAAAATAATTCTTTTGCACCGTTTATATAGCTAAAAGTTATGTTTTTTGCCTCAAGCATGATTTCTCCTTTAGGGTGATGATGATTTTAGAGGGTATAATTTCTTTATTTGTACAACACACACTTAACAAAGCCGTCGCAAACGTTTACATAGGGTATTTCTCCCGTGCAGTTTTGAGTGGCGCATTCGCAGTTGGGCAGGTAGGCGCAACCGCCCTCTACCTCTTCGCAATAGGGTTGATTGCCCTTAGTTGCACTAAAGCCGTTTTTGGGCATTGCTCGCCATAATGCTTTTGTGTAGGGGTGTCGCAATGTTTCCTCTCTTTCAAAATCGGCAATGTTGGCTTCCTCTATGGTTTGCCCTGCATAAAAAACTACAATGCGGTCGCAAACCTCTAAAGCAAGCTCTAAATCGTGAGTTATAAGTAGCACCCCTGCCCCCTCCTGTGCCATCTCTTTAAAATGTCCAAGCACCCTTTTTGCCACACTTATATGAATACCCGGTGTGGGCTCGTCCGCTATTACAAGGTTTGGGCGTAGCATTGCCGCCGTAGATATAAGCACCCGTCTTGCCATGCCCCCCGATAACTCAAAGGGGTAGAGGTCTTTTGTCCTGTCCGCAAGCCCAAACCGTGCCAAAATATCCCTTGCTTTTTTCTTTGTTTCGCTATCCTTTTTGCTTTGCTCTAACTGCCTGCCTATCTTCATAAGTGGGTCTAAGTAAGATACACTTTGGGGCACGAGGGCAATTTCCTTACCCCTGTATTTTTCTTTAAGTTTTGGGGTTAGAGGTGCGTTATTATAAAGTATTTCCCCACTTAAACTGGAATTATAGGGCAAAATACCTAAAATTGCGTGAGCAAGCAGGCTTTTACCCGAACCGCTTGCGCCTATAACCGCAACCATTTCGTTTGCATGCACCTTTAGGTTTAAGTCTTTTATTGCAGTAATTTCCTTTTGCTTAAAGCCTTTGTCGTACTGCTTAAAAGTTATTTGCATATGCTTTACTTCTAATACCACATTGCTCACAATTAAAAACCTCTCCTTTACTCGTGTACACTGCTTGGGTCTATAAGCTTTCTTACGCAGTTTCCGGCTACATCAAACAAAACTACCGTAAGTACAAGCATAATACCCGGAAATACCGCAAGCCACCACTCCCCCGTTGCAAGATAGCGCATACTCTCGGAGAGTATTATGCCAATCGCCGGTTGCTCGGGAGACAGCCCAAAGCCCAAAAAGGTTATACTTGCCTCATGGAGTATAGCATGGGGGAAAAGCAGTATTAAACCCACCATAAATTGGGGAAAAATATGGGGTAGCATATGGTTTTTTACAATATAGCCTTTGTTTTTGCCTAATTTTTCCGCAACTCTTACATATCCGCTTTGCCTAAGCTGAAGAATTTCTCCCCGCATTAATCTGGAAAGGGACATCCAATGGGTAAAAATTATACCCACACACACACCAATAAACCCTCTGCCAAAGGCAAAAGCAATTAATATCAACAGTAAAATATGGGGTATGCCCATAACTAAATCCACAAAAAAGCCTACCGCTCCGTCCGCCTTTTTTCCGCCTATGGCGGCAATACTGCCAAGCACAAGCCCAATTATTGCGCTTAGGCTTGCGGTAATTAAGCCTATACGTATGCTTAAAGACAGTCCGCATATGGTTCTTATCAGCATATCTCTGCCCATTTGGTCTGTACCGAAGGGGTACTCAAAAGAGGGTGGAAGGTTTTTTCTGGAAAAATCCGTAATTAGTGCTTGTTCTTTAAACACCTCCCCCAAAACAGATACGGCAATTAAAAAAAGGGCGGTGCAAATTAGTATAATTAGAGTGGCTCTACGTCTGTTTAGCTTCATTTTTGCCCCCTCCTTATACGAGGGTCCACCACTCCGTACAAAATATTTGCAATAAAATTACCCAAAAATACAATGCCTGCACATATGACGGTTATTCCAAGCAACAAGGGAATATCCCCCCCCAAACCGGCGGTAACCGCAGCTTGCCCAATGCCCGGGTAGGAAAACACCTGCTCCACCAACACCGAGCCTCCTATAATTTCGCTTATTGCGGCAAATTGCAGGGTGGTTGCCGGGAGTGCTGTGTTTCTGTACACATGGTTTTTCATTAAATGGTCCTCTCCTCTTGCACGTGCAAAAAGGAGGTAATCACTTTGCATTACATCTATGGTTTTTTCTCTTGTGTGTAGGGTGATTGCAGAAATACCCACAATGCTTAGGGTTAGGGCAGGAAGTATTGCATGCCTGAGTTTATCTAACACGGACACACTTGCAGAATCCACACCAATAGGCACACTAAGCCCTATGGGTAGCACTTTAAGCCATACGGCAAATATCATAAGTAAAAGTAAGGCAAGCCAAAAAGATGGCGTACTTGCGGTTAGGAGCGAAAACCCTTTTATCCCTTTGTCTAAGGGTTTGCCCTTGTTTGCCCCTGCAAGCCCTCCCAAAAAAAAGCCGGCAAAGCCGGAAATCAGCCAGGCAAAAGAAAGCAGCCACAAGGAGTTTGCAAGTTTAGCCCCAATAACCTCTGCCACATTTTGCCTGTACAGTAGGGAAACTCCCATGTCTCCCCGTATAAAATCCCCTGCCCACTTTAAATAACCCTCAACGGGTGGGGTGTTTACCCCCCAATAATCCTCCAACTTTGCTATTTGCTCTTGGCTTAAAGAGCCTAAAGCCGTTTGCCCCACATTTGTTTGCAAAGGGTCTATGGGGGATAGACTAACCAATGCGTAGGCAACTATGCTTACGCAAATAAGCAAAAGCACCATACGCACAAAGTTTTTAACTATAAATAAAACTGTGTTTTTCATAGTTTTTTCCCTCTGCAATCTTATATGTTTAAGTAGTGGGCACCCACGGCAACCTACTTAACTTTCTTACTCCCAACTCCATTTATCCACATTATTTACAATAGACCAACCGTGCCCGTGGGGGTGTATTTTTTGCTCTGCCACTTTTAGTCCGTCTCTTACTCTGTATAAATGGCTGACGTTTGCAAGCCAAACCCAGGGTACTTCCTTTGCTATTCCCTCGCCGTTATTGTATTGGGCTTGTTGCCAAAGTTTGTAGGAAGTCTCTAAATTATCCGTTTTTAGCGCATCGTCCATAAATTTATCCACATTTTTATTGGCATAGGGGGAATACTCCGCAAGCCCTGTATCTCCTATTGTATGATAGATATTATAAAGCTCCATAGGGGTGTGCGCCCCCCAACCCCATACCATTAAGTCTTTTTGGGCTCTGTCGTAGGCGGTGTCCCAACCTACACCCTCCGTTTTTCCCTCAAACCCCAAGTTTTTCAGTTGGTTGACAAAATCGGCGGCGAAGGCTTGTCTTACGGAGTCGCCTGTTGGGTAGATTACCGTTAAACTCCCTTTAACACCGTCCTTTGCTCTAATACCGTCCTGCCCTGCAATCCACCCTGCCTCGTCTAACATGGTTTTTGCCTGCTCTAAATTGTATTCTACCACATTATTTTCGCTAAACCAGGGCATTTTATCGCATACGCTGTATGCCGGAGTGCCGTAGCCGTTTAGTACGTTGTTTATTAGTTCTTCTCTGTTTATGCCTATGTTTATTGCTTGCCTTACGGCTAAATCTGCCGTAATATCGTTGCCCTTTGTGCCGTCAAATTTTGTTGAGGGCATATTTACCCCTCTGTTATCCACCGTTTGCACTTCCAGCAAATTATAGCCTGCAACATCGTTGTTTGCATAAGTTGCCGGTATATCCGAAATATCTATTTGCCCTGCATTTAAGGCGGCAAAAGAGGCATCCTCGCTCATAAACACTATTGTTACATTTTTTATTTGGGGAGCATCGCCGTAATAGTTTGGGTTTGCTTCAAGAATAATTTGTTGCCCTTTATCCCATTGTTTTAGCATATATCTACCGCTACCTATGGGGTTTTGCCCGTAGCTTTCGTTGTAGGCATGCTTTGGCACTATACCCACAATAGCCATAGAATAAGGCCATATGGCATAGGGTTTTTCCATAATAAATTCCACCGTGGTGGCGTCTGTTGCCACCGCCTCTTTTAGCATGGTAAAGTCGTTTACCGTGCTTTTTTCCTTAACCGTGTTGTAGGTAAACGCCACGTCCTCGGCGGTTAGTTTTTCTCCGTCCGTAAAGGAGACGTCATCTCTTATTTTAACCGTCCATTTAAGCCCGTCAGTAGATACAGATACGTCCGTTGCCAAATCATTTTCTATATAAAGCTCGGGGTTTGTCACCGTTAGTGTACTTTGTATTAAAGGCTCGTGGACGTGCTCTCCTGCGCCCCAACCGTATGCCGGGTCAAACCCTGCCTCCGGCTCGGAGGTTGTGCCCATCGCCACTATTACAGAGTTTTTGCCCTCCGCAACCTGTGGCGGTGCATTTTGCGTACTTTGGACATTTTGCACACCGCATCCTGCTACAAACATAGCTGTTAAGCCTAAAACCGTAATTAATGCTGTTAGTTTTTTATTCATAATTTTCCTCCAAAAAAATAGCCATTAAGCTTTATTTTAGTTCCATGGCTTTCTTCTCCATGGTTTAATAAAGCCTTCGTGGCTCTTTTTTCGTATTTATAAGTTGCATTAAATCTCATACCCTAACTGCATCTTCGTGGTGCATTGTTACTATCATATAAGATATTTATTTGCCTGTCAAGTAAAGTATAGCAACTAAATTGTTATTTTTTGCACAATTCCCTTTTTTTAATGGTGATGTAATTTAAGGGGCAATCATACCTGCAACATCTATGGGTAGCTGTCCTACCACCGCATTGTTACAGTTAAACAGCATTTCTTCGTCTGCCAAAAGACCAAATTGCGCCCCCTCGTGTACCGCCGCATTTAGATTTCTTGGTTTAATACAATCTCCTGCCTTTACCGCCTTAATGCCTTTAGAAATAAGCTCGTTATACAAAGCATCGTTTGGTTTGGTGTGGCAGGTTATAACGGTGTCCGCATTTATGATTGTTTTTTCAAAGGCGTTGTTTTGTATTACAACCTCTCCTTTTTTTACGCTGTACACCGTAGAATTTTCTATTACCTTAACCTTATGCTTAAAAGGCTTGGAGGTTAGCGCCTCTGCATCCTCCTTATTAAAACGCTTTCTTAGTACGTACATATGTATTACTTCTACCGTGGAGGCAAATTCTCTGTTTTCCGTTACTACCGTAACCTCCTTGCCTAAACTTGCAAGGTGAGCCACCGTGTCTACCGCACCGTAGTGGTCTCCCCATACTACCACCCTTTCCCCTGTTTTTACGGGGGTGCGTCCACTTGGGTGGTGCTCGCACTTAACCTTGGGGCATGCCATAACCGCCTCAAAGGGTATAACAGTTTCTGCCCCTATGCAATCGGGTGTGTAGGAATGCGCCCCTGTGGCTACAAGTACGGTATCAAACTTTTTGAGTTGTGCCACCGTAGGTGTGGTGTTTAGCTTAACTTCCACATTTGGCAGTTTAGTAATTTGTGCCCGTATCCAATCTGCATACCATTTCATTTTTTCTTTTCCGGGGGTTACGCAACAGCCTAAAATTGCACCCCCTAACTCTCCGCTTTTTTCAAACAAGGTTACTTTATGCCCTCTGACTGCGCTAATTCTTGCCCCCTCCATACCGGCAGGGCCTCCGCCTACAATACCAATGTTTAGGGGTTTTTTAGCCTTTTGCATAGTTGCGTAGTCCTCGTTACCGCAAGCGGGGTTTATGGCGCAGGCAATTTCTTTTTTTGCCATCATAGACTCTTGCCAGCACCCTGTAAGGCAGGATATACACCGCCGTATTTCCTCGTCCTTGCCTAAGTAGGCTTTAATTGCCCAGTATGGGTCTGCAAGCATTTGCCTGGACAGCCCCACCATATCCATAACATTATCCGCAATAAGTTTTTCGCAGTAGGACGGATTGCGTAAGGAATGACTGTTAATAACAGGGATTGATACCGCCTTTTTAACCGCAACAGAGGCGTAGTTTGTCCACCCCTCAGGGTAGTACATAGGGTCAAACCCGGCGCCCGGGCTTTCTTGAATACATTGGCTTAAATCAAGTGCCGCCACTCCTGCCCTTTCAAATGCCTTTGCAACCTCCACACTTTCTGCAATTTCTCTGCCCCCTTGCACCCATTCGTCCGCAGAATACCTAACGAGTATGGGAAAATCTTTACCGCATTTTTTCTTAATTTGGTCTATAATTGCAAGGGGAAACCGCATTCTGTTTTCAAAGCTACCCCCAAAGCGGTCTATTCGCCTGTTTAAGTAAGGGCTCATAAATTGAGAAATCAAGTAGCCGTGTGCCGCATGGAGTTCCACACCGTCAAACCCTGCTTGCTTTACCCTCCAAGCCGCCTCGGAAAACTTTTCCACCATTTCAAGCACTTCTTCGGTAGCCATAGCACGCACAGGCTTGCCCTTTTCCTCTTGATTTTCGTATACAATCTCGTGCCCGGCAGACCAGGGCAATTTTAGCACCATATCGTTGGTAGACATGGTGTTATACCGCGGTATTGCGCATTGTCTCCCCGGATGTTGCAGTTGTACCACGCACTTTGCGCCGTATTTTTGCATGCTCTGCGCAAGGCGTGTAAGCCCGGGAATAAAATTATCCTCGTCCGCCACCAAGCAGTTTACCGTTGGTCTGCCCGTTTTGGAGTCGGGGGTGGTTGCCCCCACAATAATAAGCCCCACACCCCCCTTAGCAAGTTGGCTGTGGTGGTAAATATCCCTTTCGCTAACCGAGCCGTCCGCATTAGATGCACTAATATCCGTAGGCACATGGCAAATTCTGTTGGGGACTGTCATATTTCCTATTTGCAAAGGCTTAAATAAATGTTGATATGTCATGTCAGTAAGCCTCCTTATCCACAATAAGCTGCGCATTTTTTGCGTTTTTTAATGCTGTTGCAGGCAGACTTTCCGTAGGCGCACTTTCTATAAGTTGATGCACAAGCGCCCTTTTTTTTTCGCCAAATATTGCAAGCTGAATTTGTTTTGCCTTAAGTAAATTTTTAATGCCAAGGGTAATGCCCCCCTCTAACTTAGGCATATCCTCTTTAAAATACTTTGGTGCAACGTTTTTTGTGGTGTCGGATAATGCAACGGGGTGTGCACCGTTTTCAAAGGAATCTCCCGGCTCGTTTAGTGCCAGATGTCCGTTCATCCCTATGCCTAAAAGTAGGTAATCTATACCGCCTTTGCGCTCTATGAATTCCTCTACCTCTCTGCACTCCAAAACCCCATCTTTAGCCATTCCGTCAAACAGCCGTATGTTTTCCTTTTTTAAGTTTAGGCGATTATAAATATTGGTGTTTAAAAAATAAGCGCACGAGCCAAAGTCCTCCGCTTTTATGTTTAGCCATTCGTCCAGCCCCACCACGCAAACGTTTGCAAAGTCTATACTGCCCTTTTTATTGCGCAAAACAAGCTCTTCAAAAACAGGCAAAGAGGTATGCCCTGCCGCCAAGCAAATAAGGGCATCCTTTTTGTTTTTAACAATGTTTTCTATGGTGTCCGCAATGTAGTTTGCTGCCTCTTCTTTGGTGTTGTATACTTTAGTTTCCATCTTTCCTCCATAACTCTATTGGGTAGCTTACCTTTTTGCTAAAGGGTAAATCCACCTTTGCCCCTGTTTTTGCGGACTCATACGCCGCATAAATAATTTCTAAAACCGCTCTGCCGTCCTCTCCCGTTACAAGCGGAGTTTTGTTGTTGCGTACACAATCTATAAAGTGCGCCAGTTCTTGAGGGTAGCCCTGATTAAACGCCTCTTCAAACACGGTAAAAGTCCAGCCTTGTGTTGTTCCTGCCTTTTCCATTGCGTAATCGTACCCCTCCGTGCTGTAAGTAAGTGCGGAGTTTCCTCTAAATAAATCTGCATAAGAAACACCCTTTGTGCCGTAGACTTCTATTCTGTCGTCCATACCGCCGTGTTTTGCCCAGCTGTCCTCCGCCATGCCTATTACGCCGTTTTCAAACTCCACTATGGTTATTGCGTTATCCTCGCAATCGGTGATTTTATTATGGAGCACCGTCTGCATTTTTGCATACACGTTTTTAACTTTAGCGCCCTTGTTCATCCATCTAAACCACGCAAGTGCATGGCAACCCATATCCATCATAACACCACCCCCTGCAAGCTCTTTGGTGTAAAACCATTTGCTGTGAGGTCCGCTGTGTTTTTCCGCTTGCTTTAGCATATAAATATCCCCCACCGCACCTTTTTCCACCAGCATACGCACCCTTTCGTATTTGGGGGCAAAGCAAAGCTCTTCTGCGTAGCACAAAAGCACATTTTTCTCTTTGCACTTTGCAATCATCTCGTCCGCTTGCTCTAAGGTTAGGGCTATGGGTTTTTCTATTATGATGTGCTTGCCTGCATTTGCCGATTTTAAACAAGCATCGTAATGTAAAAAATTTGGAAGGCAAATGTCTATTACGTCAATATCCTCGTTTTTAAGTAGGTTGTCTATGTCGTCATACACGGATTTTACACCAAATTCTTCCGCAAAGGCGGTTGCTTTTTTAATGTCTCTGCCGTAAATTGCAACTACCTGTGCGTCTTTTACAAACCTTAAATAGCTTTCCATATGAATATGCGCTATAAACCCTGTTCCTAAAATTGCAACTTTTGTTTGTTCCATTACCTCTTTCCTTTCTTTAGTTATATTCCTTTATAAAGCAGTGCCGCACCTATTATGCCTGCATCGTTTTTTAGCTTTGCTTTTCTTATGTGGGGAATACGCATTTCATCCTTTCCAAAGGCAATTTGCTTGTATGCCTCACGCAAAGGCAAAATTAAGTTATCCCCTTGGTTGCTAATTCCGCCCCCTATTATTACCTCCGTTGGTCTTAAGCATATTACAATGGTGTGTATGCCCTCCGCTAAATAATTTATGTACCTATTAATTAAAGCCTTTGCCACCTCGTCCCCTGCTTGCATGGCATCAAAAGGGGTTTTTGCGGTAATTTCCCCATTAACTAAAAACTCTTTAAGTTTGGAATGGGGGTGCGCCTTTAGCGTTTGTTTAGTGTCTCGTATAAGTGCGGTTGCAGAGCAATACGCCTCAAAACACCCATTTTTACCGCAAGTGCATGCCTCGCCCTCGTAGTTTAGCACAAAATGCCCAAGCTCTAAGCCTTCCTTAGTACCGCCTAAGAATATTTTGCCACCGTAAACCACACCACCGCCAATGCCCGTACCTAAGGTTAGCATTAGGCTCATGGGGTGTTTGCCTGCATCATCATCACCATAAAAAAACTCGCCTAAAGCAGCGCAATCTCCGTCGTTGGCAATGTAAATTTTGGTGTCTAAATGCTTTTTAAGCGCCCCTACAATGTCTTTGTTGTACCAGTCTAAATTGTTTGCGTAGGTTGCTATGTTTGTATTTGGGTCTATGGTGCTTGGCACGCCTATGCCTACGGAGTGTACCTCCTGCAAGGTGAGTTTTACGCTGTTTAATGCGCTTTCTACCGCTTTTGCCATTTGGGTGATGATAACCTCAAAGTTATTTGATTTATGGGTAGGGGTGGTGTGCCGTCCTATTATTTTGCCCTCTTTTACCACTCCTACGGCTATGTTTGTACCGCCTAAGTCTATGCCTACGTTTATCATGTTACCGCCTTTTACATTTAAAAAAAGCAAGTATTGCAGGAGGGTTATAAACCCCCAAACAATACTTGCGTATGTGTGTTTTTTATTGCCGTACAGGTTTTGCCCTGTTGTACACCGCAAGGAGAAGTATTAGCACCGAGCCCATTATTACATCCACTAAAGATTGGGGTAAATCTATTACCCGCAAACAGTTAGAAAGCACTATAATAAGCAATGCACCTGCCGCCGTGCCCACGTAAGAGCCCTTACCGCCCACAAGGAGCGTACCGCCTATTACCACCGCCACAATAGACTCCATTGTGTATGAGTCAAAAGCGGAGCACATTACGAAGTTCATATATCCTGCGCCTATTAGCCCTGCAATACCCGAAAGCATACCTGCCAAAGCGTAGTTCATAATTTTAACTTTATCCGTTTTTACACCGGATAAAAATGCCGCACGGTTGTTGTTGCCCGTTAAAAACAGTTGTTTGCCGTAGTGGGTTCTGTTTAGTATAAACAAGACTACCACCATTATTAGTGCAAAATACAGTAGTATGGTGGGGAGTACATCAAACACTCTTGTTGTAATGGACGCCGTAAACCATTGGGACGCCCTGCCTGTAGGCTTGCCTAAAGTAAACACGTATTGCAATCGTGTAACTACGTTTGCAACACACAAGGTTACAACAATGGGAGGCAAACCGATTTTTACCGCACCTAAGCCGTTGCAAAGCCCAACCAAGCCACCCACGCCAATTACAACAACAAGGGAAAGTACAAAGAGTATAGGGTCTTCCTGAGAGCCCATAATGGTAGTGGTTAGCAGTCCGCACATAGACATTACCGCACCCACACTCATATCTATACCATCAGAAATAATTACTAAAGTTTGCCCTGCCGCCGCTATTGCAAGCATGGCGGTAGATGCAAAAATAGCACCGAAGGCATTAATGTTTAACGAGCCCGGATTTATAGCTACGTTTACAATGAAAAGGAGTACAGATATAACAAGCGCCATACCTATTTGGTTGTTTTTTGCAAAATATTTAATTTTATTGTTAATTGTAAGTTGTTGACCCTGCATTATACAACACCTCCTCTTTTAATTTGCTTGGTTATACCTTCTTTTAGTGCGTCTCTTTGGGCTTTTATGGTAAATACCGTTGCCACCAGCCCTAAAAGAATAATGCCGTCCGAAACCAAATTTTGCCAGTAGGTTGTGGCTGTAAAGCCGGGAATAATTTGGGGTAGCAAATTAAATATTTGAAACACCGTATTTTGTATTAGTATTAAAAAGCCGGAGCCGTATAAGGCACACGCCATAGTGCCCCAGCCCCCTGCGAGAGCCACACCCCCCAAAATACAAGCGCATATACTCCTAAGTCCGTAAGGCTCCCCCATTATTGGGTTGCCCGAGCCACTCATAGCCGTTAAGCAAAGCCCTGCCGCCGCCGTAAACACACCTGCCATTGCATACATTTTTACCTTGGTTAGCTGTGTGTTTATTCCTGTTGCGTAGGCGTTTCGCTCGTTGCCCCCCACCGCAATAACATGACGCATAACAGGTGTTTTTTTAAGGTACATCCAAATTAGCACCGCAATAACTATTACCACAGCGGAAAAGGGTATTACCCCAAGCAATGCGGAATCATAAGTTTTGTATATAACCTCGGGCACACTGCCTTGCGGTTTTGGCATAATAAGTAAGTTTAGCCCCTTTACTATGTATATCATGGCAAACCCTGCCAGTAGGGGTGGTATTCGCAAATAGGATACTATTACTCCGTTTAGGGTGGCAATACCCACTACCGCACCAAAGGCGAGTAGCCATGCAACCACCAAGGGCATACCCGGGAAAAGTATGGGTAGCATTACGGAAAGTACGTTTGCAAGAGACATTTGCACACCTATGGAAATGTCTATAATTCCAAGGAGCATAAGCAAAAGTTGCCCCATAGTTACAAGCACTAAGGGTGTGTTTTTTGCAAACAGCAAGGAAATATTATCCATAGAAAAAAATTTAAAGGGTGTTTGAATTACCAAATTTATTATAAGTACAATTATAAACAGTACAAAACCCGTGTATGCAGGAGATCTTTTTGCTCTTAGCAGTGCGTTTCTCATACATTCCCTCCTTTATTTAGTCCAAGCATAGCCGCTACAAGTTTTTCTTCCGTTCTGTCCGCCCCTGTAAGCTCTGCGCTTATTTTGCCCTCGTAAAATACGTAAATTCTGTCCGAGATTTCAAGCAACTCCTCGTTGTCGCTACTTACGTAAATAACGCTCATACCCTTTTTGTTACATTCTTTAAGTATTGCGTGGATTTCTCCCCTACTACCTACGTCTACGCCTTTTGTTGGGTCGTCTAACAACAGTAAATCGGGGGATAGGGCTATCCACCTTGCCACTACCAGCTTTTGTTGGTTGCCTCCCGAAAGGGAGCTTGCCGGGTGGTCTATGGAGCCTGCAACAATGCCGTATTTTTCTATGGCATCCTTTGCAAAATCCGCCACTTCTTTAGGTGGTAGTTTTTTAAACAGCTTACCTTTAGTGGCTTTTGCCGCATAAATATTATCTGCAACACTACGCAGTGGAAATACGGACTCTCGAGATCTGTCCCCCGAAATAAAGCCCATATCCTGCCCTATGGCATCTGCCGGTGTTTTGTATTTAACCTTTTTGTTTTTGTAAATAATTTCTCCGCTGTCCGCTTTGTTGTCTGCAATAAGCACCCGAATAAACTCCGACTGCCCCTGCCCGTCTAAACCGCCTATGCCCACAACCTCCCCTTTGTTGGCTTTAAAATTAACACCGTGGAGTTTGGGGAACATCTTTAAGTCTTTAACCTCAAGTACAAGCTCTGTATGCTCCTCGCTTGCCGTGTCCATTGCGTGTTTTGTTTGGTCTAAATGCTTGCCTGTCATATGGAACACTATTGTGTCTAAATCCATATCCGCTATTTTGCCTTCGGCTACCGTCTCTCCCCCTTTTAGAATGGTGGTTTTGTCGCACACTCTAAAAATCTCGCTCATACGGTGAGTAACGGTTATAATAGCAAGCCCTTGTGCTTTTAATTCCTTTAGTACCTCAAAAAGCAAATCCACCTCGTCCGAATGAAGGGATGCCGTTGCCTCGTCTAAAATAAGGATTTTGGGGTTGGTTGCAAGCGCCTTTGCAATTTCCACCATACTTTGTGTGGAAGGCATTAGTGTTTGCACCAAAGATTCAGGGTCGCAATCTATTTTTAACATATTGAAATATTTTAATGCCATTTGTCGTGCTTTTGTTTTGTTTACAATACCGCCTATACCTTTAGGCTCCATGCCAAGCACAATGTTGTCTATAATGCTCATGGCAGGTATTAGGCTTAAATCTTGATATGCCACGGCTATGCCGTGTTTTCTGGAGTCGGCGGCGTTTTTAATGTTTATTTTTTGCCCGTCTATAAAAACCTCACCGGACGTGGGGTTTACGAGACCGCTTAACACCTTTACCAAAGTGGATTTTCCCGAGCCGTTAGCGCCCAAAAGCGCCATTATCTCTCCACCGTTTACGGTTAGCTTTGCTTCTTTAAGCGCCACTACCGCATCAAAGTTTTTGTTAATGCTACGCATTTCTAACAAGGGACTGCCCTCCCGTTTAAAATAAATATAGTCTTTATATAGTCTTTTTTGTAATGTGTATTTTTAGGTTTTTTATGTAAGTGGTTCAAGATAGGGGTGTTATAAGTATCACCGGCAGTTGCCTGCCGGTGAAAATATAATTATGTCTATCTTAGTTGAAGTAAGCGGTTTTAGCATCTGCTACGGACATATAAGAAGAAACTGATGTGGAATCCGGTAAATCTTTAACGGAGTCTAAGCTTTCTTGCATATTATCTGCTGTCATAACCCATTGGGGTGTGTAGTAAATGCTGTTGCCCTTTAAGCCATCGCTTGCAATGCCATCTTTAAGTGTATTGCCCTGACGTAAATTGATTGCAATAGCAAGTGCCGTTGCGCCGATTCCCGGAGGGTTTTCTACTACTATAAAGGGTAGTTTTGTTTCTGTTTCGTTTAATTTTGCTATTCTTCTAATCCAAGCAACTTCCTCTGAAGAGGTAATTGTTCCCGGATAGTCGATTTTTGCTTCTTCGATAGCATCTAAGATACCGTTTGCGGCTTCTTGGTTGATGATACCATCAAATTTTAAACCGGAAGAAATAATTTCGCCCATGATTTTTTTGGAGTCTACGTCGTTCCAGTTATGAGCAATAGTTTTAGCAATTTCTATTCCGCCTTTTGGAAGCTCTTCTGCCCAAACCGCAGAACGTGTGTCGGATGCAGAGTTACCGTCTATACCGTTAAATTGTACAACAGATTTACCCTCGCCTAATGTTTTAATAACAAAATCCGATTGAATTTTTGCCCAAGCCGCTTGGTCTACAACTACGTTTAAGATTTTTTCCGAATCGTATTCGCAATCTGCATTAACATATGTAATGCCGGCTGCAAGTGCTTTTTCGATAACCGGATCTAAACCTGTGGCAGCTATTGGGTTTACGATAATAATATCGTAGCCTTCGTTAATAGTTTGCTCTATTTGTTGAGATTCTACGGCAGGGTCGTTGTTTGCAACAAAGGAGCTGTACTGGCTGATTAAGCCCTCGCCTTTTGCTGTTTCTACCGCTTCTGTCATCTGGTCTTCGTATACTGTACGGTATGCGTTGCCTTCGATAACAGCGTTGTGAGATGCAACTTTAAAACCTCCCGTTGCACCATCAGCCGCCGGTGCTTCACTAGCCGGAGCCTCGCTTGCCGGAGCCTCGCTTGCAGGTGCTTCGGATGCCGGAGCTTCGCTTGCGGGTGCTTCACTTGCTGCCGGTGCCGCAGGTGCTGTACAAGCTGCAAGTGCTGCAACTAATACTGTAACTGCTAAGATCACACATAATACTTTTTTCATTTTTTTCCTCCTATGAAAAATTAATTTTATATAATGCGTTTTATTGTACGCAAAATATCATTAAAAAAAATTGGCTATATAGTTGTTTCATACATTATATACATTATGCACATTATACTCATAGTTATTTTAATACATTTTGTAAAATAAAGCAATATTTTAGATGTTCTTTTTTACCATACAATTAACTATTTAACCCATTTATTTGTTCCTTTATGTCTAAAATGTACTTCTCGTTTGTGGCAAATTCCATAACACCGTTTAGGGCTACATTGTTTTTGCGTACATCCCCTTTGTAAAATTGCAGGGTATCTTTTGGCTTTTTTTCGTCCTTATAGGTGTAGGTAAGGGTTAGGAGAGGGTCGCCCGTTGTACTTTGCCCCTCTAATTTTTGGCCGTCGTGGTCTATTGCCACCAAACTTGAAAACAGCTTTCTAAATTTTGCAACATCTACCTCTTTGCCCTTTTGGGTTACAGTAAGGTCTGTGTTTTTTTCTCCCGAAAGTGCGAAGGTATAATTTTCATCACCATAAGCAATATCCACCTGTGCCACATCAATAATAAGCGGAGATAAAAACCGCTTGGAAACCAGCTTTTCGTAGGTTGCGGAGGTAAAGGGCGCCTGAGAGATTTTATAAACTATCCCCTCGTCGTTTTTTGTCATAATTTCGCCGCCCTCGTATTTTGCCACCTTTACGGTGTAGTCCACGGGGGGTGCGTCTTTACCGTTGTTGTAGGTAAAATTTACCGTTAAATAGGGGTTGTCTAAGCCAAAGGCTTTTAGTTGTTCTTCCGTTGCGTTGTAGGCAAGCACACCGTCTGAAACCATGCCCGTAAGGGAGCCAAAAATGGCGGTGGCTTGGGTTTGGTCTATACCTCTTAAGTAGGGGGTGGTAATAATGTGGGTGGTAACCCCAAACGATGCCCCTTGACGTTGTGTTTCTTCGTCGCCGTTGTACACCGCTTTTATTGTAACAGGGGTGGGAAAGGCGTCGCCCTCAAAGGTAATGTCTCCCATGGCGGTTAGTACCGCAGGCTCTACCCGTGGGGGTATTATAATGTAGTCTATATATTTTTCTATGGGCATTGTAAAACGTATAGAACGGCTGTTATCCATTAAATAGATTTCCCTGCCCCCTTGACGCATAAAATATCTGCCCTCGGATAAAGGCTCGCTGCCCCCAATAAGCAAGTTTTCCTCTGTGCCGTCCGTGTATTTTACGCTAACCTCCGCTTGTGGACTGTCCAAACCGTAGGGTGTTAAATCCTCCCCATTTTTTACCGAGTCCAAATACTCTATTTTACTGCTTTCCTTTAAAAGCATTTCCAAATACTCTATATTTATGCTGTGGGCAGGTAAATCTTCTATAATATAACCGCCCTCTTCCCTCCACACCGAGTAGTTGCCGTGGGTGTTTTTAATGTCTATCCGCTCCACATCGTTTAACTCTTTGTTTTGGAGATAAAAAACTTGGGTTTGCTCCTCCGATTTTTCGGGTATTAGGTTGAGCATTGCGGTTATTACTATTAAGCAGGCAAGCACACAGGTTAGTAGGGTTAGTTTCTTTTTGGTAAAATCCATTTAACTGTGCCTCCTGCGCATCCATACAAATATACCTAAGGCCAAAATTACCGCCGGTATAACAAATATAAAGATACTGCCAATGGCATCTACTTGGGTTGCTGTTAAGTTTAGCGCTTGCCCCGTAATTGTTTTTGGGGTTATTTTAATAACGTCTTTGCGGTTTGCAATGTCGTTAAAAATATTTATAAAATACTCGCTGTTTGCAAAAGATGCGTTATCTATGGCAAAAGCGTCTATTGTCGCCGTAGATCCGCTTACAAGTACATTTGATGTACTGTAAGTGGAGGCGGTAGGGTCGTTGCCGTTTACGTAGCTTGTTAAAACCAAAGCAGGAATAGGCCCTAATACTTCCGCATCTTTAGCGGTAAAACTTTCGGGAGCATCTATTGGGCGCACACCGCTACTCTTTGAAAATTG
Source organism: uncultured Christensenellaceae bacterium (assembly GCA_964628515.1). Classification (GTDB taxonomy): domain Bacteria; phylum Bacillota; class Clostridia; order Christensenellales; family Christensenellaceae; genus CAZVNZ01. The sequence continues at coordinate 38,590 of CAZVNZ010000009.1, forward strand.
TGCAAGGGTGGTGGTGGTGTAGTTTGCTTTTACGGCAAAAGGAGTGCTTAGTGGTCTGCTCATGGGCATAAGCAGGGGTAGATCTGCGGAGCGTAACATATCCGAATATTTAAAATCTACATACTCCGCCACCGCATAAAAGGGTTGGTAGTTGTACACCTTGTTTTCGTCCGTCTCAAACACCGTGCCGTTGCCCACTTCTATGCCCCATTCTGCCAAAAATGTGTCTAAGTTAGGGGTGGAAGGGGTTGCGGAATCGGCAAAGTATACCAGCGTTTTCCCAAAGTTACCACCGTTTGTTAAAAAGGCGTCCAGCGCCTCCAATTCCTGTGGGCTTAAATCTGTTTTAGGGGCAATAAGCAGGGCAAACAAAGCGTTTTTGTTTATCCCCTCTATAAGTAGGTTGTTGGTTACCACCTCGTAGTTGTTTTTGGTCAGCAATGCTTCAAAAGAGGGCATAGTATACTCCGAGTGTCCGGAAATCACCGAAACTATGGGCTTTGTTTGTGCCGTTACGTTTAGTATTCCCGAAATTACAGCCTCCTCCGCTTTAGAAGAGCCAATGGCAGGGTTGCCCCCCTGTCCGCTAACGTAGTTAAATAAATCCTCTGTTTTTATAAGATGATTAGCCCTATCCGAAAGCACCATAATATCCCCTTGTTTAATGGTAAGGCTTGGGTATTTTGAGGTGTAGCCCGGGTTTTTAACGTAGTCTATGTATTCTAAGTCTACGTTTGGGCTTGCCTTTGCAATTTGTTTTATAATTTCGTTTGCTTGTGCGTTGTAGGTGGAGGTGTTTACAAAGGTTTCCTCCCTTGCAAGCACTTCTATTTTAACCTGTTTTGTCAGCTTTTTAAGCGCTTCCGTAGCCTCGGCGGATAGAGTAAATATATTAGATGCGGTTAAATCCTTTTGGAGTACCAGCCTGTCTGTTACAATGACTACGGAAATATTTAGCACTACTACGCATGCAATAATTACTATCACCGTTAAAATAAATATACTTTTTTTGGCAAATTTGGTGTTGGTTGCTTTCATTATACCTCCCCTCCTTTACGTTTGTCAAAGGCAAGGACGGTAAAAAACACAAAGAGTGCAATTACACTTACAAAGTAGAAAATATCCCCAAAATTCAACATACCCAAAGTAAAGGGAGTGTAGCGCTGTTGGAAGGATATACCCAAAATAAACTTAGATATAAAGCCGTCTGCAAAAATAGCCGCTACCGAGTTTAAAAGCATAAGGAAAAACCCTACGCAAAAACCGCCCACAGCCGCAATTATTTGGTTTTCCGTAAGGGCGGAAATTAGCATACATATGGAGATTAAGGCACTTCCAAGAAGCAACAGCCCAATAAAATGCCCCACAATTATAGACCAATCGGGCATAGAAATTACAGACAGTATTATCGCCATAATTAAGGTTATGCCAATGCCTATTATATACACCGCCATTGCGGCAAAAAACTTGCCAAGCACAATACTAAGCGGTGTAACGGGCGCCATTCTAAGCAGTTGATCCGTCTTTTGCTTTTTATCCTCGGCAAAAAGGCGCATGGTAAGCACGGGTATTAAAAACAAAGTTACGGTAAACAACGTGGAAAACAAAGCACGCATATCGCTTGTATTGCCGTATAAGTTGTAGTTAAAGAAAAAGTAACCCCCAAGCAGGTAGTAAGCCGCAATAAACACATAGCCTAAAGGGGTTTGAAAGTATGCCAAAAATTCCTTTTTAAATACCGCCTTCATACGTCCCCTCCTTTTTAACCAATGCCAAAAACACATCTTCCAAGCTCATACTTTCCCTTTTACTGGAAAGCAGTGGGAAATTATTTTGGCTTAGAGTGTAAAAAATTGCTTTTCTTACATCTGCATCTGCCTTTGGCGTAATTTTATACACACCCTCTTTTATAAGGGCAACCTCTAAGACGCCGTCAATTTGGGAAAGCAGTTGGATTACCCCTTGCTCCTCGCCCTCTATTTCCGCAATTATGCTGTTTTGGGTGTTAAGCTTGCCTTGCAAATTTTCTTTGGTGTCGTCCGCAACAAGTTTGCCTTTGTTTATTATGATGATTCTGTTACACACACTTTGGATTTCCGCCAAAATATGAGAGGACAGTATTACCGTATGCTCATCTTTTAGGCTTAAAATAAGGTTGCGAATTTCTATTATTTGTGTAGGGTCTAAACCTACTGTGGGCTCGTCGAAAATTAGCACTTGTGGGTTGCCTATTAGTGCGCCCCCAAGCCCTACCCTTTGCCTGTACCCTTTAGATAGGTTTCTAATTAGCCTGCCACTAACCTCCGTCAGTCCTGTTTTTTGGTATATAGGCGCTAAATCCACCTTTACTTTTTTAAGCTCGGATACATATTTCAGGTATTCGCATACCTTCATGTCCATATACAGCGGAGGAATTTCGGGGAGGTAACCTATGTTTGTTTTTGCTACCTTTGGGTTTTTGACAATATCCGTATTGTTTATGAGTGCATTGCCGGATGTGGGCAAAAGACAGCCTGCAAGTATATTCATGGTGGTGGATTTACCTGCACCGTTAAGCCCTAAAAGCCCTACAATTTCCCCTTTGTTTATGTTAAAGCTAACGCCGTCCAATGCTTTGTTAGCTCCGTATTCTTTTGTTAGCGAATTTACTTCTATCATTGTTATTTGTTGATTTCCTCCAGTATTTTAACTACCCCCAAAATTTCCTTTTCCCTCTTGCAACCTGTGTAGTCCTCTTTTAGTTGCCCTAAAAAGTCTGTAAGCTCGGTTAAAAAAATTTGGGTGGGGGGGAGGTTTATGCCTGTGGGTATTTTAATTTTTTCTTCTGTGTCAAATTTTTTGGGGGGTGCGTCAAAGGCATAGGCGGTTACTCCGTCATTGTCGTTTATTACCACCGCATTTTCAAAATACACACGCCAAGTGGCAGTAAAGGGGAAATCCGCATTGTACCAAGCCGCCTCCGCAGAAACGTTTAAATCTTCGTATTTATATGTAAATCTAAAATGCTCCTCGTAGCTCTTGTCTTTATTTTTGCAGGAGGTATAACTCACCTCTTTTGGCAAACCAAACAAGGAAACAATTAAATCTAAATCGTGAATATGCAAATCAAAGGGTAGCAAACCGCTTTTTTCTTTATCAAAAAGCCAACCGTTTTTAACCCAACGGGGCGCCGCACTCAACCGTAAAAATTGAGCATCCAGCACACTTCCGTACTCTTTGCTCTCAATTAACTGCTTAAGCACCAAGGTTTGTGGCATATACCGGACCACATGGGCTATAAACAGCTTAACTTTATTAGTTTTTGCAAGGTTTAGCATTTGCATTGCATCATCAAAATTAAGGGCAATAGGTTTTTCGCAAATTACGTGTTTGCCTGCATTTAGCGCCTCTATAACCTTTTCTTTATGGGTAAAGGTGGGGGTGCAAATGTCTATGACGTCCACGTCCTCCCCCTTTAGCATTTCTATTAGTGATGAGTAACAGGGCACACCCTCTTTTTGCGCCAATTCCTGTGCCGAGGGGGAAATATCGCATAGGGCGACTACCCTTGCATCATCAATATATTTATAATTATTTAGGTGTACCGTACCCATACCGCCCACACCCACTATACCTATTTTATACATAATTACCTCTTAAATAAACTGTTTCATGTATCTGTAACTTTGCTCTATGCCTGCCTTAACGTCGGAAATACTGCCCTCAAAGGCTTTATCCTCCACCTCTATACATGCGTAGCCAATATATCGAATATCGTTAAGTGCAGAGCAAAATCCACCAAAATTTACCCCTCCAAGACCGGGTAGTTTAGGGGAATGCCAAAGTGCAGGGTGAGAAAATGCGCCGTACTCGTTTAATTTATCTGTATGGATTTTAATATCTTTAAAATGTACGTGGAAAATTTTATCCGCAAAATCGTAAATGGGGGAAATATAATCGGAAAACAATAAATAAGGGTGAGAAGGGTCGTAGTTTAGCCCTAAGTAATCGCTTTTTATAAGGCTAAACATTTGCTTCCAAATATATGGAGTGCTTGCAAGGTTTACACCGCCCGGCCACTCGTTTTGTGTGTAGTACATGGGGCAGTTTTCTATGGCAATACGCACCTTTTTGCTTTCCGCATATTTAATTATGGGCGTCCAAACCTCTTTGTAGAGGGCTAAGTTGTCCTCCACACTCTTGGTTTTGTCCTTGCCTATAAAGGTGGTTACCATATTTATTTCCATTTTTGCGGAGGCGTCTATTAGCTTGTATAGATGGTCTATTGCCACCTGTGCCCCCTCTTTGTCTGCATCTAATGGGTTTGGGTAGTACCCCAAAGAAGAAATTGCCACACCCTTTTTGGTTGCGTAATCTTTGTAATAGCTTAGTTTTTCCTCGTTTATGTTTGCCACATCTATATGGGTTATGCCGGCGTACCGCCTTGCCGCCTTGCCTTTTGGCCAACAGCATACCTCCACACACTCAAACCCCGTTTGTGCACAGTAGTCTATTACTTCCTCAAAGGTAAAATCGGGGAGAATAGCCGATACTACGCCTAATTTCATCATAATTACATACCTCCTAACAGCGCTTGCAAATAGTTTACCGCAAGCAGTATATCCGCCTTTGCGTTTTCTTTAACCTCTCGCTCTATGGTTAAATAACCGTCGTAGCCCACGTCTTTTAGGGCTTGCAAATACGCTTTAAAACGCACACTGCCCTGCCCTAAGGGTTTTTCCTCGTGATAGTTGGCAAGCAATTCCTGCACCGCCTCTATACCGCCTGTGGCAAACACCTCGTAGGTTTCCTCCGTGCCTAAGTATTTCTTCATAATACCGTCTTTTGCGTGGGTATGCACTATGTATTTACCGGCGGTGTACACCCCTTGCACCTCGTCTACATTGGTGACCATAACAAGATTTGCAGGGTCGTAATTTATTGCAAGCCCGTCGCATTTTTGGCAAAACTCCACCAACTGCTCCACAGGCTCGGGCCCTGTTTCTACCGCTATGTACACACCCTTTTGTTTTGCGTAGTCGGAAATTTCTCCGCAAGCCTCCAGCATTATTTGATATCTTTGGCTTGTCATATCCTCGGGTATTCTGCCTATATGGGTGGTAATTACCTTGCAGTCAAGCTCTATGGCGGTGTTTACGGCCGCCTTTAAATACCTTAGCTTTTGGGTGTTTTCCTCCCTAAGCTCTAAGCCGTGCCCTCCAAGCTCTGCACAAAGTGCGGTAACCTCTTGGTCGTATTCCTTTAATGTAGCACGTATATTATCTAATTGAGGTTTTGTAATCTCTAAAGGGTTAAGCTCGTCGGCGGCGTAAATTTGCACCCCCTGCGCTCCACATTCCTTAGAGCATTTTATCCCTTCTATTAACCCTACTTTAAACCAATCTGCAAGTGTTGCTATTTTCATAGTGTATACCTCTTTTTCTTTTATGGTGATGATGATGTTAGTACAGATACTTTCTTTTTGCGTCCCTTAAAAAGTGTCTCCGATTTCTTCGGGTAATTTTAGTGTGCCTTCCTGCTCTCTTTTACGTGCATCCTCCACTATTTGTGCGGTAACCGTGCATCCAAAGCGAGAGCCTCCGATGGCTTTAACCTTAAGTGCGCCGTCTAAAGTGCGTACACCCCCTGCCGCTTTTACCTGTATTTTATCCGAAACGGAGGCACGCATATTAATTAAATCTTTGGGTGTCGCACCGCTTGGGGCATAGCCTGTGGAGGTTTTTACAAAATCTGCCCCTGCACTTTCGCACAGTTTGCAAGCCTTTGTTATAAGCTCGGGTGTTAGGTATGCGTTTTCCAGTATTACTTTTACAATAACACCGCTTTTGTGGGCTTCCTCGCATACCGCTTTAATGTCCTTTTCCACGTAGTCGTAATCTCCACCCAGCAATCTGCCTATGTTTAGCACCATATCAAGCTCCTTGCACCCCTGTGCAATGGCTTCTTTAGCCTCAAAAACCTTTACACTCGTTAAATTAGAGCCGTGGGGAAAGCCAATAACTGTGGTAGTAAGTACGTCTGTGCCTTCAAGACAGCTTTTTGCAAGCACAACATCGCAGGGCTTTACACATACCGTTGCCACATCGTATTTGGCGGCTACCGCACACCCGTCTTTAATATCTTGCGCCGTCATAATAGGGTTTAGTAGAGAATGGTCTATCATTTTTGCTATTTGTTTTGCTGTTACTTCCATAATATACTCCTTAAAAATTTAGTTGTACGAATTGTATCATACATTTGATGATTGTATCATACCACCAACTTTTATAAATGTAAAGAATTTATTACTGCATTTTTTAATATTTTTTGTTGATAGTAGCAGAATACTGCCGTTAATGTATTTATTGAAAAAATCATATGCGGATATTTATTTTTTAACCGAAATACCTTCCTTAAACAAGTTAATTTCCAATTTAGAATGTTGACCGCCCATAGTGGATACCGTGTACTCGAAAATGTCTCCCTCTTTGGTGTAAGATAAGCGTTGTATGCGAAAAGCCGGGGATTTTTCCGGGCATTTTAGCAGTCCTGCCTCCTTTTTGCCTACAATTACAGGCTCGTAGGTTTCGGTAGCCTCAAAAATATCTACATTATATTTATTTTGCAAAATTTCGTAAAGAGAACCTGTTTCTAAAATGCTTTTAGTTAAATCCGGGCAAATATACTCGGGTACTATTGAGCGCTCTATAAGCAAGGGTATTTCGTCCGCTATTCGTATGCGGGTAAAATCAAATACCCCCTGCCCCTCTTTTATATCCATAATATTTACTAACTCTTGGGTAGCATATGTCTTGCTAAATTCTGTAACAAGGGAATGAGAGGAATACCCAAGCTCTTCCATCTGCCGTGTAAAACTGTATAAATTACATATATTTCTGCATATTTTAGGCTCTGCAACAAAGGTGCCCATGCCACGTCGTCTAAAAATATAACCGCTTTTTTCCAGCATACTAAGTGCCTGTCTAATGGTGGAACGGCTAATATTGTAGTGCTTGCAAAACTCCGCCTCCGAGGGCAAAAGCTCTCCTTGCCTAAGCACTCCGCTTTTTATTTGCATTAAAATAATTTCTTCTAACTGTTGGTATAGTGGCGCATTGTTATCCAAATCTATTTTGCAAGCCCAGATGGTGTTGTTCATCCTTATCTCCTTAGGGTAAATTGGGGTTTGTGTTATGGATGTTTTTAATTTAAGTAAAAGCACCTGCCCCGAAACTTTCCTTGGTTATTGCATAATTTCTTTAATATCGCCCTCTTTGTGTTTTGGAGAAATTACGGCAACAACAATATTACTGCCGTATTTTTCCATACGCACATTTCCAAATAAGGTACTGTTTATGGGGGTAGTCAAGCTACCGCTACTTTCCTCGCAAATATGGGAATACCCCGAAATATTAAGGTGTTTTATGATTTTTTCGTGGGCATCCTTCTTAGAGTGCATTATATCACCCTGCCTGCTCCGCTTTTAAGTGCGGATTCGTATTTTTCTGCGCATTTGTTTAGGTTAAATAACTCCTCCACGTCTTGACGTGCCGCATTGCCTACCTTTTGCAAAAAGTCTTTGTTGTTTGCAAATTCTTTAATGCATTCTATACAAGCATTTAGGTTATGCACTTTTACGAGATACCCTGTTACTCCGTTTAAAATATACTCGCTTGCCCCAACGGTATCCGATGCCACTACCGGCACATTGCATGCCATAGCTTCAATAGCACCCACCCCAAAGGCTTCTGTCGTGCTCATTTGTAGTAAAATATCCACGGAGTTTAAAAACTCCGGCATTTGTGAGTTTTTAACATACCCCAGCATTTCCACTTTATCTTGCAAATTATGCTGAACGATTTTTTGCTCTATGTTGGATTTTATAAGTCCGCTGCCCGCTATTTTAAGTTTAACCGGTATGTTGGTTTCGCTAACTAATTTAGCAACCGCATCTATTGCAACGTCCACTCCGTTATGGTACTCAAGCGCCTTGTTTGTGCCTATAACAAACCCCTCTTTTGGCTCCTCTTTTTTGGAGAACAGCTCCATATCCACCCCAAAGGGTACAACAAAATACTGCTTTTCTTTGGAAAAGAAGGATTTCATACGTGTTACCATATTGGGGGAGGGGGCAATAATTCCGCTTGCCGCCTTCATTGCTTTTACAACATAGCTTTTTTTGCCAAAATCCACAGCGGCGTAAATGTCCGGCCCAAGCACGGTAAGTATAAGGTTTTTTGCCTTTGCGTTTGCCGCCAAAAAGCCGTACTCCGTAGCCTCTATGGCATTAACCGCATTAAACCCTCCTGCAATTAAAGCAGATTTTAATAAAGGAGCATTTTTCTTGTAACCGTTTTGTATTTGAGTAAAACGTAGGTATTCCACCTTTACGCTTGCATCTATTTCTGCATACTCGTCTTTATGGTCGGGCATAGAAAACAGCACTACCGTATTGCCTCTTTTACTTAGTGTATTTACCCATTTAATTGTGTGCGGTGAACTCGCCGCAGCTATTACAGCAATTTTCATTATGGTATACTCCTTATATAAAATTTATTATTTCAGTAAATAATAGTAATTATCATTTACATTAATTAATTTGGTATAGCAACAGTTTTTTTAATTACAGTTATTATATCATAGTGTAAGCTAAAAACACAAACTAAAATTACTTACCGCAACAATTTTTGTATTTTTTACCGCTGCCACAGGGGCAAGGCTCGTTTCTGCCGGCGGTTTTCTCCACCCGTACAGGCACTTGCGCCTCTCCTGTGTTTTTGTTAGTTTTCATAGAGCGTTTTACACCTTGCTCGGACACTACCTCGTTGCCGTCTGCGTCTATATTTTCTTTAATACCGCTGACGGTTTTTTGCTCTACCCTGCTTTGAGTGCGGATATGATACAATATTTGCAAGGTTTCCTCGTGAATACTGTTTACCATCTCCTCAAACATCTCAAACCCTTCGGTGCGGTATTCGGTTATGGGGTTACGCTGACCTAACGCCCTAAGCCCTATGCCTCGCCTAAATTGGTCCATGTTGTCTATGTGGTCCATCCACTTATCATCAACGGCACGAAGAAGCACCATACGCTCCACATCTCGCATATTTATGCCTGCTTGCGCCATTTCTTCCTCTTTTGCCTTGTATAAATTTTGTGCGCACTCAAGAAGGTCTTTTTTAATTACCTTAATTTCCATATTTTCTTTATCGTGAGAGGAATACTCTTTTAGTCCGCCACCAAAAACCCTTTGCACGTAGGCGGATAAATCCTCCCAATCCCATTCTTCGCTGTATTTATCTTTAGGGCAGTAGGTTTGTACAATTTCGTCCACACGGCTTTGTATAATTCCCTGAATTTCCTTAGAAACGTCGTCCCCCATTAGCACCTGTTTGCGTTGGGTGTATATGGTGGTACGCTGTTGATTCATAACATCATCATACTCCAAAACGTGCTTTCTTTGCCCAAAATTGTTTGCCTCTATACGCTTTTGTGCGTTTTCTATTTGCTTGGAGAGCATGCCGTATTCTAAGGGTATATCCTCGTCCCCCGACAGTCTGTCCATAAGCATTTTAATACGTTCTCCACCAAACAGACGCATTAAATCGTCCTCAAGGGCAATGTAGAATTTAGAGCTTCCCGGGTCTCCCTGACGTCCGCTTCTGCCTCTAAGCTGGTTGTCTATACGTCTCGATTCGTGGCGTTGCGTACCTATTATATGCAAACCCCCTGCGGCTACAACCTCCTCGTGCTCTGCGTCCGTTACTACTTTGTGTTTTGCCAAAAGTTCCTCGTACATCTTTCTTGCGCTAAGCACCTCTTCATCCTTTGTGGCTGCGTGGCTTACCGCTTGCTCTATTAAGTCGTCGCTAATGCCGTTGCCCCGCATTTCGTTTCGTGCAAGATAGTCCGCATTACCTCCAAGAATAATATCCGTACCTCTGCCTGCCATGTTGGTGGCTATTGTTACCGCATTTTTCTTGCCTGCCTGCGCAATTATTTGTGCCTCTCTCAAATGATTTTTTGCGTTTAGCACCTCGTGTTTAATGCCTTTGCGCAAAAGTAGAGCGGAGACATATTCGCTGTCTGCAACGGAGACTGTACCCACCAAAATTGGTTGCCCCGTTTTATGCACCTCTTCTATTTCTGTGGCAACCGCATTAAATTTGCCTTCTACGCTGGAGTATACCACATCGTTTAAATCTTTACGTATCATGGGGCGGTGGGGTGGGATTTCCACAACTTCCAAGTTATAAATACCTTGAAACTCCGCTTCCTCCGTTTTTGCCGTACCCGTCATACCGCCGATTTTTTTATACATTCTAAAGTAGTTTTGAAAGGTTATGGTAGCAAGAGTTTTGCTTTCCCTCTCCACCGTTACACCCTCTTTAGCCTCAATAGCCTGATGCAGTCCGTCCGAATACCGTCTGCCCACCATAAGCCGTCCCGTAAACTCATCAACAATAACAACCTCGCCGTCCTGCACAACGTACTCTTTATCTCTTGAAAAAAGCCTGTTTGCCTTTAGTGCTTGATTTATATGATGAACAATCTCCGTATTTTCTATATCCGAAAGATTTTCCAAGCCGAAGTATTTTTCTGCGGTTTTTACACCTTCTTCCGTAAGGTTTACAGACTTCATCTTTTCGTCCGTTTCAAAGTGGTCTTCCTCTTTTAGCCCTTTTACAAACTTGTTTGCCTTTACATATAAATCCGTGCCTTTATCTCCCTGACCGGAAATAATAAGGGGGGTTCTTGCTTCGTCCACCAAAATGGAGTCCACCTCGTCCACAAGTGCGTAAAAGAGCTCTCTTTGGACTAAATCCTCCTTGCGCACCACCATATTATCCCTTAGGTAGTCAAACCCAAGCTCGTTGTTGGTGGAGTATATAATATCGCAATTATACGCCTTTTGCTTTTGGTCTTTATCCATCTCCCTTGTAACCAAGCCTACGGAGTACCCAAGAAATCTAAACACCTTGCCCATCCACTCGCTGTCACGCTTTGCAAGATACTCGTTTACCGTTACTATATGCACCCCTTTTTTGGGAATTGCGTTTAGTACCGCAGGCAGGGTGGCAACCAAGGTTTTACCTTCCCCTGTTTTCATCTCGGCAATATTACCTTGATGCAGTACAATACCGCCTACCAGTTGGACGTAAAAGTGCCTCATACCAAGTACACGAGTGCTTGCCTCTCTTACTTGAGCAAACACCTCGGGCAGTAGTGCGTCTAAAGTTTCTCCCTCGTTAAACCTTTTTATGTATTCTTCCGTTTTGCCTATAAGCTCATCATCACTAAGGGAGGAAAAGGACTCGCTTAATGCTTCTATTTTATCTGCTATTTTTTTAATGGGGCGCAACTGCCCACCGGAAAAAATTCCCATTTAATACCTGCTTTCATAATTATTTATGTAAAATTATAATATATATATGTAAATATATTTCAATTAATTAGTATATCAAATATGACTAACTTAGTAAAGAATATTCACAGAAGTTTGACAATTTTACTTAAAGTTGGCAATTTATGAAAACTGCAAAATATATTGCACATTGGTTATTTTTGTATCGTTTTTACCGTAAAATTATATTGAAAACCATAGCAAACCTTTTTAAAATAGTGTATCATATTTAGTAGTATCGGCTATGGGAAGTTAAATGAACAACACATATTATTATTATAAAAACTCGCTGGAAAAGCGACGAAAAGCTAAAAAAATAGGGATAAGGTGTGCAATTATAGGGGTAATAATTGTATTTTTAATTCTAACCTTTAATACCGCCCTTCAAGTTACAACCTACGATATTTACACAAAAAAAGTTACAAGCCCTGTTAAAATTGCCTTGCTTACCGACTTGCACAGCGAGTATTACGGAGAGGAGCAACAGGATTTGGTTAGTGCCATAGACGCACAAAAGCCGGATATAGTTTTATATGGCGGAGATATAGCGGACGATAAACTCCCAAACGAAAACACCCAAATTTTACTGGAAGAAATAGGAGCAAAGTACCCAAGTTTTTACGTAACCGGCAACCACGAAATTTGGACAAAGCAACCCGTACGCATAAAAGAGATGTTTAAAAACAACGGAGTAACCGTACTTGACGGCAGATGCACCATGGTTACGGTAAACAAACAGCGTATAAACATTTGCGGAGTGGACGACCCGGAAATAGGCAAATACGATTTTGAAAGGCAGTTAGATGCCTGTGCGGATATATTGGACCCAAACATCTACACCCTACTGCTAACCCACAGACCGGAGTATAACAACGCCTACCTGCAAAAAGACTGGGATTTAATCCTAAGCGGACACACCCACGGCGGACAATGGCGTATACCCTTTACAAACATTGGCGCTTTTGCGGACGGGCAGGGGTTTTTCCCCAAATATTCGGGGGGTATTTACGATTTTGAAAGCGAAAATACTAAAATGATAGTGGGCAGAGGACTTGTAAAAACCACAAGGGGTATGCCACGAATTTTTAACAGACCGGAAGTTGTTATTGTAAATTTATTGCCGGAGAAGTTTGAGTAGCTTTTTTTGTGGTTGGTTTGGTTTTGGAAGGATTGGGTTGTTGGTTTGTAAGTGTGGTTTAAAGATTTGATGGAGAATTATTTAATAGTGGGAATATTCTAATATTAGAATATTCCCACTATTTGTATACAGCGTTGTTAAATTGCTTTTTTTATAGCACTTAAATCCAACTTATCGTAATTTTTAATAAACTCGTACAGTTTAATTGCAATTTGTTTTGCGCCACCCTCAATATCGCTTTCTATATTTACGGGGATTAGTGGGTCGTGCAAGGATAGGCGCACCAAAAACCAACCTTTGTACTCGGGCAAAGAAACTCTTATGCCCTCGTGATTATCCTTTGCCGTTATAAAACCTTCCGTTTTTTGTGCATAGGCAAATAAATCTTCAATTAGCTTTGTGCCGTAGCCTTTAAAATCCTCCTGCATAATGTTAAACCTGTATTCCACACTTTCTTTTGGTTGCTCTAAACTTGCTATTAAGGAGGAAATATCCTTGCCCTCTTTGTTTAGCTTTGCAACCTCTATTAAAAGCCTTGTAACAAGATATGCGCCGTCATCAAGAAAATAATTTTCTTTAAGGGCGGCATGCCCTGAGGTTTCTATGGCAAGCTGGCAGTCCTTACCCTCTTTGTTTAGGCGGATTGCCTCGTTTATAACATTTTTGTACCCTCTTTTAAAACGGTGATGCACCCCCCCTAACCCCTCTATAAACTTTGCAAGCCCGTCCGAGGTTATGGAGTCGGTAACTATTGCCGTGCCCGGAAACTCCCTTATAAGTATTGCGGAGATTGCCGCTATAAGCTTATTTTTGTTAAGCTCGTTTCCCTTTTTATCTACCGCACCTGCTCTGTCCACATCTGTATCAAAAATAATGCCGAAATCTCCCTTGTTTTTAATTACCGCATCCACAATGCTGTGCATTGCAGTCTCGTCCTCGGGGTTTGGTATGTGGTTGGGGAAGTTGCCGTCAGGCTCTAAAAACTGACTGCCCGTAGTGTCCGCACCTAAGGGTTTTAGCACCTGCTCCACATAAAAGCCCCCTGCACCGTTGCCTGCGTCCACAATTATTTTAAGATTTTTAAGGGGTGTTTCCTCCCCTGTTTCCTTCCTTATTTTATCCGCAAGTTGTTTTGCGTAAATTGTCATAAAATCCGCTTTTTGTACTCCGCCACCGTCTTTTTCTTCCATAGGGCTTTTTGCAAGCTCTATTAGCTTTGCAATATCGCCTTTTTCCAACCCACCTTTATTTGTGAAAAATTTAAGCCCGTTTCTGTTTTTTGGCAGATGGCTTGCGGTTATCATTATTGCGCCATCGCACATAAAGCCTTGGGTTACCGTTGTCATAAACATTGCGGGGGTGGATGCAAGTCCGCAGTCAAGTACCCTTGCTCCCATTTCTATAAAGCCGTCTATACAGCCCTTTTTTAACTCGTCTTTTGATAGACGAGAGTCTGTTCCTATTGCTATTTTGGGGTTTTCTTTGCCTATCCACACAGCAAAGGCTTTGCATAGTAGGCTAACCGCCTCCGCAGTAAGATTTTTCCCTTCTCCAATGGCAATCCCTCTAATATCGCTACCGTTTTGCAAAACTTCTAAATTCATTATTTTATTACTCCTATAAACTATTAATATTCCTGTAATATTTAAAGTATTTTTAATAAAACAGTTGTAAATTTGTGCAACATATATTATTATATACTATATATGCGTGTTTGACTATAACATTTTGGCAAAAGTTGTATAGCAATTTTGAGTGTTACATGCACATATGGATTTTAGCCCCACGATGCTTTGCATCACAAGGATAAAAAGAATGCTATACATAATATTATTAGATATAAGCGAGGCTGTTTGAATGGGATTATTTGGATTCAACTTTAACGATATAGGCATAGACTTAGGTACTGCCAGCGTACTTGTGTACGTAAGAGGCAAAGGTATTGTACTGCGTGAGCCTTCTGTTGTGGCAGTAGATAGGATTTCGGGCAGGATGCTTGCAATCGGAGAGGAAGCCCGTATTATGCTTGGACGTACTCCCGGCAATATTGTTGCGGTACGGCCTTTGCGAGAAGGCGTAATATCCAACTTTCACGATACCGAGCGTATGCTTAGGTATTTTTTAAGAAAGGTTATCGGAAAACGGCTATTTTTTAAACCACGAGTGGTTGTGTGCGTGCCTTCGGGAGTTACGGAAGTGGAAAAGCGCTCTGTAATAGAAGCAACGGAGGAGGCAGGGGCAAGGCACACCTGTTTAATAGAAGAGCCCATTGCGGCAGCCATTGGTGCCGGCATAGACATTGGAGCACCCCAAGGTAATATGGTGTTAGATATTGGTGGCGGAACGGCTGATGTTGCCGTTATCTCTTTAGGTGGCGCAGTAATATCCGACTCTATAAAAATTGCAGGAGATAAGTTTGACGACTACATCTCCCGCTACATCAAGAAAAAATATAATATGCTTATTGGCGAGAGAACGGCAGAAGAAATTAAAATCAACATAGGCTCTGCATTTCCCAGAAAGGAAGAGGCATATATGGAAGTTACAGGCAGAAACTTAATTTCCGGCTTGCCCAAAACCATAACCATAAGCTCTAACGAAACCATAGAGGCTATGCAAGAGCCTCTTAACAGAATTATGGAAACCATGCACAGCGTGCTTGAGCGTACCCCACCCGAGCTTACGGCGGATATTGCGGAAAACGGTATTTGCATGACGGGCGGCGGCTCTATGCTTTACGGCTTAGACAGACTTCTAACCGAGCGCACAAAAATACCTTGCTACGTTGCAGAAGATGCGGTATCTTGCGTGGCAATAGGCACAGGCAAAGCCCTTGAAAGCTTGGATATTTACAGCGCCGGCGCAGTTTACGATTACAGACGGGGAGATTACTACAATCAAGGTTATTGATTTAGTTATTTTTAAGATGATTTTGGCTCGTAGGCGTATATCTCGCCTGCGGGCTTTATACTTTTTAGTGGATTAATATTTTCGGGTTTTTCCGGGCGGATTTGTTTGGAGTTTTTAACTATCTTTGGAATTATTGGCAATTCCACCATAATTACCTTTATTTTCAGATCTTTCATCAAGAGCTTTTTGTACATCTGCCAAAAGAGATGCGTGCTTGTATGGCTTATTTTTATTATTAAGCCACTTGTAATATCCTAATTTGTACACACACTACCCCCCAAATGCTAAACCGCCGACACTCTTTGCACCGGCGGTTTGTAAGGAGTTAGACAGTTGAATCATATCTGCTAAATAACATGCCGTTATTTAGCACATTGCTACGTGCAACATTAGTATATGATGTGCTGCAATTTATGTAAAGGCGTAAAGAAGGTTTTATGTACTCTCAGCTGTACATTTTAGCAAACAGGTGGTGGCTTTATGGGTAGCTAAATAAGCCTTTGATGGGGGGTTGTTTTGTCTATTATGCTAACGCCTGCTTTTTTGCCCTACATACTAAATTAGTATTATTTGTATATATTATGTTTTGTATATAAATAATTATAGCACACATTTTAACTTATTGTATTCACATTTACATTTATTTATTAACGTTTATAATAGTTTGGAAAAACCCTATTAGAATAGCGATACAACTGTATTGCATATCCAAAAATCTACACTATTTTTTAGGGTTTTTTCTAAGTAAAAACTTTCGAATGTTATTTTCCCATAAGATTTTCCAAAAAAACTACCGAGCGTTATCTGCCGTGGATTTTTCCCAAAAAAATCCACCGAGTGTTACCAGCGGTGGATTTCTCATGGAGATTATTTAATGAATAACAAGTTTGCACGTAAATCTTTATTGGTATTAGTTTACGCTCTGCCGAGTTTTGGATTTTTCTATGGGCATAAACTCGTCTTTATCCGCTTTAGAGCTTTTCTTTGCCAAGAAAGCTACTATAACTTCGCCTATTGCAAGTATTGCCATTAGTATTGTAAAGTTGTCCGTAAGTACCATTGGCAGACGCATATCTTGCGTCAGTAAGAATATTATTGTCGCACATATTGCAAGTGCAATGCCTGCAATGCGTGCTATGCCTTTACGTTTTAGGGTGCTTCTGTCCTCAAATTCCCTAATATTAGTTTTTTGATTCTTCTTTTTACCAACAACATATGTGCTTATCAGCGCTATTGCTATTACTACCGTAACTATGGCAAGCAGTAGGTTTAGCAATGCCCAAGAGGGAACTGTCGCCACTAAGGGTATTTTGTTTTCCTCTATATTTTCTACGGGTTGCTCCGCAGGTGTGCCTTCAGCTAAGGGCACTTGCCCATCCGCTACTGTTGCAGTGGGTACTTCCGGAACGGTGGGTGCCGCCGCTGCCGCCGCAGGTGCTGCCACTGCCACAGGAGCAGGTGCAGGTGCTGCCGCAACTGTTGCAGGCTCTTCCTCTGCCGGTGGAGTTACAGGTGCAGGTGCTGTTGGAGGAGTATCCTCCGGAGTTTCTACAAGCACTCCCGGCGTAAAGGTAAAGTCATCCTCGGGTTGTGGCTCTTCCGGTGTTGGGTTTTGTGGAATTTCCGTATTTTCCGGTTCCGGCTCTTCGGGTGCTACGGCACCTTTTGCCGTTATTTCCATATTACCCGGTATTAAGTCTATTTTGTAGTTGGGGTAATCCTCGCTTAGTACCGGTCTTACTTGGTAGTTGCCCGGTGCTTCTCCTAAGTCTCTCTCGTAGGTATACCTCAACTGCTCGTTATTTTTGTTGCCCTCAACCTTTGCGGTAAATGTGGGGTCTGTTTCTTCCTCTTCTTTAGAAGAATTAAATACGGTAATAAAGGCTTCCGCTTGTAGTATTTCTAACATACCCGGCTCTTCCTCGATGTTGTAATTAGGGTAGTCCTCGTCAACTACTTGTGGAGTAACCTCGTATTTTACGCCGTTTCTTACGTCCTCGCCTGCCTGCCTTCTAAAAGTGCTCTTAATTTCTAAGTTTTTATCTCTTAGCATTAGACTGCCTTTTGTGATTTCCGTTTTATAAGCAGGATCGGCGTCGCCGTAGAATTTTTCCGTATCTACCGTCCTTATTGTTAGAGGTGCAGGGTCTATTCTTAGAGTACCCTTATTAAATACAAACCTGAATTGATTGCTTTCTAAATACTCATTATCATACATTACCATAGGTTCTTGAACATTAAAATCTGTATAGTAGTTTCCTTTGTTTAAACCGGTTGCTGTTGCTGTAATACCCTTTAAGGTGTAGTTTTCAGGGTTATTGCCGGTTGCACTTAGAGTAGATACAGTAGATACTTCTATATCGGGGGTGCTTATTGTAAACTCGTACCCTTGTATTTCATGCAATACGCCATTATAGGTGGCAAAGTCGGATTTACCCGTTACCGTAACTACCGCTTTTTCTTGGTACCAACCATAAATAGTTGTGTCCTCGTTAATTATTGTAGACATATTTATTTGATTGAAGAACTTATCGTTGTCGCTCCAACCAATAAAGTAGTGTGTTTCGGTATCTTCCGCCATGGGAGGTGTTATATCGTTAAGCATCGTACCTTTAGAAACCATTTTTGTACTTTCCCCTACTAATGTGCTTCCGTTTAATGCTACAAATTCTACCTTAACTTTTGTAGATCTTACATTAGCAACGTAAGTAGTATCTTTAGTAATAGCATCTTTTCTGATTTCATCATTTTGTCTAAGGGTGCCTTCTCCCTCTACCGTCCAACCCGTAAATTCGTAGTCGGGTAGTAGGCTCACATTAGGTATTGCCGCCATTCTTAATGCTTCGGCTTCCTCTATGGTTAATCCCGGTGTAATTTTATGAAAAGAATTAGGTATGGAAAGCGAGCCGTCTATACCCTCAGCGCTCAAATCAAAACCGAGTTTAACCGACGGTGCAAACATAGCATAGAAGTCTGTGTTTTCAGTTATTGGATTAACTCCAATATCCTTAACCGCATCGTCAAAGCTCTTTGTGGTACTCCAACCTACAAAGACGTGGGTATCGTCTTCTTTAGTCATAGGCGTATCTTGTAACCTCTCACCATTTTTTATGGTGATGGTTGTTTTACCATCGATAGTGCCACCATCTGTTGCGAAGAAGTTTACGGTAACCATTTCGGGGTTGGTTCTCTCCCCCATTGCGGTGTATGTAGTATCTGCCGTTATTACTTCTTTGCTAAAATCTGTAACAATGTCGTCCTTAGATGCTGTTTTACTCCAGCCTAAAAATTTGTAGTCATTTTTTGGAGTAGGAGCGGGTATTGTATACCTTAATTCATTTAAATTTTCTTCGGATAGTGCAAGCCCTTTTGGAAATTTATCAAACACCGTGGGGGTAGCATCAGCAAATCCATTTTCAGAGGGTATAACAAATCTAACAGTCACAACATCCTTTTCACTAAACATAGCTGTAAATTCTGTATCCGCCTTTATTTCTGTGCTTGCAATATTTATCACAGCATTATTAGGTGACCCTGTTGTACTCCAACCAATAAACTCGTGCCGTAAATTCGCTTCGGGTGTGGGTATTACTGCGCTATCAAGAAGAGAGCCTTTTTGCATTATTACAGGTGATTGCCCTCCCACTATTGTACCGCCTGTTCCTGCAACGAAGGTTACGGTCGCCCATTGAGATAGGTCTTTTTCAAAATAACCTTTTAAATTAATATTTTCAGTTATTTTTATAGTGTTTGCTACAAATTTTTTGTAGTTATCTAAGCTACTTTTCCAGCCCAAAAATTTGTAACCGGGTATGGTAAGGGATGGTGTAGGCACAATTGTATCATAAGCTAAAAGCTGTGGGTTTGGATTGGGCATACCTACAACCTTGCTCGCATCCATATCTGTTATAGGTTCTATTTCGTAGGTAGCTTTATATGTTGCTTCACAAACTACAAAGCCATTAATACGAGCATCCTTTTCATTTTCGCTTAAAATTAAGCAATCCCATGTTACATCTTTATAATTACCGTTAAACACTACACCTATTTTTTTGCTAAGCTCAGCTACCGCTGCTTCCAGTGCCGAATTACTCGGATAGTCGGAAATAGTAATGTTATTGTTTGGTAAGAGCATACTATTTTTTGCACTTTCTACTAAGTTGTTTGGCACAGTAACTTTAACATTGTCTGAGCTTACCTGCACATATGTTCCCGATTGTAATGGTGTTCCGTCTCTTGCAATCATAGTTAGATAAAAACTGCCGTCTGCAACTACATTTTGTTTTGCGGGGTTATTACCCTTTAAGTAGATTTTTACTGTGTAGTTATTATTGTAATGCTCATCATCATCAAAGTCTATAGAGCCTACTTTATAAAAATCATTTGATCTATAGTCTGTTCTTAATTCATTTTGGTTGTTTGTGATTTTCTCAAAAAGTGCGTTTGCAAGATTTGCACCTCTTAATTCTTCATAGTAATCATCCATGGTATCTTCGGATATATTGTTAATATAACCGACAACATCAGGGCTGTTATCATCTACACTGCCGTAATTTCCATAGTACACATTAACCGTAATACTATACCTGTCATTCCCACCTTGCAAACTCTGCACGCCCGGCTCTAATGCGCCTTTTTCTCCCTTAGCTATTTGCTCTTTATATTGAGCACTAAAAGAAGAAACTTCTTTTATTTCTCCTGTGGGTTGCTCCTTTGTGGCAGGGGTTTGGTTGGGTGTAGATAGCACATCTTCTTTATTGCCTATACTATCGCTTTGCCCCTCGCTTGGTATTCCAATAACCACTTGCTCATCTATGGGCTTAGCTATCACCGTTGTCTCTTGCTCTGCCGTGGGTGGCTGTGCCTCCCCTGTGGGTGGTTGCTCCACGGTAGTCGGAGGTGCGCCCTCCCCTATTTCCGCATTAGCTTTTTGCGCAAAGCCGTCAGTAGTAGCTAATACACTTGTTTGTGCCAAAGTTATTAACAATGCACATACAAGTACAAAGCTAAACAGCCTTAAAAGCTTCTTTTTGTTTGCGTTTTTCTTTTTCATGTCTTGCTCCTTCCATACAATATACATTTACACGTTTTTAGCGAAGTGCCTTTTACATAGTAGTATGCTACTCTGCTAAACTTTTGGCAAGCCCGAATACGAGTATAGATAATTTTCTAATCCATTAAATTATAAAGCCTTTTCTCTTTTGCATCGTGATTATTAGTTGAGATTGCCATATTTGTCTATTTATTAGTATTTGTATGTACCTTAATTATATTCCATTGTAGTCGCAAATGTGGTCTCAAAAAAAAAAGTTAGGTAATTATTTTGCAATAATTAGATTTTATTCTATTTATTGGCGATATTTACAAAAACTCCGTATAAAACGAGGGGTTTTTAGCTTGTGTACAGACTACTGATTTATATTAGTCCCAAATGGGCATAAAAGAGTGTGGCTATATGTTGAGTTTATTACAAATAATTGACGTCGATTATTCAACTTTGCCTATAACACTAAAATCCACCGTTTGCACGGTGGATTTTAAAGTTTAGTCTTTTATTGCATTATGTCTTTAGCTTACATATCCTGCACACTTGGTGTGCCAACGGTTGCTTGCTCGTCGTCGTCCTTTTTGCGGCTCTTTTTTGTAAAGAATGCCACTACTATTTGAGCTATTGCAATTATTGCCATAAGCAACGTCCACTTATCTGTAAATACCATTGGCAGACGCATATCTTCCGTTAGTATAAACACTATAACCGCTACTATTGCCACAACTATGCTTATAATGCGTGCAATGCCCTTGCGCTTTAATGTGCCTTTTTCTTCCTCTTCCTCACGCATAGCAGCTCTGCTTACATTGCCTTCCTCATCATCATTCTTTCTCTTCTTGCCTACAAAGTATGCTACTGTTACCACTAAAGCTATTATCGCCGTTAGTATGGCAAGTATTAGGTTAAGTAGTGCCCAAGAGGGTAGATTAGATGCTAAGGGTACTTTTGTACCCCCGATGTCTACATAACGGTCTCCCTCATTTAGAGGAATTTGTCCGTTATTTATATCGTCTGTAAGCCTTGTATCTGCCGTTGCTTGTGGTGCAATAGTAGGTACTGTGGGCGCCGCAGGTGCTACTGTGGGTGCCGCAGGTGCAGGTGCCGCCGGTACTGCCGGAGCTTCTGCCTCAGGTGTTATAGGCTCTTCCTCAGCAGGAGTATCCGTAGGTGCGGGAGGCTCGGTAGTCGGTCCTGCCGGTGCCGGTGATTCTACCGGTGCGCCTTGGGTAATTGTTAGATTACCGTTTGTCAGTTTTAAGTCGTAGTTACTGTAGCTTTTAGCAGGAAGTATATTTATGGGATATACGCCTACGCCTTCGCCACCATCACGCCTAAAGGTAAACTCGAATTTATCTCCGTTTTTAGCGCCGTTGGCATTTGCGCTAAAGGTTGGGTCTGCACTGCCTGCTGTTTTTGTTGCATTATCGCCCACTATTGTTGCAGGTGCTTTTGTAATCTCAAACAGTGCGGTGTTTGCTTTAACAACATAGTTTTCGTTGTCTTTTATGTCTACATTGATTTTATATGTACCTGTGTCTTCTCCCTCATCTCTGATAAGGTCGTAGTTTAGCTGATCCTCTCCAACCGTACCTTTAACCGTAGCTGTAAGTTGTGGGTCCTCATCTCCGTAAACTTTTGTTTTGTTATCTGGAAGTATGAGTACATCCACTTCTTTTGGTGCTATTATAAATTCGGCATTTTCAAAAGTAACTTTGTAGTTGGGGTTTAGCCCGGGGGTTACTTCTATTGAGTATGTGCCTACGTTCTCCGATTTATTGGAGCGGTCTACACCATAATTTACTTTGTCAAAGCCCGGTTTTGCAACCTCGCCCGATACACTTGCTACAAAGGTAGGATCTACCTCGCCGTAGATTTTGCCATCTCCTTGTGCTTTAATGTGTGCCTCTTTAGGATTGATGACAAATGTACCTTCTTTAGTTACAATATTGGAGTAATTGGGGTTGTTACCTATTAACTCTACTCTTGTAACGTAGCTGTCTACATTCTCGTTATTTGCTCCTTCCTTTTGTACACGTACCACACGTGTTTCAATGGTATCACCGTTTATTGTTCCGTCTACCGTAGCCGTTAGCGTTGGGTCGTCCTCGCCGTAGGTTTTAGAGGCAAAGTTAGGTGTAATTATAACCTCTGTTGTTATAGGAGTAATTTCAAACTCCGCATTATGAGGGGTTATAGTGTAGTTAGGGTTTTGCCCTTCGGTAGCCAGCGGAACAACGCTGTAAGTGCCTACATTTTCGTTGCCTGTACGATATAAGCTGTACTTAATCTTATCGTAGGTAATGCCGTCTCTGTCCGCAGCTTCGCCTATTACATAGCCCGATAGTGGCGGGTCTTGTAATTGCCCGTATCTCTTGCTTGCAGGATTTGCATATATATCCGCAGGTTTTTGAGTTATGGTAAAGGTGTTGGTATCAAGTGTAATATTTGTGTAGTTGGGGTTTTCCTCCAATAATTTTACACTTAACTCGTAACCGCCGGCTTTAACATCTTCGCCTTTGTCTACTCTTACTACTTCGTATTTAATATCTCCCTCTTTAACTTCTCCTGCTACGGTTGCCGTAAATTTTGCAGGGTCTGCTTGTCCGTATTCTTTTGATGCAATCGCGGGTTTTATTACCACGCCGTCTAAAGGAGTTATTGTAATTGTGCCGTTTACTGCCGTAACATCATAATTGGGGTTTGCGTCCTTGTCCGCAGTTACAATTATATCGTAAGGTGTGGGTCTAACCGCAAGCTCTCCTTGGTCTCTTGTAACATTATAGCTTACATCGTCCGTGCCCTTGATGTCATCTTGGTATTTTACCGTTTTCGGTAAATCGGCATCCGCAGGTATCGGGTCTCCGTATTTAAGTACGAGTTCTCCACCTTGTACTGTTACGGGACGTGGTTTAATTGTGTATGTGCCCTCTGTAACGTTTATCAAGGATTTACCGTCTTTATCTGTATAGTAGGGGTTATCGCCCAGTTTTACTTCTATATTATAACCGCCGTCCACAACCTCCTCGCCGCCTACACGTTCTAAGGTGTAGTTTATTTTAGGTGCGCCCTCAGGCACGTTGGTACGTGCTGTAAGTGCTGCATCCTTAGCTCCGTAGAATTTCTCTAAGTTGTCTACAGTAAGCGATGCTGTGCCTATTGGCAGTACTTTTAACGTACCCGGTGTAAAGTTTATGGTATAGTTGGGATTTTGCCCTTCAATAATATCGATTGGGTATTCTCCTACCACTTTTTCGTTGCCCTTAAGCGTCAGCTCATAGTTTAGCTTATCCGCATTAAAGCCGGGATTCGTTATATTTAACTCTTCTTTAGCATAAAACGTAGGTTTGTCCTCGCCTATTGTAATAGTTTGTACCAGCGGATCCACTTTTACGTCTACAGTTCTCTTTTTAATAGTCAGCTTGCCCGAAGTTATTACACTCTTTGAGAAATCCAGCTTATTGTTTGGCGCAAATTTAGCGTTAATTGTGTAGGTGCCGTCATCGTTAGGTCCGCCTGCCACATTTTCTCCTTCATCACGGTCAAATATTAATTCTACGCCTTCAACCATGTTGCCGTCGTTGTCTTTAACTTCTACAGCGTACTTAGCGGCGTCCGGATCTCCGTAGGTTTTTTCCGCCGGTAAAATAAGCACGGTGTATTCCACCTCTAAAGGCGTTATTCTAAACTCGCCGGATTGTGGTGTAATCTTGTAGTTTTTGTTTGCGCCTTCACCAAACGCTACGTTAATCGGGTAGAAGTCCTCGCCGTATTTAACCTCCTCGCCTGTTATTCTGCTTACGGAATAACTGGGCTTAGTGGTTAGCTTGTCTAAATCTACGTCGGGTATAGCCGTTGTTACCGATGCTTTAAACTCGGTAGGATCGGCAGTATCCACAGTTTTAGAATCATTAGCCGCCGCAATTGTTATGGGTAGCTGTTTTATTGTTAGCGTCCCCTTATCATTTGCGTCTATTAACGTTAGATCGTATTTTTTGTTATTTTCGTGGTCTGACAGCTTAATACTTAAATCGTATGTTCCTGCTTCTTCAGATATATTCTCACGTACTATCTCATACATTAGAGGATATCCGGGTATTTGCTCTCCTACTAATGATGCTTTAAACTTAGGATCTGTCTGTCCGTAGTATTTGTCTGCATCCTCAACTGTAAAGTGTATTTTTATTTGTGCCGGGATTATTCTTAAATCCGCCGTATTAACATTAACATTATAGTTGGGGTTAGCTGCCGCTAAAGCCTCTAAGCTTTCCTGAACGGATATCTTATAATCTCCTACGGGTAAGCCTGCAGGTGCGTTGTGCCCTAATGTGTAGCCTGTTACCGCTTTAAATTTGGGGTTATCTTTTATATCGCCCACTACATTTGCGGTTAATTCGTCTAAAAGCTGTCCGTATTGCTTTGTTTGAGGTACGGGCATAATTGTTGCATCGGCTTTTTTAATTGTGTATGTGCCTTCCTCAACAGTTATTAAAGAGTTACCGTTTTTATCTGTGTAGTTGGGGTTGTCAAGCAACCTTGCCTTTATTTTATAACCGCCCTCTTTAACGTCCTCGCCGTCTTCACGATACAGCTCGTACTTAATAGGTGTGCCTGCAATCTCGCCTTGCGTAGTTGCAGTATATGTTTCTTCACTCTGCAAATACTGTCCGTAGGTTTTTCCTGTGCTGTTTATTATAAGTTTTGCACCTGTTTTTGCTTTAATCTCCAACTGTCCGGGGTCTGTAATAATATTATAGTTGGGGTTTTGCCCTTTAATAATATCAACAGGGTACACTCCTACTTCTTTACTTTTATTCGTCCTCTCAATGGTATAGTTTATCTTATCCGCCACAAAGGTAGGGTCTGTAACCTGCCCCGGTACAACCTGCCCTGTTACAGTTTCTACAAACGCAGGATCTTCCTCGCCTACCGTTATTTCGTAGTCTTTGGGAACAGATATGTTTATAGGTCTTTGCTTAATTGTTAGATTTCCGTCTAAAATTTCGGCATTCGAAAAGTCATACTTTGCATTGTTGGGTGTATCTGCAAATGTGCCCGAAACTTTATATGGTCCGCCTACTACGTTTTCTCCTGCTGTACGGCTAAAGTTTACGTCTATTTTCATATCCGGTATTTCGTTTCTGTCTTTATCCGTAATTCTTATCCCGTATGTAGCAGGGTCTTTATCTCCATAGATTTTATGCGTGCTAACAATATGTACTACAATATCTGTTTTTATGGGCAGTATTCTAAACTCGCCTTGTTGTGGGGTTATATCGTAGTTTTTATTTACTTCTGCGGTTTTATCCACATTTACATTAATCGGGTAGAAGTTATCCCCGTATTTAACCGTCTCGCCCGGTACTCTTCTTAAAGTATACGCAGGTGCAGGCAGCTTGGTTAAATCTACATCCGGTATAGCCGTTGTAGTTGTTGCTTTGAATGTCTCGTCCTCAGGCTTTATGGAATCCACGATTTTAGAATCATCATCCGCTTTAATTGTTACGGGTAGCGCATCAATTTTGAAATCTGCCGTTGCGGTAATGTTTATTTTGGATAAATCGTAGTTATTGTTATTCGGATGGTCTAACAGCTTAACACTTAATTTGTAAGTTCCTGCTTCCTCCGATTTATTCTCACGTACTACCTCATACATTAGAGGAGAGTTTTCAACCTGTGTGCCGGTAAGTGTAGCAATAAATTTCTCCGGATCTTCCTGTCCGTAGTATTTGCTATCATTCTGAGGTACTATAGCTATTTCTATATTCGCTTTGCTTATTATTAGAGGCGCTGTGGCTACATCAACTGTATAGTTGGGGTTAGCTGCCGCTAAAGCATCGAAGCTCTCTTTTACGGATATTAAGTAGTTTCCGGCCGGTAGTCCTGCAGGTGCGTTATGTACCAATGTATAGCCCGTTACCTGCTTAAAGCCTTCCTTTACTACGTCTCCTTCAACAGTTGCGATTAACTCGTCTAAAGCTTCTCCGAAGAATTTTGTTTGTTCTACGGGTTTAATTGTTGCTACAGCTTTATTAATGGTATATGTACCGTTTGTTACAGCACCGTTTTCTACCGTTATTTTGGATAAATCGTAGTTAGGGTTAGGTGCAATGCTCTTAACTCTTATTGCATAACCGCCCTCTTTTACGTCTTCTCCGCTCTCACGCTCTAAGGTAACAGCAATATCGCCCTTATTTTTCTCCCCACTAACCGTTGCAGTCAGTGTTTCGTCGTCCATGCCGTAGGTCTTGGATTTATCGTCTATTACAATTGTTATTCCGGTAGATATGGGTTTAATTTTAAGCAGTCCCGTCTCTACTGTAACCTTGTAATTTTTGTTTTTAGCGGCATCAACGGTAGGAGTTATAGTATAAGGTGACTTTGCAACTTCCTCTCCCTTTGTTCTTGTATAGCCGTCTACAACCACAGGTGCAAGATTGCTTAACTCGGGTGTTGCATCATCTATAACTGTGTGGGTATAGATAGGCTCGTCTCCGAGATAATCCTTTTCTTTATCGTCCGCTTTTACCGTTATTGGTCTTTGAGTAATTGAATATTTGCCTGTTTGTTCTTCTATTTTATATTTTCCGGCAACGGATTGGTCTATTGTAATAATATAATCGTAGGAGTTAACGTCCTCTCCCGGTATGCGAGTTAAAGTATATTTAAGATCGTCCGTTTTGCCTTCTCCCACAACGGTGATTTTTACATCGTCTTTAGAGGGAAGCTTGTCTGCGTCTCCATATACTTTGGATGCATTGGGAACTTCTATCTTAATGCTTACAATAATTTTTTTCCATACGCCTTCAATTACCGTGTCTTGCTCCGGCTTGTAGCTTTCTCCCGGTTTTAAGGTTTTGCCTATATCCTCGGGTTTACCGTTGGTAATTACCCATTCTACAAGCTCGTAGCCGTCTCTTGTAAACACGTCCGCCGAAGGTACAGTAATCGTACCGCCCTTCATAGAGGGTATTGTTACGTCCGGTTGTGCGGGGTCCTCAAAGCCGGGTTTAACTGTAACGTCTACAAAGTTTGCGTTTTCTGTAAATTGTGCTACAAGTGTTGTATTTGCACTTATCTTCATATCCTCGTTAGGAGAATACATTTTTTTATCCGCAGGGTTTAACCAGCCTATAAATGTTTTGCCTTCTACCTTAAGATTTCCCGTGTTGCCCTTTATGGTAGCATCAGTGCCGTTAAGGTATGACATAGGATCTGTAGGTACTTCCCCTGTTGCTTCGCCGGGGTCGTAGGTTACTTTAAAACCGCCTGCTTTCCACATAGCAACTAAATTTGTGTTTGTATATATAGGAGTGGTATCTTTAAATGCAGCTATAGAGCCGTTTCCTAAAAGCTTGTACCAGCCTATAAATTGTCCGTAGCCGGGCACGCCCATACCTACCTGTGCAGGATAAAGCTCCCCATCGCTACCCTTAATTTGTACTTTTGTGGAATCCGCATACTTGCCGTTTTTAACTGTTTGGCTATCGCTTTCTTCCTTACCTACCTTATCCATATCCGCATAGTAGGTTACCTTATGGTCTCCTGTGGACCATTTTGCGTATAGAGTAATGGTATCTCTGTTATTAGGTACTCTGAAAGTATCCTCTTCCCAATTTACCTTTTTTTCATAGGTTGAATCATAATACCAGCCTTCAAAAGTACTTTTATCTTTTATAGGATCTGCTTGTGGCTTGTATCTTAAGGCATCCTGTCCGTGTTTGATGTCCTTTTGGGTAGGGAAGCTACCTGCGTTGGTGCCACCCTGCAAATCAAATGCCAAATTTAGACGGAATCTGTTGTAATAAAAGGATTTGGTTTGAGTATCTGCATTTTTTGTATATTCTGCAGTCCACTCATAGCCATCGCCCGTTAAATCTTTTGACAATATGCGGTCAAGCAAATCTCTGCCATTTAATGAATCTACATTAACTGACTGGCTGTATTTTTCGTCCGCCAAATATGCTTTGTCTCTTAATTTCACAGGTACCATTGGCACACCATTAACCACAGTTGTAGGTGGATCTTCTCCTACTACTCCGTCAATAGTCTCTATCATATAGCGTACATTTACTTTTTTTAGGTTTTCTACCCATTTTAAAGACCATTCAACCGTATTTTTCGTATCACCGTTATCCATTGCAGGGTCGGGTAATAGCTCCTCCGAGCAAACTAATCTCCTCGTATTATTTATAGAACCATTATTTTTAAGTACAGTTTTTTTCGTCTCCCAACCAAACGGTTGAGCCCTACCTATATCGCCATTACTTGCATATCCTTTTAATTCTACATTTGCCAAATTAGAAGGCCATAAGTCGCTAATATCTTGCATGTACTTTACCTTATAGGAATATAAAGTAGGAGTTGATGTTCTTGTATATTGTCCGCTTGGATATGAAGCTACCGCAGGAGTATCATTCCACTGCCAATCAAGTGTATCACTCACTCCGGCTGAAAGATCCTCAAACTCATTATAAGTGCCGGCATTAAATGTATGTGTGTATACTATTAAATTAAAAGCAACATTTAATACACTATTACCTTCTCCGTCCACCTTATCTAAGGGTTCGGTTTTTCCGAGCTCATAAAAATAGGGTATTTCGTATGTAGGTAATCCATTATTTGCGGGTGTTCTGCCTTTCTCGTAAACATCCATCAATGTACTTATATCCGTAATTGCACTACCGGCAGGTGCTTTAATAGTCTGAACGTCTGCACTTACATAATCGTTAGGCCAGCTTGGTGTGCCTGCAATACCTTCCCTTTCCTTCCAGAAATGAACTTTTACATCTACAAGCTCGCCTTCCCAAACGGCATATAAATCTATATCTTCCGTTATTTTTGTACCTTCAAAATCAAAGGCATCAGTACCCTCGGGAGTTTTGGACCAATACTTAAATTTATAACCTTTAAGTTGCGAATCAGCAGGCTTGGTTGCATATCCACCCGTTTTAACAATTTGTGGCTCCACATACGTGCCGTCCGAGTAAAAGAACACGTAATGCGTCGCGGAAAATACGGGTACAAAGGTTAGCGGTGCTGTTGTTGTTCCGCCAAATTTGTATTCGTCCGTGCTCCCTTGAAGTGCCCAATACATAAATTTATCCGAGCCGTTAGCCGATGGTATTTTACTAGCAGTTCTTATAGCCTCAGTTGGGCTTATTCTGTAGGTTTCAAAAGTTCTGCCGTCTCTGTCTAAAAAGGTAATTAATGTGCCCGTTTTAAATTTTGCGTATACATTAATATCTCCATTAAAGGATAAAGACTCCGCAGGATTAAACTTAACATCTCCGTCTTGCGTTGTAAACCAACCTAAAAACTCTGCATTATCTTTTACAGGGTCTGCAGGCATAGTAAACACGCCCGTAGCAGGTACAGGAACCTGCTCTCCGTATTGTGCGCCGTCTACAATAAATGTAAGTGTAGCTATTACAGACGCATTAGGTGCCTCCGGTGCTCTGCCCAAAAGGGGTGCAGAGGGGGCTGTAGACGGGGAAGCTGTCGGCTTCGTCTCTATCGGAGTTGTAACACTTGTCGAGGGAGACGGAGACGGGGATTGTGTAGGCTCCGCCGAATGCGTTGCTCCGGGCTCGGTTGTTGCTCCGGGCTCGGTTGTTGCTCCAGGCTCAGTTGTTGCTCCGGGCTCGGTTGTTGCTCCGGGCTTCGTTGTTGGCTCCGGTGAAGTTGTGGGCGACGTCTCGGTTGTTGCCTCCGGTGTCGGATTCGGTGGAGGATCGTTCGTTACGTCGCCTTTCGTTATTATATCGGGGTTTTCAGGAGGATCTACGATGTTATTCGTTCCTTCTGCCCAAACTCCCGTTTGCAGTATAGACAGCAATAAAACGCATGCAACAACAAGGCTAACGATTTTTATAAAGCGTTTCCTTCTTGAAATAGGTTTTAAATTGTGCTTGTCTGTCCTGTTTTCATTACTTTTCATACTCGGTTTCATGATATTTTCCCTTTCACTCATTTGTCTAAGCAGTCCACTTGTTCAAATTAGTTAACAGTATTATTATCAATCCGCCTTTTATTATTTTTAATCCCA